>DAOTUQ010000086.1:0-160042 GCA_034437055.1 Anaerolineae bacterium
TTCGCTCCCCATTGATCAGTTCAAACTCGCGCACGCCGTTCTCATCGAGGAATTGTTCCAGCGACATGCCCACTGCGATGCGTTCTGGTGCTGCGATCATGGTGACTGCTCCAACCAAACTTATGCTGTCGGGGATAGATAGATAATCGTCACGCCGTCGCCCCCCTCTTTCAGCGGCGCGCTGATCGCTTTGCTGATCAACGGATGTTCGCGCACGCGCTCCATGACCGCCTTGCGCAGCGCGCCCGTCCCCTTGCCATGAATGATGCGCGCGAATGGCAACCGCGACATATAGGCGGCATCGATGTAATGATCGAGCTTGCTGATCGCCTCTTCGACGCGATCCCCGCGCAGATCGAGTTCCAAGCCCGGCGATTCGCCCTTCGGCACGGTGATCGCGCGTTCTTCGTCGTATGCTGACAGGCGGCGCTTCTTGGCGACTTCTTTTTCCGTGCGCGTCGGTTTCTTTAAATCGCGTTTCTTGGCGCGAATGCGCAGCGTGCCGATCTGCACGACCGCCTCATCGCGCTCTAAATCGGTGACGACGCCTTCAGCCTTCAGCGTCTCTAACCAGACGGCATCACCCAAGCGCGGCGACCAAACGTCGGCTTCTGGCACATTGACGACATTCTGCACCGGAACTTTGAGCGCGTCGTCCAGTTTGTTGGCGGCACTCTGCACAGCGCGCAGCGTTTCCAATGGCATCGAGGCGTCGCGCAAATCGGTGCGTAGGCGTTTCAATTCGCGTCGGAAATCTTCGAGTTCCTGCTCCATGTTGCGCCGCCCCGCCGAGATGATATTGCGCCGCTCATCCTCGACCCCGCTCAACTGGACGGACAATTCCGCGCGTTCGCGTTCGATATCTTCGCGCATCGCCGTGATGAGCGCCTGTTGACGGCGAATATCCTCGCGCGTGCGGTGGATTTCGTCCAACAGATCGTCAGCGATCAAGTCTTCGGTGGCGACCATCGTCTTGGCGTCTTCGATGATCTCGTCGTTCAGCCCCAAGCGCCGCGCGATAGCGAGCGCGTTAGAGCGTCCCGGCAAGCCGACGATCAAGCGATAGGTCGGCGCGAGGGTTTCGAGATCGAATTCGACGCTGGCATTACGGACGCCGGGCGTCTCGACGCTGTAAACTTTCAGTTCCGGGTGATGGGTTGTGACCATCGTCGTTACGCGCCGCACCAGCAGATAGCTGAGGACCGCGCGCGCCAGCGCCGAGCCTTCGGACGGATCGGTTCCCGCGCCCAGTTCGTCCAACAAGACCAGCGACCGGCTGTTGCACTCGCGCAAAATCTGGATCGTGTTGGTCATATGCGACGAGAAGGTACTCAAGGACTGTTCGATACTCTGTTCGTCGCCGATATCAGCGTAAATGCCGTCGAACACGGTCAATTTCGCCTCGTCGGCGGGCAGATGCAGCCCCGCTTGCGCCATCAGGCACAGCAAGCCGACGGTTTTCAGCGAGACCGTCTTACCGCCCGTGTTGGGTCCCGTCACGACCAAGACCCACGTATTGCCGTCAAATTCGACATCGATGGGGACGATATTGCCGCTCAACAGCGGATGCCGCGCGGCGGTCATGCGAATCGTGCTGCCGGGATGATTCGACAACCCGCCGCCCGATGCGCCGTTCTGTGCGCCCGTGTTGTGGGCGACGCGCGGACGAAAGTCCAACAGCGTCGGCTCGGTTGCCTTCAGCACGTCGGCATAGCGCGCCTTCGCCAGCACCAAATCGAGATACGCTAACACTTCGACCGTGCGCACGATCTGCTCGGCGTGCTGTCCGACCAGATCGGTCAGCGCCGCGAGGATGCGCCGAATCTCCTTTTCTTCGTCCAATTGCAGTTCGCGCCAACGGTTGTTCAGTTCCAGCGTCTCCAACGGCTCGATGAACAGCGTCGCGCCGCTCGATGACGAATCGTGGACGACGCCGGGAATCTTGCCTTTGTGTTCGGCTTTCAGCGGAATCACATAACGTCCGTTGCGCATGGTCACGAGCGCATCTTGCAGCAGCGGTTGATTCTGCGTCGCGCTGATGATGCGTTGAAGCTTGGTCTGCAAGCGGTCGAATGCCAGCTTGAGATCGCGCCGGATGATCGCCAGTTGTGGGCTGGCGCTGTCTTTGATCACGCCGTTTTCGTCCAGCACGCGCGCGATTTCTTCCTGCACATCCGGGCATTCTTCCGCCTCGTTGATGTGTTCGGACATCAGGGGATATTGCCCCTTCATGCGTCCAATTGTGCGCTTGAGCGTCGTGGCGCGGCGCAGGGTGTTGCGGATATCGAGGTGTTCTTGCGCCTCGATCAAGACGCCGCGTGTCGCGCCCATGGCGGCATCGCGCACATCGCGCGCCCCGCCGAGCGAGACGTTGAGCTGATTGGCGAACATCGCGCGGGCTTCGGCAGTTTCGCGCTGCCATAGGCGCGCTTCTTCGATGCTGGTGGTGGGCGACAAATCATGCGCCAGTTCGGCGCCAGCAGTGAAGTTCGTATAGCTCGCCAGTCGGTCGAGAATTTTATGCAGTTCAAGGACGTGGATTGCTTTTTCGCTGATCATAGCGCGCGTTTTTCGCTTAACATTACATCGGATTCGAGAATTATTATAACAGAGCGTATGACCCCCTTCAATTTCGGGGCTTAAGCGGTCATGAAGGTTCCATGAGGCGCACACTCCTCTCAATTGAACGCTAAAACGGGACGAAAAAAAAGAGGCTTTCGTGTTGAAAGCCTCTCAGACTTTTGTCTGATTTTGTTTTGGTTTACGGCGACTTAATATGAACAATTCGATTACGCCAGATCGCGCATCGGAAACGGAATCGCCCTGCCGTACTTACCTCACCCCCTCGCCCGCTCTCCATTTTGTGAAGAGGGGGTCAGGGGGTGAGGTTCTTGAAAAGGTGTCCTCCCCTCATCGTCGGGTGCGATGAGCAAGGGATAGGGAAGATCGAGATACGCCGCACACACGTGCGTTTACGTCGCGCACGTCGTCACCAAGCCGAGCGCCCCGACAATCTGATTGATGAGCGGTAGCCGATCCCACAAGCAGAGTTGATCGACGGCGAACACGCCCAAACCCGTCGCGCAGCAGCAGAACAACGTCAAGCCGCCACAGCCGAGCAAGATCAACCGCGATGTGTTGCGTGGTGCTTCGTCGCGCGCTGCATATGGATCGTAGGCGCTGTCGAAGCCCGGCACATTGGGCGAACCGGGATACTGTCCGGGCATATTTGGCGCAGATTGCATTCCGGGCGGCGGCGCTTGCGGTACGCCCGATGCGCCGGGATAAATCGGCTGCCCTGATGGTGTCAACTGTGGCGTGGGCGGCGTGCTGTATCGAATCTGTGCGCCTTGCGCGGGCGGCTGCTGTCCGGCGGGCGAGAACGATACATAGCCGGGTGGCGGCGTGCCGTACTCGCTGTTCGCCGGGGGCGGAGCATACGGCGACTGTGGCTCGGGCTGCACGCCGGGCGGCGGACTGTAGCGTTGTTCGACCGGTGCCGCCGCCGACGGCATCGTCCCGGCACTTGCCGCGCCGTAGCCCTCATAGCTCAACGTGACCGTCTCGCCCAAGCCGACGAGTTCGCCATTGCGCAAGGGTCGCGCGCCTGTGAGCCGCTGTCCGTTGATAAAGGTGCCGTTGGTCGAGCCTAAATCTTCGAGCGTGAAGCCGCCCGCGCCGCGCGTCAAGCGCATGTGATGGCGGCTCACTTCGGGATCGTTGATGACAATATCGTTGGTGATATCGCGCCCGATGGTCACGATTTCTTTGGTCAGTTCATAAATTTGATTGGGTTGTGGTCCGCGGCGCACGATAAGCCGGAAACTGTCGCCACCTTGCATCATCCTAAGTTTCTCCCCGTTGCGCCCGTCATGGCATCCGCGTTTCCACGCGAAAACACCGACTCCGTAGCGAAAGTATACGGTGATCGGATGAGGGTTGTCAAACCGCGATTATGGCGCTCATTGCCCCCAGTGTGTAGGGATTGTGGACGCAGTTGCTCGACATCCGCGCGAAATTTTGGTTTAATTATCGAAACATCGGTTAGAACGCTGCAACATCGGGCGAGGCGGAAGGCACAGACGATGAGCGAGAAAGTCCTGATCATCGACGACGAAGAGACGACCGTTCAATTGATCAGCATCCTGTTGGAACGGCGCAATTTTGAGGTGATCAAGGCGCATACTGCCGAAGAAGGACTGCGCAAGGCGTATCGCTATCAGCCCGATTTGGTCTTACTCGATATCATGATGCCGGACATGGACGGGTGGGAAGTCTGCAAGCGGTTGCGCGAAATGTCCGACGTGCCAATCATCTTCCTGACGGCGCGCGGCGAGACCAAAGACATCGTGCGCGGGCTGGAGATGGGCGCGGACGACCACATCGCCAAACCCTATGACAACGAGGAACTGGTTTCGCGCATTCGGGCGCGTTTGCGGCGGTCGCCCAAGCCCGCGATGGCGGAAGAAATGATGTTCAACGGCGGCGAATTTCGCATCAACTTCATGAACCGCGAAGTGCGCGTCCGCAACGAGGTCAAACACTTGACGCCGAAGGAGTTCAGCTTGCTCGGTGTGCTGGTGCGTAACGCCGGGCGCGTCGTGCCGCGCGGCGAACTGGTTACGCAGGCATGGGGCGACGAATATGCCGACGCCATCGACAGCCTTAAGCTGTATATCCACTATCTGCGCCAGAAGATCGAGCGCGAACCGGATAACCCCGATTATATTCTCACGTCGCGCGGCGTAGGGTATCGGTTCACCAATCGCTGAAACACGACCAGCGCATCATCACGGTTCAGACAGGGTGCGTAGGGGCGACCTGATGGGTCGCTCGATTATGACCCTATTCAACCTGAGTTTTGGATCGCTTCACCTCACCCCTAACCCCCTCTCCATTGCATGGCTGAGGGGGTTGGGGGGTGAGGTGAACAGTTTAGAGGTCAACGTCACGCCAAACGCTACTTGACCGCCGCCGGATTGACGACGTTTTTATACTCGCCCCGCGTCAGCGCATCCACGATCAACTGCGCCGCCTCCACCGCGACGTTGATTTGTGCGTCCTCCGTGCTGGCTGCCAGATGCGGCGTGTGAATGACGCCCGCCAGCCCGACGAGCGGATTGCCCGCTTCCGGCGGTTCGCTGACGAACACATCCAGCGCCGCGCCCGCGACCTGCCCGCTCTTGATCGCATCCGCCAAATCCGCCTCGTTGATCAGCGCGCCGCGCGCCGCGTCGATGATGCGCACGCCGCGTTTCATCGTCGCTATCGTCTCGGCACGGACTAGATTGCGCGTTTCGTCGGTCAACAGCGTATGCAGCGTGATGAAATCGCTCTGCGCGAACAAGGTTTCCATGCTCACCAACGGCACGCCCAAGCCTGCCGCGTAATCGGCGGGAATATAGGGATCATAGGCGACGACGCGCATCTCGAACGCCAACGCGCGCGCGGCGACGGCGCGCCCAATACGCCCGAAGCCGACGACGCCGAGCGTCTTGCCGCGCAGTTCCACGCCCATGTACGATTTGCGATCCCATTTGCCTTCGCGCATCGACTGGTGTCCCTGCGGAATGTGGCGCGCCAATGCCAGCATCAACCCGAAGGTGTGTTCCGCCGTGCTGATGGTGTTGCCGTCCGGCGTGTTCATCACCATCACGCCGCGCGCCGTCGCCGTCGGCACATCGACGTTATCGACGCCGACGCCCGCGCGCGCGATCAGCTTGAGTTTGGCTGCCGCGTTGAGAATCTCGGCATCGACCTTGCTGGCGCTGCGAATGATGAGCGCATCGGCATCCGGCACGGCGGCGAGCAAATCGGCGCGCGTCATTTGTCCGGGCGCGGTGAAGCGAATGTCCGCGACGGGCTTCAGCACGTCGAGCGCGGAAGGGTGGACTTGATCCGGGATGAGAACGTGATAGGTCATGAGTGGATTTCCTTCTTTTTTAACGCGAGAACACAGCGGAACGCAGAGAAAAGAGAGGGTTATCTCTGCATTTCTCTGCGCCCGCTGCGGTGAAATCGCTTTAGTTCAACGAGGCGAGAAATTCGTCCAAGCCCGACAGCACTTCTTCGAGCGTCGCCACCGCCATATCGCCCATGTGCGCGATGCGGAAGGTCTTGCCCTTGATCTTGCCGTAGCCCTTGTCCATCGAGAAGCCCTTGCCGCCCATGAATTTCGCCATCGCGTCCACGTCGAAGCCGCGCGTATTGGCGACGGCGGTCACGGTGGGCGAGCGGTAGCCCGCTTGCGCGAACGCGCCCAAGTCGCGCGCGTCCGCCCATTCGAGCGTCAGATCGCGCATCTGCGTGTGACGCGCCCAACGGGTTTCGAGTCCCTCTGCCAAAATCGCGTCCAATTGCACATCAGCAGCGAACATCAGTGAAATCGGCGGCGTGGACGGCGTGTTGTTCTTCTGTAAGCTGGCATCCAGTTCGATGAAGTCGAAGTAGTAGCCGCGATTCGTGACCGTCTTGGCGCGCGCCAACACGCGGTCGCTGATCGATGCGAACGCGATGCCCGGCGGCAGTCCGAATGCCTTCTGCGACGAGGTGAGCGCCATATCCAGCCCCCACTCGTCGGCGCGCAGTTCCGCGCCCAAGAAGCCGCTCACGCTGTCCACCAAGATCAGCGTGTCCTCATACGGACGGACGACGGACGCGATGTCTTTGACCGGATTGGTCACGCCGGTGCTGGTTTCGTTGTGGACGATGCAGACCGCATCATATTTTTCCTGCTTCAGCGCGGCTTCGACCATTTCGGGCGTGTGCGCCTGTCCCCATTCGACCTTGATCACATCGACCTGCTTGCCGTTGAGCTGGCTGATCTCCGCCCAGCGTTCGCTGAACGCGCCGCCGACCAAGTGCAGCGCCTTTGCGCCGTCGCGGATGCAGTTGCGCGACGCGCCTTCCCACAAGCCCGTGCCGGACGAACCGCTGACGAATACGCGGTAATCGGTCAAGAAGGCTTGTTTCAGTTTGGTTTGCAGGCGGGCGAACAAGTCTGCGAAGGCGGTTGAGCGATGTCCGATCATCCACTCGGTTTGGGCATCCAAAATTTCGGGGCGAACTTCGACGGGTCCGGGAATCACGAGCCGTTTGTGTTTGTCGCTGCGCATCGCGGCATGTCCTCGTTTGTGATTTTGAGATCAAACAGAACGGATTGTAATGCACAGGCGATTCAAAATGTAGATTGAGATATGCGATCAGGGTGACGTAGGTACAGCAAGAAGGAAGTTTTAGGATAGAGACTTCACCCCCCAACCCCCCTCTCCACAGCGTGGAGAGGAGATGTTTGAGTTTCTCCCTGATTGACCTCACCCCCCAACCCCCTCAGCTCCGGTACGGAGAGGGGGAGTCTCCGTCGAGCTTTCCCCTCCCCCACTTCGTGGAGAGGAGGTCGGGAGTGGGGTGTTTGAAAAGGTGTCCTCCCCTCAGCTCCGATACGGAGAGGGGGTCGGGGGGTGAGGTTGCTTTTATCTACATTCTTGACGGACGACTAGGGGCGGACTGTTGCGACGCGCGCCGAATTTGCGCGCAATGGCGCGCATCGCACGTCATGCCCCTACGCGCCGAGATACTCGCGCTGGACGCGATCCACGATTTCGATCAAGTGACTCGCGGACACTTCCGCCTCCGCGATGTGATGCCACAGCGCCGCGAACAGCACGCCGAGCGCATATTCGTAGCGGGGTCCAAGCGGTTCGTCGCCGCAAATCAGCGCGTCCAAGCCCGGCACGTCGATATCCTCTAACGTCAGCACCACGCCCGACACATAGCGCGCCCAACGGGGGAGCGGACGCCGCAAGACCGTTTCGCCGCGCTTGGCGCTCTGGCGGCTGAACACGGCAGCCGCGTCCAGTTCGAGCGCGCGCACGGCGTAGCGCTGCGAGCCGTTGAGTCCGGCTGCCACCCACAAATCGCGTCCCGGCGCGGGCAGGACGAGCGTCGGCGTGGTGTTGGGGAAGGCATCGGCAAAGGTCGCCAGCAGGCGCACGGGGGGATTGATATCGGGCGTTTGGGTCACGTCGTTTACCTGTTGTCTACGGGCTGCTGCTGTTCAGTGTATCACAATCCCACCACAGAATGGGGCATCAGCCGCCGATTGAGGGGCGGTAGAATGAGATGAAATTCGTCCGCGCCACGACGGGCGCAAGCATAGACTTTGGAGCGAACTGAATGCACAACCCGACTGAAAACCAACTCCGCGATGTGTCGATCCCGATGAACGCACTGCCAAAATCGTTCATCCTCATTTCGATGGTACTTTCCTTCGCGCCCGTGATCATCCATGTATTGCGGTGGGGATATAACGGCGACTCTCAATCAGATTTGCATCTGCTCGGTTTCGTCTTGGTGGTCGCGCTGCTCGTGCTGCATGAAGTGACGCACGGCGTCGGCTGGATCATCTTCGGGCGCGTCCCGGTGAACCAAATTCGCTTCGGCTTCGCGCTCAAAACCATGACGCCGTATGCCCACGCGCAAACCGCGATGCTGGTGACGGGCTATCGGATCGGCGCGGTGCTGCCGCTGATCATCACGGGGATCGTGCCAGCGATCATCGGCATCGTGACCGGGCAAGCGTGGCTGACGGTGGCTGGCGCGGTCATGATCGCGGGCGCAAGCGGCGATTTGGTCGTGTTGTGGGCGATTCGGGACGTTCCGGCGGATGCGCGGGTGATCGACCACCCGACGAACGCGGGCTGCTACGTGGTCGAAGCAGCGTAGCGATAACGCGCCCGCGCCACGCCCCGCGCGTGTGGCAAGCGTCAGCCAATCGTAGTGCAATCTGTGCGTCATTCGCTATACTCTCGCCCTATGTCAAAACGCTTTTCATTCCCGTTGTTCGCGCTCTGTCTGGGCGCGTTGATCGCCGCGATGTGGGTGGCATCCGCGCCGCCGCTGTCCCACGTCCGCGCGCAAGATGCGCCCACGCCCGCCGTCATGTGCGCCGTGCCGCTCAATGCGCTGTGGATCGGCGCGACGGATGCGTGTATTGGCGAACCGGACGGCTATCTGTGCAACGGCGGCGCGCCGCCCGCTGTCCAGCCGAGCGGCGTGGTCGCTAACACGCTCGCTCCCGTCGGCGCGCTGGTCGAGATCGGCGCGGTCGATGCTCTGCGCGCGCCGCCCTACAGCGAAAACGGCATCGGCGGCATTTTGTGGCTGCGCCGCGCCGCGCCCAACGCGCTCTCGATGGTGATCATCGGGGATGTGACGCTGCAAGACGCGACGCCACCCGATTTGCCCGCGTGGAACGCCCTGATCCTCTACACCGAACCCACGCCGTCGCCGTGTGCGGATGCGCCCGCCAACGTGCTGATTCTGCAAAGCCCGCTCAATGGGAGCGCGCGCGTCGCCATCAACGGCGTGTCGTTTCTCGTCAGCGGGACGGCGCTCGTCCGCACGACGGCTACCGAGACGATTTTCGCGTCCCTGACGGGACTCGCCGCCGCGCTGACGTTCGGGCAGGAACAGCCGTTGTGGGCGGGGCAGCAGGTGGTCGTCCCGTACAATCCCGGCGACTACAGCGCGCCCATCGGCAATGCGAGCGTCGCCGTCCCGCTGGAGCGCGCCGCGCTGCGCAATCTGCCCGTATCGCTGTTCGACCGCCCGTTGATCTTGCCGCAGCCCGGCACGGTGACGACGCTCGGACAGGTCAATCTGCGCACCGAACCGAACACCAACGCGGCGGTCTTGGCGGAAGTAGCGGGCGGCGAAATTTTGGCTGTCTTGGGCGCGAGTACCGACGGCGCGTGGTTCCATGTCCGACGGCAGACGGGCGCGAACGGCTGGATGTTGGGCGAATTGTTGGGGCGGAATTTGGGCGAGATCACGGCGCGCTACTTTTTGACGCCGCTGCCGCCGCAGCGTTTGGGCGATTTGGGGACGCAGGCGCGTGTGATCGCGTCGGGCAGCGTGAATGTGCGCACGGGACCCGATCCGCTGTTTCCGCCGTTGGGGACGCTGGCGAGCGGCTCGGTGGTGACGCTGATTGCGCGCAGCTCATACAGCCCATGGGTGAAAATCGACGTGGGCGGCGGGATTACCGGCTGGGTGGCGTTGATCGCGCTCGACACACGCTCGTACATCGACGCGCTGCCCGTGGACGCGAACATCCCGCCCGTACCAACGATCACGCCGCTGCCGGGTTCGTTCGGGAATGCGTTCCCCGATCCGAATAATGCGGGAAACTGACGGCGGGCTATCCTCTCCCCGCATCCCACTCATCGATCAGCGTCGCCAGCCCGCCCAACGCCGCGTCCACGCACAGATACGCGATGCCGACCGCCAGCCACGGCGCGATCATCCCCGCCAGCCCATAGGTGCGCCCCAACGCTGCCGAGAAAATGGCGATCAGAAAGGCGAACAAGTAGACCATGCAGCCGCGATAGACCATTGGGTTCATGCGCTTTCGATTGAGACGAACGATGCGCGCGCCAACCTGAGCCGCGCCGCTTCAAGTATATACGTCTGAGTCGGTGTGGGAGTTCAGGCTTTCGGATGATTTCAAGACGCGCGATCCCCCACGATCCGCCGCGCCGCCGCCCGCGCCAACGTCACCCGCTGATCGAACTTTTTGGCGCGGTAGTCGCTGCCTACCAGCGCCAGTCCGCGCGGGAGTGCCGCTTCAATCGCGTCCATCGCCGCCGTGTGTTCGGGCAGATACAGCGTGAGCGGGTCGGCTTCCGCCCAATACGCCGTCCACGCCACAATGGGATCGAGCGCGTGTCCGGCGTCCGCCATGCGCCGCATCACCCACGCCCCCGCTGCGGCGGGCGTCGTCACCGTCGGATCGGCGTCCAAGCGCACGCCAACGCGCAGCAAAACGTGGTCTGGCGGGACGCGCTCCGGCAGCGCGAACGCCTCTGCGAATTTGACGGGTGCGCCGGATAAGATCGCGTCGAAATCGGACGGCATTTCGGCGGCACGCACGCCCAACGAGACGCGCGCGACCGGATCGTAGCGATAATCGGACAAGTACAGCGCGGCGTCCGGTAAAATCGTGCGCAGCAGATGTTCGGCGTAGCGCGCGGGTGCAGCGATGATCACGGCGCGCGCGGTCAGGGCGATCCCGTTCTCCAAGCAGGCTTCATAGCGCCCGTCGGGCAGGATGCCGAGACTGCTGACCGCCATACGGGTGAGGATGCGCGCCTTCAGCCGCGCCGCCAGCGCATCGATCAGCATTCCCGTGCCGTCGCGGAACACCACCAGCCGACCATCGCGGTAGCGTCCGACGCGGATCAGCGCGTCGTCGAGTCCCAGTTCGGACAAAAAGTCCCACGCGCCATACTTTTCGATCAGCATGTGCGCGCCGTCCATGATGAAGCCGCCGCGCCGTTCGGTGACGATGCTCCCGCCGAGGCGCGACTTGACTTCGATCAGCGTGGGGACGATGCCCGCGCGTTCCAATTCCCATGCAGCGGCGAGTCCGCTCAAGCCGCCGCCGATGATCAGCACGTCAGTCATTTGACCTCACCGCTAAATCCCCGCTCCATGTGGAGAGGTGCCTCTTGCAGAGGGTGAACACTCGACGGAGACTCCCCCTCTCCGGTACGGCTGAGGGGAGGACACCTTTTCAAGAACCTCACCCCCTGACCCCCTCTCCACTGCGTAGAGAGGGGGTTGGGGGGTGAGGTGAATCAGGGAGAAAACCAAACATGTCCTCCCCTCTCCGGTACGGAGAGGGGGTTGGGGGGTGAGGTCAATGAGAGAGAAAACCAAACATGTCCTCCCCTCAGCTCCACATGGCGATGGGGGACGGGGGTAAGGTTCTCACGAGCGCCCCCACACCACGCGGTACGCGCCGACGCCCAAGCCGCGCGCGTCCGCCACATGCAGCGTATAGACGCCGGATTGCGGCGCGCGCCCTTGCAGTTGTGCCAGCGGCGCGTTCGGCACGCCCGCCGCTGAGGCGATCACCGTCCCATCGGGCGCGATCAGGTCGAGCGCGGGCAAGATGCTGCTGTCCGCGTCCGCCGAGGCGCGGATATCGTACACATCGTTGGCGCTCAGCGTCAGCGTCCACGCATCGCGCGTGCCGCCCGACTGGATCGCCGCGCGCATGTCGTTCGGCAGATCGCCGCGCACGTTGGTTTGGAACGAAATGCCGCCGCTGGTCGCCGTGCGTCCGAAGCCGACGACGAAATCGCCCGTCGATCCGCCGCTGCCGCCGATGAATAGGGCATACGTCCCATCCAGCGGCAGTTGGACGTTGCCCAAGATCACGCCGCGCACGCCGTTGAGGGTCGCGGCGGCGTACTCGACATCTGCCAGCAGAATCCAGCCGCCGTCAGGATCGTAGACCTCCACGCGCGGGATCAGCGGCGATCCGGGCGCGGGGTAGACGGCGATGGTATAGCGCGCGGCGGCGACGCCATCGAAGAAGTAGCGCGCGACGCCGTTGGGACGCTCGATCCGTCCGCCGACGGGCGCATGATCCGCCAGACGCGCCGCACCAGCGGGAATTGGCGTCTCGACTCCCGTGGGTCGCGGCGTCCATGTCAGGGTTGGTGTGTTGGACGGCGTAGACGTGAACAGCGGCGTCCACGTCGCGGACGGCGTGAGTGTGAAGCTGGGAGTCGGCGTCTGCGATGGTGTAGGCGTAGCGGACGCGGTGAACGTCGCTGGAATCGGCGGCGGCGTGCTGGACGGCGCAGCGGTGAACGTCGGCGTTCGTGTTGCGGACGCGGTTGATGATTGGGTGGCGGATGCGGTAAACGTCGGCGTGCTGGACGGCGTGGCTGTGAGCGTCAGGGTCAGTGTGGGCGTCGGACTCCCCCGCTCCACTTGGAGCGGGGGTTGGGGGGTGAGGTTCTCGGTTTCCGTCGGCATCACAGACGGCAAGACCATGCGCGTCGGGATCGCGGGTGTGGGCGTCGTCGGCTGGCACGCGGATGCACAGGTGGCGCAGAAGGCGATGCACAGGGCGATGCGTCGAAATTGAAAGTGCGTGTGATTAGACATAGCGCTGATTAAAGCGCATTTCTAGCATCCTGCCAACCGCATTACGCCACGTCATCATCCCATGCTGTGAAAGGATCATCGAATGTGTGCCAGCCTATGCGTCCCGCTTTCATTTCGTCGTCGGTGAGCAGACAATCCGTGAAGGCGGCGCGTACTGTGTCATGATCCATCTTCTCACCAATTACGACCAATTCCTGACGACAATCTCCAAATTCACCCACGAACGTGCGCAAGATCACCGCGCGTAGTTCGCCATCCAGGGGCAGTTCGTTGTCCGGCGCGCACGCCCACCACTGTCCGCCGCCCGTCAGCACGACCACATCGCCCGCCTGTGACCAGACGCCGACCTCGTTGTAGCGCGTCGCTAACCAAACGAACCCCTTGGAGCGGATTACGCAGTCCAAGCGTTCATCATATTCGAGCGCGTGCATCAGCCGTGCCGGATGGAACGGACGCCGCGCGCGAAAGACGAAACTGCTGATGCCATATTCCTCCGTCTCTGGCGTATGATCGCCGCGCGCTTCTTGCAACCATTCTGGCGACAGCGCCGCCATCTCGAAGTTGAAACGCGCCGTGTTCAGGATCGCGGCGGACGGGACGACGCCCTGTTGCGCACGCATGATCTGCGCGGTTGGGTTCAGGCGGCGCAAAATTGCTTCCAGTCGATGCAGTTCATCATCGCTCACCAAGTCGATCTTGTTAACAACAATCACATCCGCAAATTCGACTTGATCGGTCAGGAGTTCCGCGATGGTGCGTTCGTCTGCTTCGTCGATGTTGTCAAGACGGTCAGACAAGTCTTGCGCCGAGCGAAAATCACGCGGAAATTGACGTGCATCCACGACCGTGACCATAGTATCTAAACGCGCGATTTCCGCCAACGAGCGCCCACTCGTGTCCTCAAAAGTGAACGTCTCTGCAACGGGCAGCGGCTCAGAGATGCCCGACGATTCGATCAGCAAATAGTCGAAGCGTCCTTCGCGCGCCAGTTTGCTGACCTCGATCAACAAATCTTCGCGCAAGGTACAGCAGATACAGCCGTTGGTCATTTCGACCAGCTTTTCATCGGTGCGGCTGAGGGTCGCGCCAGCGCGGATGAGTTGTGCATCGATATTGATTTCGCTCATGTCGTTGATGATTACCGCCACGCGCAAGCCATCGCGGTTGTTGAGGACATGATTGAGCAGCGTTGTCTTGCCTGCGCCGAGAAAGCCCGATAACACAGTGACGGGCAGCGGTTGCAAAGGGAATTGAAGCATGATGCAGCATCCTTATTGATACAGTGTACCAATTAGATACCATATCTACTGTCATCTGGCAAGACTTCTTTACAACCATGCCGAAACGTTTTGGATTACAATGGGTGCGACTTGCAGCGGCACCCGGATAGAGGAACAGGCGCATGGCGACATGGAGACGAGGACGTACTGCGATCTTGGCGCTGTGCATTGCGCTCACGGCGGCTGCGCTGACAGCGTGCCGCAGCAACCCCGATGATATCATCGACTGGCAGCGCGACCCCAACACCATCCTCTTTCGCGCCGACGTGACGGGCGGCGACCAAGACGCGCTGACCGCGCTCAACGATGTGCCGCGCTGCACCATTTACGGCGATAACCGCGTCGTCTGGGTGAATGAACTGGGCGGCTTCAGCATCGAAGTGCTGCAAGATCGCCTCCCCGATCCGACCATCACGCGCTTCGTCGGCTACCTGACCGTCTCCGAGCAAATCTACACCTACAACACCAAAGTGCGCACGCCCGTCCCCGACGCGCAGCCGGTGATCGAGTCGATTGCGCTGGCGGTCAACGGCGTGACGCACCTGACCGACAGCGACAGCGGTTGGGATCAGAATTGGTTCGGGCGCGTGGTCGATGCGTGCGCGGCGCTCAGCACCGCGCCCATTTTGTTCGCGCCTGAGGGCGGCTGGCTGATCGCGGTCGAAACGCCGTATGATATCAACGCGCCCGCGTCGGGTTGGGACGGCGTGCGCTTGGCGGACGCGGCGGCAGCGCGTGAGCCGGTCTGGATCACGGGCGAGGGCGCGACGCTGTTATGGGACACGATCCACCGTTCGCCGTCGAATCTCATGTTGGTTGAGGACGGCGTGTACTACCGCGTCGCGCTGCAAGTGCCGGGCGTCTCGCGCAATGCGCCGCCCGCGCCCGCGACGGAGTGACCGTTGCAGTATCAGTAAAAATTTCCAACGCAAAGCGCGCAGAGATGGAAAATATGATCCTCGTTCTTTTCTCTGCGTCTCTGCGTTAAAATCGGTTTCGGTTCGCAGTGCGTCAAGTCACGCCATGAGCTGGCGGTAGACAGCCACCGTCGCCGCCGCGATCTGCGCGTGTGTGAAGTGTGCCAGCGCGCGTTCGCGTCCCCGCCGCGCCATATCCGCGCGTTTACGATCTGCCCGCGTCGCGGACAATGCCACTGCCAGCGCCTCCACATTCCCCTCTGGCACGACCAAGCCCGCATCCCCGATCACGTCCGGGATTGCGCCGCTGTCCGATCCGACGACGGCGACGCCGCTCATCATCGCTTCGACCAAGACGCGACCGAACTGTTCTTTCCAATTTGGGCGCGTCAGCGACGGCAAGACCAGCACATCGATCTCATGGTAGATGCCCGGCATCGCCGTCGATGGCACTTGTTCGCGCCACTCGACGCGCGCCGCAATGCCGAGCGACTCGGCGTGTGTTTGGAGTTCCGCTCGGTTCGTCCCGCCGCCGACGATCAGCAAGCGCGCGTCGGCATCCAGATATTTGCCCGCCGATATGAGCAGCGCGAACGCATCGAGCAGGACGGATACGCCTTTTTCCGGCACGAGCCGCCCGATATAGCCAATGGTAAAAGGGCGTTCGCGCTGCGCTGCTGGCGGCTGAAACAAGTCGGGGTCGGTGCCGAACTGCGGAATCACGGCAAGCGGGCGCGCAAATCCCTTCGCACGCCAGACATCCGCTGCGCTCTGCGTCCCCGCGATGGCGGCATCAGCGCGCGCCAAGACGTAGCGTTCGCCCCACGCGAACGGCGGCGGATAGCGGCGTTGGAGGTTCTGCCAGCTAAAGAACAGCGCCCGCGCGCCGTGTTTGCGGGCGTAAAACATCGCTTGCCACGCGGCGAGATTGTAGGGTTCTTCATCGATGTGGACGATATCGGGCTGAAAAGCGCGGATGCGCGCGCCGAGCGTCGGGTAGAAATGCAGATGATAATCCCCGTTGCGGACAATCGGCAGCGTCTCTAGGCGATAGCCGCGCGTGTAGGCGCGTTCGAGGCGCAGCTCGCCGCGCTCATCGCTCCACGACGGCGGGACGAGTGTCAGCAGGTCGATGCCCGCGTCTGCGATGTGTTCCAGCTTGCGCTGGTAGATGCCGACGAGGCACGCTTTGGAGAGCATGAGGACACGCATTTGGCGTTATAAACATTTCATCCGTGGAGACGACAGCGCGATGGCATCCGCACTAGAGCATGTCTGCAAACTCGATTTTCGCTTGTTTTGTTCGACCTCACCCCCGCTGCGCTGCGCTCCCCCGTCTCCGCTACGGAGACGGGGGTTGGGGGGTGAGGTTTCAGAGTTTGCAGACCGACCCTAGAAGTATTTGAGCGACATACGTCCGCGCCCACTGCGACGACATTGACCGCCAGATTGCTGAAAACGAGAACGCATAGCCGATGGCTCGATTGTACGCCAACGAGAATTTCACCCTATTCGCGGTCAAGGCGCTGCGCGAACTTGGACATGATGTGCTTGCGTCTCATGAAAATGGCAAAGCAAATCAATCCATCGCCGACCCGGATGTATTAAGTTATGCCATTGAGTCAGAGTGCGCAAGTAGCACATTCAATCGTCGTGATTTCATCAAACTTCACGCCGCCAATCCAGATCATGCCGGTATCGTTGTTTGTTCGATACCGACAGTGATGGATTGGCAAAGCGTATTTATGCAGCGATTAAAGACCTCACGTCGCTCAGTGGGGTGTTGATTCGCATCAAACGCCCATCGACGTAATTTTTTACGCCGCCGCGGTCGCTTCGGGCGTTGCTTCCGCCTCAGCCGTCATTTCAACATCGGGCGTCGCCTCAGCCGTCATGTCCGCGTCTGGGGTCATTTCAGCATCCGCTGTTGCTTCGGGCGTCGTCTCGACCACAGCGGTTGGCGTCACAGGCAGCGGCGTGGGCGTGATCGTCGGGAGCGGCGTGGGCGTCGGTTGCAGCGCGCTGGCTGCCAAGTTGATCGGCGCGACGGCTTGGAACGTGTTCATGACCGCCGCCAGCACCGGCAAGCGCGGATCGCTGGTCGTCGTTGTACCGGGCGCGCTGAACGCATCGGACGCGCCGGGCAGCAGCGGGCTGGCATCGGTCGGCTCGATGGGCGGCGCGAACGCATCCGGGATGGTGGGATCCACGGCATTCACATCCACGCCCGTGCCGGGAAAGCGCAAGTTCGCCACCAACAACGTCGGTGTGCCGCCCGCGCTGTCCGTCTGATTGAGCAGCACGACCAGCGCGCTCATCGCGTCGCCGTCGAAGGTCTGATAACTGTACCCGACCGAGAAGCCGCTCGCCGCGCCGCGTGTCACCGGCACGACCGATAAGACTTGCGCGCCGGGCTGTGCCGCTTCGACCCACGCGCGCGCCGCCGCTTCATCGGTGACAGTGACGCCCGCGCGCGCTTCGGTGCGCAGCGAAGCGCCGTCGGCACTGGTGATGGTCGTGGGGCGTCCCGCGCCGCCGTCGGTTTGCGTCCAATCGGCGGGGTGACGCACGACCGCGTTGGTGATGTTATCGTAGGTCACGAGCCAGTCGAACGGCGTGCCGGGAAACAGATTCAGCGGCGTGAAGGTGTTTGGCAGGTTGTCGAGCAGGTAGCGCAGATAATTGATCGCGTTGGCGGGCGCAAGCACGCGCACCGCGTAAATGCGTTCGCCATCTGTCCACGCGGTTTGGCGCGCGGCGTAGGGCTGATTGCGGAAATCGACGGAAAAATCTATCAGCAAACGGTCGCCTTCCATGCGCCGCCCCGTTTCCTCCCATGACGAGAAGCGCCCCCATGTCGGCTCAAGCGCCGCTTGGCTGAAATGGTCGCTCAGTCCTTCGGTCGTAATGGGGGTGAACGGACGCTCGACATAGGCATCGATCACGCCCAAGGTGTCGCTGTTGTTCATGTTGACTTGGGCGAATGTGGCGTTGGTATCGGGCTGCGTGACGATGAAGCCGCTCGGCAGCGCGATGGTGTACAAGCCGCTCGGATGCAAATACAAGCCGTCGAACGAAATCGCCGTGAAATCGGTCACAGGCGGCGGAAACGTCGGCGTCGGCACGTCGGTTGGATCGACCACCGGGGCGGTTGTGGTCGAGTTCTGAGTCAAAAGCGGCAGGATCGAACCGCCGATCAAAATGACTGCCATAAATACGCCGAGCGCGATGCTGGCGCGGCGCGCGCTATTTTGCTGCATGGGCTATGCTGCTCCGGTCTTTCAGGCACAAAATCGCGCGTCATGATACACGAAAAGGGGGACAGTAGAAAGTACGGAGTGCGGTGATGTCGCTCGACAACCGCGAAAGATTTCACCGCAGCGAACGCAGCGATGAAAAACAGGCTCCGCTTTCCATCGAAAGAAAAAAAGCTGAAACGCGATTCACCTCACACTATCCTGTGTCTCATTGATGCGTTCTAAAATCAGCCCCATGAATATTCATGCGCTCCGATGCGCCACCGTCACAGTCAAACAAGCCCATCGTCGTGCGCGACTGCCCACCGTCGCACTTCGCTATCTCGATATTTTCCTCAGCCAACAATTTACCGAACCGCTGCCGGTCTGGACGTGGGTGATTGAACACCCCGAAGGCATCATTGTGATCGATACGGGCGAAAATATCCGGGTTTTCGAGCCGGATTACTATTCATCCGTCAATGCGTTCGTCCATCAGCGCCTGTTGAAGTTGCAACTCGACTTTCGCGCCGAGGATCAGATTGCGCCGCAGTTGGTGCGCTTGGGCATTCAACCCGCGGATGTGCGTTGGGTGATCCAAACGCATCTACACACCGATCATTCGGGTGGGCTGCACGCCTTCCCGAATGCCGAAATTCTGATTGCGGGCGCGGAATGGCGGCAGCCGTTGGGCGCTGTCCCGGAACAATTCCCGCGATGGCTTGCGCCGACGCTCGTGGACTATACCGATGGGGCGTATCACGCTTTTCCGCGCAGCCAACGGCTGACCAAAGCGGGCGATGTGCTGATCGTGCCGACGCCCGGTCACACGCTCGGACATCAAAGCGTCGTCTTAGAACTAGGCGACAAGGCGATATTTTTCGCGGGGGATGCGTCTTTCGATCAAGCACAAGTCCGCGAGGGCGCGATCAGTGGGATTGCCATTGCTGGCGGGCAAGCGCGAACGACGCTCACCCACATTCGCCAGTTGGGACAGCGCATCCCATTGGTGTATTTGCCCGCGCATGATGCGGGAACAGCAGATCGACTCGCAGCGCGGCAAGTGACCGATTTTGGGGCGGCGTGAAGGAATGCACAACCGAAAACGATTTCAACGCAGAGACCGCAAAGACGCAGAGAAAATGACTCGATATTCGCTGTGATAAAGCGACGAACGCTATAGGGGCGACTCGGTGGATCGCGCGTAATTTGCTGTAGGGGTACTCGACCACAATCACCGCGCGCGCAGGGCGTCCCCGCGGGGACGCCCAATAGGATGTGCGCGGGCGTGCCAGCGACGCGCCCCTACGATTGATACGGGCGTGCCAGCGACGCGCGCCTACTCCGCGCCCAAGTCATTCTTCAGCTTGTCGGCGGCATTATCGACAGCTTGCGTCACGTCGTTGAGGGTCGCGCTGGGTTCTTCGCGCACGACCTCCAGCTTGACGCGCGCCACCAGTGCCGCCAGCGCGCCAATCGCTGCCAACGGAGGCGCGAACAACGCCAGCGCGCCGCCAGCCACTGCGCCAATCGTCAGCGGGACTTCCAACAGCGGGCGGTCATGCTGATCGCGGATGATCAGGCGGCGGACGTTGCCCTGCTGAACGAGTTCGTTGACCTTCTCCAACAGTTGATTGCCCGCGACTTCGACTTCTTCGCTGATCGTGCGTTTGTTCTCTGGATTCGGATTATTGGTGGTCATCTGTGTATCCTCATTGTATGGTTGGTTGGACATGATGTGACACTCCCTTGCAATTTCACTATAACTATCATTCTATACGACGATGGACGGGCGCGCGTTGCGCCATATGGACGAAATTGGCGTAGGTCGATCTGACAACCGTCGATCACTTTGACAAGCGACCCTCTTCAGCGCTGCGGTGAAAATCTTTGCTCGTTGGTAGACCTGATGGTGGGTTTGCCGTGCGCGCGGGGACGGCTATAATCGGTAGTGTCGGGACGGACGCAGGCTTTAGGGCGTCAACTTGCCCTCACCAGAGCGGAGATAAAAGATGGACTCATCATCGATTAAAAGCACCCCGCGCACAGATCGCCGGATGTTGGCGGCGACCTCTGCCGCGCTGTTGGCGCTGTTGGCGCTGATCCTGTTGTCGCCGGCGCTGCTCGTACAGTCGCAAGGCTTGCAGTTCGGCACGGGCTGGACGGCATCGTATTGGAACGGTAGTGAATTTATCGGCGCGCCGCTGGCATCGGAATTTCTGTCGGGCGGCGTCAATCTCAACTTCGGTACGTCGTCACCCAATGCCGCAGTCAACGCCGATAATTTCGTCGCGCGTTATGCCTCAACCCAGATTTTCAATCAAGGGACATACGAATTTATCCTCTCCTACGATGATGGCGCGCGCGTGTTCATCGACAATGTGCTGGTGTTGGATCGTTTCGCAGGTCCGCCCGCGCAGGATCAACGCTTTCAGCAAACGTTGACAGCAGGAACGCATTCACTGACAGTCGAATTCCGCGAAGCAACCGATAACGCGCAAATCCTGTTCGGGTGGCAGCAGGTCTCTGGCGTCTCGACCAGTGTTTCTGGGGGCTTTGCGACGGTGACGCCCTTCGGCACGCTGCCCAGTACACCCGGTACGCCGCTGCCGACGGGTCCCCAAGCGACGATCAGCGGTGTGCGCGGCTTGGCGCTGCGCACGGGTCCGTATCTCGGTGCCAGCTTCATCACGACGATCACGCCCGGCACATCGTACACGGTTTTGGGACGCAACCGTGATGAGGGCATCTACAATTGGTATCTGCTGCAAGTCGGGTCGCGGCAGGGGTGGGCGTCGGGGCGCTATCTGACGCTTGGAGTGCCAGACGTAAATCAAATTCCCGTCGTCGGCAGCATCTTCGACAGCATCGGGGAGCGCGCGGACATCGGCGCGCGCGCCATTCCGCGCGCGGTCATGAACGTGCGCCGCCGTCCGAGTCCGCGCGTCGAAGTGGTCGGCAGCATTCCATGGGGCGGGGTGTCGGAGTTGATCGGGCGCACGATCCAAGCCGGATCGAATAAATGGCTGCACGTCCGCTACTACACGGAAGATGGACAAGTGATTGTCGGCTGGATCGATGCGCGGTGGGTGACGGTGCAGGGCGAACTGTTCAACGTGCCGATCCACTGATCGCCATTATCGCGTCTTGCGCTGCATCGGAATAGAGGGACGAAACTTCGTTTGTGGGCGTGCCTCGCCCCTCCCTAACCTGAGTTTTGGATACGCTCTAAACCGTTCACCTCACCCCCTGACCCCCTCTCCACTGCGTGGAGAGGGGGAGCAGGACAGGTTACAACGGGTTTGAAAGCCCCCTCTCCATGCAATGGGGGGTGAGGTGAAGCGATCCAAAACGCAGGTTCCCTATTCATCATTTCCCATCTGGAGGCGCATGGCGTGTCACGCCCGCCATCCTTATGGAGGCTATTTCGCTTCTCGGTTAGCTTTTATCGCCCCGTACCAGTTTCACCACATCGCTCATCATCGACGTGACTTCCATCGGCAAGACGAACTTGGTGGACGCGCTCTCACCGACTGCGCGCAGGGCATCGAGATATTGCAGCATCATGGTCTTGTCGTCCATGTCCTTCGCCTCCGCACCGAGCGCCTCCAACGCCGCCGCGCGCCCTTGTGCCTGTAACAGCATCGTCTCGCGGTCACCTTGCGCGCGCAAAACGGCGGCTTGGCGGTCGCCTTCCGCCTTCAAGATCGCGGACTGCTTCTCGCCTTCCGCGCGCGAGATCGAGGCTTCGCGTTCACCTTCAGCGCGCGTCACCGTCGCGCGGCGTTCGCGCTCGGCGCTCATTTGGCGCGTCATGGCGTCTTTGATTTGCGCGGGCGGCTCGACCTCGCGGATTTCCACGCGCGTGACCTTCAAGCCCCACCGTTCGGTCACTTCATCCAACTTAACGCGCAGCATGTCGTTGATCGCCTCGCGTTTCGCCAGCACATCATCCAATTCGATATCGCCAATGACGGAACGCAGCGTCGTCGCCGCGATGTTGAGCGATGCTTGCACCACGTTTTCCACTTCGAGGATGGCGAGCTTCGGATTGACGATGCGATAAAAGACGTAGAAATCCACATCGATGGCGGTGTTGTCTTTGGAAATCGCCGTTTGGCGCGGAATCTCCAAGAAGCGTTCGCGCAGATCGACCTTGCGCACAGTCTCGATGAACGGGATGATCAGCGTCACGCCGGGCCCGCGCGTCCCGGCGTATTTGCCGAGACTCAGCACGACCACGCGCTCATATTCCGGCAGAATCCGAAATGTATTCAGCAGGATGTAGACGCTGAGCAAAATGACCAAGATGATCAGAATTCCTTGAAGCTCCATCGTTCTTCCCCCTTGAGTGACGAGTAATGAAGAAAAGACAGTTTCGTTTGTGTTTTCCCCTCATAGTAGTCCGACAGCAACATCGTTGCAGCAACCTCACCCCCAACCCCCGCTCCAGTACGGAGCGGTGCCTCATCGGTGCTTCATCGAGAGGGGGCGCGGCTGAGGGTGCCTTGTTTTTTCAAAATTATGGACTTATATCGACTTCCGTATCTTCGATGCGTTTTTGCTTGGCTGCTTCCACGATGAGCGTCAAGCCTTCGCGCTCCACGACGACGATTTCCGTCCCCGACTCGATGCGCGCATCGCGTGCCACTGCGCGCGCTGACCACGCTTCGCCACGCGCGTAGACCGTGCCGCCGGGCGTAAGTGTCCGCTGCACCACGCCGCGCGTCCCGATCATCGACTGATCATCCAGCATCGCGGGATGCGCTGTCTGCCGATCCAACGCGGGCAAAAGTGCGAAGCGGTGGAACACGAAGCCGACACCCGTCACCAATAAGATGATCGTGGGTGCGACTCGCGGTTCATCGAACAACCAGTATGCCGCGAATGCCGCCGCGATCAGCCCGACGATGGCGAGCGGCGCGTATTGGCGTCCAAAAAATGGGATCACCAGCGCGCTCAATGTCCCCGCCACCACAATGACCGCCATTCCCCAGTTGGTCGACATAGACGCCAGCATCGCCACTGCCGCGATCAGCGCGACGACGGTCAGGACTTCGAGCGCGCCCGTGCCGGGAACATGGATCGCTGTCACCAGCAGCCATAATCCGGCGATCAAGATGATATAGACCAAATTGGGATCGATCATGCCTTCCCCCCTTTGTCTTTCACCTTCATTGTACGCCCAGTCCGCGCGCGCTGTGTCCCCCGATTCGTGGGGCTGTCCGTGAATGATGGAGAAAGACTCAACGCAGAAATCGATAGAGATGGGTATGTTTGAAAAGAAGAAATATGTACCGCCCAGGACGCAGAGCAACGCATGAGGATCATATCTTTCATCGCTGCATCGCTCGCTGTGGTAAAAATCTTTTCTCAGTGATTTATCTGGAGTTACTTCTGCATTAAAAACGTTTTCATCGCGCTGTTTATCTCGGCGTTGAAGCGCTTTCGGATATCTGTTATTCCCGAATATAGATTGTAATTTTTCCTCTGTAACGCGCCGCATCCATCCTGCTATAATTCCTCCCCATGAAGCACATCAAATTCTCCCCCCACGCTTGCGCCGCTGCGCTGTTGTGCTTGTTCGCCTTTGCGATGAGCGCGATCCTCAGCCGGACGGTGTTTGAACGCCTTCCCCACTTGGAAGATGAGGTCGCTTACCTATTTCAAGCGCGCACCTACGCGGGTGGGCATCTGGTGATCGACACGCCCGAACCGGAAGATGCCTATTGGCAGCCGTTCGTCGTTGATTACAACGGACGGCGCTTCGGCAAATATACGCCCGGCTTTCCGGCGCTGTTGGCGCTCGGCGTGCTGGTGGGGCAAACGTGGATCGTCAATGCGCTGTTCGGCGCGGCGGGTGTGGCGCTGGTCTATCGCTTGGGGCGCGACGCCTTCGACGCCGATACGGGGCTAATCGCGGCGGCGCTGGTGGCATTCTCCCCGATGGCGCTGCTGCTCAACGCCACGCTGATGGGACACACGGCGGCGCTGTGCTGTACGGTGCTGTTCATGTGGTGCATGTTGAAAATCGAGCGCGCATCAGCCCGCCATCGGTACGCGACGGCGTGGGCAGTTGCCGCCGGAATCGCGCTCGGCATTCTGCTGGCAACGCGCGCGCTGACGGCGATTGCGGTGGCGCTGCCGTTCGCGGTGTGGAGTGCGCGGCGCTTGGTTTCTCACCGCACCCCCCAACGGTCAGGACGTGCGGTGCGTGTTTCGCCGCTCCGCCCCCTGATCATCCTCGCGCTGATCGCCATCGTGTTCGGGCTGTCGATTCCAATTTACAGCGCCGCCGCGACGGGCGATCCGTTCAAAAATCTGTATACGCTCGTGTGGTCGTATGATCGCGTCGGGTTTGGCGCGGGCGCGGGGCGTAATATCCACACGCTCGAAAAAGGCATCCGGCACGCACGTTTCGATCTGTCGCTGACGGCAGCGGACTTGTTCGGCTGGCAGATCGGGACGATTGACGACGATGCGCGCGATCATCTCGACACTGAAGCCGATTTTTACCCGTATGTCGGCGTCAGTTGGATTTTGCTCCCGTTCGCGCTGGTGATCATGTACCGCTGGCGCGCGCTGCTCGTGGCGCTGTGGTTGGCGGCGCTGGCGGCGTGGATCGTCGTGCCGCATTTGATCGACGGCGGACGGCTGACGCGCGATCCGGCGTTCGCGTATGCGTGGGTGGCGACGGCGCTGGCGTGGGTCGTGCTGCCGCTGCTATTTTGGCGACCGACCCTGAAGCGCGAACCTCACCCAGAAAGCCAAGCGAACGATCCAAGTTCTGTAAGCGGGCAGGGATTTAGGGCTGCAGTTGCAGTTCGCCGTCGTTGGACGTGGCTGCTCTTGTCCGTCGCCTTGTGTTTGATCGGCGTGCAGGTCGCCTACTGGATCGGGTCGCAGCGGTACAGCACGCGCTATTTCTACGAGGCGCTGCCCTCGCTGGCGCTGATCAGCGCGCTCCCGCTGGCAGGGTTGGCGCGGCGTGGGCTGCGGCTCGGCGTGTACGCACTCGTAACGCTGGTGCTGGCATACAGCCTGTTCGCCTACAGTTTGCCGCGCATCGGCGTGCTGTATCGCTACAACCAGATCAGCCCCGCGCTCGTAGAAGGTATTGCGGCGCGGCGCGATGGGGATCGTCCCGTGTTGGCGCTGGTCACGGGGTCGCCCGTGCGCTGGCGCGCGTTCGGCGCGTTGATGGTGCAGACCAGCCCCTATCTGAACAGCGATATTGTGGCGGCGTGGGATTATCGCGCGGGCGCGGCGGACGACGTGCGCGCGGCAATTCTGGCGCGCTTCCCGGATCGGCAGGTGATCGAACTGGACGCATTGGAGAATCAGGCATGGTTCGCAGATGAACAACCGCCCCAAGCCAACTGAGCCGAAACAACCGCTCGAAGACTCGCGGCTGCACCAGATTCTCGTCGCCACCAATCGGCTGCAAGACATCCCCGATAGGCAGGTGTTCGCCTCGATGGCATTCAACGCGGCGGCGGTGTTCCTGCTGTGGTCGAGTCGCGGACTCGAACAGGCGCTGCCGGTTGCCGGCTTGACGTTGCTCGGCAGCGTGGCGGGCTGGATGATCGTCAACGAACTGCCGCGCGCGAATTTAAGTTTTGGACCCGACAAGCCGTCGGCGCTGGCATTGTCCGTCTTGATCGCACTGATCGCGCTCATGGGGAGCGCGTTGGGCGTGGACTCGTTCGCCGTCGCCATCCCGATATCGCTGGTCTTGGCGCTGGCGTTCTACGCGACGCACATGGAGCCGTTCCGATTGGGCGTGAGCGAAGAAGCCCTGACGGTCAAGGGTTGGGACGCCGCCGCGCCACCTGTGAAACTGCTCCACATTGGCGATATTCACGTCGAGCGTGTGACGCCGCGCGAACAACGTTTGAACGCGCTGATCGAGGCGATTCAGCCGGATATCATCGTGTTCAGCGGCGATTTCGTCAATCTGTCGTACACGAACGACGAAACCGCCAAACAAGCCATCCGCGACATTGTGGGGGCGTGGCGCGCGCCGCTGGGCGTCTACGGTGTGCCGGGAACGCCGATTGTCGAGCCGCTCCCGCGCGTGCTGGCGTTCGTGGACGGGCTGAACATGCAGTTGTTGGCAAATCGATGGGTCACGGTCGAGACGGCGGCGGGCTTACTGCATCTGTTGGGCATGATCACCACGCACGACATGGCGACGGATCGCGCCGCATTGGCGGAGAAGTTGAAACTGACGCCGAGCGCGCCGGGCTTGCGGATGCTGCTGATGCACACGCCCGATGTCGCGCCAGAGGCGGGCGCGTCCGGGCAGATCGATTTGTATGTATGTGGACACACGCACGGCGGACAAATCCGTCTGCCGTTGATCGGCGCGCCGTTCTCGTCCAGTCATCTGGGCAGCCGCTTCATCATGGGACGCTACCGCGTGGACGATCTGACGCTGTACACGACGCGCGGCGTCGGCATGGAGGGTTTGGGCGCGCCGCGCGCGCGCCTGTTGTGTCCGCCAGAGATCGTGTTGTGGACGCTGCGCGGGGAATGAATATGACCGCTCGCCATCCGCGCACAGGGCTTGCCCGGTCGCTGCAGGACAACGGATGATCCCGCTCATTCTCGATATCCTGACGGCGATTTACGCGGTGAGCGCGGCGCTGTTGGCGCTCTATACGTTTGGCAGTTGTATCTTGTTGGCGCTGTCGCTGCTGCCAAACCGTGCGCCAGAGGCTCAAAGCCTGCGGCTCGTCAATTCGTGCGCTCCAAAGCCTGCTTTAGCGGGTTTAAGTTCTCTTGCCTTTGAGCCGCTGACGGCAGTCGAATTCCCCGCTATCGCTGTCCAACTGCCGATTTACAACGAGCCGATGGTTGTAGAGCGGCTGATCGACGCCGCCGCGCGCCTCGATTACCCACACGACAAGCTGATCATCCAAGTTTTAGACGACTCGACGGATGAAACGGTGGCATTGGCAGCGGCGCGCGTGGCACACTGGCGCGCGGCGGGCATCGATATCGCGCATGTGCGCCGCGACGGGCGCACCGATTACAAGGCAGGCGCGCTCAAGTACGGCATGGCGTGTTTGGAAGATCGCGCGGAGTTCGCCGCCATTTTCGACGCCGATTTCATACCCCCGCCAGATTTTCTGAGGCGCGTCGTACCCCGATTGGCGGCAGCGCCGCGCGTGGGCGCGATCCAAACGCGCTGGGGACATCTTAACCCCGATGCCAGCGCCTTGACGCGCGCGCAGTCGTTGGCGCTCGATGGGCATTTCGGCGTCGAGCAGATCGGACGCGCGCGCGGCGGGCTGTTGACGAACTTTAGCGGATCGGGCGGCGTCTGGCGCTTGGAGGCGATCCGCGCGGCGGGCGGTTGGTCGGCGGCGACGCTGACCGAGGACTTGGACTTGAGCTATCGCGCGCAGTTGTGCGGTTGGCAGATCGTTTATCGACCCGATCTGGTGGTGCTGGGCGAAATCCCAGTCGATCTGGCGGCGTACAAGACGCAGCAAGCGCGGTGGGCGCGTGGCAACACGCGCTGTCTGATGCAGATCGCGCCGCTGCTCTGGCGCACGCCGGGTTTGACGCTGATGCAGCGCGCGATGGGGATGCTGCATCTGTGCCAATATTTGACCGCGCCGCTGATGATCGCGCTGCTGCTGCTCACGCCGCCGCTGCTGCTCACGGGCAGCCTCAAGACGGTTTCGGCATTGAGCGGCTTGAGCGCGTTCGGTATCGGCACGATCTTGATGCCGCTGATCGGGGCGTGGCGCGTGCGTCCAGCGGGCGACGTGAGAACGCTGTGGCACTGGATCGCGCGGATCGCGCTCGGCTTTCCAGCCTTGATCGCTTTGGGGACAGGGATGGCGTGGAATAACGCCGTCGCGGTGGTGAACGAATTGACGGGACGGCGGATCGCGTTCCAGCGCACGCCGAAAACGGGAAACAAGAAAAATGTCATCGTAGACGACGCCGCGCAACGCAGAGAAAAAGAATTCACCACAAAGGCACAGCGACACGCAGGAAGAAGTCGATTTCGATCTCTGCGTTACGCTGCGTCCGCTGCCTTAAAACGCTATTCTGCATCCGATATGAACCTACCCAATTTGATCGCGGAGATGATGCTGGCGGGCTATGCGCTGTGGGGCTTGGGCGCGGCGCTGCAATATGCGCGCGGGTTCGCGCCCTACATGACGGTGTATGTCATCGGCTTCATGGTCGTGGTGGTCTGGCAAATCCGCGATGCGCTGCGGAAGCGCGTCCCCGCCGATCAAACGTTAGCTTGACTCGGGCGTCGTTTCAGCCGCTACCCCGCCGATCCGCTCCAATGTCAGCCGATAGCGTCCAGTTGTCGTCCCCGCCGCGCGCTCGTAGCGCGTGACGATCAGCGTGTATGCACCGTCGGCGGGCAGCGTAAAGCCGTCGATCAGCGAATTTTGTCCGCCGCCGCTGTCGTCGTCGTTGATCAGTTCGCGCGCGTCGGCGTTCGTCAGCGCGATCAGCGGATCGAGCGCGCCGCCGATGCGTTCTGCGCGGGCGCGGATCGTATCGCCCGCGCGCCCCGTGAAGCGATAATAGGTCGCGTTCTGCGCGTTGGTGATGTCGCCCTCGATGATCGCGCCGTATTCCAATGGATACGACGCCTCGAACTGCCGCCCTAAGCCGCTGTCCGCCGCCGACAGCAGCGACAGCACGAACGCACCCGTCGTCGTCCCCGCCGCGCCGCCGAAACGCGACGCCACGAGAATATAGGTCGCGTCCTCGCGGATCAGAAAGCCGTCGATGGCGGCGTTCAGCCCGCCCTCTATCTCATCGTCATTTTCTGCCAGCACGGTGCCGTCCGCGTCGGTCAAAAGCAGCAGCGGATCGAGATCGCCGGATGCGCGCTGCAACCGCGCGCTGATCACGTCGCCGCGCCGCGCGCGAAACGGGTAGAAGAACTGCGTTTGCGTCGGATCGAGCGTGTTGATCACCGAATCGCCATAGCGCAGCGCGCTCCCCGACGCCGAACTGACGCCCACGCGCTGCACCAACAGCGCAAAGTCGCCCGCCGTCGCGCCGAGCCGCGCGCCGAAGCGCCCGACGATCAGCGTGTAGCGATCCGTGCGCGGAATTGCCAGCGAGTCGAAGCCCGTTCCGCCCATTGGGGAAGCCGCCAACGCGCCTCCCGCCGAATTGATGATCGTCAGCGTCGGCAGCAGATCGCCGTCCGCTACCGTCAGCCGCACGGACAGCACTTCGCCGCGCAGGGCATCGAACACGAACGCGGCGCGCGGGGCAGCATCATCGAGCGTGCCGCCGACGGGCTGATCGTAGCTCAAGAGCGCGGGGGGCGGATCGGTTTGGGCGTGGAGCGGCGCGGCGCGCCATGCCGAAAAAAACGTTAAGGCGCAGATGAAAAGAAGGCGCAGCTTCAGAATGGATGAAGGGGCTTCGCAGCGGGACGCCCCTTCATGTGCTGGTTTTCGCGTGAGGTGGAGCATGTCTACGCCCGAGTTTTGGTGCGCGCTTCTTCGCGGAGGCGTTCGGTCTGTGCCGTCTTTTTGCCGTTCTTGCGTTCGCCGTTCAGCACCTGCGTGAGGCGGTACAAGTCTGTGCGCGAGGTCAAGTCGAGGCTGATCGGCGTGACCGAGACTTGCTTCTCGTGCAGGACAGTATAGACGTCCGAATCGGGTTCGGCTTGCGCGGGATCGCTGTTGAACGCATAGCCCATGCGCCCGACTTCGTGCAGCGCGACGCGCTCTGGGCGCGTGGGCCAGTACACCCGCCGCCGCGACAGCCGCGTGACTTTCCATGGGGTTTCGGGCGTCGCGCCAAGTGGCACATCGATTTTCAGCGCGTCCACATCGTCCGGCAGCGTGCTAGAGAGGGTGCGCCCCAACAGCCATTCCCCGAACTTGCGGGCGAAGAATGCCGCCGCGCTGAAATCGACATCGCCGGAATAGGTCAGATGCAAGTCGTGGCGCGTCACCTGCGACATTGCCAGCGCTGGAATGCCCAGGCTGGCTGCTTCGAGCGCCGCGCCGACGGTGCCAGAGATCGTGACGCCGTTGCCGCAGTTTTCGCCATAGTTGATGCCGCTCACGACCAGCGACGGCAGCCGATCCGATAGTTCGAAGACGCCGTGCTGGACGGCTTGCGCGGGCGTGCCATCGACGGCGTAAACGATCCGTTCGATGCCGCCGATCACCATGCGCTGTTCGTAGATGCGCCCTTCGCTGGTGATCGGCAGGCTGCGACCCGTGCCAGATTGTTGTTCGCGCGGGGCGACGATCAAGATATCGCCAATTTCGCAGAATACCTCTGCCGCCGCCAGCAAGCCGGGCGACGCGATGCCATCGTCGTTGGTGAACAAAATCAGGGGGCGTTCTGTGTGGGCGGTGCCGTTTCCGTCAGTGTGGTTTGCCATATCTCATACTCTGCCTTCACGCCGCGTTGTTGATTCCGTTGAGGCGTGATGGGCTTAATAACTCAGATGATTACAATTCGTCTATAGGTGATGATAGTCCAATTTGTTGAGATGGCAAGGGAAATTCGCGGAACGTTAATTTTGTTTACGAAGATTTATCAATTGGAAACAACAAAGCTCACTTTGGGGTGAGGTCTCCCCCTCTCCATGCAATGGCTGGGGGGAGGACACCTTTTCAAGAACCTCACCCCCTGACCCCCTCTCCACGCAGTGGAGAGGGGCTGGGGGGTGAGGTGAATCAGGGAGAAAACCAAACATGTCCTCCCCTCAGACGCAATGGCTGAGGGGGTCGGGGGGGTGAGGTTCTGGAAAGATACGTTACTCGCTGCTTGTCCCTTCGCCCGCCGATGGTTCTGGCGCGGACGTGGGCGCGCTAATCGGCTGTTCTGGCACGCTGCCCGGCGCGGCATACGGCGCGAACAGCGTTGCCGTTGGCACCAGCGTGGGCGGGATCGCCGGGACAAACGCCAAGCGGCGCTCGATCTGGATGGGCGACGCCCCGACGCCATAGCACTCCGTCCCCAACGGGACGAGCGCCGGACGATGGCGCAGCACGACGTTATCGACCTGAATCCAGCCGATATTCGTGGCGGGTGACGCATACAGCGAGAGGTGTGCGTTCGTCCAGTCTTCCGTCGTCCACGAAATCATCGTGTGCTGTCCGAGCGGTGTGTTCGGCTGAATCCAGAACGAGCAGATTTGCAGATCGCTGAAATCGCCGTCGTGGATCATGACCAACAAGCGTTTGCGCGCGCTGCCGCTGTTGCCGATCTGCAAGACGACCTCAACGGCGTTGTAAGCAGGGATTGCCGTCTCGGTGTTCTGCAAAATGACCGCGCTGCCGCCGCCTGTCTTGCGGTAGAACTCGAATACGCCCGCGTTGAATTGTGACGCGAGGAAGTTGAGATCGGGCGTGCCGTCGTCCGCCGACGCGAACGCACCCCATCCGTTGATGGGTCCCGTCAGCGCCGGCGTGCTAAAATCGCCGTTGTCGATCAGGTTGGCGCTGTCGGGCAGCGGCTCGTTGCCGAAACTGATCGGCTCGTAGCACAGCGTTTGATTGGTCGCGCCGCCCGGATTCCACGTCATTTCGACGTTATCGACCTGAATCCAGCCCGCGCTGGCGGCGGGGGACGCATACAGCGAGAGCGATGCGCCCGTCCATGCCGTGGTCGTAAACGTCTCGATGGCATAGGCGGCGTTGGTCGTCCCGGCGTCGATCCAGAACACGCACACTTGCAAGTCGCTAAAATCGCTGCTGTGCAGCATCGCCAGCACCCGCTTGCGCGCCGGGCTGATGTTGCCCAGTTCCAAGTAAGCGCGGATCGCCGTCCCGGTTGGGATAGGTACGCCCGTATTTTGCAGCACGACGGCGCTGCTGCCGCTGGCGGTACGATAGAACTCCAATACGCCGTCTTGGATGCGCGCATCGATGGCGCTGGCGTTCGGCGTCGCAAACGTCCCCCACCCCGTATTGGCGTCACCGAGCGTCGGATCGCTGAACGTGCCATTTTTCAACAGGTTGAGCTGACCGAGCAAGCGCACGTCGCCCGCGAACACGTCGTTCGCGCCGTTGGTGTCGTTGGGGACGAGCGCGGACGAGACCGAGTCGAAAGCGACGACGCGCCCGTTAGACGAGATGAACGGGCGTCTGCCGCCTTCGGCTGTGACTTGCTGTCCAGTGCTGGACAACGAGACGCGCGTGGTTTTGCGTGTGGTCAAATCATGGACAAAGATATCCAGCGCGTTGTTGCTGTCGCCAAAGATGAGGTTGGTCGCCGCCGACTCGAACACGATGTAGCGTCCATCGCCGGAAATTCTGCCCAGACTCGATCCCTGATTGCCGCTCACGCCTGTATCACGCAGCGACACGCGGAGCGTCGTCAGCGTATCTCGATTGTGGACGTACACATCAGCAATGCCGCCCATATCGCCCGCAACGATGCCATCGACCATCGACTCAAAGACGATGCTGCGTGCATCATCCGAGATCGCACTCGGAAAGACCGCGCCGCTGATATTCGTTCCGCCATCGCCGAGTGCAATGCGCGTCGTTGTTCCCGTGCTGATATCGCGCATGTAGAAGTTCACGCCCGCTGGATCGGAAACTTCGTAAGGCGCGGCGCTGCTGAGCAGGACATAGCGTCCGTCCGGCGTCATATCGATATAGCCCGTTACGCCGCGTTCGGTTTCATCGTTGGCAACCGATGCGCGGATCGTGGTCGCGCCGATCCGGTCATATAGGAACACATCGGCGACGCCGTTTCCATCCGATGCGATCAGATTGGAGGCGACAGAGGTGAAAACGACATACCGTCCATCGCTCGATACCATCGGCGCGTCGGATGCTCCATTCGCGCTGCCGCCGCCAAAAGCAGTGGAAACGCGCGTGGTGATGCCCGTGTTTGTATCGTGCAGGAAAATATCGCTGACGCCGTTCATATCATTGGCGACCAGATTATTCGCGCTCGACGCGAACGCCACATAGCGCCCATCGCCCGAAATCGCGCCGCGATCCGCGCTGTCGTTGGCTTGCACACCGCCCGTCGCAACCGAAACGAGGGTCGTGACGCAGTTCAGGCGGTCATGCAGATACACGTCGTCCGTCGCATTGGCGTCGGATAATGTCAGCCCCGTTCCAACCATGACCAGATAGCGCCCATCGGCGCTCAATGGGGAAGGATTGGTGTACAGCACACCGCCGCTTGGATTTTGCGCGCCGCCCGTGCGCACCGATGCGCGCGCCACAAGGGCGTCATTGCACGCCGCCGCTGCCGCCGGACGAATGGTCAGGCTCAACGTAATGACAAGCGCACAGGCGCTCAAAGATCGAAATATCGTTCTAAACACGGCTTTCATCTCCATCGTGTTGAACACAAAAGGGACGCTACGCCATAACGCGCGTACCGTCCCTTCATTATCGTGCATGTTGCGGATGGTTCAACCGTAAGGGCATGGCGTGCTGCCATGCCCCATCGTTACGGGCGTGCTGCTGGCGCGCCCCTACAAACTTACTCCGATGTGCTGCCTTCACCCGGTGATGGCGCTTCGGGCGCTGCGGTTGGCGCAGGGGCAATCGGCTGTTCTGCGGCGATGCCCGGCGCGCCATATGGTGCAGGTGTGGCGGTCGCCATGAGCGTCGGCACGAGCGCCGGATCGACCGTGCGTTCGCCCTCGATGGGCCCGATGCCCGCGCTGGGCAGATAGCAGATCGTGCCTTCGATGGCGCGGTCGCCGCGCACGCGCAGCGAGACATCATCAAGCTGGGCGTAGCCTTGGTTGTCGCTGTTGCCGAGGTAAATCGAGATGGCGGCGTTATCCCACGTGCGTCCGGCATAGGTTTGCATCACGTAGGTGGACAAGCCCGCGCCCGGCGGCAGCCAGAACACGCACACTTGGAAGTCGCTGAAACTGCTGTTGCGCAGCAGGATCACGACGCGCTTGCGGAACGTGCTGGAGTTGCCCAATTGGAAGCGCGCTTCGACGATGGCATCTTCTGCGATGAGGTCGCCGCTCGGTTGGAACACGACCGCGCTGGTTGCCGCCGTCGTGCGGAAATACTCGAACACACCGCTTTGGATGCGATAGACGATATCGCTTGAGTTGGGCGTAGCGAACACCGACCAATTGTTGTTGACTTCCGCGTTAGGCGAAATCGGCGCGCTGAAATCGCCGTTGCCCAGCAGGTTGGCGGTGGATGCGCCAGCGGGCGATGGCGGCGTTGACGGATCAAGGCACGCCGTCTCGTTGACGATCAGGTTGTCAACGCGGTACATCTCGACATTATCGAGGCGATAGTACGCCGCGCTGTCCGCTGATGAAGCGTAGAACGAGATGTGTGCCGCCGTCCAGCTTTCGCCCGTCTTGCCGCGCATCCGATAGGTGGCGGGGATGGGGGTGTTGGCTTCGAGCCAGAAGGTGCAGAACACCAAGTCAGAGAAGTCGCCATCGTGCATCAAGACGCTGATGCGTTTGCGGACATTGCTGCTGTTGCTCAAGTCGAAGCGCGCGACAATCGCTGCGCCATTGGCGAGCGGCGCGTTCGTGTTTTGTAACACGACCGCTTGGCTGGCGTTCGCTTGACGGAAGTACTCGAACACGCCGTTCTGCACTCGGAATTGAATGCCGTCGGCGGGTGAGCCGAACGTCCCCCAATTGCCATTCGGGCTGCCCGTGAGCGGCAGCGAGAAATTGCCGTTGCTGGTCAAGAGCGTGGTCGTGCCGGGGAAGACGTTCAAATCGAACGAGGTGGAGGCGGTCGCGCCATCTTCATCCGTGATCGTGATGGTGATCACGGTCGTGCCGACCGCGCCCGCCAAGGGGGTAATCACGACGGTGCGGTTCGCACCCGTGCCGCTGAAGGCGATGTTCCCGTTGGAGACGACCGCTTGATTGCTCGACGACGGATTGGGGTTGATCGTCGCCAGATTGGTCGTATCGTCGCCAATGGTGAACTGGAGATTGATCGGCGTGCCAACGGTCGTGGACGAGTTCGGGATGCTGCTGATCGTCGGCGGCGCGTTGACGCGCAGTTGGAACGTCTCGGTGCTGGACAAGCCGCTGCCATCCGTCACCGTCAGGGTGATATCGGTCGTGCCAGACTGTCCCGTATTCGGGAAGATCGTGACCGCGCGGTTGGCGCCTGTCCCTGTGCTGACGAAGATATCGCCGTCACCGACCAAGGTTTGATTGCTGGACGTGCCGATCACGACCAAGCTGGCAGCCGGCGTTTCGGCGTCGCCCACCGTGAAGGGGATCGCGCCGGTTGGCGTGTTGACCAGCGTGACCTGATCTGCGATGGTGCTGATGGTCGGCGCGCTGCTGACCGTCAGCACGAACGTGTCAACCGCGGTGCCGCCGTCCTCGTCGGTCACGGTGACGGTGATGGTCGCCATGCCAGTCTGGTTCGGCGCGGGATTGATGGTGATGGTGGGTGCGGAGCCGCTGCCGCCATACGAGAAATTGGCGTTCGGGATCAGCGTTTGATTATCGCTGGTCGCCACGATGTCCAAATCGCTCGGCAGCGTCTCGCTGTCGCCAATGTTGAAGCTGACGATAATCGCCGTGTTGCGCGGCGTCGATTTGTCGGTGATGTCGCTGATGGTCGGGAAGCGGTTGACCTTGACGGTGAACGTCTCGGTCGCCGTGCCGCCCTGTGCGTCCGTGACCGTGACGGTGATCGTCGTGGTGCCGTTCACACCCGGTGCCGGGATGATCTGGATCGTGCGCGCCGCGCCGCCGTCCGTGTCCAGCACGATGTTGGCGGGGTTGTTCGGCACGACTGCCGGGCTGCTCGAAACCGCGGTGACGATTAAAAGATCGACCCCAGTGAAGTCGTCGCCCACCGTGAAGTTCAGTACGGGCGTCGCGCCGTCAACCGGAATGACCTGATCGGCGATGGCGCTGATCGTCGGCGGCGCGCTGACCGTGACCGTAAATTCGGTCTCGGCGGTCAAGAAGCCGTCGCTGACCGTGATCGTGACGGTTGTCGTCCCCGTTTGTCCAGCGGCGGGCGTGATGGTGACGGTGCGATCCGCGCCCGTCTCGCTGCCAAAGACGATGTTCGCCGTCGGGATCAGCGTGGTATTCCCGCTGACTTTCGACACTGTAAGCTGCGAAACATTGGTTTCGGCGTCGCCAATCGTGAAAGCGATGGGCCCGATGGGCTGACCCGCGCCGCCCGATTGATCGGCAATCTCGGTGATGGTTGGCGCGGTGCTGAACGTGACCTTGAATTCTTCACTGATCGATCCGCCGTCTTCGTCAGTAACCGTAATGCGAATGTTAACAACGCCGTTCGCATCGGTAACTGGCGTAATCGTCAGGCTCAAGTTCGGGATGGTGCCGCCCAAGACCATATCTTCGACGATCAGCGGATTGTCGAGCGGGTCGTTGGGATCATCGAATGTGACGAAAGTGACCGAACTGGGCGTCAAGATCGATTCTTCGTCGCCAATCGTGAAGTTGACCTGTGCGGTCGTGTTGATCGCCGTCACCACATCCGCAATCGGGGTGATCGTCGGGCGATTGTTCGTCTTGATGCACGGGGAGAACTCGGAGGTGCTGCCGGTGCTGTTGGTCGCGGTCGCCGTGATCCAGCGGAAACCGGGCGCACTGTTGACCGCAACATCCGTGAAGATCAAATTACCCTGCGCATCGGTTGGCAAGTTGATGGCGCTGCCCAAGTAGACCTGTCCTTCGGTCTCGCCGCCGACTGCCGGGCAGGTCGCACTCGCATAGAAATCGAGATTGAAACCCGTCGTTGAGGCTAAACTGTTGAACGTCCCACTGATGAAGTAATTTGCTCCCGCCGACGTGGCAGTCAACAAGAGGGGGAAGTTTTGCGTGTTGTTGGGTCCCAAATCGGGGTCGAGCGTGTCATTGGCGGTGATGCCCGCTGGCGGCAGGTCGATGCCCAAGCCCGTATTGTTGAAGATCGAATTGGCACGAATCTGCGAGCCGTTCTTGTTGGCGTTGCTGGCGAAGGTGACGCCCGCGCCGCCGTTGTTGGCGATGATGTTGCCTTGACCCGCGCTGGTGCCGCCGATCTGGTTGTTGATATTGTCGATCAGGACGCCATTCGCGCCGTTGCCGAACACGCCACCGCCGTTGGCATCAACGCCGATGTAGTTGCCCTGAATGCGATTGTCGGAGGAGGTCGCACCGATATCGACGATGCGAATACCGTTTTGGCTGTTGGCGCTGATCACGTTACGGGCGTTGACGTTGCTGCCGCCGATAAACGTGTTCGGCTGCCCGATTTGCACGCCGTCGCCGCCGTTTGCCAGCGCGCCGGTGCCGGATGCGTTCATGCCGATGTAGTTGCCGACGACGCGGTTATCGCTCGCGGTGCCGATCAGCGGGTCGAAATCGATGACCACGCCATCGCCGCTGTTGCCGCTGATGATGTTGCGCGCGCCATTGACCGTGCCGCCGATGAAGTTCTCGGAGGCGTCGCTGATCTGCACGCCGACGCCGTTGCCGAGCGCCGTACTGCCGCCCGCGTTGACGCCGATGTAGTTGCCTTCAACGGCGTTGCCCGTCGAGCCGCTGTTGGTGATCAACACGCCGCGCGTCGTGTTGCCGCTGATGATGTTGCGCGCGTTGGGGGTGGTGCCACCGACAAAGTTGTTCGCCGCGTCTTGCAGCGTCACGCCGACGGCGTTAGCGACCGCGCTGCCGCCCGTCGAGTTCGTGCCGATGAAGTTGCCCTGAATGCTGACATCGGACGCGCCTTCGAGATAAACGCCGCTGTTGCCGTTGCCGCTGATCACGTTGCCCGCGTTGGCAGTTGTGCCGCCCAAGGTGATACCAGCGACGCCGATCAGCGCCACGCCGTTTTCGCCGTTGCCCAGATCGACGCTGCCCGTGAAATCGACGCCGATGAAGTTGCTCTGGATGGTGTTGTTGCTGGTATTGCCCTGCAAACGGATGCCGCTGCCCGCGTTGCCGCTGATCACGTTGCGCACGCCGTCGCTGCCGATGATCAGGTTGGAGGCATCTGCAACCGCGATACCATCGCCACCGTTGCCCAATGCGACGGTTCCGGCGGCGTTCACGCCGATGTAGTTGTTCTCAATCGTCGTGTCGCCAGCGGACGAGCCGTTGACCACGATGCCATCGTCCGTGTTGCTGCTGATGACGTTACGCGCCGCACCCGTGCCGCCGATAGCGGTCTCTGGCGCGTTCTCGATCCGCACGCCAACGCCGTTGGGCGCGCCTACGGTTCCGGTGCGGTCGATGCCGATGTAGTTGCCTTCGATCAGGTTGCCGCTGGACAGCCCGCCGCTGATCAAGACGCCCGCGCCGGGATTGCCGCCGATCACGTTGCGTCCCGCCGTCGAAGGCGCGCCGATGGAGTTCTGCGCCGCGCCGTTGAGGATGGCGACGCCCGCCGTATTGACGCTGCCGTTGCCGACGAGGGTTGCGCCGTCCGCAGCGACGCCAACATAGTTGCCATAGATGCGATTGTTGGTCGCGGAGCCGCCGTCGATGCGGATGCCATAGTTATCGTTGCCACCGATGACGTTGCGCGCCGATGTGACGGTGCCGCCGATGGTGTTGGTCGCGCCGTCGTTGATATACACACCCGTCAGCATCGTGCCGGGATCGGTCGAGCCGTTTAAGCCCAAGCCAATGATCGAGCCGCGAATGGTGACGTTGGTGCCTTGAATTTCGACGCCGGTCACGAAGCGGTTGATCGCCACGCCGCGCACGGTACTGCCGCTCGCGCCCGCTGTGAAAACCAAGCCCGTGCCGCCTGCCGTCGCGCCGTCGATCTCGACGCGCAAGGTCGCAGCCGCGTTGGTGGTCGCACCGACCCAGCCCGCTTCGCCCTCTGCGTCGATCACGACCGGTCCCGTGATGGTCGGCAGCGGTGTCAAGGGGGTGATCGTGTGGGTGCCGCTGCCAGGAATGCTAAAGATGATGCTGTCTGCGCCGGGTGCGGTGTTGGCATCGTTAATCGCTTGGCGCAAACTGCCGATCCCACCGTTATTAATATTCGTGACGGTAAAGCTCGCCGCGCGCGTCGAGGTCGGCGTAAAGAACATCGCCCCCAATGCCGCCAGCACAATCACCGTCAGCGCCGCCAGTCGGGACATTGCCCGTTGACGACGGAGTGCCGATTGCTGCATATCGACCGACTCCTTAATTGAAAAGATTGATTTGATTTCATTCTACACAACGTCAGTGTAAACCAAGTCTTGGGTTTTTGCCCGCCTTTGGTATGCTACGGGGGGAACTTTAATCGATGTGGGACTAAAGTTCGATCCGGAAATCAAGCTGAGGGAATGCCAGATGAAATCCATTCGTTGGTTGATCGCCGCCCTGATCGGCATGGTCGCCCTGACCGCCGCCGCGTTCGCCCAAGCGCCGCCTACGCCGTTCGATGCCGCTGTGGTGGCGCAGATCGACCTCGCCGCGCTGCCGATTCTGCCCGCTGTGACCGACACCGCGCGCGCAATTTACGCCGCCGGACAGGACGCTGACCGCGACGGCGGCGCACAGAACCCGCGCGCGTTCTCCAAATTGGGCGACTGTATGACCGCCGCCGCGTATTTCTTGACCTATTTCGGGATGGGCGAGTACGAACTAGGCGCGTATGCCGCTTTGCAGCCAACCATCGACTATTTCAGCGTTCGCGCCCGACCGGAAGGCGACTATGAGGGCGATTCTTTTGCCAATCCCGGCTTGGCGACGGCAAGCGGCTTCAACACGACCAGCGTCCTCGATCCGCTGTGGAGCGATCCGACGTGGTGCGCGCCCGGCGAAAGCCCGCTGGCGTGCGAGTTCCGCGTGACGCGCCCGGCGTTCGCGCTGATCATGTTCGGGACGAACGACGTATTTTTCTTCGATGCGGCGCAGTTCGATACCTATTATCGCCAGATCGTGGACGAAACCATCGCGGCGGGCGTCGTGCCGGTGCTGTACACGATTCCAGAGCGTCCAGAGTTCCCCGATAAAACGGTACTCTTCAACCAGATCATCGCGCAGATCGCCGCCGATCAGGATTTGCCGCTGATCAATCTGTACCTGGCGCTCGACGATTTGCCAGATCGCGGCGTCGATCCGGTTGAGCCGATCCATCTGTCGCTGCCCACGACGGACAACGCCGCGACGTTCACCACCGCGAACTTGCGCGCGGGCTACACGCTGCGCAACTTGCTCACGCTGCAAATGCTGGACGCGCTGCGGGTAGAACTGAACGGCGGCGCTTAAGGCGGGGGAATTGGGCGCGGGTTTGGCGCGGGTCACGTGCCGCGCCCCGACAGATATATGATGTTGACCGCTCCCTCAAACGCTGTAAGATCGCAGCCTGCATGAGCATCCGTATAATGTGGACGCCGATCAGTTGACAGCCGGACGCGCGTCCGTTACACTGACTTTCAAATCCGTTCAGGATATCTCAATGCTGCAAAGCGCACGGTGTTGTTGTTGTACCTGTCGAACGAAGGGCGATCCTCGCACTTTGGACGGCTGATCGTTGCAGCGCACCGTTGCAGCCTGAAGCACGCACCCAATGAACCGCCAACCCGCGCGGAACGCCCCCGAAAGTACGATGGAGCGTTCCGCGCTTTTTATTTGCACCGCATCGTTTTCAAACCGGAAACTTGGATTAAAGGACAGCGACTCTTGACCCTCTCGATGCAGCAGCAAACCGCGCCCGTGACGCGCATCTCGCTCCCGACGATGCCATTGATGGGACGCGACCTTGAGAGTTTGATCGGCAACACACCGCTGATCGGCTTCCGTTCGATCACCGCGCATCTGCCAGAGAATATCGCTATCTACGCCAAAGCCGAATGGACAAATCCCGGTGGCAGCGTGAAAGATCGCGCCGCCGCCAACATCATCCGCCAAGCGGAATTGGCGGGGGTGCTGCATCCCGGCGTCACGCTCGTGGACAGCACCAGCGGCAACACGGGCATCGCTTACGCCATGTTGGGCGCGGCAAAGGGCTACCGAATCAAGCTGTTCGTCCCCGCCAATGCCAGCCGCGAACGCATCGCCATCTTGCGCGCGTATGGCGCGGAACTGACGCTGACCGATCCATTGGAGGGCAGCGACGGCGCGATCCGCGCGGTGCGCGAATTGGTCGCCGCCGCTCCGAATGCCTATTTCTACGCCGATCAGTACAACAACCCCGCCAATTGGCAGGCGCACTACGATGGGACAGGCGTCGAAGTCTGGGAACAGACGGGCGGCGCGGTCACGCATTTCATCGCCGGCTTGGGGACATCCGGCACGCTGATGGGGACGGGGCGGCGCTTGAAGGACTACAACCCCGACGTGCAGATTGTGGCATTGCAGCCGGACTCGCCGTTTCATGGCTTGGAAGGTTTGAAGCACATGGCGACGGCGATCAAGCCGGGCATCTACGACGAATTTTTGGCGGATCGGCAGATGGGCATCGGCACAGAAATCACGCACGCGATGGCGCGGCGCTTGGCGCGCGAAGAAGGCTACTTGGTCGGCATCAGCGCGGCGACCGCCATGGTCGGATCGCTGATCGTGGCGGAGGAACTGGCGGCACGCGGCGCGGCGGGGCTGATCGTGACGCTGTTCCCCGACAACGCCTACAAATATTTGAGCGATCCGCTCTGGCTGGATTAGTCGTTCGCCACGCAGGTCGTTCAGGATAGAGACCTCACCCCCGCTCCGGTACGGAGCGGTGCCTCTTGCAGCGGGGGGCGGGCGGGTGAGGTTTCAGCGGTTGCAGACAGACCCTAGCCGCGCGAACCACAGACCGATTCAACGGTTGCTCGCCGCTGAATCGGTCTGATCGACCCCGCTTTCCGTCGGTTACGCCAAGACGCGCGTATCCGCCAGCAGCGCCAGCGTCCACGCGTGGATCGCGTCCCAATTACGGAAATCGCCGCGCGGAATGTCCGCTTTGCCGCCGTGCTGCATCAAGAAGCGCCACGGCTGCTCGATCAGCGCCGGATCGAAGCGCCCGGCGAACATGCCGATGCTGTCGGGCGTGTGCAGCGCCACCAGCGGATCGAGATACGTCCGCACGATGGCGCGCTTGGCGGGCGTATTGTCCACCAACGTCATACACACGATGAAATACGCCGTCGGGATCGCCCGCAGCGCCGCCTGATGCGCGCGCACGAATTGGACGACCTCCGGCAGCGGCTTGGCGATGCGCGTGGCGCTGCCGATGATCACGCGGTCATAGCCGCGCAGATCGAGCGCGGGCTGCGCCTTCGTGATTGCGATCACATCGACCACCGCGCCCGTCTCGCGCAGTGCCGCCGCCATGAAGTCCGCGATCTCGTGCGTCGAAGCGGCGCGCGTGCCATAAGCGATCAAGATTTTGGGGGTCATCTCCAAACGCTCCACATCATCTACACAATGATCTCAGTGTAGATCGATGGGCGGCGCGCGTCGGGTGTTGTTCGTCATGCGGACGGCGGTGGTTGATCACCTCCAGGCTGACCGCGCCCCCGCCGTGCGTGCGTGCAGCGCGGCGGCGGTCACGCGCCGTCGGCGTCGCCAAACGACCGATCCCATTTCACAATCATGCGCAGCACCCGATCCGCGTCGTCAATCGCGTTCATCTGCCGATAATACCGTTCTGCCGCGCGCCAGCACGCGATCGCGCCGACCAGATCGCCGGAGTCTAGGAGCGTGACGCCCAGATTGTACTGCGTCATGGCGTAGTCGAGCGGGGCGGCGTCCGCCGTGTAAAAGCGCAGCGCCTCGGTATACGCATCGACCGCGCGGCGCAGATTGTCCGCCCGATCTTCGACCGCCGCCAAGTCACGGTAGGCAGCCCCCAGATTGTTCTGCGTCATGGCGTAGTTGAGCGGGGCGGCGTCCGTCGTGTAAAAGCGCAGCGCCTCACGGTACGCATCGACCGCGCGGCGCAGATTGTCCGCCCGATCTTCGACCGCCGCCAAGTCACCGTAGGCAGTCCCCAGATTGTACTGCGTCATGGCGTAGTTGAGCGGGGCGGCGTCCGTCGTGTAAAAGCGCAGCGCCTCACGGTACGCATCGACCGCGCGGCGCAGATTGATGGCGCGGCTGCCGAGCGGATGATTCATATACACGATGCCGATGCTGTTCCACAGCGCCGCCCGCGTCGCGTCGTCCAACGCCGCGCGCCGATCCTCCAGCGCCGTGAACCAGTCCAACAACTGCCCCCAACGCGCGCGGTTTGCCAAGAGATTGATGCACGCATTCGCCAGCCGGAACGCCGCCGCCACATCGTTCCCACCGTCGCCGCCAAGCGCCCATGCGAACGCCGCCGCGAACTCATCGCTGTCCGCGTCCATCACCAGATAGCGATCATAGCGCGTCTGATCGTCGTCAACCCTTTGCGCGAACGCCTGATAGTAATCGTAGTGCGCGCGGCGGGCGTCCGCGTCCGTCCCGGCGGCGATCCGCACCAGTTCATCGATCTGGTAGCGCGCGGCGTTGGGGTCGAAGCGCAGGAAGTTGAATGCGCGCAGGGTTTTCACCGCGTCGGCGAAGGCATCCGCGTCGAGTCCGCTGATCGCGCGCGCCGCGTCCTCGTCGAATAAGCCCACACACGCCGTCAAGCGCCGCAAGCAGGCGCGCGCTTGTCCCCCGTCGCGCCCGTCCATCTGTTTCAGCGTGATGCCGATCATCTCGTTCAGCGCCTCCGCCGCGTGCTGGCTCGTCAGGGCGCGCAGTTCGGTCAGCACCGACTCCGCGCCGAAATCGCTCAGCTTGATCACAGCGAACTCGATCAGGCGCGGGTGATAGCGCGCCGCCGCGCCGAATGCCGCCGCGTCGAATGGTTGGGGCAGCTCCACATCCTCCGCGCGCGCCATTTCGATCACCACGCGCGCGGCGTCGTCGGGATGCAGCGTCGTCGGCTGGAGCTTGCGCGAACGCCTGACCTCGCCCCACGTTTCGCGCGCCGTCACCAGCACCGCCGCGCGCCGTTCGCGCAAATCCGCGATCCATTGTACGAAGTCGGCGCGGCGTTCGCGCGGGACGGCTTCGGCGTTGTCCAAGACCAGCAGCAGCCGTCCATCGGTGGGAACACGCGCGAGGGCGGCGGCGGGTGTTTGCAGCGACTCGTCGCCATAATGCCGCCGCAGTTGGATCAGGATTTCTTCCGCGAAGGTGACTTCCGACAGCCGCAGCCAGACCACGCCGTCATAATCGCCCGTTTGCATGACTGCATAGGCGAGGCGGCTCTTGCCCAGTCCGCCGACGCCGACAATGAACAGGACGCCCGCCTGTAACTCGGTGAACGCTGTTTGCAAATCGGCGTCGCGCCCGATCATGTCGATGCCATAGGAGGCGAAGCGGTCATCAACGGTGTGGGTGATGCGCTTGGCGGGCGGCGGCGGTGCGGGCTTGGCGCGTCCGGTCAGCGCGGCGATCAACGTCGGCAGATTGGCGGTGTAAGTGGCGGCGCGCAGATCGATGTACTGCGCCTTGATGAGCTTCATCGGCGCGCAGTCCGCCCAGTGATTGCCCGCCGCCCACATCGCAAAGATCGGACAGCGGCGCGCTTCCGCAATAGCGAGTTCCGCCCCAACGAAGTTGGACAGGGCGGCGGCGGGCGATCCGACGTAGACGACGACGGACGCGGCATCGATGGCGGTGCGGATGGCGGTTTCCCAATTCGGCGTCCCCGCTTCCAAGCCGCTCTCATCGATCCAAACGGTGACGCCGCTGCGCTGTATGTCCGCGATCAGCCGCGTTACGAATGCGCGGTCGTCATGCGCGTAAGAGATGAAAACGTGCTGTTTGCCCGCCAGCGGCGCGGGCAGCAGCGGCGCGATCAACGCCGCGATCCAGCCGTCGATACGCGCTTGGTCGCCGACGCGCGGACGGAACGCCCTCAACAACGCGGCGAGCGCGGGGGTTCCCGACTTGATTTCACCGAATTTACGGAGTGTGTCCACCAACAGCGCGCTAAAATCGGCGTCTGTCCCGCCATATTCGATGGCTGGACGGTCTGTAAAGTCGGGGAACGCCATGCTCAAGAGCGCGCGGCGTTCGCTCTCGCCGCCGACGCGCAGCGTCAGCATGGCGATGATCGATTGGATGTCTTCGGTGGATAGATTCGACATGGATGCAGCACTCGCGGCTCGGAGTCACGTTCGATAATGACGCTGTACGCGACTATAACGCGCCCAGTATGATCGGCGCAAATCGGCGACCCGCTCGCCCCTACGGCATGATCTCCATCGTCCCGACGGGAATCAGCGTCGCCGCGTTGCCGTCGGCGTCAACGGCGGGCAAATATGCGAACGCCGCGTCTTGGATGCCCACCAACACCGTATAGATGCCCGTGGGCGCGTCGGACGTGAACTGCATCGGGCAGCCGTCGAAGTAAAACCGCTCGCCGCGCACCCACGCGGCGGCGTAGCGCGTCGTGACGTTGCAGGTCGTCTCGTAGCCCGTCGCGGCGTGGCGAAAGACGAAGATGCGCGCGCTGGCGTCCGGGTTGGGCGTGGTCACGAACCAATTCAGCGACGGCACGACCGTTTCACCGCGTCGGACGGGCGGCGGCGCGTTGAATTTCGTGATTTGATACGCGCCGCCAATCACGCCGAACGAATCGGGACAGGACGGCGCGCGCGTCAGCGGGGCAGCGGTCACGCCCAAGCTGAACGTGGGCGGCGACTCGACTGGAATCAGCGCCCCGTCCGCGTCGAATGTCAGCCACGACAGCACAATCGGCGCGCCCGCGTCCAGCGGCGCGGCATCCAGCGGACAATACGGCACACGCAGCGGCACGCGGATCGCGTCGCCGGGCGTCCAGCGCGTGCTTGGATAGGCACCATCGAGCGGCGCAAACTCGCACGACGCTGCGCCGCCGAGCGTCACGCGCGGGATGAAATTGGCGTTCAGCGGCACGTCGGTCGTCACGATCAGCGTCACAGCGACGCTGCTGCCGTCGCTGTCGGTCTCGTAGCCGAGAAGCTGCGGACTCGCGCCGTCGATCAGCGCCGCCGCGCGCGTCATGCCAGCGGCGCGCGGCACGACCGGATCGGGCGGCGTTTCGGCGGCGATCCGTGCGACGCTGAGCGCGCCGACGATCAGAAAGGGGAGCGCGATCAACAGCAGCACCGCGCCCCCTCGCCCCCGTTCCATGTCAAGCGGGGGAATCGCCGCCGCGCGTTCCCCCTTCGCCCTGCGGGACAAGGGGGTAGGGGATGCGGGCAGGATCAGCGCCGCCCCCATCCCCACCAACAGCGCGAACGCGGGCAAGCCCGGCAGGTAATAGCGCAATGGCGCAAAGATGAAGCTGGTATTGTAGAGCGTCGTGTTGGCATCGCTGGCAATCGTGATGTTGCGCACGATCACCAAGCCCGCGGCGATGCCCGCCGCCAGCCACAGCACGCCGAACGCTTGGCGCGTCGTCCGATCCGTGCGGCGCAGGAACGCCAGCGCCGTCCCCGCCAGCGCCAGCACGATCAACACGGCGGGCAGCCAGCCGTACAGCCGCGCAAGGATCGCGCGCGGGCGCAGTGCCTCCATCAGATTCATGCTGTCGTGCCACGTCTGATCGAAGATGCCAACCAGCGTGACGACCGGCAAGCGAAAATCGCGCAGCGTGTTCAGCACGATCTGATCGAGATTGTCGTAGCGCCCAAGCACGCTGCCATAGCGCGCCAGATTGAACGCGCCGATCCCGAATGCTAGCGCGATCAAGCCGACCACGCTGACGCCCGCCAGCAGCAGCGCGCGGCGCTGGCGTCCCGACGGCTGCCCCAATGCGCGCCCGATCACCACCAGCGCCAGCACGCTGCCATCGAACGCCATGACCGCCCATCCGGGCAGCCGCGTCAATGCCGCCAGCGCCGCCGTCGCTGCGATGGGCAGCCGCGTCGCCAGCGTAACCTTGCCCGTCAGCAGGCGCGCGACCGCGTACAAATTCGCTGCCGCCACCGCCAGCAGCAAGACATCGTTACTGATGATGGCGCTCTGCCGCGCTAACGTCGGCTCGAACGCCAACAGCGCCGCGCTCAACAACGCCGCACTTGGATACGCCGGAAACAGCCGCCGCGCCGTCGCATACATGAAACCGACCGCGATCAGCGCCATTGCCACGCCCAACAGCCGCAGCGCATAGCCCGCCAGTGCCGCCCCTTGCGGCGGAAAATCATACGCTGCCGTCGTCAGCGTCCGCACGGCTGCTTCATTCGCGCCGCCGGGACAGATCAAGAGCGGTTGGATGCCGGGCGGCGTGGGTGCGCCATCGTCGAACAGCCCGACCAGCGGCGCGCTCAGCAGAAAATACAAGACAGGCTGCGTCGCTTGGCGGATATCGGCGTCACCGTCGGCATAATCGGCGGGGACGGGCAAGCGGTGGTTGACGTTGAGGAAACGCGCGACGTTGAAGAAGTCTGCCTCGTGATCCTGCCACAGCGGCATCGACAGCGCGAAACCAACGCCGATCACCGCTTGGATCAGCCAGATCGCCACCAACAGGCGCGGAAAGGGGCGCGCCGTCGCGCGACGAGTTGTCGAATTTGCACGTCTAGCGTCAGTCAACTTTGCGCCGTCCTTGAACTTGATGGATCGCGCTGCCTGTGTTCAAATAACCATCATGAACGATAGATCTGATAAACCATGACATCACATGCGCTTGACTGGGATAACGTCCCCTACTTCGTCGGGTTGAACGCCGCCGCGCGTCAGCGTGTGCTGGAATCGGCGCGTCAGCATGTCTATCAAGCGGGCGCAGTGATCTTCCTCGAAGGCGATCCGTGTGCGGGATTTTACATCATCTTGGACGGGATGGTACGCCTTTATCGCACCAACGCCGAAGGACGGCTGCACACGCTCGGTCTGCTGCGTTCGCCGTCCACGTTCAACGAAGTGGCAGCCGTCGATGGCGGTGCGAACCCGCTCAACGCGGTGGCGGTCACGCACACGGTGGCGCTCGTCATCTCGCACACGCAGTTGTTGAACTTGATGGCAACGGAACGCACCTTGCTCGCCAACATGGTACAGGCGATGGCGCACGTCAACCGTGATTACTTAGAGCGGTTGGAGGATATGACCTTCCGCACGATTCCATCACGCTTGGCGAAATTGTTCCTGCGTGAGCCGTCGTACAGCGATCAATTCTGCGAGACGCCGACCCAGCTCACGCAAGAGGAAATTGCCGCCATCTTGGGGACAACGCGCGAGGTCGTCGGGCGCGCCATGCGCCTGCTGCTCAACGCCGGGCTGCTGCGTAAGCAGGGGCGCTATGTCGGCGTCGCGGATCGCCTCGGATTAGAGCGGTTGGCTGAGACGAACATTGTGCCAGAAGTCGATTTAACCCGTGTTAACCTCTGAGAGTCGCGGATGAATTTTTCATGCGCGCAGATGTTAAAGTCGATCTTCAAATCCTACAAAAGTTCCAGACAGGCGCGTTAAACTACGCTATCCTTCACTTCAACAACGAACGTCAACCTGAACTGAAGGATCCTCTCCATGACGCATATTATCACCAGCCTGTGCTTGCGCGACGGCGCCTGTGTCGAAGTTTGCCCCGTCGAGTGCATCGTTCCCGGACAGCCCGAAGCGGAATGGCCCTGGTACTTCATCGACCCGGATACCTGCATCGACTGCGGCGCGTGCGTACCGGAATGCCCGTTTGAGGCGATCTTCATCGAGGAAGAAGTCCCGGCGGAATATGCGCTGACCGCCAATCAAGAATATATCCCCTTCGATACGAAGGCGCGCAGCAAAGCGGCGGGTGGCGAGGTGCTTGACCTGACCAACGACATCAAGCCGAACTACGACTTCTTCACCAAGGGTCCCGGCTACGACGCGCTGGCATAAGTGCATCAAAGCAGTGCTGAGTACCGAGAAAACATCAGATACGGACGACGGACAGGGGGTTGCCCTGTCCGTTTTCTATTCGATGGCGGACAAGCGTGCGCATCGGGGTTCAGACCCCATTTCACGCCCATGCTTGAAATGCTTAAGAAACTGAGATATGAAAATCAGATCATCTCCGCTTAAAATTAATTTACCTTACTCTATTAGAATACAGGCATGATGAACCCGTCAAACACGCCAATGACGATTGGATTCTCTAATCTCAGCGAAAAACTGGGCTTCACCGTCACAGTGCGCGAAGGGCTGCAAACCGCTGTCGCCGCGCATCCCCATATTCGCTTGCTCACCTACGACAACAACATGAATAACGAACAAGCGATGATCAATGCGCGCGCCTTTGCCGATGCGCCCGTCGATATCGCCATCCTCTTTCACCTCGACGAGCGCGCCCTGCCCAATATCGCCAATGTCCTGCTGCGGAAGCAAATCCCCGTCATCACCATCGACATTCCGATTGCGCCGTGGGTAACGTACTATGGCGCGAACAATGAGCAAGCTGGACGCTTGGTGGGCGAGGCGCTCGCCAAGTGGATCAAGACCCATTGGGAAGGCAGGGTCGATAAGATCGTCCTCATGACCGAATATCGCGTGCTGGCAGATGTGCGCAAACGGCTCGATTACGCGCTGGCGGCGGTACGCGATGCGATCATCTTCTCGCCCGACGATGTGCTGTTTCTGGACAGCGGCAATCTGCGCGAAAGCGCCGCTGAACACTTCGCCCCCACATTGGCACGCTGGGACACATTTCACCGCATCGCCGTGATCGGCTTCAACGATGATACGGCGCTTGGCGCGCTCGATGCCGCGCGCGCCGTTGGGCGCGAGAACGATGTGGTGGTCGTCGGGCAAGGCGCGGACTTGGCATTGAACGAATTTCGTCAGCCCAGTTCGCGCTTGATCGCCTCGACCGCCTATTTCCCGGAACGCTACGGCGCTCACCTGCTCCATCTAGCGCAGCGCATCGTCGCGGGCGAGAGCGTGCCGCGCAAGAATTACGTCGAACATCAAGTCGTCACGCCAGAGAATGTCGAGTCATTCACGTCGTCATAAGCGGACTGTCGTCCGTTTTCTCATGAACCGTTCATCCACAGCGCGCTGCTCGTGTGCTATTCTCATAAGCGGACTATCGTCCGTTTGAGAAGATATCATCTGACCGCTTTGGCGGCAGCACCCCCCCAGATGGGGCGAGGAGCAAAATCATGGCGACATGGACATTCGATCCGACACACTCGAGCGCAAGTTTCTCCGCAAAGCACTTGATGATCACGACGGTTCGCGGCAGCTTCAAGAAAGTCACCGGTTCGATTGAATACGACCCCGCCAATCCAACCGCGACCACAGTGATCGCGGAGATCGACGCCGCCAGCATCGATACCGGCTTGACGGATCGGGACAACCACCTGCGCAGCCCTGATTTTCTCGATGCGCTCACTTTCCCGCTGCTGACGTTCAAGAGCAAGAACATTCAGCACACGACCGATACCACTGCGAAAATCACCGGCGATCTGACGATCCGCGGCATGACGCGCGAAGTCGTTTTGGATGCGGAACTGTTGGGCATTCAAACCGATCCCTTCGCCGGGTCGCAAAAAGCCGGCTTCGTCGCTGAGACCAAGATCAACCGCGAGGATTGGGGCTTGGTCTGGAACGTCGCGCTGGAAGCGGGCGGCGTGTTGGTGGGCAAAGAGATCAAAATCACGCTGGATGTCGAAGCGGTCAAGGTCGCTGAAGCCGTCCCCGCGTAGTCATCGGTTGAAAAATACAACCCTCACCCCCTCAACGCCGCCGATGTCCTGCGGCTGATGGGGTGAGGTTCACGTTCGCGTTTTGCATCCCTACGCGCTCCGGTGTATCCTGAACGGATAAAGTTCGGATACAAGGGCGGAAACAGATGCGACGAGTCGGGCGTAGACTGCGATTGATCGGCTTAATGGCGCTGTTGGCATTGAGCATGGCGGGTTGTTTCCGTCCGGCGGGTGACGCCATCGAGCCGACGGCGGGCGATATATCGGTTCAGCCGACGAGTATTCCGGTCGATAGCCCGACCGACCTTCCCGCGTCCGACGGCGTGACCGCTGACGCGCCCGCGATGAACCCTTTCGATACAACGTCCACCGCTAACGCGATGTTGGCGCAAATGACACCCACCGTTGGCGGCACGATTGATGTGCTGCTCGATACGCCGAGCGCGTTCCCCGTTCCCGCTGACGCGACCGTAACCCCCGACATGCAAATCTTGAATATTCAGACGGTCGCAGCCGAGACCGCACTCGCTGGCGGCGGCGGCGCGAGCGTCCCCGCATCGCCGACGCCAGATGCGAACACCAACGCGGACGCGATCACGCCGCAGATCATCACGGCGACAGCGGTCTATATCACGCCGGGCGCGCCACAAGTCCCCGTCACGCTCCCCACGGCGCTGGCGCTCCCCACCGATGTCGTGATTGACGACAACAGCCCGTCGGGCGATGGCGCACCAAGCGCGGACGCCACGTCTGTGCCCGGCTCCATCGTGAGCGACGCAGACGGCTGTTACTACATCGTCGAGGCGGGCGACAGCTTATACGGCATCGCCATCAACAACGGCTTGGCGCTCGACGAACTGCGCGCCGCCAACAGCGATGTCAATCCGCAGGCGCTCCAAATCGGACAGCGGCTGCTGCTGCCGTCATGCGATTCCGCCACCAATGCGCCCTCCCTCCCCAATGCGACGCTGCCGCCGGGTGTTGTGCCGTCTGCCACCTTCCAACCGAGCGCGACGCCGATCATCGAAGGGGTGGCATATACAGTACAACCGGGTGATACCGTCTCCGCGATTGCGTCGCGTTTCAACGTGACCATCAACGCGATTGTGCGCGCCAATACGTCACTGCAAGGCAACCCGAACTTGCTGCGCGTCGGACAAACATTGATCATTCCCGTCCCGGCGACGGCGACGCTGCCGCCGACGCTCCCTTCCACACCGACGCGCGCGGCATCGCTGCCCGTTGGCTCACCGATTGAACCCGTCGGCGGCGCGACCGCGACAGCAGGAGGTTGATCATGGCTGAATCGGTCTCGTTCGACCGTGCGGCGTCGTATTACGACCAGACGCGCGGCTTTCCGTCCGGCGTCGAAACCGACGTCGCGCAGGTGTTCATGCAAGCGGCGGCGTATGGCGCTGCCCCCGTCCAAACGGCGCGCGTCCTCGAAATCGGCGTCGGCACGGGGCGCATCGCACTCCCACTCGCGCCACACGTCGGATCGTACACGGGCATCGACCTGTCAACAGCGATGATGGCGGTGTTACGCGCGCGCCAAACCGTCCCGATCACGCTGATTCAGGGCGACGCGACGCGGCTGCCGTTCGCGGCTGGCGCGTTCGATCTGGTGGTTGCCGTCCACGTCTTTCATCTGATTGGCGATCCGGGCAGCGCGCTGCGCGAACTAGCGCGCGTCCTGCGTCCCGGCGGCGTCCTGCTGCACGGCTGGAACATGGACGGAGACGATGAAACGCTGCGCGACGTGTGGAATCGCGCCGTCGGCGTGAACGACCCGCGCACGCGCCATCTGCGCAACGACATCATCCCGCAGCATGGTTGGACGCCCGTCAGTGAGCCGCTGACGTTCAAGTATCCGGTGGAGCGCACGCCGCAGTTGTTTATCGATACCATGCGGGCGCGCGTTTGGTCGGCGTGCTGGTCGATGTCCGATGAACAGCTTGCGGCGGGCGAACGCGCGGTTTTGGCGCATATCGCCGCGCGCGGCATCGATATTACACAATCCATCGTGACAGATGCCGGATTCGTCGTGCAAGGATTCGCGCCGCCGCTTAACGCTTAAACGAACGCGCGCCGTGCATCACGCGAACGAGCATGTCCACGCGGGCAGATCGAGCGTGCCATAGATGATGTAGAGATAATGCTGTCCGGCGCGCACATTCAAATTGTTGATCGCGATCAAGCTGCCCCGTGCGCTCATGGCGCTGACTGGATCGAACGTCCCGGCGCTGAAATCGAGGACGCCCGCCCGCACGTCGAAGCATCGATATGGCTTTCCTGATTACTCACCACTCGTTAGGCAGCACTCCCTTTATTTTCGCACGACTTCCCACGCCAAATGATTGATTTCCGGCAAAATGAGCTTTTCCAACGCGACTTGCACGGCGTTCGGGCTGCCGGGCATCGAGAACACCAGCGTTCCCTTGTAAACGCCCGCCGTCGCGCGACTGAGCATCGCCGCCGCGCCGACTTCGGCATAGCTCAACGCGCGGAACAATTCGCCGAAGCCGGGCAGCGTCTTTTCGAGCAGTCGGCTGATCACGTCATAGGTCGTATCGCGCGGACTGATGCCTGTGCCGCCGTTGAACAGGATGATGCGCACGGCGGAGAGCGCCGCCAATTCGTCCAACGCCGCCGCGACTTGATCCGGCTCATCCTTGATCAGTCGATACGCCGCGACGAGGTGTCCGAGTTCCGTCATGCGCCGCTCGATGTACTGACGGTTCGCATCGGTGTCCGGCGTGCGCGTGTCGCTGACGGTGACGATTGCCAGCGTGACCGGATCATGCCCCGCTTTTGTTCGATGTTCGCTTGCGCCCATGTGATAATCGCTTTCTCTATTAGGCGCAAAGGGTAGCGCAAAATCGCTCGCTCTGCTTCATGTCCGCGCCCCATGCGCTTCTGTTTGCAGATTTCGCCGCGCTGACTGATAATTTGCATAAGTGCATAACGATTCGATCATAAGAGGTGAACGATGGCAAATCGTAGACGCTGGGCGTGGGCGGCGCTGTTGACCCTGTTATTGGGGCTGACGGCGCTGCCGCGCGGCACCGTGACGCGCGTAGCGGCGCAGGACGAAAGGACGGCGGCGGGAGTCGCCGCCTTCGAGGGCGGCGAAGCGGCAGCCGACGATGAATTGGTCTTGCGCCAACAGCCGCCCATCTTGGGGATCGTGCGCAACTTCGTCGTCAACAATCTGGGCGATGCCGCCGATGCCAGCTTGGTCGATGCGGTGTGCGCGACGGCGGGCGGGGTCTGTACCTTGCGCGCCGCGCTCCAAGAGGCAAACAACAGCGCCGACACCGATACGATCCAGTTCAACGTGAACGGAACGGTTGTACTGACCAGTGCGCTGCCCGCGATCACGGCGTCCATCAGCATTGATGGCACGGGGAACAATGGCGCGGCGGTGACGGTTCAGGGCATCGGCGCGGGCGTCGGCATCTTCGTGATCAACAACAGCGCCAATTTCACGCTGCGCGATATCATCTTGACCAACGCTGACGGCAGCGTGCGCAACAATACCGGCGGGACGATCACGCTGGAGCGGATCGAAGTCACCAACAACGACTTTTTGACCTCTGCCATCTCCAGCACCAGCACGACCGGGACGCTGATCCTGCGCAGCAGCACGCTGTACGACAACAACGGCGGCTTATTCACGCGCGGCGTCGCCAGCAGCGGTACTGCGATCATCGTCAACTCGACCATCAGCGGCAACGCCAACAGTGGCAATGCCAACAGCGTCGGCGCGGGCGTGATGGCCATCGGCGCGCTCGGCAATATCAGCATCATCAACAGCACGATTGCCAACAACAGTTCGCCCGGCGGCGGCGGCAACCTATCCAGCGTCAACAGCGGCACGATCACGCTGACCAACAGCATCATCGCCAACGCGCCGAGCGGCGGCGACTGTGGCACGGCGGGGACGGGCGGCAGCTACGCCAGCGGCGGCTTCAATGTCTCGTCGGACAACACCTGTACGGTGTTGACGCAGCAAAGCGATGTACGAAATACCAACCCCCTGCTCGGCGCGCTGGCGCTCAACGCGCCCGGCACGACGCGCACCCACGCGCTGCTGCACAACAGCCCCGCCGCCGAACGCGGCAGCAACGCCATGTGTCTATCGCCCCAAGTCGGCGGCGTCGATCAGCGCGGCGTATTGCGCCCGCAGTTCACCACTTGCGACACGGGCGCGTATGAAGTCGACCAAACGCTGGTGGTGGATCGCACGGATGATACGGGCATCGATGGATGCAGCAGCGTGGCGAATGACTGCACGCTGCGCGGCGCGATTGGGCTTGCCAACAATCTCGCCGGATGGCAAACCATCGCCTTCAACATTCCCGGCGCGGGCGCGCGCACCATCACGCTCGGCGGCGGCTTGGTCGTCACCACGCCCATTGTGATCGATGGCACGACCCAGCCGGGCTACGCGGGAACGCCGCTGATTGTACTGGACGGGGTAGATCAGACCTTCGATGCACTCACGCTGGCGACCTACAATCAAGTGATCGCTCTGTCAGTGGTACGCGCCGCCATCGGGATCGTGGTGGCGAATAACGCAGAGAGCGTCAACATTCAGCGCAGTTACCTTGGTGTGCTGCCCGACGGTGTGACCGGACAAGGCAATTTGACCGGGATTCAAGTCAGTCCCGGAGCAGCCAGCGCCATCGGCACCAATTTGGATGGTGTGAACGACGCACTCGAAGGCAACTTGATCGCGGGCAACACCGATTTCGGTGTCGTTCTGCGCGGGTTCAACACGCTGTTTGGCAACACCATCGGCTTGAACACGGCGGGTAATCCGCTGCCCAACGGCGTCGGCGTGTATGTTGGCGACTCATTCAATTTCATTGGGCGTTCCGATGTGGACTTGAATACCGTTCGCAATATCATCGCGGGCAACGCGGGCGATGGCATCCAAATCACCGCGAATGCGACCAACGTGTGGATATCGCGCAACGCCATCTATGCGAATGGCGGCTTGGGTATCGACCTTGCTCCCGACGGCGTGAACCCCAACGACGATGACGATCCCGATATGGGCGCGAACGACGGGCAGAACAGCCCGATCATCCTCGCTGGATCACCAACCGGGCTTCAATTCAGCCTGAACAGCGACCCGAACAACACGTTCCGCCTCGAATTTTTCGCCAACGATACCTGCGATGCCAGCGGAACGGGCGAAGGGCAGTACTATTTAGGCTTTGCACAAGTCCAAACGGACGGGCTGGGGGATGTGAGCGGCATTTTCGCTTACAATGTGCTGTCGCTCCCGTCCAGCCGCCGCAACTTCACGGCGACCGCAAACGATAATATCAATACGTCCGAGTTCTCTAACTGTCTGCCCGTCGTGATCTCCAATTCGCCCACGCCGACCGTGACGCTCACCCCCACGCGCACGAACACGGCGACCATGACCTACACGCCGACCGCCACGGGTTCGCCCACCATCACGCGCACAGCGAGCGCCACGGGGACAGCGACCGCCACCACCACCGCGACGCGCACGACGACCACCACCATGACCATAACCCCCACGATGACGCTCACCCCCACGCCTGATCCGTGCGTTCAGATGGGGGCGGCGCTGATCGGCAACGGTGATTTCAGCGCCGGATTAAACGGCAGCTTGCCGCCCTGTTGGGGCGCGGACGGCGGCATCAGCGTGAACGTCAACAGCGGTGTTGCAGAGCTGAACTACGTCAATCCCGGCTCGGTCTTGCTGCAAACGCGGAATGTTGCCCAAGCAGCGGACGCCCCGCTCAAAGCGCAGTTCGATCTGGGCAATTCCAGCAGCATTCGCCGTCGCATCAGCGTCTTGATCCATCCCAGCAACTTCAGCGATTTGTTCGTGTGTACCTTCTGGCTCGCGCCGAGCAGCCCGCTGCAAACGTACCAGATGGAAACCCACACCACCCGCGCATGGAGCGACACAACGATCTCGTTCTATCCCGCCAGCATGACGGGCGGCGGCGGCGCGACGCTGCTGGATAATGTCTCGTTGAGCGCCAATCCATCCGGCAGCACAGAAACTATCGTCTGTGACGATCCAACCGCCCCTAATCCAGCGAGCGGCGCGGACAGCGCCAACCTGATCGTCAACGGTAATTTCGCGGCGGGCGTGACGAATTGGGGCGTCTTCAATCCGGCGGGCAATTTCTTTCAGAACAACGCAGCAAATGGCGTGTTCGCGTTCTACCGCAGTGGGACGACCGCCGAACAAGCGCCGTCGCTGTTGCAGAACACGGGCAATACGAGCGTGGGCGCGGGCGCGATCCTCGAACTGCGCTTCGATTTGGGCAATTCGAGCGAACAATGGATGCGCGTCACGCCGCTGATTCATGCCAGCGACTTCAGCGACTTGCAGGTTTGCACCTTCTGGGTGCCGCCGAACACGTTCAGCGCGGCATATGTCGTGCGAACGTTCACGACACAAGCCTGGACGAGCGGCGCGACGGTTTCGTTCTATCCCTCGTCGGCGTTCCCATCCGATCCGGGTGGGCGCGCGCAGTTGGACAATGTATCGCTGACGCTGCGTCCGTCGTTGACCATCATCGGGACAGAATGCTACGAGCCGGGCGATCTGCCGATTGGGCTGCCGCTCGTCGATTTCCCGCCGCCCGCACCCACGGCAGCGCCCGCTGCGCCGACGTTGGAACCGACGGCAACCGAGACGCCCGACGGCGTAGAACCCCCGCCCAATGTGACGGCGACAGCAACACCGATTGTCGATGGGGAAGGTGGCGCGGGCGAATAGCGGCGACCTGATTCACCTCACCCCCTGACCCCCTCAGCCACGCTGTGGGGAGAGGGTTGGGCGGTGCGGTGCTTGAAAACCTGTCCGCCCCTCTCCACATGGAGAGCGGCTTGAGGGTGAGAGGCTATTTTACAGCCCGCGCACCGCCGGAATGACCTTCTCGCCCAACAAGTCGATCAGCTTCAAATCGTGCATCTGCGGCGTGTTGAAAATGACATGCTGCACGCCAATTTTCGCCAACGACTCGCAGTAGCGGATCAAGCCGTCCGCCGTGTCACCGTCGGGGACGCGATGCGCGCCGTGAACGACTGTGCGTTCAATGGCATCGTAGTCGCGGTCGTGCGCGTTGCAATGTTCGCGCAGCACGTTCAGCTTGTGCTGGATGCCGTCCACGCCCAAGCCACCGTCGAAATTGCAGGCATCGCCGTACTGCGCCACCATGCGCAGCGTCTTTTTCTCGCCTTCGCCGCCGATCAAGATGCGCGGGTGTGGCTGGCTGAGTGGATGCGGCGAGTCGATGGGTTCGGCAAGCTGATAATGCACGCCCTGATACGGATCGACCGTCGCATCGGCGCGATTCCACATCCGATGCGCGATTTGCAGCGCCTCCTCCAGCCGTTCAAACCGTTCTTTCAGCGGTGGGAACGGCAGCCCCAAACCGCGCGCCTCGCGTTCGTACCATGCTGCGCCGATGCCAAGCCACGCGCGCCCGCCGGACAGCACATCGAGCGTGCTGACGGTCTTGATCAGCGCGCCCGGATGCCGATACACGACGCTCGTGACCAGCGTGCCGAGTTCGATTCGTTCGGTGACGCCCGCCAGAAAGCCGAGCGTGGTGTACGTTTCCAGCATCGGATCGCGCGCATCGCCCGCGAATTCCATCTGGAAGAAATGGTCGATTGTCCACAGGCTGGCGACGCCCGCCGCGTCTGCCGCTTGCGCGATCCGTTTGAGCGTGGGCGCGAAGGTCGAAGCGTCGGCTGACGCACCCTCACCCCAGTTGAACCAAATGAACTGAATGCCAATGCGCATGATGATCGGTCGTCTCCCGTTGGATGGATGATGGGAATTCTAGCGGAGGGCGCGCAGTGGGCGCAATCGCGCGGCGCGAATCCAATTTCCGCGTACAATCATCGCTAAACCGTAATCCGATTTGAAAGGCTGATCGTATGAAACGCTCCCTCGCCTTACTGCTCATCACATTGCTATTCCTCATCACCCCCTTCGCCGTCCGCGCGCAAGCACCTGACGGCGAATTGGCGCTCAATCTGCCGCCCATCATCGTGGAAATCGCGGCGGGCGAGACGCGCACCTACACTTATACGCTGACCGATGCGCGCATCGTCCAGTTGCAAGCCTTCGGACAATCCGCGCAGCCGACGATTACTCTGTTGAGCGCGGACGACATCATCGCGGCACAGACCAACGTCGATGGCGCGTTCACAGTGGCTTTGAGCGCGATTGTGAGCGCGGGAACGTACACCGTCGAGGTTGGGACGGCGAACGACACGAGCGGTCAAGTCGTGATCGTCGTCATCAGTGAGACACCGATTCCATCTGAGCAAATCCTGCCCAACGTGCCGATCAGTGGCAGCATCAGCCCGGAAAACCCCGTCGCACGCTACACGATCAGCGCCGCGCCCAACGCTGCGCGGCTGCTGATCGAAGCCATCCCCGACGGCAGCGCGCCCGATCTGCCGGGCGTGAGCGCCACCCTTGCGGACGCGCTCACAGGCGAAACGTTAGGATCGTTCCGCGCTCCGGTGCGCGGCGCATCGTTCACGATCCCCGCTGGATCGATCAATTACACGGTCGAAATCCGGTTCGCGGGCGGGGCGGCGTCCGGCGAACCGGTCTACAGCGTGTGCCTGGAGGTCGATTTCTCCGGCGCGTGTGAGGCACGCAACGCCGCGCCGCCTGTCGCTACGCTGCCGCCCGCGTCAACGCTCGTTGCGTCAACGCTCGTTGTGCCGACACAAGCCGTCGCCGCCTGTACCGTGACGCCCAACGCGCCCGCGGTCAATATCCGCCAGTCTGCCAGCACGAACGCGCCCATCGTCGGCGCGCTGACGACGGGCATGACTGCTGCGGTGATCGGCATGTCGCCGGATGGCGCGTGGTATGCGGTGCAGGTCAACAGCTTGAACGGTTGGGTCGCGCTGGCGGTCGTGAATGCCACCGGAAACTGCGTCAATGTTGCAATTGTGCAGCCGCCTGCGTTCGTCGCGCCGCCTACTGCTGCCCCGACTCAGCCACCCGCGCCGCCCACTCAGCCGCCATCGGGTCCGTGCCTGATTCGCATCACGGGCGAACTGCTGGTCTATACGCAGCCCACCGCCGATCCGAGTTTCATTTTCGATGAACTTCAGCCGGGTTATGAACTGATTCCCGTCGGGCGGCTGGCGGATAATTCGTGGTGGAAGACCAACTACGCGAATTCGTGGATCGAAACCAGCTTCTTCGGCAATCGCGCCCAAGTCAGCGGCGATTGCAGCGCGCTGCCCGTCGTCGCGGCGTAGCGTCCAAGCAAAACGGGCGTCCTCGATGGGACGCCCCTACGATTTCTCGAATATCCACGTCAGCGGCACGATGCGCCCCTTTTGAATCGCTTTCATCAGCGCCGCATCCGAGGCGAACACCATGCCGTCAATCTCCGTCGCCTCAATCGACACCGTGAAAGCGTCTTCCTCAAAACACCAGGGTTCGACGAGCAGCGTGCTTTCGTCGCCCGCGCGGGGATCGCTGCCGCCCGTCTCCGGCTTGCGGCGCGCGTGATAGACGGTGCCATCGACACCTTGCGCAATCTCGATCTCGCGCCCGTCCGTCGGCAGTTGGCGCTGACACAAAATGAGTGAGAACGAATCGCACCAGTATAATAAGCGATACGCCGCGTCTGCCTCTGCTTTGGTCATGCCCAACGCCTTGCGCCATGCGCGCTGATGCAGTTGTTGTTCCTCCAAAAACGCCACCAAATCGGGCTGATCGAAGTCTTTATAGAGCGTGGTAACGTGCATTGAATGGAGCAGCGCGATGTACTGCCCCTGCTCACGCGCAGACTTAATCAGGTTGCCGGGTTGATGAAGACTTGGCGCACCGAGCTTGAAATCGTTTGGCGCGCCTGCGAGCGTCAGTAAGTTGGTGCCGCCCCATTCGTGTCCGCCGTCGTCATGCTGCAAAACTGCCGCCAGCGTCTCCAACCAGCGTGTTGGGCGCTGATCGACGCGCCAATGCTGCACAATCTGTGCCGCCAACAGCGCGTGCGCGCGTTGATAAATGATTTGCCAGCCCGTTGGGGTTGCGTGGGTAATCACGATTTGATGCTCCGAATGATTGTTTATAAGCATAGCGCGGACGGATGCTGTGTGGATGAGCCGAATGGTCACGTTGTCATCATCCACTGAAGCGCGCCAGCAATGCGGATCATGTTTCGCGCCCCACTTCACATCCGCTGCTTGACTCAAATGAACAAAAGTTCTATCCTTGAGTCAGGCTGATTCACACCTCAAGGGACATGAATATGAGCGAAGTCCGTGTTCTCGTCGGCACCCGCAAAGGCGCATTCGTTCTGCGTTCAAACGAACAGCGCAAAGACTGGATCGTCGATGGTCCGCATTTTCCCGGCTGGGAAATTTATCACATCACCGGGACGCCAGCCGATCCGAACCGATTATACGTGTCCCAATCTAGCGGCTGGTTTGGTCAGATCATACAACGTTCCGACGACGCCGGAAAAACATGGGAAACGGTCGGTAATCAATTCGATTACGACGGCGTGCCGGGAACCCATCAGTGGTACGATGGCTCGCAGCATCCATGGGAATTCAAGCGCGTCTGGCATCTTGAACCCTCACCGACCAACCCAGACTCCGTTTATGCAGGCGTTGAGGATGCTGCTCTGTTTCATTCGGACGATGGCGGCAAAACTTGGCGCGAATTGTCCGGCTTGCGCGACGTCAAGGCAACCCTATGGCAGCCCGGCGCGGGCGGCATGTGCCTGCATACCATCGTCCTCAGTCCCGATGATCCCAACCGTATGTTTGTCGCAATTTCCGCCGCTGGCGCCTTCCGCACCGACGCTGGCGGCACAACGTGGCGTCCGATCAATCAAGGGCTGAATTCGGGGGACGAACTGCCGGATGCCGCCGCCGAAGTCGGACACTGTGTGCATAGCATCGCCATGCACCCATCACGTCCAAATACACTGTTCATGCAGAAGCACTGGGACGTGATGCGCTCGGACAATGCTGGCGAATTGTGGCACGAAGTCAGTGGCAATCTGCCGAGCGATTTTGGCTTTCCAATCGGCGTTCATGCGCATGAACCGGACACGATTTACGTCGTGCCGATCACGAGTGACGCCCATCATTTTCCACCCGACGGCAAGCTGCGCGTTTATCGCAGCCGATCAGGTGGCAATGACTGGGAAGCGTTGACCAATGGACTGCCGCAGCGTGATTGTTATGTCAATGTGCTGCGTAATGCGCTGAGCGTGGACTCGCTGGACTCGTGTGGCGTCTACTTTGGCACGACGGGCGGTCAGGTCTACGTTTCTGCCGATTCGGGCGACAATTGGATGCCGATTGTCCACGATCTGCCGCCTGTGCTTTCAGTTGAGGTGCAAATTCTGCCATGATTGTGGTGACGCTGCCCACCCACCTGCGCACACTGGCAAAAGTGAGCAATCCGATTGAACTTCAGGTCGAGGAACCGGTGACTCAGGCTGCGATTTTAGATGCATTGGAGGCGATTTATCCGATGCTGCGCGGCACGATCCGCGATAGGGTGACGAAAGAGCGCCGACCTTTCGTCCGCTTTTTCGCCTGTGGAGAAGACCTGTCGCACGAATCCCCTGACTCAGCCGTGCCAAGCGAGGTCATGGCGGGGAAACAGCCCTTTCGCATCATCGGCGCAATGGCGGGCGGGTGAAGTCCGTCGCCAAACCCGTGTAACGCGCGCGCTAACGCTGTATGCTCATGAAATTGAGTGTCATTTTCAGCGACAAGGACGTGCGATGCGAATTCAAGACTTGAATTGGATGCAGCTTGAGAACTATCTCAGCCATGATGATCGGTGTGTGCTGCCATTGGGCAGTACGGAACAACATGCGTATCTGAGTTTATGCACCGACAACATTCTCGCGGAGCGAATGGCACTTGATGCGGCAGAACCCCTTGGGATTCCGGTGTTCCCCGTCTTGAACTATGGCATCACACCGTATTTTCGAGCGTATCCGGGCAGCGTGAGCTTGCGCGTCGAAACGTATCTGCGTGTGGTGCGTGATGTGCTGGATGGCTTCGCTGAACAGGGTTTTAAGCGGGTTTTGCTCGTCAATGGGCATGGCGGCAACAGTCCGGCACAGGGCTACGTGGCGGAATGGATGGCAGATCATCCGCAGGTCAAAGTCAAATTCCACAACTGGTGGAGCGCGCCGAAAACGTGGGCGAAAGTCATGCAAATCGACCCCATCGCATCGCACGCCTCGTGGATGGAGAATTTCGCTTGGACGCGGCTCTCGAATACGCCACAACCAAGCGAACCGAAAACGCCGATTGACCTTGACCACATGCGCACCCTCTCCGCGCATGACGTGCGTGAATATCTGGGGGATGGCAACTTCGCCGGGTTGTATGAACGCCCCGACAGCGATATGCTGGCGATCTGGGATGCAGCGGTTGCCGAAACGCGCGCCTTACTGACGGCAGGGTGGTGAACGATGCAGATTGAATTTTCGGGCAAAACCGTGATCGTGACGGGCGCAGCACACGGCTTCGGACGAGCAATGTGCCGCGCGTTTGCACAGCGCGGCGCGCACGTATGGGGATGTGATGTTCTCACGGACGAACTCGCTGAAACGCAGCGTCTATGCCGTGAAGCGGGCGGCGTGTGCGACGTTCGTACCGTCGATGTGCGCGATCTGGCTGCCATCCATCAATTCACGGCGGCTGTCGATGGCGCGGACATCCTCATCAACAATGCGGGCGGCGTTTTGGGCTATGTCGGCAACCCGGTAGAAGCCGTCACGCCCACCGAATGGAACGATATTCTCGCCGTCAACCTGAGCGCGGCGTTCTGGTTTGTACAGGGGGTGGTTCCGACGATGAAAGCGCGCGGTTTCGGGCGGATCATCAACATTTCGAGCGGCGCGGGGCTAAACATCAGCTTAACCGGAATTCAGGCATACGCGACCGCCAAAGCAGGTGTGATTCATCTCACCCGACAGCTTGCGCATGAGCTTGGGCAGTACGGAATCACGGTGAACAGCATCGCGCCGGGCTTCGTGCGCTCGAACGCGAATACAGAGCGTCAGTGGCAGTCTTATGGCGACGCCGGGCAGCAGAAGTTGATCGATGGGATCGCCATGCGTCGTTTAGGAACATCGGACGATATCACCCATGGAGCATTGTTCCTCGCATCAGCGTATGCGGGCTGGATCACGGGACAAGTGCTGCCGATTGATGGCGGAAAATAGCAGCGAACGACCCATCGATTGTGCTGTTGGACGACGTGATTTATCGTATGGGCTTGCCAGCGACAAGCCCATGAAGTCGCGCGTGTCCCTGTGGAACGCCCCTACATTATACTGCCGCCGCGATACCCGCCCGCACCGCTGGCATGACTTCTTGTGCGAACGCCGTGATTTGCGCCTCGTCATTGTCGCCCACCGCCGAAAACACGAACGCATCTTGCCCATAGTTGTGATACAGGTCGAGCAGTTTATCCGTCCACACTTGCGGCGTGCCGTAGTAAACGCCCTGCCCTAAACCGCCCGGTTCGCGCCCATACTGCCCCACTTCGACGACGCCCATGACGTTGTAGCCGCGCCGAATGTCCGTCGGTTGGCGTCCCGCTTCTGCCGCGCCCTCATTGATGCGACGATTGAAATCGGGCAGTTGTTCCGGCGGGGTGTACGTGTTGGAGACCAGCAGCCCATCGCCCATTTTCCCCGTCAAGCGCAGCATTTTGGGCCCATAGCCGCCCACCCACAAACGAATCGGGTGCGCGGGCGCGGGTCCGAACTGCGCGCCTTTGACGTGATAGTGTTTACCCGCATAGCTGAACGACTTACCCGCATTCGCCCACAAGCCTTTGATGATATGCAGCGCATCCTCGAAGCCGCCATACGCCTCGCCCGGCGTGCGCGCTTGCCCGCCGAACGCCTCGACGGCTTGCCACAGCGCGCCCGCGCCCAAGCCCAGTTCCACGCGCCCGCCCGACAGCACATCGAGCGTAGCGGCGGCTTTCGCCAGCATCGCGGGCGGACGCAGCGGCAGATTGGCGACGTTCGTCCCGACATGGATGCGCTCAGTACGCATCGTCAGCGCCGTGACCAGCGTCCAGGTCTCGAAAAAGTGGCGATTGTACGGATGATCCTGCACCAGCACCATGTCGTAGCCGAGTTTGTCGGCAAGCTGCGCCTGTGCCAGCGTTGTGTTCCATGCGTTCAGCGCCGGATCGACGTTGACGCCGAACAGCGGAAGATTTGCCATGATTGCTCTTTCCTCATCGATTAAAATGGACTAGCGTCCGTTTGATGTTAAGACGAGAACGCGCGACTCGATCTTACCGTCAGCCGCTCGATCTGCTCCACGGCGTCCGCGATGCCGTCTTCAGCCCGAATGTGTTCCCCCAAATCGGCGGCGCGCTGCCGCAGTGCTTGATCCGAGACCATTTGGGTGATCGCCGCTGACAGCCGTTCCGCCGTCAGCCGCCGCTTGGGAATCGGCGCACTTCCGACGCCCAACGCCGCCACGCGCTGCCCCCAAAACGGTTGATCGCCAAAGAAGGGGACGACCGTCGTGGGAACGCCCGCGCGCAGTCCGGCTGCCGTCGTCCCCGCGCCGCCGTGATGCACAACCGCTGCCATCTGAGGGAACAGCCAGCTATGCGGCACGGACGCGATCATGTGGACGTTTGCGGGGAGGTCGGCTTGACTCAGCCCGCCCCAACCCGACGCCAAGACGCCGCGCTGACCGGACAGCGCCAGCGCCTTGAGCGCGATCTGCGTGGTCGCTTCGGGATTGCGATTGCCCATGCTGCCGAAGCCGATGTAGACGGGTGGCGCTCCGGCGCGCAAGAAATCGGTCAAGCCTTGCGGCGCGACCCAATCGGCGGGCGCATCCAAGAACCAGTAACCCGTCACATGGTTGAGCGCGTCCCAATCGTTCGGGCGCGGCAAGACGTGGTTGCTGTAACCATACAGGACGGGGACGCGCCGCGCCTGCAAAGATCGAAATGGGCCCCAAAACGAGGCAGCGGGCAGTCCCAACGCGCGCCGCGTCGTGACATCCGCTGCGCGCGTCGTCTGCCAGAGCATCTGGCGCATGGCGCGGAACGACAGTCCATTGAGCAGCCCGCCGAACGGCAGCGTCGGTGTCAGCGGGCTAGGAAACATCCGCGTCGGCGTGATCGGAAACACATCCGCCTGAATCACGGGCAGGTTGAGCTTCTCCGCAATCGAAAACGATCCGCCCAAGCCGCCCATGCCCGCCAGAATCAGATCAGCCCCCGCGAATAAGTCGGGCATGTTCTGCGCCAAGTCCTGCGCCCGCCTTTTCGTTTCTGAGGTCATGCGCGCCAAAATCTTCAAGAAGTTGCCGCTCTCCATCGCGTCGCGCCATTCTTTGCTTTGCAGCATCCCCTCGATGCTCGCGCCCGTCGAGCAGAATTCCAAGCCGGCGTCCGTCACCAGCCCTGCGAAATCGTCGCTGGTCAACACGCGGACGCTGTAGCCCGCGGCGTGCAGTCCTTTGCCCAGCGCAACGTAGGGCTGCACATCGCCCCGCGTGCCAGACGCTGCAATCGCAATCTTCATGGTGGTTCGCTCCCTTGTAGTCCATCCAAAATCAAATCGGTGAGAAAATTGGGCAGTTCGTCCCACTCCGCTTCGAGCGTCGGATCGCCCATGATGTGTTCGACGATCAGTCCGAGCATCATCCCAGAGAGCGCGCGCACCGTCAGCCGAACGTTGATCGGCTTGATCAGGCGTTGATCGACCCATGTTTGGAGCAGGATTTCCGCGCCTATCAACATCGGTTCGAGAATTTGCTGATAGTAGCGTTCGCGCAGTTCATGGTTGACCATGATCTCCGACATGACGACGCGGAACAGTTCAAAGTTGTTCGCTTTGAGCGCCAGCAGCGGCTGCCACAGATAGGCGCGCATGAAACGGCGCACATCGGCGGGATTTACGTCTGAAAAATCGGCGTCTTGCTGGATCGAGGCGCGCATCCGGTCGAGAATGCCGATCAACAGCGCCGTTTTGTTCTCGAAGTAGTTATAGATCGTGCCGTCGGCGATGCCCGCCGCCTGTGCAATGTCGCGGATGGTCGTCGGGTGGAAGCCTTTTTCGGCAAAGACCCCCGCCGCCGCGTCGAGAATCTGATTGCGTCGAGCGGCGATTAACTGCGTTTGGATCGCATCTTTCACAGCTTTCCTCTCGATGAATGATTATTCATTCAGTTGAATGGATATTCATTCAGAATATAAGTCCGATTCGATTAGGCGTCAATCCCCATGATCCCCCCACTTTTTGCGACCCCGCGTCCCTCGACAACGTAGTAGAATCAACGAATATCGACTCAACAGGACGAGACTGGGCGACGTGAACGAACGCGAACCCGATTATCTGGATGAACAACGTTGGAAACCGAAACGGCGTGACGATAGCGAGCCGACGGATTATCCACAGCCGCCGAGCGACCTGATTTTGCCGCCCGAACCCGTCTACACCTATCGCGCGTCCGACAGCCGCGACAATCTGCCCACCCCTGCGCGCGGCGGCTGTCGCGGCTGCGTCTGGGTGATCGCGGGCGTCGGTGGCTGCATGGGGATCATCGTGGTGGCGTTGGTGGGCGCGGTCGCGCTCGGATTCGTCTCGATTGGCGGCTTGTTCGGCGGCTTCGGGGGGGTGTTCAATCCGCCCGTGCGCGCTGATGTGGTCAGTTCGCGGACGTTGGTCACGCGCTTACAGCCGTTGGGCGTTTTGGTGACGTTCCAAAGCGAGATGGCGCTTGAAAACGTGCGCGTCGGCGTGCAGCAAAACGTCGGGAATGCGTGCGGCATCGCGGCGAGTCATCGCGCAACGGGCGGCGTCGAAGCAGGGATCGATCTCTCGATGCTGACGGAAAATGATGTCGTTTATGATGTGGAACGCGATACCTATGTCGTCACGCTGCCCGCGCCTGTGCTGACCACCTGCCGCATCGACACGATTCAGCAGTACGACCGCACCTTTACGATGTGTCCGGTCGATTGGGACAACGTGCGCGCCTTGGCACAGTACAACGCGCTCACCAAGCTGCGCGATGATGCGGTCGAGGGCGGCATGTTGGAACGCGCGGGGAGCGAGGCGCAGATCGTCTTGGCGAACGTGTTCACGGAATTGGGCGTCAACGTCGAAATTCAATTCCGCGACCCGTCAGCAAGTGTCGCCGTCGCGCCGACCCCCAATCCATCAGAAACCACCGCGCCCGACGCCGCGACGCCGGCATCCGGCATCATTGGCTTGGGCGCGTCGTGTCAACCCGTGCCGCCCGTTGGCTGGTACATCGACCCGGCGACGGGCGGCTGGACACGGTGAGTCAATCAAACCGCCTTAGCGCCTTGCCAAAATTATCGGCGCAAACGCTGGCATGGGCGACCGATTGGGACGCGCTGTTTGGACGGCGCGCCCCGATCATCCTCGAAATCGGCTTCGGCTTCGGGGCGTTTCTCGCCCATCTGGCGCGGACGCATCTCGATGCCAACATCGTCGGTCTGGAAGTCTCCAGCCGCAGTCTGGAATCGACCGAACGCCTGATCACGCGCGAACGGCTCTCGAATGTTCGCGTCATCCACACGCGCGCTGAGACGGCGCTGCATCATCTGTTCCGTCCGGCGGCGTTAGCGGACGTGCATATCAACTTCCCCGATCCGTGGTTCAAGCAGGGACACATCCATCGGCGCTTGATGCAGCGCGATACGCTGACGACGCTCGTCAGTCGCATGACGCCCGGCGCGCGCCTGTACCTCGCCACCGATATCGCAGACTACGCGACGATGAGCGACGGACTGCTGTCCACGACGCCGGGACTCGAAAACGCGCTCGCAGCGCCGTATTTGCACGATCCGCGCGCGCCGGAACTGAACCGCGTGGTCACAAAATATGAGGACAAGGCACAGCAAGCGGGGCGGACGTGTTATTATTTCGTCTATTGGCGCACTGACGCGCCCGCGCCGAATGTCCCTGTGATCGAGGATTTGCCCATGCCGCATGTGGTCTTCGCCAGCCCGCTCCCGCTCGATGCGATGATCGATTCGTTCGAGCCGATCAAGTTCAGCGTTCCGCTGGTCGATCAGGCTGAACTCACGCATATCAGTTTCATCGCGGTCTATACCGGGCAGACGCGGCGGCAGCCAACGGCGCTGTTTGAAGTCCACCTGAGCGAACCGACCATCGAACAGCGGATCGCGCTGATGCTGTTGTCGAAAAGCGACCTGCCCGGCGCATACACGCTGCAACTCGGCAGTCTCGGACACGCACGTCCAACGACGGGCGTCCATTGGGCGGTGCGCGCGTTGAGCGACTGGCTGATCAGTCTGCATCCCGACGCCCACATGATCGACGCGAAATTGCAGGGCGTACCGTAGGGGTGCGGTTGGTATTTTTCAAAAAGCCGCTTACGACGAGGGGAACAATTTGCCGTTCACCCACACCGTTCCCGTCGGCATCAGGCTGCCGGTCAGCAGCTCGGTGGTGATGCGCGCCCACGTATAATTGTTGATCGAGTCAGGGCTGTCGAAAGCCAGCGCGCCGTTGCCGTTCTCATCGACTTGGAACGTGCCGCCGCTGACGCGCACATCGCCGCGCGTCAGCCAGAATTGATACACCTCACCCACTTCGAGCGCCGGAAAGCCGCGTGCGTACACCAATCTATCAAGCGCCTCTGGTACGGACAAGTCCAGCCTTTCGCAATCTCAAGACTTCACCTCACCGCCTGCCCGATGGAGCAGGAAGCAAAGCGGATGAGGTCAAGCCGTCATTTACCCGTTCAACTGATACAGCGCGCTGTATTTGGTCGTCAGATAATCCAGCAGCGGGTTCACGTCCAACGCGCCGCCCGCTATGCGCTGCAACAGCTCATCCGCCGTATATTTGCTGCCGTGCCGATAGATGTTGTCCGTCAGCCAGCCGCGCAGCGTCCCGAATTCTCCGCGCCCGATTTCGTCCGGGATGCCCGGCTGCGCCGCCAGTGCCGCATTCCAGAACTGCGCCGACATGATGTTGCCGAGCGTGTAACCCTGAAACGCGCCGCCGATCAGCCCGCCGTACCAATGCACATCTTGCAGACAGCCGTCCGTGTCGTCTGGCGGCGTCACGCCCAGATCGGACGTATAGCGTGCATTCCAAGCCGCTGGCAAGTCGGCAATGGACAGCCGCCCATCAAGAAGCTGCATTTCCAGATCGAAACGGATCATGACGTGCAGATTGTAGGTCACTTCGTCGGCGTCCACGCGCACCAGCGACGGCTGCACGCGATTGATCGCGCGGTAGAACTGGTCGAGCGATACATCGCTCAACTGCGTTGGGAAGGCGGTTTGCAGCGATGGATAGGTGTGCGTCCAGAAGCCCTCGCTGCGCCCGACCAAGTTTTCCCACAGGCGTGATTGGCTTTCATGCACGCCGTTGGACGTGCCAGAATCGAGCGGCAGCCCGTCGTAAGCCGGATTGATGCCCTGTTCGTAGAGCGCGTGTCCCGCTTCGTGCAGCGTGCTGAACAGCGCATCACCGAGATCGTCCTCGCGGAAGCGGGTCGTGATGCGCACATCGCCGTTGCTGAATTTGGTCATGAACGGGTGATGGGTCAAATCCTGACGTCCGCGCGCGAAGTCGTAGCCGAAGGCGCGGATGATCGGCAGCCCGAACGCGAGTTGGGCGTCACCGGAATAGCCGCGCCGCAGCGGTTGATCGCTGATCGGCGGGGCGGCGGCAATCGCGCTCACCAGCGGCACCAGTCCGGCGCGTAATTCGGCAAAGACGCGCGCGACTGTTTCCGCCGTCATGCCATAGTCGCCTTCCTCGATAAACGCATCGATGGGATGCGCGGCATGGGGAAAGAACGCGGCGTAGCGGCGGCTGAATTCAAGCGTGCGCTCTAATAAGGGGCGCATCCGCGCGAAATCGTTGGCAGGACGCGCCGCCGTCCAAGCGTTGTACGTCTTGGCGAGATGTGCTTCCATTTCCGCGACGAACGCCGCTGGCACGCGGATCGCGCGTTCATACTGGCGGCGCACCAGCCGGATCAGCGCGGCGTCGTCCTCCGACAGATCGCCATTGGCGCTGTCGAGCAAGCGTCCGATGGCAGGATCGATGAAGCGTTCGTGCGCCAGCCGCCCCAACAGCGCCATTTGGCGGGCGCGGGCATCGCCGCCGCCCTCAGGCATGTAGGTCGATTGATCCCATCCAAGCAGATAGTTGACATTGCTCAAGTCGCTCACTTCGGTGAGCCGCGTTTTCAAGTCGTGTAACGTCACGTTTTCCATGCACCTTAACATCTTTTGCGCTATGATTCGGATGATGACGCATTATAGGGGATAGCGCGTGCGATGATCAACTTGCCCGATCCCGTTCCGTATTATCGGCTGGTGTGGGAAATTGTCCGCCAAGTGCCAGCGGGCAAAGTGACCACCTTTGGACAGATCGCCTCGATGATTCCGCCGCCGGACGGAATCGAGATGGACGACTATGCCAAGCTCGGCGCGCGGTGGGTGGGCGACGCGATGAACCGCGTCTCGACCATCGACGATCCCGATGTGCCGTGGCATCGCGTGATCAACGCCAAGGGCATGATCAGCCTGCCGGAACTGAGTCGTTCGGCGGCGATTCAGCGCGGACGCTTGCGCGACGAGGGCGCGTTGGGCGAAGACGCCGAGGTGGTGGATTTCGAGGAATACGGCTGGGAAGGACCCGACATGGATTTCTTGGACGAACACGACCTGCTGATCCCCAAGCCGCTCAAGAAGAAACGTGCGCCCGCGCCGCGCGGAAACGCGATGCCCAAGAAAGCCGCCGCGAAAGCGCCGCCCGCCGCCGATCCGTCCTCCGAAACGCGCATCCCGCCGTGGCAGGACGCCGCCGCCAACGCCGATGCGCCACCGGATGGGGAGACGCCCGACGATGAGGCAGCCATTCGCCCGCTGATCGAGGACGACGAGCCGCCGTCGGTGCAGTTGCCGCTGTTTTAGCCCATCGATCATTGAAAATTAAAGGGGAATGTGATGCGACGAGTCATTCTGACGCCGGAGGATCACCGCCGTTTGATTTAAGCTTTGCGCGCCGATACGATGAACTCGACCAATTCTTTCTTCGAGTTCCGTTTGCGGATTGGCTGAATCTGTACATCGACAAAGCCAATCGCGCTCAATAATGCTGCGTAAATTTGTTCGGTTGGCACAACCGTATCGTAAAATTTGGAATTGCCAACAACGTAATGCACCAACGCATCAGCACGCAATATCCCCTGAAGCGACGTTAGATGCGCCCACACATCCATGAAATATTTATGCACATAATTCGCCAGCGTTGGACTGCGCTCGGCAATCGACGTGATGATGCCCGCAAAGGACGCATACGGAAGCGATTTGGCTGGCGGCTGCCACTTGCTCACGCGGCTGGTCGCAATCCCCCATGTTCCCCCAATCGCTTGCCAATCGAGTTCGCCCGCTTCACGCGCATCCTTGAGAAAGCCTAACCAATACATATACGGGCGCAGTTCGCGGATATAGCTCATCCGATTGGGGTACGGCGGCGATGTGATCACGCCGTCGATGTCCGTCAGCGACGGGATCGCGCGCGCGTCGGCGTGCAGAATCTGCGGCGTTGGGGACAGCGGTTGACGGCATGAATCAAGGATTGTTTGCCCGAAGGCGCAAAAACGCTCCCAAAATCGCTCATGACGATTGATTTCAAAGAGCAGCGGTTGATCGCTTGCTGGGGCTTTGAACGACATTGATTGATGGTTGAACGCAGCGTTCGAGGTTTCGATGATGAGTTGGCAAAAGGCAACGAAAAAGAGGTCACGAACGCGCTGATCCTCAATGGCGCTGATGCCCGCGTGAACATCCGATAACCCGTCGAGCGTATCAGACGACCACCAACGTTCAATATGTTGAATTGGCGGAATGAAGCGCGTTTTGAGGGTAGGATAGCTGCCACGCTGCCAGTTTTGGAGCGTGTCGAACGCGGCGCGCAGCGTCTCCGCGTCATGCGTTGCCGTCTTGACGCGCGCGAACCAGATCAAGAACGGATTGATGTCGAGCGATGTGCTGGCGATGCCACGTTCGGCGCAGACCAGACTCGTCGTCCCCGTGCCGCAAAACGGATCGAGAACGTGCGTGATCTGCGGGTGGGCATCGAGGATTTGATTGACCAATTTGACGGAATAGGCGGGCGTGAGGCGCAGCCAGCCATGCCGCCCGACGGCGCGATTGTGCTTAAAAGTAAGATCGCGCTGGGTGGATAGGGGCAGGTCAGTCAAGTTCATCGTCCTCTACAAACGCCACTGTATTATCGGTTTCTTCAGGTGACAACAAAATTTGCACCACTTGATCGACGGCGGTTTTGAGGCTTATTGCATTCCGTTGGAAAAATCTAGCGAGATCGTAGTCCAAGATTTGGGCGCAGAACGAATAGGTTGATAGAACTGGTCGAGGATCGCGTATCCCTTGTAGCAACAGCCATCCCGCAGCGCGGTAGCGGATCGCAACATCGCGGTCAATCTGATTGGAGAGCATCATGACGATGGGGAGATAGCCTTGTGCGTAAGCCGTTCCCGCGTTGGCAACATCGGCATTTTGGCGTTTCGAGTCTTTGCTTTTATAGCCCTGCCGAATCTCGAACACACAACCTTTCAAAGCGCCCGCGATTTTTGCGTCCATGCCGATTAAGGATGCTGCCTCGTTCATCCATCTCAACATACGTTGTCGCTTGGACTCGTCCGCAATCTGGGCGATTTCGATACGTGCGTCAAGCGACAATGTGCGTAGTGTCTGATCTTGTCGCGCCAATGTATACGACCAAGTAACTTGATCCGCAGACAAGCCGAGTTGCTCACGGATGATCTCGCGTATCAACGCCTCGCAGCCAATCCCAATCTGTCGATACAGCGAGGTGATGCCGCCTGCCGCTTTGTGTGCCGCATAGACAAATGGATTGTTGAGTCCAAACCACGCATAGAACACATCCGCACCGTATAACTGCTCAAATTCCGCGAGGGTGGCGGATTTTCCCTGTCCAAAGCGTGGCTTGTAAAGACGGCAAACGTCGATTCTTGCGAGAAGAAGTTGAAGGTATTGTTCGTCTTGAGTCATGAAAACAAGTATATGACAAAGGGGCATCCAGCACCAACGCTGAACGCCCCGATATTTATATTGATTACACAGATCGGATTTGTCCGATTCGATAGACTGAGAACCGAGTATGCACTCAGTCCTTTACCCTCAGTCCTCGCCCTTAATCCCCCGCGCCCGCCTTCACCACCGCCGCGACCATCTCTTCGGCTTCTTCGTCGGGGCGCTTGCTGCGCAAAATTGCCCAGCCGATCACGGCGACGAACACCAGCATCAAAATCGTGACGATCACGCGCGTGCTGTTCTCCGTTGACGGCGCGGCGAGCGTCACGACCAGCGGTGCCGCCAACAGCGAGACCAAGTTGACGACCTTGATCATCGGGTTCAGCGCCGGACCCGCGGTGTCCTTGAACGGATCGCCCACCGTATCGCCCACAACTGCCGCCTTGTGCGCTTCGCTGCGCTTGCCGCCATAGTGTCCCTCTTCGATGTACTTCTTCGCGTTATCCCACGCGCCGCCCGCGTTGGACATGAACACCGCCATCAACTGCCCCGCGAGGATGATCCCCGCCAAAAAGCCGCCGAGCGCCGCCGCACCGAGCAAGAAGCCTACCACAATCGGCGTTAAGACCGCAATCACGCCGATGGGCAGCAGTTCACGCTGTGCCGCTTCGGTCGAGACGCTGACCGCTTCGGCATAATCCGGCGTGACTGTGCCTTCCATGATGCCGGGAATGCGCAGTTGACGGCGCACAATCACGATCATCTTGAACGCCGCACGGTTGACCGCGCGAATGAGCAGGCTGCTGAACAGGAAGATCAAGCCGCCGCCGATCAAGAAGCCGATGAACACAATCGGTTCAGCGATGTTGATGCCCGTGCCGAACAGCGTGCGATCCAGCGGAATGCCCAAGCCCAACTGCACGACGCGCGTATCCGTCAGGAACGAACCGAACAGCGAGACCGCCGCGATCACCGCCGAACCAATCGCAATGCCTTTCGTGATCGCTTTCGTCGTGTTGCCGACCGCATCCAGCGCGTTGAGCGTCACGCCGCCGGGTCCGTCGCTCTCGCCCGCCAGTTCCGCGATGCCCTGTGCATTGTCGCTGATCGGACCGAACGCATCCATCGAGACGTTGTTGCCGGTCAGGGTCAACATGCCGATGCCCGTCATGGCGACGCCGTACAACACCGCCGTGAACGTATCCACGATTTGATTGCCGTTCGCGTCGGTGATGGGGAAAAGCGTGAAGATTGCCACGCTGGCGAAGATGCTGCCCGCGATCACCATGACCGCCCACGTCGAACTTTCCATGCCCGATGACAAACCGCTCAACAGCGTCGTCGCGGGACCCGTCTGCGTATTCTTGGCGATCTCCAAGACGGGCGGATGCTCCGTGTCGGTGAAATAGGCGGTGACGCGATCAATGACGATGGCGAGCGCGATCCCGACAATCACGACCGCCAGCGGCTGCCAGATGATGCCGCCCTGATTGATGTTCGGTTCGCGCATGTAGAAGAATGTGAAGATGCTGAACATGACGATGCTGATCGCCGCCGCGCTGTAAAAGCCGCGCGTGATCGCCTTCAGCGCATCTTTGCCGCCCGTCGAATTCGCATCGGTGCGTACCAGATAGGTGCTGATGATCGAACTCAGCACGCCAATCCCGCGCACCACCAGCGGGAACACGATCCAGACCGGGGAACGGGTGACAGTCGCCAGCGCCAAGCCCAAAATCAAGCCGGAGACGATGGTCACTTCATACGACTCGAAGATGTCCGCCGCCATGCCCGCGCAGTCGCCCACGTTGTCGCCCACCAAGTCGGCGATCACCGCCGCGTTGCGTGGATCGTCCTCTGGCAAGTCCGCTTCGACCTTGCCCACCAAGTCCGCGCCGACATCCGCCGCCTTGGTGAAGATGCCGCCGCCGACGCGCATGAACAGCGCCAACAGCGTCCCGCCGAAGCCAAAGCCCAACAGCGCATCCGGCGACGCGATGCCAAAGATGATGACAATCGCCGTCCCGCCGAGCAAGCCTAAGCCGTCGGTCAACATGCCTGTAATCGTGCCGGAACGATAGGCGATGCGCAGCGCCGCCGAATAACCACGTCCGGGCGACAGATCAACTGCCGCCGCCGCCGTGCGGATGCTGCCCTGGACTGCCATATTCATGCCGACGAAGCCGACCAGCGCCGAAAAGATCGCGCCCATCAGGAACGCGCCGGCACGTCCAAACGCGATGCTCGTGCGCGCTGTGTCGCAGATAGCGACGCCCTGCTGCACAATCGCGGACTCTTCGGCATAGACGACCGCATTATTTTGCAGCAGCGTCAATTCTGCCACCGTCAAACCCGGATTCATGGTGGCGACATCCGTGCGGATTTGATCGCCATTGGCGGCGACGCTGGCACGGATTTCTTCTGCCGCAATCGGACAAAAATGCTCAATCGCGTAGGGCGTTGGGTTGACGACATAGACGCTGAAGAACAGCACGACGACCAACACGACGATCAACACGGCGATGATGCGGAACTGAGAGCGCAAATAGGCGTTAGCCCCCTCGCGGATGTAACCCCACATCTGCTGCATCTTGGCGGAGCCTTTGGACTCGCGCAGGATTTGGGTCGCAAGGAACCCGGCATAGATGATGCCCGCAACGGCGATGCCTAACACAATCAACATGAGCGTATTTTCGGTCGAATTTAAGGGACGCATTTCAAAACGATCTCCAATCGTGAGCCATACATTGAGAAGCCCCCTGTTTCTAGGGGTTGCGTAAATAATGTTTAGTTCATCATCACAAAGATGATGCATCTGATTTTGGAGCTTTTGACGAAAAACGTCAAGCGCGGCGTTGGTACAACGTGCGTTGACGCGGCGATCTGCACGCTTTCGATCAAAAAAGTAGCGGCGTCCCACTGGGACGCCGCCTGGTTCGGGGCAATATTACGTCATACTGAATGGGTACAAAGCGGGCATTGTAGGGGCGTTACGGTGGGACGCCCGTCGCGCTCGGATAACAGCGTGCCAACTTCAGTGAATCACGGATTGCTATTTTTAGCCCTCATCCCCTGCCCTTTCTCCCTCAGGGCGCAGGGGACTTTCAGCACCTAGATGAGCCGTCCTGCTCCCCCTCTCCACATGGAGAGGGGGTCGGGGGGTGAGGTGAATCCAATCCGTGATTCACTGAACTTGCGTGACCGCGCCTACTCTTTCTGCCAATCGTCCGCGTCCGGGAACAGCGCATCGTACACGACGCGCGTCCGTTCGCCCTGCATCATGTCTGCGACTGCCTCACGCCAGCGTAGGAAATGCGCCGTCTCGCGGTGTGCCGCCAAATCCGCCTCGTCCTTGTAGACCTCCACCAGCGTGAAGCGCGTTAGATCGTCGTGCTGCTGCAAGAAATCGAAGCGCAGCACGCCCGGCTCTTGGTGGCTGTTGCGCGCGTTGTCGAGCGTCGCCGTCTTGAAGGCGTCGAGATGTTCCAGTTTGACGATAATATGGACATGGATGATGAACATGGTTTTTCCTCTTTTTTAGCGCCTAAAGTATAAAAGCCTAACGCAAAGCCGTGCGGACGAACAGGGGATTATCTTTTTTCCTCAAGATGATGACAGTTTGCGGCGATCATCCCTCGCCGCCCTGTCGATTTTGCGCCGCCCCCCACATTTCGCTATAATCTGCCCGTAAACTATTTTCGTTATAATTAAGGAGTTGTCATGCGTAAACCGACCTTTGCGCTGGTGGTCATGGTGCTATTGGGGTTGATTTTGCTCCCCGTTAGCGCCCAACCCGCCACCGCGCCGCTCGCGCAAGTCACAACCGCCGATCTGCTGGCACTCGCTGCCGATGTACCGTATGCCGCGCCGCTGTATGTGAGCCTACGCCTCGACAGCGGCTATATCGAGACGCTGGACAGCGTGATCAGCCAGATCACGGCGGCGCTGCCAGCCGGCATCGTGCCGCCGGGCATCACCCTGTCCGCGGTGTTGGATCTCGTCTCGCAAACCGTCACAGGCGTTGATTTTGCCGACGGATTGCGTCCACTCGTCGGGGATACGGGCGCGCTCGCCCTCGGATCGCTCGATGTGTTCTTCGACAGTGATTACAGAAACGATCTGCTGCCCGCCGCGCTCTATTTGTCGATCACGGATCGCAGTACCACGACCGCGCTGCTGGAAAACCTCCTCAACGCCCAATTCCGACCCGGTGAGGTGCTGCGCGAAGACCTGCTCGGCGGAACGCTGCTGTTGATCACCTCTAGCAATACCGGGCTGTTTGTCACCGACGACACGCTGATCGCCACCACATCGTTGGCGCTGCTTCCAACGGGCGACGCGGGCTTGAACGAGTACGCGCCATTCATCGAAACGATTGCCGCACTCCCCGCTGAGTCGTACAACGCTATTGCGTATGTGGACATGGCGTACTTCGGCTCTGGGATTGTCGGATCGAATCGCTATCAATCGTTCAACAGCCGCACGGCACAAGCCCTGCTGTTCCGCTCGTTGGGGACGTGGGCGGCGGGCGCAACGGTGGTCGATGGGCGCACCTTGACGGGCGACCTCGCTGTTCGTCCCGGCAACCGCGCGGGCTTGGAGGCGCTCGGACTCGATCTGACGGGTGCGCCGACTCCGGTCAATCCGGCGCTCTTGGCGCGCCTCCCCGCCGACACCGCGCTCGTTTGGCACGGCTCGAACTTGTCCGGCGCGGTCGATCTGGTGCGCAGCAACGCGCGCAACCTCGCGGCGACATGGGGCGCGGGCTTGATCGATCCGGCGACGGCGGACGCGCTGATCGAGTCGGCGCTGGTCGTGCCGAATGCGTTCATGACCAACATCACCGGCTTAACGCGCGATCAACTCGGCACGTGGCTCAGTGGCGATTACCTGATCGCCGTGCAGCCCAACTTGAACTATGTGCCGTATGATGCAGCGACGGGGCTGCCGTTCGACTTCGGCATCATCCTCGAAGCGACGGATGCCGCCGCCTCGCGCGACGCGATGGTGACGCTCCAGCGCGATCTGCCGCTGATGCTGCGTTCATTGGGCGCGGGCGACAGCAACCTCACGCTCCAGCCAGCGCGGATCGCGGGCGCAGAAGCCATCTTGGTGACCATCAGCAGTTACAACTATGCGTTCGATACCCTCACGCCATTCGAGTTCGTACTGGCAGCCGACGACGGCGCGTTGGTATTTGGCGCGCGCGCGTTCGTGGAGTCGGTGTTGGAGAACGCGAGCGCCGAAACTGCCGCCGCGCCGTTCGATGCCGCTCAATCGGTCTTACTGCCGGATTCGGTGCTGAATCTGTATGTCAATCCGCTGCCGTTCATCGGCATGATCAACAGCATCACCTTTTACAGCGGGCAGGCGGAACAACTGCGCGTACAGATTCCCGAAGCCCTGCTGACGCTCTTGGAACACGCGACCGCCAGCATGATCATCGACGAAGCGGGCAATACCGTCGCGCGCTTCACACTGACGCTGGCGGAAGATCAGCCCGCGAACGCGGCAGCAGCAGCAGCGACCTATCAGTCGCTGGTAGCGACGGCAACGGCGCGCTTCGGTGGGTCGGACTTTGCGCCGACGCAAATCCCGTTTGCCGCTACCCCGACGCCGCCCCCAATGCTGTTTAGCAGCCCAACTTTCATCCCAACACTCGTTGCAACCGAGTCGGTCAGCCGCGCGCCGTTGGCAGTGGGCGAGTCCGTCAGGGGGACGCTTGACGCCTCTGAGCGCGATGCTTACACCATTAATCTCGACGCGGGCGACGCCGTGACGTTCACGATGGAGAGTCTCGACTTCGATACCTTCCTTGAAATCCAAGACGACACGGGACAGATCCTCGCCTTCAATGACGACCGCGCGGTGGGCGATCTCAATTCGGAGATCGCGTTCAATGCCCTCGCAACGGCGACCTATACTGTGTTTGCGCGCGCCTATTCCGGCTCCGCATCCGGCAGTTACACCCTCAGCGCGCTGTACGCCGTCGCCCCGACGGAAGAAGTGACGGCAGAAGCCACCGCTGAAGTCACCGCGCGCCCGACGGCGACGCCCACCACCACGCCGACGCTGATCGCCACCGAAGAAGCGACTGCCGAAATCGTGCCGACTGAAGCAGCCACCGTCGAACCGGTGGAAATTGGCGACAGCATCGACGGAACGCTGCCGACGGGCGGATCGCTCAACTACAGCTTCACGGGCGCGGCGGGCGATTCAGTGACCATCGCCCTGACCAGCCCGACGTTCGATACCGTCGTCGAAGTATATGACGCCGAAGAAAACCGAATCGCTTCTAACGACGATTTCAGCGGCACCAACAGCCGGATCGAAAATCTGGCGCTGCCCACGACCGGGACGTATCGCCTGCTTGTGCGCTCGTATGCCGACGGCAGCGGCGGCGAATTTACGCTCGTCCTATCGCGCGGCGCGGCACTTGACAGCCCAACGCCCGCGCCAACAGCAGCGCCGGGCAGCACCACGCTGAATTACGATCAAGCGGTGAATGGCAATCTACGCACAGGCGCGCGCGACTCGTACACCTTCACTGGGCGCACGGGCGACCTGATCACGATTGACATGGAAGCGACGTTCGATACGTATTTGCGCGTGGAGAACAGCGCCGGATTTGAAGTCGCATCCAACGATGATCGCGGCGACGGCACGTTCAATTCGCGGATCGCGCGTTTCCGCTTGACCGCCGATGGCATATACACGATTCGGGCGGGCAGCTACAACAACGCTGGATCGGGTGATTACACGCTGACCCTGACGGGGAATTAAGGGTTAGAAGCCATTTGAATAATCTTCATCTCACCCCCTAGCCCCTCGCCATTGTATGGAGAGGGAGCTAGGGTCTGTCTGCAAACTCTGAAACCTCACCCCCCTGAATTCGAGGAGGGGTCGGAGTTGGGGCTATCCGAAACTCAGGTTAACTATCAACACTCGAAGTACAGTGTTTTAAGATACGATTTGAAAAGGGCTTTTACCTCACCCGCGCCATCCGCGCTCCACTGCGTAGAGAGGGGGTTGGGGGTGAGGCAGGAACTTTTCAAATCGTATCTTAGTGATAGGATAGGCGATGCCTTCAACCTTCAATCGTGTGATCTGTTTAGCATGTCATCACATCATGCCGCCCAATCCGATGCTCACAGTCTGCGATTTGTGCGGCGGGAACTGGCTCGACGCTGGCTACGACTACAGCGGCATCGATTGGCGGCACACGCTGGGACGCCGCCGAACATCGATGTGGCGCTACGAAGAACTGCTGCCGCTGACGGAACCAGCCTTCCGCGTGTCGATGGGCGAAGGCTGGACGCCGCTCGTGCGCGCCGAACGGCTCGGAGAAGCGTTGGGACACGATCACCTGTTCATCAAAGATGAGCGCCAATCCCCGACTGGCTCGTTCAAAGATCGGCAGGGTTCGCTGTCCGTGTCGATTTTGCGCCAAGCTGGAATCCGCGAGTGCGTCTTGGCTTCGACGGGCAATGCCGCCGCCGCTTACGCCGCTTACTGCGCCCGCGCCGGAATCAAACTGTGGGTTTTCCTGACCAGCATGGTGCCGTCCGAAAAGATGCGCGAACTGGGGCTGTACGGTGCTGAAGTGATCAAAATCACGGGTACTTACGATGAGGCGAAGCAGATTGCGGCGGATTTTGCGGCGCGGCGCGGCATTTATTTGGATACAGGCGCGCGCGGCGTTCCCGGCAAAGAGAGCATGAAAACGCTGGCGTTTGAAATTGCCGAACAATTAGGGCTGGAACTGTCCGATGGCGAGCAATGGATCGCGCCGGATTGGTACGTGCAAGCGGTGAGCGGCGGGATTGGGCCCCTTGGCGTGCAGAAGGGTTTCGAGGAACTCTATCAGCTTGGCTTGATCGATAAAATGCCGAAGCTGGCGATTGTCCAAGCCGAGGGCTGTTCCCCGATGGTTGCCGCCTTCGAGCAGGGCTTGAACGAAGCGCCGCCGGTCGTTCCGGCGACCCGCATCACGGTGCTGGCGACGGGCAATCCGGGCAAGAGCTATACCCTTTTGCGCGCGGCAATTCTGCGTAATGGCGGCACAATGACGCGCGCGGACGACGGGCAGACCTTCCGCGCGATGCGCAATGTTGCCCGCACGGAGGGCTACAGCGTCGAACCCGCTACAGCGGTCGCGTTTGCGGGGTTGGAACAGCTCATTGCGTCGGGGACAATCCGTCCCGATGAAGTCGTGGTGATCAACTGTTCTGGACATACCTTCCCCGCAGAAAAGCACATCCTCGAAGATCAATACGTGCTAGAGCTTCAACTCGGCAGCGTCGCCACGCCGCATCAGCAGGAGGAGGGCTTGGGCGCGGCATTAGAGCGGTTGGATGAGCAGATCAGGACGGTGGTCGTCATTGACGACAATCCGAACGACAGCCGTCTGATTCGGCGCTTGTTACAGGCGCACAAAAATTATCGCGTTTTCGAGGCGAATGATCCGCGCGACGGGCTTGATCTTGTCCGCCAGCGGCATCCCGATCTGGTGATCAGCGATCTGAATATGCCCGGTATCGATGGTTTTTCGCTGCTTGAAGCCTTGAAAGCCAATCCTGAAACCGCCTCCATTCCGCTCATCGTCTTGTCGGGCAAGACCTTGACCGATGACGATAAAGCGCGCCTTGAAGGGCGGATCGAATCGGCGTGGCTGAAAGGCAACTTCAAGACGCGCGACTTGGTCGATCATGTCGTCACCACGTTGAAAGATGAGCCTTTGAATGATACGGACGACGCTTGAGGACATGCGCGCGGTGTGAAGGTTGAGGGCGAGGTCTGTCTTACCCAGCGACGCGCGGAGATATTTTCTTTGATTGGGACGCCTATGCGCGCCGGGTGAGACGCGCTTCGCCCGAATATTCACGATGCCCCAAACTGCGACTGACTCTTGACCATCCGCGCATCTGGTGCTATGATTTTTCAATCTAAATGTGCCTGTAGCTCAGCGGATAGAGCGCCTGCCTACGGAGCAGGATGCCGGGGGTTCGAATCTCTCCAGGCACATACGAAAACAAAAACGCCTCGTCATTGACGGGCGTTTTTTTATTTGGCAGCCGATCTTTCCCGTCAGGGCGAGCGTACCTCGCCCCGACGGTCAAAACGTTATTCCGAGCTTGTGCCTTCGCCCGTTGTCGTCTCTGGCAGCGGTGCCGCCGTCGCCACGATGGGCAGTTCGCCCGTCATGCCCGGCGCGGCATACGGCAAACCGGTTGCCGTCGCTTCGAGCGTCGGGATGATGCGTACATCCTCGAATGGCAGCACGTCGGCAGGCGTGACCCCTGCCGGATAGCACTCTGTCCCCGTGAGTGCGATGCCCGGACGAATGCGCAGCGACGCATTGTCGAGCGAGACATAGCCGCCCGTCGCCGTGCTGGACAGATAGAACGAGATCGACGCCGTTCCCCATGCTTGCGTCGCGTAGCTGCGAATAGTGTAGGTTTGCAGCGGCGCGCCGTTCGGAACGTAGAACGTACAGACCGTCAGATCGCTAAAGTCGCTGGCGTGCAGCAAGATCGTCACACGCTGCGTCGATCCGGTGTTGTTGCCCAGTTGGAACGTCGCTTCTAAACGCCCACCCGTGCCGACGGGCAGCGCCGTATTCTGCAAGACGACCGCGCTCGCCAGCGCCGCCGGACGCCGATAGTAAAAGACGCCTGCCGTCTGCTCCCAAATGATGCCCGCGCCGGGGAACAAGCCCCAATTGCCGTTGGCGCTGCCGATTGGCGCCGCGAAAGACGCATTAACGAGGGCGTTCGTGCCATCCGCGCCGCCGCCCGATGCTGGCAGCAGCGGATCGACACATAACGTCGCGGCGGAGGTCGTCGTGCGGTTCAGGCGCAGACTCACGTTGTCGATGCGATAGTTGCCGCTGGCGTTTGCCGTCGAAGCGTAGAAGTGCAGCAGTGCGCCCGTCCATGCGCGCGACGTTTTGAAGCGCAGCGCATAGGTGTTCAGCGCGCTGTTGCCCGGAATCCAGAAGGTACAGGTGCGCAGATCGCCAAAGTCCTCATCCCACGCGATGACCGTCATCCGGCGGCGGTCGGGACCGGTATTCTGGGCTTGGAAATCGACCTGCACAACCGCGCCATCTTGGATCGGCAGGCGCGTGTATTGCAGCACGGCGGCGCTGTTGTCGCCGTTGACCTTGCGGTGGAAGTCGAACGCGCTCCCCGTCCAGTTGTAGCCGATGTTGGCGTCGGTACTGCCGGGCGCGCCGAACACGCCCCAATTGGTCTCGGCGCTGCCAATATTGACGTTGAACGCGCCGTTGGTGATCCGGTTGAGCGGATCGGCGGTCGTGCCGTAGACTTTGATCTGCCAGTTGTTGAACGTCCCCACATCGGTTGTAAACGCATCGCTGACCGAGATTGTCCAGGTGCCGTTCGGGTCTTCACCCCAGAAATGCGCGCTGGTGAACGTCCAATTGCTGTAGTTATCGCCACTGTCATTGGAACGTGCAATCATCAAGGTGCTGATGGTGCCACTGGGTGCGGTTAACAGTACACGCAGATCGCCGCGCCATGTATGGGTGGCGTTGAAGACGACTTCCACATGCTCGGTGAAGCGCATCGCGGTGCCGACGGCGTGCGCACTCTGGGTGTAGGTATTCGGCGCACCGTCCGCGATGGGTTGATTGACGTTGATCACGGGGCTGGTGTAATTCTGCTCCGCCGGGACGGTCGTCCAACCGAGCGCGCGGCGGGTCGCTTCATCGGCATCGACGCGCCCGAAGCCGTAGTACTCGCTGATCCAGCGTCCAGAGGCGTTTTTCCGCCAATTCGTATTGCCCGTATCGGTGCGATCCGATGTGTTGACCAAAATATGCTGGACATCGCGCCACGTCAGATTCGGGTTGGCGTCGAGCATTAGCGCGACGACGCCCGCCGTCAGCGGCGAGGCGGACGAGGTGCCGCCGAATGTGCTGGTGCAGTTCGTGGCGCTGTAGCCACCGCTGCCCGTCAAATCGGTGGTGGTGATGCCATTGGCATTGCCATTGCTCGGCGCGTTGACCAAGACTGCCGAGCCGCCCTCGTTATAATACGAACTGACGCCCGCCGAGTCGGTCGCCGCGACAGCGATCACATAGCGCGAACTGGTATAGCCATCCGCGCCCGCATAATCACCCGATTGGTAGCCGTTGCCGTTCGCCCAGACGAAGATGCTGCCCAAGCCACTGCGCCCGCTCGCCGTATTGTTGGCGAAGACACTTTTGACCAACGCTCCCGGCTCGTCAAGCACGGTGCCGCTATCGGACGGGCCCCAACTGTTATTGTAGATGTGGTTGACGTTGCGCTGATTACCAAGCCCGTTGGCTTCGATGGTGTCCGTCAGCAGACCCGCCAAAATGCGCTGTGACGACAGCCCGGCATTGTACGCCGCGCCCACGCCGCACGATACGCCATCGTCCGAGCCTGCCGCGACGCCGCCCGCCGCTGTGCCGTGTCCTTCACCGGAGGAGGTCGGGGACGGATCGGTGTCGTTCTGATTCCAGTCGAAGCTGGCGGACGGAAGATAATTGGGCGCAAGGTCGGGGTGGGTGTGCTGCATCCCCTCATCGACGATGGAGATATTCACGCCTGTGCCGTCGTAGCCCGCGTTCCAAGCGGGCAGCACGTTGGCATCGTTGCCCGCCGCCCCTGCGACTTGTCCGGTGTGATTCAAGTGCCACTGATTCGGATAGAGCGGATCCGTCGGCACGCGCGTATAGCCGTCGTGAGCATATTGATGCTCGTACCAGACGATTTCCGACGCGGTGCGCAGGGCAGCCGACGCGATCTCGACGGCGCGCCCGTTTGTGCGCGGGGTCACACGTTCGGACAGCGACGCGACAGTTTCGCCCACCAATTCATCCATGCGCAAGCCCGTGTTGGGGATCACGAACAGATACGTATCCGGTAAATTGGCGATCTGCCCCTGATTGACATAGCCCAAGCGCGCTGCCAGCGTATCGGCGTTCGCGCCCGGCTGAAGCTGTACCGCCCAAGTCTCAGTTGGGATGCTCATCGGCGCTTCGATGCGCGGCGCATCCCCGCTGCTGCGTTCGCTCGTTGGGGCAACACTTTCGGGGAGGGTGAAATTCAACCTTGGAGCATCTTGTCCATAGACCTGCCCCCCAAACGACAACACACTGACCAACAAGGCGATCAGCGCCGCGATGCGCGCTGCCCGACTGCGAAAATGTGGTTGCATAAACAAACTTCTCCCAAGTGAATGTTATTCATTTTAGTATACGATCATTTTCATCTCGCCAGTACCAACGCATTACAGACGATATTGCTACCCTTGCCGCGTGCGCGCGGATTGGTTACGATCACGCTACCTTAACCTGAGTTTCGGATAGGTATTTTGCGTGACTTTAGGGTTCACCTCACCCCCTGACCCCCTCTCCACTGTGTGGCTGAGGAGAGGACACCTTTTCAAGAACCTCACCCCCTGACCCCCTCTCCACTGCGTAGAGAGGGGGAACACAAGGCGGAAACTCCCCCTCTCCACGCAGTGGGGGTCAGGGGGCTGGGGGTGAGGTGAATCAGGGAGAAAACCAAACATGTCCTCCCCTCAGCCACTGTGTGGAGAGTGGACTTAGGGGTGAGGTGAAGCTATCCGAAACGCAGATTGCCTTACAAAGTATGTTGATGATTTACCAGAAAGAAGTCCAATCCGATGAAAGCCGTCATTCTCGCCGCCGGACAAGGGACGCGCCTGCGCCCTGTCACGCTAACCATGCCCAAACCGCTCGTCCCTGTCGCCAATCAGCCCTTGATCAGCTATGCCATCGCGGTCTTGAAACGCGCGGGTTTGACCGAAATCGGGATTGTCGTCAACGATCTCGACTCGCCCATTCGCGCGGGCTTGGGCGATGGCGCGACCTATGGCGTGCAGTTGACGTACATCGTCCAAAACGAACAACGTGGCTTGGCGCACGCGATTGGCTTGACGCGCGATTTCGTCGGGGATGAGCCATTCTGCGTCTACTTGGGCGACAACATCTTCCAAGACAAGATGGAGGCGATGCTGCGCGACTTCCCGACGACGACGGCGCAAATCACGCTCGGACTGGGCGAGGTCAGCGATCCGACGCGCTTCGGCATCGCGCTGATCGAGGACGGCAAGATCAAGCAGGTGATCGAAAAGCCGAAGGATCCGCCGTCCAATCTGGCGATTGCGGGCGTCTATCTGTTCCGCCGCTCGATCTTCGATGCCATTGACACCCTCAAACCATCAGAGCGCGGTGAATACGAGATCACCGATGCGATTGACATGGTGATCAAGAGCGGCGCGGAGGTCACGGGCTATCGCTTGAAAGGCTGGTGGGTCGATGCGGGCAAGCCAGATTCGATCATTCAGGCGAATCAGTTGGTCTTGGGCGATCTGCCCTACACGCCCGCGCCAGAAGGGGCGGAGATGTTCAGCGGCAAGTGCGATATCTCGCATCGCGTTTTGATTGGCGCGGGTAGCAAAATCATCGACAGCGTGATCCGGGGTCCCGTGATCATCGGCAAAAACGTGACGATCAAGAACAGCTTCATCGGGCCCTACACGTCGATTGGCGATAACGTCACCGTTGAGAACAGCGAGGTCGATGCCAGCATTCTGATGCAAAACTGCTCGATCCGTAACATTCCCGGACGGATCGACTCCAGCTTACTGGCGGATAACGCGCAAGTGGTAGCGGCGGTGGGCGTGCCAGCAACGCATCGGTTCATTCTGGCGGAAAACAGCTACGTACAGCTTTGATGAACCCGCCCCCTGCCCCCTGCTGACACTGGAGCGGGAGAACGCTCGGTTAGCAATCTCCCCTTCTCCACATAGCTAAGGGAGGCGGGGAGGCGGTCTAAAAAAGATTGAAATCATGGACGAACGCCAACAAGATTTGTGGGACAACTTGACCGCCGCCCGCGCGCACCTGAATACGGTTTTGGACTGCGTGGGCGATGCGTGGAATGTGCGCCAACTGCTCACCCATTTGATGGTCTCGGATGCCGGACAGAACCAGACGATCATGGGCATCGCCGCGGGGCGCGAGGTGATTCCGGCGGATTTCGATATCGAACTGCCCGGCGCGGCGCACGTTGGACTTGATCGCGGACAAATGGACATCGCTGGTGGTCGCGGTGTTGATGGAGCGGACGACTCGTTGTAATCAGTTGCGCCGGCGGATCGATGGGATATCGGATAAAATACTCACGCAAACGCTGCAAAAACTCGAACGCGAAGGGTTGATCTTGCGCGTGGTGCATCCGGTGATTCCGCCGCACGTCGATTATTCGCTGACGCCGCTTGGACAAACGCTCGTTGAGCTGCTGATTAACTGGGCGCAGGTGCATAGCGACGAACTCGGCAGCACCGCCGCTTCGACCGCGACCGTCCGCGCCAACGAGGCGCAGTCCGCCTTAAAAGGATAAATTTATGATGGAAAAGACATCTGATTTTCGCGTTTTGGACGCCGATCCGTTCAACGGCGGGACGCCGCCCGAACGCCTGGCAGAGTCGTACTTGACACCCAACGATGTGTTTTTCGTGCGCAGTCATGCCGCTGTTCCAGCCGTCGATCTGGCGACTTATACGCTGACCGTCGAGGGGATGGTTTCGACGCCGCTGGCGCTGTCGCTGGCTGATTTGTCGGCTGCGGGCGAGCGGTTCGCACGGCGGCGCATGGTCGCGGCGCTGCAATGCGCGGGCAACCGCCGCGTCGAATTGCAGACCCTCGCGCCGATCCCGGGCGAATTGATCTGGGATACGGAGGCGATTGGCAACGCCGAATGGGGCGGCGTCCTGTTGGCGGATGTGCTGCGCGCGGCGGGCGTGGCGCTGGACGCCGAACTGCATGTCGCCTTCGAGGGCTTGGACTGTGTATCCGCAAAGGACGAATTATTCGGCGGGTCGATCCCCCTGCGCAAGGCGCTCGACGGTGATACGCTGTTGGCGGACACCATGAACGGCGTCCCGCTGCCACCCGCGCACGGCTGTCCGCTGCGCGTCGTCGTGCCGGGCTGGGTCGGCGCGCGCAGCGTCAAATGGTTGGCGCGCATCATCGTGCAGGATGCGCCGTCGGACAATTATTATCAGAAGCACGCCTACAAGTGGTTTCCATCCGACATAACCGCCGAAACCGTCGATTGGGCGCGCGGGATGATGTTGGGCGAACTGAACTTGAATACGCTGATCGGCAGTATCACACCAGCGGCGGGCGGCATCATCGTGCGCGGTGTGGCATTGGCGGGCGAACGCACCGTCGAGCATGTCGAAGTCAGCGCCGACGGCGGCACGTCGTGGACGGGCGCGGACATGCTCGATCCGGCGAGTCGCTATGGCTGGCGGCGCTGGGAAGCGCGGCTGATGCTCCCGCCCGGCGAGGTCGAAATCGCGGCGCGCGCGTGGGATACAGCGGCGGCGACGCAGCCCGAACGCCTCGAAGCGGTCTGGAACTTCAAAGGCTATATGAACAACGCCTATCATCGCGTGCGCGCGACGGTATAATCACGCCCATATTTGTCGGGAACAAACGGTATGGCGACATCTTCCCCCGCGTTTCGTGTGCCGCGCTCGCGCGCATTCCAGACTCATGCTGCGCTGCGCGCCGAAATTCTGGAGGCGCTGAGTCTGCTGTTGTTCGATGCAGCCCAGAACGCTTATGACGCGCGCGCCGCGTTCGAGGACGTTTTCGCGCGGGTCATGGGGCAGCGGCACGCTATCGCGGTACATTCTGGCACTATCGCGCTGTTTCTGGCGCTGCGGGCGTGCGCAATTGGACGCGGCGACGAGGTGATCACGGTCAGCAACTCGGATATTTCGACGGTTGCCGCGATCCGTCATTGTGGCGCAACGCCAGTGCTGTGCGATGTGTTGGCGACGGATTACACGCTCGATGTGCGTTTGGTGGAGGCGTTGATCACGCCGCGAACGCGCGCGCTGCTGCCCGTCGATTTGCATGGACACCCCGCCGATGTTAAACGTCTGCGCGCGGTGGCGGATCGGCATGGACTGCGCATCATCGAAGATGCGGCATTGGCGGCGGGCGCGTTCGACGATGGTCAGCCCGTCGGCGCATTCGCAGATGTGAGCGTGTTCAGCTTCGCCCCCTTCAAGCCATTGGGGAGCGTCGGCAACGGCGCGATGATTGTGACCAACGACGATCACATCGCGGCACAGGCGCGGTTGCTGGTCGGCTATGGTCACACGAGCGCGCTGAATGCCGCTCCCGACGGGCATCAGCACTACATCGAAGAAGGCTTCAACGTGCCGTTAGATGGGCTGCAAGCGGCGTTACTGGCGATCAAGCTGCCGTATCTTGCGGCATGGACGACGCAGCGCCGCGCTATCGCGGATGCCTACGCGCGCGGGCTGGCGGGGACAGCCGTGATCTGTCCCACGTTTCGCGCCGAGTCCGCGCCGACGTTTCGTTCGTTTACCATTCGCGTCCCAGATCAGCGCGCATTCTACGCGCATCTGCGGCGTGCGGGCGTTGAAGTCGTGCTGCATTACACCCCGCCGACGCACCAGCAGCCCGTTTATGCGGGGCTATTCGACCCTGTGACGCTGCCGATTACGGAACGGTTGTCGGGGGAACTGTTGTCTTTACCGGTCGCGCCAGAGTTAACGACCGACGATGTAGAATTTGTCGTGCAGGAACTACGGACGCTGCTCGACGCCGTTTGAAAAGTCAGGCTATCTCGACCCCACATCATACCGGACATGAGCGCGATTTTCGGTATAATCGCCCTAGAATTGACCCACTGTGAGGAGCGCCACCCCCATGACCGATGTGACTTCCCCAATGCAGCCCGACGATCTGTTCCGTATGGCGTTCGTACAGGGCGGCAAGCTCGCGCCGGACGGGAAAACCGTTGTTTACGCCGTCATGCGCACGATCAACGCGCCCGCCGCCGACCCGCAAGACGTGTGCGCGCTCTGGTTGGCAGATCGGGTGACGGGCGAACAGCGTCAACTCACGGCGGGGATGGCGTTCGACAGCGCGCCCGCGTGGTCGCCGGATGGGACGCGCATCGCGTTCTTGTCGAATCGCGCCGCCGACACGACCCAAATCTACCTGATTGCCGTCGATGGCGGCGAAGCGCGCGCGCTGACCGCCTTCCCGCAAGGCGTCGGCGGTGGACTGGCGTGGTCGCCGGATGGGACGCGCATCGCGTTCACTGCCAAGCCGGACGCCGCGCCTCCCAAAGCCGATGCGCCGTATCGGATCACGCGGAGCGTCCATCGCTTCGACCGGATGGGCAATCTCGACCGCGCCAAACAGGACATTTTCGTGATCGAGGTGGACGCCGCGGCGCCCGTAGCCGCTGACGCCGCGCTCCGGCTGACGGATGCCGCCAGCAGCGCACAAAGTCCGGCGTGGTCACCCGACGGGACGCGGCTGTTGTACTTCGCGTTCATGCCGCCGGACACGTTCAATCTGTTCGCGCGGTTGTATGTAATTCCGCTCGCAGCGGACGCGGATGGCGCGCGCGCGCCCTACGATGTGCTAGGTGCGTGGGGCGACGCGGTGGGGACGGCAGCATGGACGCACGACGGATATGCGATAGCGTTCATCGGACGCCCCGCCGCCGCCAAGATCGGCACGAAATCCGACGTGTATGTCATTCGTGCGGTGGGGGGAACGCCCGAAAATCGCACGACGAAACTGCGTTTGCACATCGGCAACGGCTTGCAGTCAGATTATCCGGCGGCGGCGCTCGGTCTGGGCGGCATCCACGTCACGAAGGAAAATGACGCCTATATCCACGTCCAAGAGGGCGGCATGGCGCACGTTTATCGGGTGGCGCTGGCGGGTGTCGAATCGTGGATCGCAGTGACGAATGGCGAACGCGCGTGCCTGCTCCAAGATGTGCGCGCGGGCGATATCCTGTTCGCCGCCGCCGATTTCAACCATCCGCCCGACTTGTACACGATTTCGATCAACGCGGAGGACGAGCGCCGCCTCACGCGCCTGAACACGACCTTACTGGCGCAAATCGCGCTGCCAACCGTCGAGCATCTGTTGTTTCGCAGCAGCGATGGGGCGCTGATTGAGGGCTGGATGCTCAAACCGTCGTTTGGCGCGGCACCGTATCCGACGATCCTCTACATTCACGGCGGACCCCATTCCGGCTTCGGGCATACGTTCTCGTTCGACTTCCAGATGTTGACGGGCGCGGGCTATGCGGTGCTGATCGTTAACCAGCGCGGATCAACGGGCTACGGCGACGACTTCGCCAACGCGATCTTGGGCGATTGGGGCAACCTTGACTACGCCGATTTGATGGCGGGCGTCGATGATGCCGTCGCTCAGGGGTTGGCGGATGCGGATCGTTTGGGCGTGTGCGGCTTGTCCGGCGGCGGGAATTTGTCGTGCTGGACGGTGGGGCAGACGCGCCGTTTCAAGGCGGCTGTCCCCGAAAATCCGCTGACGAATTGGCGCAGCTTCTACGGTGTGAGCGATATCGGCGTGTGGTTCAGCTTTAACGAATTGGGCGGACACCCGCACGAAATCCCCGACACTTATGCGCGCTGTTCCCCCATTACCTATGCGCACACCTGCACGACGCCGACGCTGCTGATTCAAGGCGAACAGGATTGGCGCTGCCCGTCGGAACAATCCGAGCAGTTCTACACCGTCTTGAAGGCGAACGGCTGCATCGCGGAGATGCTGCGGCTGCCTAACGAAGCCCACGCGGGCGCGCTTAACGGGCTGCCGGTGACGCGGCGCGCACAGAACGCGGCGCTGTTGAATTGGATGGATCGCTATGTGCGGGCGTGAGCTGATTGCGCTCGTATGAAAGCACACGCCCGACGGGCGCGGCACGCCACGCCCCTGCATAGCGATGATGTTGACCACACGCCGCGCCATGCCCCCTTTGCGCGCGACGCGGTTTTCCGTCATAATGAGGCGATCTTGTGATGTAGTGCCAGCATCGCTGTATCCTGTCTATTGGAGTATTGGATTGCCTTTCCTGAATTGGCGTCGTGTCGCCGCCATCGCTGCCCTGATTTGCACACTGACCGCGTGCGGCGCGCCTGCCCCCGACTCGAACGCGAATGCGGTGGACATAACCGCCACCGTGCCGACGGCAACGGCGCTGACAACCGACGTTGCCCAAGTGGCGACTCCGCTGCCGACGCTCCCGCCGCCAACCAACCCCATCGACGCGGCTGGGGCGCAAATTGTCGCGCGCGTCAACGGGCAGCCGATTTTGCTGGCGGACTTTGAGCGTGCGCTCGTGCGCTCGACGGCGCAGGGCGTGAACTACGTCGATGAAGCCACCCAGCGCGCGGCGATCCTCGATACGTTGATCGATCAGACCTTGATCGAATTGGCGGCGGCTCAACAGGGCTTGACCGTCGATGCGGCGGCGCTCGACGCGGAATTGGCGTCGTATGTCACGGCGTTGGGCAGCGATGCGGCATGGACGGAATGGTTGACGGCGAATTTCTATACCGAAGCGGAGTTCCGCGAAACCCTGCACGAATCGCTGCTGACCAATCGCTTACGCGACTCGATCACCGCCAACCTGAGCGGGAACGTGCCACAAGTGCGCGCTCGTCACATCCTCGTCGCCACCGAAGCCGAGGCGCGCACGGTGTTGACGCGGCTGCAAAATGGCGAACCGTTCGAGGCGCTGGCGGCGAGCGTCTCGCTGGATGTGACGACGCAAGCGCGCGGCGGCGATTTGGGCTGGTTCATCGAAGAAGAACTGCTCGACCCCGCGCTGGCACGCTTGGCGTTCACCCTGCCGGACAATGGCATCGCGGGACCCGTCCAGACCGGGCTTGGCTTTCACATCATTCAGACGCTGCAACATGCGGATATGCCGCTTCAGCCGGATAAGCTGCCGCTGTTGGCACAGCTTCGCTTCGAGAATTGGCTGACCGTGATCGCATCCCAAGCGACGATTGAACGCTATATCTGAGAGACCATCTGAGGAGTTTTTTCACCTCCCCCCCCCCCCGACCCCCTCTCCACTTCGTAGAGAGGGGGAGGCACAACGCGGCGTTCCCGCTCTCCATGCAATGGAGAGCGGGTTGGGGGGTGAGGTAGTACTTTTCAAACGGCTTCTGAGCGAAACGGATCGAGGACTGAATGAAAAACATCGACGTAGGTTCAGAATCGGATCGGGGCGTGGCAGGCGGGTTTGGCGTGCCAAACCCCGATGCGCACGCGGCACGGTTTTTTACTCAGTACTCAGCACTCAGTACTTTCTTTAACACATAGGGGGCTGTATGGGGCAAGGCGCAGCACGTATCTATAACTTGATCTCGTTGATGTTCTTGCTGTTTTCATGCGGCGTAATCGCTTTCGTTGGCATACGGATGGGGCAGCCCGCCGCGGCAGTGGTCGCGCCGGACATCATCATCCCGACGGAGCAGATGCTCCCGACGGAGACGCCAACGTTCACGCCCACCTTTACGCCGCTGCCAACGCTGACGTTCACGCCGAGCAGCACCCCGACGGAGACGATCACACCGACGGCAAGCCCACTCCCGCAGACCGCGCCGCCGACATTCACGCCGACGGAGACGCCGCCGTCGCTGATAGCCACGCTCGAAGGGCTGCAAACGGAAGTCGCGTTGACCTCCGCTGCATTCGCTGCGCAAGAGACGGCGACTACCGTGTCGGACGCCGCAACGGGGACGCAGATCGCCATCGCCGGGCTGCCGACGCGCACGCCGAGCGTAACGCGCACGCCCACCATCGCCCCAACGCTCACGCCGTCCCCGACGATCACACCGACGGAATTCATCGCGCCGACCGATGTTCCGCCGACCGCCACCATTCCGCCCACGTCGGATATTCCGACCTTGACCAGCACGGGCGCGCCGACGTTGGCATCGCTGGTCACGGAACCCACGCTGTCGCCGTATCCGTTCCGGCTGCGCGATCAGGTGATCCCGACGCAGAATTTCAACAACACGGCGGGCTGTAACTGGCAGGGGATCGGCGGGCAGGTGTTCGATATCAACAATCAGCCGCTGATCAACATCCGGGTGCATGTGTTTGGCGGCGGCATTGATCTCTTTGCCGTCAGCGGATCGAATACCCTGTATGGACAATCCGGCTGGGAAATCCAGTTAGGGAACGCGGTCAACACCACTTCGTACATCGTTGAACTGCAATCCGCACAAGGCACGATCATCTCGCCGCAAGTGTCGGTCACATTCACGGCGAACTGTGGACAGAACTTGAACCTAGTCAATTTCGTGCAGACTCGACCGTTCTAACAATCGTTCGGAGTGCTGAGTGCTGAGTGCTGAGGAACAACGGTCGTGAGCGATCACGATGCGGAATTGGACGCGCATCCGTCGGACGAACCGCCCCCTTCCAACCCGGAGGGGGAGCGGCGCTCGGACGAATCGTCGTCGATGCGCGATGCCGATATGGAGGCGGATGCCGCCCCTGTACGGCGCGTCGGGCGCGGGGATCGCAAGGCGCGGATCGCGCGGCGTGGCTCGTTGTTCCCGCCGGATGCCGCTGCACCGCCGCTCGATGTGGAGCGAAAGGCGGAAGATGAGGGTGTGCCTGTTACTGCTGATCCCGACGCGCCGTACCAACCGCCGGAGTCCGCGCCCGACGACACGGCAGCAGTTTTGGAAATGTCGGCTGCCGATGTTGAAATTGTTGACGCGCCACGCGCAGCTTTGAATCCAGTTGAAGCGACATCCCCCCCTCTCCAGGTGGAGAGGGGGACGGGGGGTGAGGTTGCGCGTCCGCGCCGCCGCGCCGCCCCGTCTGACGGCGAACGCTATCCGCCGCTGCCCGATGAACTCGACCAAATCGAGCGCCGCGCCGCCTCTAAACGCGCATCAACGCGCGCCGCGAGTGCCGCTGTGCCGCGCCCTGCAAACGTGGACGCGCAAAATCGGGTCACGCTGATCGCGCTGGCGTTGTCGTTGGGGCTGATCGTCTATTTCGGCGTGCTGTGGGTCGATCCATATTCGCGGCTGAACTTGTTCGCGCCGCCGACACCGTTTCCGCTGGTCGTGTCCATGACACCGACGGCATCCCCGACGCTGACGCCCACGCCGACGGTCACACCATCAGCGACGCGCACGCCGTCGCCGACTGTGACGCCCAGCGCGACGCAGACGGTGATCCCGACGGCGACATTCACACCGATTTCGGCGGAGGCGCTCGGCGTTACCTTTCTGCCGGATGCGCCAGCGACCGCCGCTGCGTTGACGCTGACTCCGGGCGGGTCAACATCGGCGGCGAGCGGATATCCGTTCGCGCTGCTGTCCGGCGGGCTGATTTACATTGCCAACCCAGAAGGGCGCGGCGGCTGCAACTGGTCGAGCATCGCGGGGTCGGTATCGGACGTAAATGGTGAGGGCATCAATGGTTATACGGTGCGGATTGTGGGCGAAAATGTCGATTCGACGCTGATTTCGGGGAGCAACCGCGGTTTTGGCGGCGGCGGCTACGAACTGCCATTGAGCGAGACCGCGCGCGATGCGACCTACACCGTGACGTTATACGATCCCAACGGCGTACAGGTGTCCGCGCCCGTGACCGCGATCACACGCGCGGACTGTGCGAATATCACGGCGGTGCGCTTTGTGGGTGTGAATTAAAACAAGACGCTCAACTTGACCGTGAAGCCGGGCAGCACGTCGCCGCCGTCCAACGTATCATCATCGGCGGCGGTCAAAATCTCGATATCGCCGCCCGCGCGGTAGACTTCGATCAGCTTTTTACGCGGGATGAACAGCCAGCTCAAGCGCGTTCCGTGTTCCAGATAGTATTTCATCTTATCCCGCGTCTCGGACAGCGAATCGTCGGGCGACATGATTTCGACGGCGAGATCGGGCATGATCGGCAGCGCGCCGCGTTCGCGGATTGGTTCGGCGCGTTCTGGGCTGATGTACGACAAATCGGGGATGCGGTCATTTTCATCATCGTCAGGCAGCCCGTGCCGAACTTCGATGCCCGGTGTACCCGGCTCTCCCTTCGCACTCCACCAATTGAAGATGTGACCGCTCAGGATGAAGATGATAATTCCATGTCGTTGATTCGGCATTTTCTCGACGATCTCCCCGTGAATGAGTTCAAAGCGGCGGTCGGCGTTCTCTGGAAGCGCGATGAATGCCTCGTACTCCGCGATTTTGACGCGCGGCGGTGCAGAATCGATCATGGCGGTGTGTGTCTCAAAACTGGACGATAATCAGATCGATTTTAGCACGATTGACCGTTTTTCAGAAATCAATCGGCTGTCTATCTGAGCGCAAGCTCATGCTGCCTAGATTGCCAACCTTTTCCTTAAATTGATGGGTAGAGTATGGTAAATCGATACATCCAATAGCAGCCAATGCAGCGGAGGGTGAAAAGACGATGGGTACAAACAATCCGTCCGACGAGCAAGCAGTCATGCAGGTGATCGAAGCCGAAACGCTCGCCTTTTGGCTGAAGGATTATGCGGCGTGGGCGCGCTGTTGGCTGCAAGTGCCAGAAATTCGCATGATGGGGTGGTGGGCGCGCGGCGGAATCACCGTCACTGTGGGTTGGGATACCCTCAGTCAGAACGTCCGCCGCCTGATGGACGCCAACCCGACTCCCAATCCGACTGCCGCGCGGGTGCGCCGGGAGCAGGTCAACATCCGCACGAGCGATGCGATGGCGTGGGTGACGTTCGATCAATATGGGGCGGATACCGACGAACCGGACATGGACATGGCGGGATTGAGCCATGAAACGCGCATTCTCGAAAAACATGCGGGCGCATGGAAAATCGTTTATGTCGGTTGGCTTTTGGCAGGCGCGTAACAGGTCGTCAAGAAGATGATTTAATCAACCCCTCTCTATGTGGAGAGGGGCTAATCCAACCCCGTTTTTCTCCCCCTCTCCGGTACGGCTGAGGGGGTTGGGGGGTGAGGTCAATGAGAGAGAAACTCAAACATGTCCTCTCCCTTGACGCACGCTTAGGACTTTTCTTCGTTTGGCTGAAGCGCAATCGAGACGGAGTTGATACAGTAGCGCAGTCCCGTTGTCGCGCGCGGGCCATCGTCAAACACGTGTCCGAGATGCGAACCACAGCGGCTGCATACAGCTTCGAGGCGCGTCATGCCATGGCTGCTGTCACGGCGCACTTCAACATGCCCTTGATCGACCACATCCCAAAAGCTGGGCCAGCCCGTTCCCGACTCGAATTTGGTCTCCGACGAGAACAACGTTTGCCCGCAGGCGGCGCAAGCGTAGGTGCCTGCCGTCTTGGTATGGACGTATTTACCTGTGAAGGCGCGTTCTGTCCCCTGCTCACGCAGCACACGATATTGTTCAGGCGTCAGTTCTGCGCGCCATTCCACGTCACTCTTAACGACTTTTTCGCTCATCGACACGCGCTCCTTGTGATGACCTGCATCACAATTAGACGCTTTCTGCACCGTTAAGCTTACGTCTCGATCATGGTGATCGACTTATTAATGAAAATAGGCACAAGTTGGTGTTGAAGGGCAGATGGAGGGAGGGCAAACGCACGAAGCTACAATGGATCATTCACCCCACCCGCCCCACTGCGTCTGAGGGGAGGACATGTTTGGTTTTCTCCCTGATTCACCTCACCCCCCAGCCCCCTCGCCACGCAGTGGCGAGGGGGTCAGGGGGTGAGGTTCTTGAAAAGGTGTCCTCCCCCTCGCCATTGCATGGCTGAGGGGGTCGGGGGGTGAGGTGAGCTTGCCAATTGAGACCGCGTAGCTTGATGTGGTTGCCCTACAGATGGAGGGGTCTCCCGCTGGCACGCCCGCGACTCCATCATCGTCGCGGCGACTCACACGCCGTCCATATGGCGCGCCGCCACCCGAATGATCGCCTCTAAACTGCGCTCAACATCGTCTTCGGTGGTCGCCCACGACGACACGCTGATGCGCATCACGGTGTGACCTTGCCACACGCTCCCACCCGCCCAACACGTTCCCTCCGCTTGCAGATCGGCAATCACCGCGCGGGTGGTGTCGGCATCGCCAAATTTGACCATGACCTGATTGATCACCACATCGTTCAAAACGGGATGCCCGGCGGCGGTCAAGCCCTCAGCGAAGCGCGCAGCGTAGCGGCACGTGCGCTCAACCAAATCGGCGATCCCACTCCGTCCCAATGAGCGCAATGCCGCCCATACTTCAACGCCGCGCGCGCGGCGGGAAAAGTCCGGCGTATAGTGGTATGGTTCGCGGTTTTCGGTCTGCACCAAATACGCCGAACTGGCAGCCGATGCCGCCATCGCCGCCTTGAGATGCGCCGGGTCACGACAGATCACCAAGCCACAGTCGTAAGGGGTGTTCAGCCATTTATGACCATCCGTTGCCCACGAGTCGGCATCCGCGACGCCCGCCGTCAAATGCGCCCGCGCTGGAGCCGCCGCCGCCCACAAGCCAAACGCCCCATCGACATGCACCCACGCGCCGCTGGCGTGAGCTTGCGCGATGATCTCCGCTGCTGGATCGAACGCGCCGCTGTTCACATTCCCCGCTTGGATACAGACAATCGTCGCACCCGACAGCGCCGGGAGGGCATCGGCGCGCATCCGCCCCTGATCATCGACTGGCACGCGGATCACCCGATCCCGCCCCAATCCCAACAGCGACAGCGCCTTCAAGACGCTGACATGCACTTCGTCGCCCACCACGACCGTGATCGGCGGCGCGCCGAACAAGCCTTGTGCTTCAACATCCCAGCCCATTTGCTGCAAGACGCTGTGGCGGGCGGCGGCAAGCGCCGTGAAGTTCGCCGCCGTCGCACAGGTCACGAAGCCGACCCCCGACTCGGCGGGCAGGTGCAGCGCATCGAGCAGCCATCCCATCGCCACCGCTTCCAGCTTTGCCCCAATTGGTGAGGTGGCGATCAATCCGCCGTTTTGATCCCACGCTGCCGCCAGCCAGTTTGCCGCTAACGATGCTGGCACCGAGCCGCCAATGACAAATCCGAAGAAGCGCCCGCCCGCTGAGGCAACGGTTGCTGGAGAACCAACTTCATCCAATAACGCTAACACCTCGTCGGGGTCGATTGGGTTTTCGGGAAACGGCTCGTGCAGCCGCGAAAGATTTTGCAGGGCTTGGGGTGTCGGGGCGACGCTGCGCGCATCGATGGTTTCCAGATAGTTGACGGCACGGCGCGCGGTCGATTCCAAAAGATCGCGTAAAACCATTCTCGGTATCCTCATCCATGATCTCGATTTCGGAGCATTTTAACGCTCACGGACGAAACGTCATGTACCATTCAGTCCGCAGCACTATTCGTTATAATCGCTTGGCTCAACTGGTTATTTCGTGCTGGTGATCCGCATTCAAAGGAATGGCTGCATGTCCGATATCAAACTACTGCTGCTGTGCCATGTGGTTGCAACATTGATGATGGCGGGGGTGATCTGGATGGTACAGCTCGTCCATTATCCATTGTTTCGCTTCGTTGGTGATGCCACCTATACCGCCTATCAAACCGCGCACATCAACGCGATCACGCTGCTGGTGCTGCCGCTAATGTTGGTGGAACTGGTGACAGGCATCCTGCTCATCATTCAGCCGCCCGCAAGCGTGCCAACCTGGAGCGTGTGGGTGGGCATGGCGCTGATCGGGCTGGTGTGGGGCGTGACCGCGCTGGTCAATGTGCCGCAGCATTCGGCGCTGGTGGGCGGCTTTGATGCGGAGATTCACGCGGCATTGGTGGCGTCCAACTGGCTGCGCACGCTCGGTTGGACGCTGCGCGGCGGCTTGGTGGTGTGGATGCTGGCGCGGGTGATGGGATAAAAAAGAAGTTCTCCCTCGTGTGAACAGATAACTTCTTTGGCTTTGACGCTTTAATTCGTTGTTGCAGTCAGCTACCAGCCGGGGACTGGAGATCAGCGCCCGCGCGATGCTGATGCGCTGGCAAACGTCCCCAATCGCCGGATTGTAGTACCGCGCGCGCAGATAGACCATGCCCGTCGCACTATCGCGCCATTCGCCCGTGAAGCCGAACGGCGTCTCGTTCATCGTCCCCGCCAACAAACTCCCATACGGCTCGTAATGGCGATGTTCCATGACCGCGCCGCTGTTGTTCGTCACGCTGCGGATGTTCCCCAATCCATCTTCGAGCATCCATTCCCAGTTTCCATTGTTGTCTTCCTGCGCCAGCACACCAAACGGGGTGTGAACCATGCGCGCCGTTGTCCCCAAGCTCGGATAGCCAATCGCCACATTCTGCGCCAAACCCGGCTGCAAGTCGTGCAGTAAATTGATGGTGTACTACTGGATCAAAGACATTGCGATCCCGTACACGAAACGGCAGACGGAAAAATAGGTCAATGCGACGAAAGCGGCACAGGCAAAATTTGCTGCATTACGAGATGCGGCGTATCAGCGGGGCGTACTAGAACTACCCGAACTCTTGCAAGACGTTCACTTTCGAGAATTTGTTGTTTTGTACATGGCGGAGGGCTATAAGCGCGGGCGCAATATGGTTTCTTTCGTCAATTCCAACTCGAAAATGGTCAGATTGGCGCGAAATTGGTTTATGCGCCTTTCACCCGGAAGACCTATTCGATATCGGCTTCAATATCATGCCGATCATGATGTCGATGAGCTTAAACGCTATTGGGCGGCAATCCTTGATATCGATCCAAGCATCATAAAGGATCAGCGCAAATCCAACAGCAATCAGCTTACTGGACGAAATTGGCGCTCAATTCATGGTCTACTGACATTAGAGGTCAGCGATACTTACTTTCGATCTCGGATGCAAGCATGGATGGACTTTATCGAAAATCAGTGGTAAACTGTTTTCAAGACGGGGTGTAGCGAAGCCTGGTATCGCGCCATCTTTGGGAGATGGAGACCCGCCGGTTCAAATCCGGCCACCCCGATTTAATAGCAAATGTGATTGACCACCCGTCTACATCTGCTATTGTATATGCACAACGCGGGTATGGTGTAGCGGTAGCACATGACCCTTCCAAGGTCCTAGCATCAGTTCGATCCTGATTACCCGCTATCGATGTATACATTGTAAAATGGGTGCATAGTTCAATGGTTAGAACACTCGTCTCATAAACGAGTAGTTGTAGGTTCGAGTCCTACTGCACCCAAATATATCATACAATAATAACGCCGATGAGCAGCTCTCATCGGCGTTCGCGTTTCTACGGCATGTCGCACAAGATGCGGGCGTGCCAGCGGCGATCATGACACGCCCTGTCAGCTACTCCGTGACGGCTGCCGTCTCGCGCGTTGCCAGCGTCCCCGCCGTATCGCGCGAATAGAACGCCATCTGCCCCTGAATCCACTCGTAGCCCGGCTTCACGTCGTAATACGTCCAGCCGACGTTCTGGATTTTCTCCGATGGGCTGTCGAGATCGATCCAATAGCAGCGCCCCTTGTACGGACACGTATAGATGCGCTCGGTCACGCGCAAATGCGCCATATTGACGTTTTCGGCTGTGTAATACCAGTTGCCCTCGAAATGCTTGACGCCTTCATCTTCAACGGCGCTGGCGATGATGTCGCCTGTAATGCGCTCTTTGACGGTAAATTGCATACTCGGTTTACTCCTGTGGTCAATACGATCTAGACGCGGCGATCCGGCGAAATCATACGACCTCACCGTCGCAGCACAACATACGCATTCGCGCGGTCGCCCTCGCCGTCCGCGCGGAACGTCATGAACGGGCGCAGCCCTGCCGCGCACGCCGCCGCGATCAGCGCCGACTCTTCGGCGTCGTCGATGGCGTGGCAGTAGCGCAGCGCGGGCAGATCAGCGTGTCTGCCGCGCCGCCAGTCGAGCAGATGATCGCCCGGTTCGACGCGCGCCGCCATGTCCGCGTCCCATGCCAGCGCGCGGCGGCGAAAACGCGGAAAATCCATGAAGCGCCAGCTTGTCCACACGAACAAGCCGCCCGGCGCGAGCCGCGCCGCCAGCGTCCGCACGAGCGCCGCGCGCCGTTCCGCGCCCGGAACATGATGCAGCACCGCCAGCAGTGCGATCAAATCGTAGTCACCGCCGTCTGGGACGCCGCTTTCCACGATATCGCCTTCGATCAGCCGCACGGTCAGGTCGGCGCGCTCGGACAACGCCGCGTCTGCCTTTGCCAAGAGCGCCGAACTGTTGTCGATGCCTGTATAGTCGATAGGACGTTTGCCCGCTTGCGGCGCGGACAGCGACTCCGCGAGGAACACGCCAAAACGTCCGTTGCCACAGCCGACATCGAGCGCGCGCAGCGTCCCGCCGACTGCCAGCGGGCGCAAAGCGGGCAGCAGCGTCCGCCAGCCGCGCCATGCCTCGCCGCGCGTGGCGTCGAAGTCCTCCGCGATGGCGGCGTAGAAGGCGCGGTTGATGTCATTGAGTTCGCGTGCAGTTTGATTGTCCATGCCGTGAATTTTAGCGCAGAAACGGGGCGGCGCGGAACGATTTAATGTAGAGGACGCAGAGAGAACTCAAGCAAAAAATGAGATCATTCTCCTTCTTTTCTCTGCGTCTCTGCGCTGAATCCTTTTCTGCGTCTTTACGCTGCAATCCTTCTTCACGGACTCGGCTCAAAGCAGCTTGGCAGTTCGTTGGCGGTGCGCGCCCAGCCGCTTTCCGTGTCCTCGCCCGCGTAGAAGCGCAGATATTCCGCGACGTGCGACGCCCAATAGTCGTCATCGTGTCCGCCCACCGGATTGACGACATATGTGTGCGGCACGCCGCGCGCGCTCAAGCGGCTGGAGAAGATTTCGAGTTCCGTTCCAGCTGGATCGGCGGCGGCGTTGTCGATGTAGATGCGCAGCCCCGCTTCGGGCAAGAACGCGGCATCGAGCGCCAGATCGAGCGGATTGAAGGCGGGCGGCGCGTTGGTGGCGTCGAATGAGGCGCTGTGTCCGCCGATCACGCCGAATAAATCCGGGTGTCGCAGCGCGACGCTGACCGCCCAGAAGCCGCCGCGCGAGATGCCGCCAAGCGCGCGATGGGTGGGATTTTGGATCGTGCAGAAGGTGCGCTCAACCGTCGGGATCAGCTCATCCAGCAAGACCGACTCGTAAGAATCAGCGGGTGGGAACGTGTTTTCGCCGCCGATGCGCCCGAAATCGGGCATCACGAGGATCATGGGGCCCAAGACGCGCAGCCGCATCCCCTGTTCGAGCGCGTCGATCACGCCAATCGTCTCCCATTCCGTCTCGTCTTGGTTCAGCCCGTGCAGCAGATAGACAATCGGATAGCGCCGCTGATATTCCAAATAGCACGGCGGCAGATACACGCGATACGGCAGCGTCGCGCCCGCGATGGTGCTGCGAAAATCGCTGAACGGCAGCACTTGTCCGCCCCCCGCCTCACACGCGGGCAGCGTCGGCGTGGCGGTCGGTGCGGGCGTCGGTGTGAACGATGGGAGCGGCGTCGGCGTGAACGTCGCTGTCGCCGGAACGGTCAGCGTCGGTTCGGGCGTGACGATCACGACTTGGGGCGTCGCCGTCGGGAACGGTGCGAGGAACGCGATGGATTGTCCATCGGGTGCGCACGCGGACAGCAGGACGATGCCGAGTAAAATGCTGAAATAACGGACACCTGAGATCAAATCGAGCGAACGTCGAGACGGATTTGTGTGCAATTTTCTCTGCGTTTCTCTACGTCTCTGCGTTGACGTTTGGTTCGGCTTTCCATCAGCACGATATCGCATCATGGGCGCGCTCATTTCGGGCGGATCAGCGCGAGCTGATGCGTATTCAAGATGCCGATGCGCTCCAACAGCGCGCATAACAGCCACGACACGCCCACCAGCCGCCGCGCGATGGGCGGCGCGAGGGTGATGCGCTGAATGGTCACGTCGCAGCCCGCGAACAGCGCGCGGATTTCGGCAGCGCGAATGGCGCGGACATCTGGGTTGGTCGGGTTGAACCAAAAGTCGTACCACAGGATCGCGCCGGTCGCGGGACGCAGCACGCGCAGCATCTCGGCGGCGACGCGCTGACGCACCGCATCGTCCAAGATCGACGAGAACGCCATGTACTGTGTGACCACATCGAAGCTGCCATCCGCGAACGGCAGCCGCTGTCCATCGGCGGCGGCGACGTTCAGAAACTCATTTTTTGCGCGCGCGTGCGCCAATTTCATCCACAGCACATCGATGCCGTACAATTGGCGCGCCGGAACGCCGTAGAACAGCCATTCCAACAGGACGCTGCCGCCGCCGCAGCCGACTTCCAGCACCGATTTTTCATGCAGCGCGGACAATCCGTTGGCGCGCAGCAGCGCAAGGACGGCGCGCTGGCGCTGCTGGACAAAAAATTGATACGCGGGGTTGAACAACGAATAAACATCGCTCTGCGCGTATCGCTGCTGACGTTCGGCGTAGACCGCTTGGAGGCGTTCGGATTCGGAAACGGGCATAAGATACCGTCAACTTTTTTGATTGTTGGAGAGTATAGCCGATTTTGGGGGCGAGGAATAAATCAGGCGCAAATTACGAAACGATTAGCGGTCAACGACTCGCGGTTTCAACCGCGAGTCGTTGACTCCTTCCACTCAAAGCGAGCGGGCGTGGTTGCCCACACCCGCTCATCGCTTCGTCCACGGATCAGCCGTTCGGCGTACTGGGATTGGCAGTTCCGCGCTCAGTCACGTACAGCGTACCCTGAATATTCTCGCCCGCCGTGAAGCTGGCGATCCAAATGTCGTAGCGCCCTTCTGTCGGGTTGACGAAATCGACCGTCGGATTCAGCGTGCTGGACGAGTCGTCGTTGCAAACCCAGTTCCCCTGTGGGTCGTTGACCAACATTACCGTGTCACCCGTGCTGACATAGAAGAAGCGCAAACCCTGCGACGCGCCCGACCATGCCAAGCTGTAATCTGGTTGACGGGTAGCGAATCCGCGGCAGTCCGTGCCGTAGTTGAACGCGCTGGCATCAACATCGCCGCCGCTGATGATCTCGACGGTGAATGGATCGGGCGAGAAGCCGGCGACCAACGAGGTGCCGCCATAATTCGGCGTCAAGTTGTAGTCCAGCCCATCGGTCGTCCCGGTCGATGCGCCCGATTCAGGCGTCGGGAACGGCGTGACTTCCAATTGCGGCGCGGGCTGCTGCCCACCTTGCGGCTGTTCCAGTTCCAACAGCGCGTAAATCGCCTCCAAGGGCAGCAAGCCGCCCAAGCGTCCGCCTGTGCGTTCTTCCGAGATGACCGCCGTGGGGATACCGACCATGAAACCGGCGTCGTTGACCGCCAAGCCGCCGCTGTTGCCGGGACTGATCTCGGCGTCGGTCTGATTCCAGACCGGAATGCGCGCGCCGCTCACATCGCCGTTGCGAATGGTCGTGATCGTGCCTTCCGTCAGCACCAGATAGTTGTCGCCAATGCCCGGAAAGCCGAAAACATGAATTCGCTGACCCAGATCGACTGGGGTGGGTGAAAGTTCGATCACCGGCAGGTTGAGCGATGCCGCATCAAGCGCGTTGCCGTCGGCGTCACGGTCGATCTGCAGGATGGCGAAGTCGAATTCTTCCGAGAAATTGACCGTGGTGGCGAAATAGCGCAGGACGGGCTGTTCCGCTGTATCTTCCAACATCAAGATGGCGAAATCGCTGCCACCTTCGATCACATGATAATTGGTGAAAATGTAGCCTGCCGGATCGATGATCGTCCCCGATCCGCTCGACTGCGGCTCGCCACTACCATCGAGATTGAGAATCAACGTGACACTTTGGGCGATGCGCTGGATTTCGGAGGGTGGCAAACTGCCCTGCGCCGACGCACCTCCCACAACCAACGACAACGCCAACAACGCGATAACGGCAACAAATAAACGCTTCATCGTTCAAAGCTCCCTTAACCCGGATAACCGATCCCCACGAAAGTCAATTCCACTATTCCATTGTAATGACTTTTGCCAATTGTGCGTCCAACGAATGACCGATGCTAGACGGAGGATGCCGATCTCCGTCCTGTTGGCACACAATGAGACCATTCTAACGCGGCACACGTATAATGAAGACATGGAAAGACAATTCAGATAAAGGATAACGGATGAGCTACGAAGCCGAAATCAGCCGGAGCAATCCGAGCATGTTTCTGTTTCTCATCGATCAATCAGGATCGATGGATGAGAAATTCGCAGGGGGCAGCACGCGCAAGGATCAAGCGGTCGCGGATGCGATCAACCGCCTGCTGCAAAACCTCGTGATCAAGTGCGCCAAGTCGGACGGCGTGCGCGATTATTATCATGTCGGCGTGATTGGCTATGGGGCGAAGGTCGGCGCGGCGTTTGGCGGCGAACTGGCAGATAAGCCGCTGGTGCCGATCAGCAAGATCGCGGATGCGCCCGTTGAAATTGAGGAACGCACCAAGAAAGTTGAGGACGGCGCGGGCGGCTTGGTCGATCAGAAAGTGCGCTTTCCGATCTGGTTCAAGCCGCTGGCATTCGGCGGAACGCCCATGGTCGAGGCGCTCACGCAAGCGCGTCGGATCGTGGACGACTGGATGCGTGTGCATCCCAACGGCTTTCCGCCGATCATCATCAATATCACCGATGGCGAATCGAGCGACGGCGACCCCGTGAGCGCGGCGGCGACGCTGCGCGATCTGCACGGAGCCGATGGCGCGGCATTGTTGTTCAATGTGCATCTGTCGTCGCTCGGCGGCGGAACGTTCGAGTTCCCGCACAGCGAGTCCGAACTGCCGGATAAGTTCGCCAAGCAGTTGTTCCAGATGTCCAGCCCGCTGCCGCCACACTTGCTCGATGTCGCGCAAAAAGAGGGCTACAAAGTCAGCGAAGGCGCGCGCGGCTTCGTTTTCAACGCGGATATTGTGGCGGTGATCAAGTTCTTGGATATCGGCACGCGCCCGAGCAATCTGCGCTAAGCGATCATTTGAGAGGTTTTTTCACCTCACCCCCGCCCCCTTCTCCGATACGGCTGGGGGGCGCTGGGGGGTGAGGTTGCTTTCATCTACATTCTTGACGGACTACTAACCTCGCTTTAGTTCTCAGCGTTTCACTTTTTATCCCTTTGACCAACCTTTCCGCCACCTTACCCATTTGTCCCAGTTGCGTTGACGCCCTGCCTTGCGCATGTTAGGATTCGTACATCGTTATTACGCGGTAAGGTTTAGAAGGCGCGACCTGTGCGCCGGGCGGACGCGCCCTCTCAACGAGCGATACCGATAGCAGCCTTTATTTTGGCAAGGTCGGCGGCGCGCGCTGGGTGTATTGTCATTGGTGCGTTTCCCCAGTGTGATAGGGCGTGACTTCGGGGAGTGATGTCATGTCCATCGATTTTGTCTCTCGTCTGTTTGGGATGGTGGTCTTCGCCATCGTCGGGGCGCGCTTCGGTTTGTCTGCTGCCAGCGCGCTGGCGCTGCCGGATGTCGCTGTTTCATTCATTTTCGGCTTGGTTGGCGTCTTGTTCGGCTTGATCATGACGCCATGGATCACCGTGCGCCCGATTCGCTTGCTTGGTCGCATCGTCAACGAAATGCCGATTGAAAAGCTGTTGGTTACGCTGTTGGGCGTCTTTCTCGGCTTGATGATGGGTCTGATCGCCGCGTATCCATTTTCGCTGCTCGACTCGACGTTGGGCAATCTCATTCCAGTGGCGATCTCGCTGGTGGCGATTTATCTGTTGGTCTCGATCTTCAGCGTGCGTTCGCAAGACCTTTGGGCGTTGGTCGGCAGTTCCAGCGCCGGACACCCGCACCAAGCAGCCCTGCCCGCCGGTTCCGAGCGCCAGCTTTTGCTCGATACGAGCGTGCTGATCGATGGGCGCATCGTCGATATCGCCAAGACGGGCTTTTTGGGCGGGACGCTGGTCGTGCCACGCTTCGTCGTCTCGGAATTGCATCGCGTGGCGGACTCGTCGGATACACAGCGGCGCGCGCGCGGCAAACGCGGCTTGATCAAGCTTAACGAACTCCAGCGCGACGGGGTGATGCCGTTCAAAATCGTTGATGATGATGTCGAGGAAGAACGCGAAGTCGATGATAAGCTCGTGGCGCTGGCATTGCGCACGCATTCGCCCATCGTGACCATCGATTTCCCGATGAACAAAGTCGCCAGCGCGCAAGGCGTGATCGTGCTGAACATCAACATGCTCGCCAACGCTGTCCGTTCGCTCTACATTCCCGGCGAGACGTTCGCTATTCGCATCTTGCAGGAAGGCAAAGAGGCGAATCAGGGCGTGGGCTATCTCGAAGACGGGACGATGGTGATTGTCGAAAACGGCAAGCCGTTCATGGATCGCACGATCTTCGTCCAAGTGACGAAGGCGATCACGAAAGAGACGGGGCGGATCATCTTCGCCGCGCCGGAGGACGGCAAGTCGCGGACGCGCCCGGTCGCTGAGACGCCCTAAGCGCGATGAGCTGATGCCCCCTGCGCTGCGAGGGGGCATTTGCGGATGCACACAATGGGGCGATCATGGCATTGACGGAAGAACTTCAAAAAGAAGCATTCAGCGTTGCTTATGTGCGTGCAGTTGCTGCGGCAGCAGGCTGCGAACTATACCGCATGGAAACCGACACACGGAGCATCGATCTCGGCTTGATCGACAGGGTGGGGGACAATTGCCCCACTCCCCGAACTTCGACTACAATTAAAATGCACATCGGTGCCAAACTGGACGCAACAGGGTGAAATACTGAGCTACGCGCTTCCCGTTAACAATTACAATGCGTTGCGAAGGGTGAGAAACTATTCGCATATTTTGGTGGTGCTGATCGTTCCATCAACGCCATCAGATTGGCTCGAACATGCAGAAGAGCGCACGATACTGCGTTATGGCGCTTATTGGCATTCCTTACGCACAGAGCCAGAAAAACCGAATAAGAACACTATCACCGTTCAAATTCCAAGAATTCAAATCTTTTCAGCACAAACACTCGTGACGATGATGACGAGGATTGCGCAGGGAGAACACCTATGAGTTTCGATGTCTTGAGTGAGGAAAGCACTCGTGATGTTACGCCCTCGTCGATTTCACTTTACTTAGAAAAGCGCGGTTGGCATGTACGCGGCACAACCGATAGTGATGCTGTCATCTGGATAGCACCAGATGAAAATCGTCGTGTTTTGGTGCCTTCGAGTCAAGCTTCGGGTGACTATGATTATGTACTAAGGCGCGTATTGCAAAAACTTGAGGAGATTGAGTTACGTCCTCAACAAGCCATCCTCAACGACATGCTCGGCGTCGGCGCGGACATGCTGCGCGTCGTGCTGTACATCAAGGGCGCGCTGTCGTTGTCCGATCTATTCTTGCTGACCGCGTGCTTACGGGATATTGCCGCCAGTATCGATCCACACTTGCCTGAACAGATCACCTTCAGCCCGCCGGAGTTCGACCAAATCGCCGCGACCCAATGGACGCTCACGCTGACCGCGCACCCCAACGAAAGCGGACTCGAAACGTTGAGCGCGGCGCTCACGGCGCTGGCTGCCGCCCTCGCGCGCCGCGATCCGGGCGCGATCCTCGCCGATGCGCGCTTCGCAGATCGGCGGCTGATCACGGCGCTGCACTTGATTTTGTCGCGCGTGGCGGCGCTGAAACAAATCGCGTTCGTCTACTTGCCGTCACAGCCAGCTGAAATCAAGCCGCCATCAAGCGTGGTCTTTGAAGCGGCGACGCTGGAATCGCTGCTGCAAGCGGTCGGCTTTTCCAGCACGATCCTCGCGCCCGCCTAATCCGCCGCGTAAATCTGCACCCCATCCAAGTCATACACGCGCGTTAAGCCGTCCGCCCATGCTGGCATTGCATCGTTCGGCATCGGCGTGATTTCCAGCGCGCGCTCCATGTCGCCATAGACGACATAGCGCACAGGCAGCAGGCATAATCCGCGCCCCGTCGCCGCATCATCCGGCGCGGGACATGGCGGCACAAACAGCGCGGATAACTCCACGTCGCTCAAATCGCCACCATAAAAACGTTCCACGATATCCGTTTTCGCCCCCCAAAACAGCGTTTCGGGTCCATGTCCCATGTAAACCCGCGCCCGCATGTACGCGGGCAGCGCGTTGCCCATTGGCACAGACGCCAAAATCACATCGTCGGGCTGCACATTCGCGCCGTCGGGGGCATTGAGCCACGCGAACGCCGCCGCATACGCCGCCGGAATGAACGCGGGCGCGCGTGGACTCAGCGCCGTCACCATCCCGCCGAGCCACAAGAACGCCGCCGACAGCGACACGACGGCGAGAAATACGATTGGCAAACGGGGCGTTCTCCCCCGCTCTGATAGCGAGAACGGGTCGGAGGGTGAGCTGAGTTTTTGAAGCCCCACGACCGCCAGCACCGCCAGCGGTACGATCACCGCTTCGCTCAGGCGGCGCTGTATGTTGATCGGCAGATAGACCAGCAGCGGGACAATCGCCACCCACGCCAGCGGCAGCAGCCAGCGCGCATCATCTTTCGTCCGCCGCCATACGGCGCGCACGCCGAACGCCGCCGCCAACCCGATCACGGCATACGCGAATACATAATGCAGCGGATGCGGCGACGTGAGGACATTTTGCGCCGACCAGACCGCGAACGCTGGATTGCCCGCGAACACGACCGCGTTATACGCGAACGCCGGGAACGCGATCAACGCCGCCGCGCCCCCCGTCAGCGCCAACGCGAGCGGGAAACGCCGCGTTCTTATCCAGGTCGCCAGTCCCCACGCGCCTAAGACGACGTAAATCACAGCGAGATAGAACGGCACGATCACGCCGACGACCAGCCAGCAGAGTCCGGCGAGCATCGACCTCACCCCCCACCCCTCTCTCCGGTACGGAGAGGGGGAGATGCGCGCGCGCGTGCCAAGCGGTGAGGTTGGCGCTCCCCCTCTCCACGCAGTGGGGAGGGGGTCGGGGGGTGGGGTGAAGGCAGTGGAGAGGGGGTCGGGGGGTGGGGTCAACAACACGAAGCCGGTCAGCAGCGCCGCCCGCGCCAACGCCAGATGCGGCAAGCCGAACAAAACTTGGAACGAGAAGCCTTCCGGGATGTACAAATCGGCGGGCAGCGACCCGAACAGATTGCTTTGTCCGATCAGCGCCAACAGCCAGCCGATCCCGCCGCCGAACAGCGCCAACAGCAGCGCGATCCGCCGCGCGCGCGGCGCAGCGATGAAGCGCGCGCCGAAACGATACACCGCAACGATCAACAGCGCGTCCGCCACCAGCCGGAACGCATGGAACGCCGCAGTGAGCGCGGCGTGCGAACGCGGATCGGACTCTGGCACGAACAACCCCGCGATCCAGCCGACGGCGATATACGGCAGGTTGATCAGCGGGGCGGCGGCGTGGATTTCGGGCGTGTAGAACAGATGAAACGCGAACTGTCCGCGCATCCCCAAGCGCATTTTGCCCAAGTACGAATTGCCGTCCTCGACGCCGAATACGAAGCCGCTGAACTGCCATGCGGCATCCGTCCGCGTCGCGCCGATCAGATAGGGCAGTGCGGTGACGATGAGCGTGAAGGCGCTGATCAGGGCAAGCTGCCGCCAAGCGGTGCGGGGTGCGCGGGCTGCGATCATGGGTATCCTATCGCTGTCGATTCAATATATTCTACGGGTTTTTTCTGCGTTACAATGAGGCACATACGGGTACATTCCAATGAGGAACACATGACGCTGCGAATTTTTAATGTGCTTGGACGGCAGATGCAAGACTTTACCCCGATCACGCCGGGTCAGGTCAATATGTATGTCTGCGGGCCCACCGTCTACGATCATTCGCACATCGGTCATGCCAAGACCTACATCGCCTTCGATGTCGTCGTGCGTTATCTGCGCGCGACCGGACTCAACGTACTGTACGTGCAGAATATCACCGATGTGGGGCATTTGCTCGACAACGGCGAAGATCGCATCCTAAAGAAAGCCGCGCAAACACAGTCCAAGCCCATGCAAATTGTCGAGACGTATGCGCGCAGCTACTTCGAGATGATGGATCGCTTGGGGGTGACCCGCCCTGATATTTCGCCGCGCGCCAGCGGGCATATCCCCGAACAGATCAAGCTGATCGAGACGCTGCTGCAAAAAGAAAACGCCTATGTCGCGGATGGCAGCGTGTATTTCGACGTGACCACCGACCCGAACTACGGCAAGCTGTCGAATCGGCGCGTCGATGAGCAGGAATCTGGCACGCGCGAAGCCGTGCGCGGCGACAAGCGCAATCCCGAAGATTTTGCGCTGTGGAAGCGCGCCGAGCCAGAACATATCTTGCGGTGGGATTCGCCGTGGGGCGAGGGCTTTCCCGGCTGGCACATCGAATGTTCCGCGATGGCGAAAAAGTATCTGGGCGATACCTTCGACCTGCACGGCGGCGGCATCGACAACATTTTCCCGCACAACGAATCCGAAATCGCGCAGAGCGAATGTGCCAACGGCGCGCCCTTCGCCAACTACTGGATGTTGGTCGGCAGCTTGACCGTCGACGGCATCAAAATGTCCAAGAGCTTGGGCAACTTCATCACCATCGAGAACGCGCTCAAGGTCAATCGCCCCGAAGTGATCCGCGCCTTCATGCTCGGCGTGCATTACAGCAATCCGGTCGATTACAGCGATGAAGCGATGGACGCCGCCGCGAAGGGGTGGGAGCGGCTGTACAACGCCGTGCGGCTGGTGCGCCGCGCCATGAACAGCGCGCCCGCCGGAAACGCCGACGGCAACGGCATCCTCGCGCGTTTGGACGAGACGAAAACCGCATTTCTCGCGGCGATGGACGACGATTTCACGACGCCGAAAGCGATTGCCACGCTGCAAGACCTGACGCGCGACGTGAACACGCTGCTCAACAGCGGCGCGACCGTGAGCCTCGATGTGCTGAACGCGATTCATACGCTCTATACGGATTTGGGCGGCGCGATCCTCGGCATCATTCCGGCGGACGACGCGGCAGATTCGACGACGGGCGGCGCGGCGCGCGAGGCGGCGCTGATCGAACTGCTCATCCAAATGCGGGCGAAGGCGCGCGCGTCCAAACAATGGGCGGAGAGCGACCGCATCCGCGATGAACTCGCGCAAATCGGCGTGACGCTGGAAGATCGCGCCGATGGGACGTTGTGGCGGGTGGGATAAGAATAGCAATGTAACGAGGGAAAACCAGCGCCATGTTTTCCCTCGTCACTCATCACTCATCACTCATCACTCGTTACTCGTTACTGAGGCTAAACATGACTGAGTTCATCTACGGGCATTGGGCGATCATGGAGTGCTTGCGCGCCGCGCGGCGCAAGGTCGATCAGCTCTTGCTCACCGAAAGTGTCGAAGAAAAAGGGATCGTCAACGAAATCGTCAGCGCGGCGCGCGAACGGAATGTCAACGTCAAGCGCGTCGCCAAGCGCATCATCGACGACATCGCGGACAACGCCAATCATCAGAATATGGCGCTGCGTGTCAGCGATTATCCCTATGCCACGCTCGAAAGCGTCTTGGATGGCGGGCAGAAGCGCGGCGAAAAGCCGTTCATCCTGATCTTGGATTTGCTCAAAGACCCGCAGAATGTCGGCGTGCTGATGCGCGTGGCGGATGCCGTCGGCGTGCATGGCATCGTCATGCAAGAGCGGCGCAGCGTCGCCATCACGCCCGCCGTCGTCAATTCGTCGTCCGGCGCCGTCGAGCATCTGCGCATTGTCCAAGTCACCAACTTGGTCAACGCCATGAAAGAATTGAAAACCGCCGATGTGTGGATGATCGGACTCGATGTGGGTCCCAATGTCCCCGCCATCGACAAGACTGACTTGAACATGGCGCTCGCTTTGGTCTTGGGCAGCGAGGGCGAGGGCTTGCGTCGGCTGGTGCGCGATACGTGCGACCTGCTGCTGTCGCTGCCGATGCGCGGCTCGGTCGCCAGCTTGAATGTCGCCACCGTCGGATCAGTTGCGCTGTACGCCGCATGGCAAGCGCGCGGCTGGCAAGGCTGGGCGCACGCCGGCGGCGTGACGACCAGTACGACCACCAACGCGGTCAACAGTACGGCGACGCTGACCGCAGCGGAGGCGGAGCGCCCCAAAGAGCGCTAAACACGATGATGCGCGTGTCGAAACATCGGCGCGCCGTGCCATGAGGAATTATCAGGATGCGCGTGTAATACTTATCGGAGAACGATCATGATTGACGACATTATCAGCGAAGCGATCAGCAAGATGAAATCTGCCGTCTCGATCTTTGAGCAAGACATGAACGGATTGCGCGGCGGGCGCGCCAGCCCGACGATGGTCGAACGCCTTCAAGTCGATTACTACGGACAAGAGACCGATCTGCGCCAACTGGCATCGATTTCGACGCCCGAACCGATGCAGCTGCTCATCCGTCCGTTCGACAAGACGGCGGTCAAAGCCATCGAAAAGGCGATCCAGCTCTCCGAACTGCACATCCCGCCGCAGATCGACGGCGACGTGATCCGGCTGAACATGCCGCCGCTGACGCGCGAGCGCCGCGTGGAAATGGTCAAAATGCTGCACAAGCGCACGGAAGAAGCGCGCGTCGCTATCCGCAATATCCGCCGCAACAGCAACGACGATCTGAAAGAATTCGAGCGCGAGAAGATGATTTCGGAAGATGAAGCGGAACAGGGTCAGGCAGAAGTGCAGAAGCTGACCGACAAATACATCGCCGAGGTCGAGACGATGGGCAAAGCAAAAGAAAAAGAAATTATGGAGATTTAGACGGCATGGTCGCGCTCGTTCAAGCAGAATCGCCTTCGCCTATCGCCCCGCTGCCGCCGGATAAGATGCCGCGCCACGTCGCCATCATCATGGATGGCAACGGACGCTGGGCGAAGGCGCGCGGGCTGCCGCGTACCGAAGGACACCGCCACGGCACCGAAAATCTACGCCGCATCTTGAATGCAGCGGGCGAAATGGGCATCGATATCCTGACAATCTATGCCTTTTCGACCGAAAATTGGGGGCGTCCGCGCGCCGAAGTCCAAATGCTGCTGCGCATCTTGGAGACGGTGATCGACCGTGAACTGCGCGAACTGCATGAAAAGGGCGTGCAACTGCGGCACATTGGCGAACTCGACGGCATCCCGCCGCGCTTGCAGCGCAAAATCCGCGAGGCGATGGAAATGACGCGCAACAACACCAAGTTGATCGTCAACATCGCCTTCAACTACGGCGGGCGCAACGAGATCGTCCATGCGGTGCAGCGCATCGTCGCGGATCGCATCCCCGCCGAGCAGATCGACGAAAAATTGGTCAGCCGCTATCTGTACACGGGCGATCTGCCCGACCCCGACTTGATCATCCGCACCAGCGGCGAACTGCGCAACAGCAATTTTTTGATCTGGCAGGGCGCGTATTCGGAATTTTACGCGACGCCGACCTACTGGCCCGATTTCGATGAAGCGGCGCTGCGCGAGGCGCTGATCGAATATGGGCGGCGTAAGCGGCGCTTCGGCAAGACCGACGAGCAGATCGCGCCGGAATAAGGCAGCCTCACCCCTAAGTAACCTGTGTTTCGGATCGCTTCACCTCACCCCTAAATCCCCTCTCCACGCAGTGGCTGAGGGGACTTTCATATCCATCGTGAGCCGTCCTGCTCCCCCTCTCCACGCAGTGGAGAGGGGGTCGGGGGGTGAGGTGAGCTTGTCAATTGAGACCTCGTATCTTGATGTGGTTGCCCTGCCCGTTCCCCCCCAACCTGCCTCTCATCAGCGCGCCCCGACCGCGCGTTGAACAGCGGTTTGCAATTCAGCCAGATTGCGCGTTATAGTCGGCGCATGATCCGATAATTACGGTACACCGACGCGCGCTCATGCTCAATCTGACCCCAGACCATTACAATCAAATCTACGCGCTGCTTGAACCGCTCGTCCGCACAGAGAGCGCGCAAATGGCGCTGATCGAGCCGCTGTTCATAGGCGCGTCCAGCCGCGTCCATCCGCGCTACGGTGTGAACGCGCCCGACTTTGCGCGGCAGATCGTGGTCGAATTGGTGCCGTTCCACTTGGCGGACGGCACGAACGCGCTGGCGGCGCTCTTGACCGCCATAAAGCCGCGTGTCGGCAGCGTTCAGAACCAGCAGATCGACGCGCTGCTGCGGCGGATACAGCAGTCGTCCGCGCCGCTGCCGCCCGCTGAACCCATCGTGCTGCCGGACGCGCCGTTCACATTCATTTCGTATTCGACGCAGGACAAGGTATTTCGGGATCGCTTGCGCGCGGATTTGGGCGCGCGCGGCGTCACCATTTGGGTCGATGTCGAGCGCCTGACGCCCGGCACAGCCGATTGGCAGGCGGCGATCCGCGCGGCGATTCGCGGCTGTGCATTTGTCCTGTTGATCGCGTCGCCCGATTCGAGCTTGTCGCCGTATGTCTATCACGAACTCGAATTGGCGCGCGCGGCGGACAAGCCGATCCTGCCCGTATGGGCGGCGGGGACGGATTGGGCGGAGTGCGTGCCGTTCGGGTGGATCAGGCTGCAATATCTCGATCTGCGCGGCGCGGCGTACACCGACGATGCGCTGGCATGGCTGGCGACGGCGCTGATGCCGCCCGTCCAACCCGAAACGTCGCCGCCCGCCCAACGCGCACCATCGCCGCCCGTCCAACCCGAACCGTCGCTCACGCTCGACGACATCCTAGATCGCGCCGAAGCCCTGATGAAAGCGCGCGACTTCGATGGCGTGATCGCTTTCCTGACGCCGATCCGCGAACAGCGGCGCGGCGGCGTCTGGGACGCGCTGGATGATTTTCTGCTGCCCGCGCGCGCTGAACTCGAAAAACAGGAACAAGCACGCCTCCAACGCGAAGCCGAACAGCGCGAACGCGCCGCCGCCCACCAGCGCGAACGTGAGCGCCTTGAAGCCGAACAGCGCGAACGCGCCGCCGCCGAACAGCGCGAACACGAAGCCCACGACGAACTCGACACTATTTTGAAGGTCGTGAACCGCGCCGCCACCCGCGCGCGCGGCATCGCCCTGCTGCGCGACTTCCGCCGTGCGCATCCGACGATCCCGATCCCGTCCGGCATTTTCACCGCCGTGACCGACATTTTGCCGCCGCCGTTCGCGTGGTGTCCCGTCACCGCCGGATCGGTGAAGATTGAAAAACATGGCAGATTCGACGTGGGGGCGTTCCAGATCGCCAAGTATCCGATCACCAACGCGCAGTTCGCTGTTTTCGAGCGCCACGGCTACACCGATGCGCGCTGGTGGGCGTACAGCCCGGACGCAACCCAATATTGGGAAGCGCAGGGCAAACAGCCGCGCGCAACGGAGTTCGATGGTGACGACACGCCGCGCACGAACGTCAGTTGGTACGAAAGCGTCGCCTTCTGCCACTGGCTGGCGTTCGAGACCGGGCTGAACATCCGGTTGCCGCTGGAGACGGAATGGCAGCGCGCCGCGCAGGGCGACGACGGGCGTGCGTATCCGTGGGGCAATCAATTCGATCAGAACCGCTGCAATTTGTCGGAAAGTGGGATCGGGCGGACGACGCCCGTCACGAAGTACGATTTTCCGCCGGATGAGCCGCGCAGCGGTGTGAGTCCGTTCGGCGCGGCGGACATGGTGGGCAACGTCTGGGAGTGGTGTTTGAACGCATACGAGACGCCAAACGACCCTGAAATGAGCGGTACTAATAGGCGCGGGCGGCGCGGCGGCGCGTGGCGCGGTTCCGGTATCGTTTACGACTCGCCCGATGGCAGGAGCAACGGCTACGGTCTTCGGTGTTCTGCCTCTTAATCTTTTGATTTCTGGCTGCTGATTTCTGATTGCTGTGTCCTTGTTTCTGTTTTTCTGATCTTTTGCCCTTCCCCCCTTCCGCGCAGCGGATCAAAATTTTTTCGGCGGGCGGTGGCGGGGTTTGGCTTGCCGCGCCCCGCCACCGTGCCGCGCCGTCACCCGCGCATGAAGCGCATCACGCGGTACGTCTCCGCGAACGCGACGCCGACCTGCGCGCCCGCCATGCCGTCGAACTGCCCGATGAAACCGAGGTCGCCCTCGCTCAACTGCGACCGATGGCACAACAGCGCCTGCTTCTTGAGCGCGACGTGCGGCGTGATATCGACGGCGACATCGGCGTTGGCGGCGATCATCAGGTACAGCTCATCGACATGATGCGGCTCGTGACCCTCTGCCAGCAGTTCGGGGAAGATCGGGCGCGTCTCGGCGCTCGGAAAGACCGCGTACAGCGACGCTTCGCCCGTCGCCACATGATCAGGGTGATTGATGTAGAAGAACTCGCCCTCGCCGATCATGCGCGTGGTGGGATCCATGATCAGGACGCGATTGGGCTTCACCTGGCGGATCAGGCGCGTCAGATCGCGGCGCAGTTCCAACGTCGGCTGTAACATGCCGTCGGCATAGCCCAGATAGTGGACGTGCTGCACGCCGAGCAGGGCTGCCGCTTCGTTCTGTTCGACGATGCGCTGCTGCACGAGCGTGTCATGATCGTAATCGATGGCGTTGCTGCCCGCCGCGCCGTTCGTGACGATGCAGTAGTGGACTTCCGCGCCCGCCGCCGTCCAAACGGCGACGCTGCCCGCCGCGCCAAACTCGATATCGTCAGGATGCGCGGCGATGATCAAGATGCGCGCGGGAATAGGATAGGGATCGAGCTGCATAGGATTTCACCTGTGTAGTACCTCACCCCGCTGTCAAAAGTCGTACTGCTCCCCTGCTCCGGTACGGAAAGGGGCTTGGCGGGGGGTGAAGTCAAGAGTCTGTAGTCTGGACGCGGCGTGACGCGCGCTTTATACGTCCGCGCCGCGTCAATCCCGCCGCGCCGCGCGCCAGATCGTGATCACGCTCACCCACACGAGCAGCCAGACGACCACGCCCCATTCCGCCGCCGGGATCAGCCAGAACGGATCGCGTCCGCCCGTCGGCGCAACGAGCGCCGCTTCGCCGCCCGCGACGATGAGGGCGATGAAGACGATATTGCACAGGGTCATCGGCAGCGCGACCAGCGCCAGCCAGCGCGGATAGGCGGGACGCCGGGCGCGCGCGGCGGCGAGGGCGAAGCCGATCAACACGACGAGCGAGCCTTCAAAGAAGCCAAGTGCCGCGCCCGCGTGCGCCGGATAATTTTCGTTCATCGGAAAGACGCCGACCAGCGCGGCGGACAGCCCCACCAGTGCCCCGCCGATGGTCATGCCGGAGCGGAGCAAGCCCGTGAAGCGCAGCCCGACGCCGATCATGAACAGCCCATAGAGCAAGCCGCCGACGAACAGCGTCAGGTTGAACAACCACGCCCGTTCGGAAACGCGCGTATCGCCCAACTCGGACACGAAATGATTGAACGGCGAATACGACTGTCCCGCGTCCCCGACATACGGAAACGCCGCGATCAGCAGTCCGAGCGTGATGATCAGGACGCCGGACGCGCCGGGTAGGATGGTCAAACGCCGACTCCATCTGTGCATCGATTACGCCTGTGGTCGCATACCGTCAACGAAAAACGAATGAACAATCGAAAAAATCAACCTCACCCCTTCCCACGCAGTGGCTGAGGGGAGGATATGTTTGGTTTTCTCCCTGAATCACCTCACCCCCCAGCCCCCTCAGCCACGCAGTGGAGAGGGGGTCAGGGGGTGAGGTGAATGATACATTGTATCTTCGCGCGATAACCCTGGTGGTTAGGGTGAGCTAAAGTAAAAATTCACCGGAGGTTACTTCTTCGATGATTTTTGATCCTTTACGGACGCCCAGTTAGCGTCACATTCAAATCGATTTGATCGCGCCCGTCGCGCACGACTGTGAGCGTGATCAGGTCGCCCGGCGCGGTGCTGCTCGCCAGAAACGACACCAATTCCGACATGCCGCTGAGGGGTTCGCCGTTGACCGCCAAGATGATATCGACCGACTGTGGCACCGCGATCCCGTTGATCTCACGCACGTTGCTCGCATTGCGCAAGCCGGCGGCGGCTGCGGGCCCACCCGGCTCGACGCCTGTCACCACGACGCCGCGCGCGTTGTTGGGCAGGTTCAGCGCCTCCATCAGCGCCAGATTTACGTCGCCACCCTGAATGCCCAAGTAGCTGTAATCGACCTCGCCGCGCGCGATCAAGTCCGCCGCCACGCGCGTCACCAGATTGCTTGGAATGGCAAAGCCAATGCCGCTGTTGCTGCGCGTTTCGCTGCTGATCTGGCTGTTGACGCCGACGACCTCACCCGCGAGGTTGAGCAGGGGACCCCCGCTGTTGCCGGGATTGATCGCGGCATCCGTCTGAATGACTGCGCCAATCGAATAATTGGTCAAACCGCGAATCGTGCGCCCCAGCGCGCTGATGATGCCCGTCGTCATCGTCCATGGCTGATTGAATGGGCTGCCAATGGCGACGACGTTCTGCCCGATGAACAATGCGCTCGAATCGCCAAGCGGGACGGGCGTGAGCGTCTCCGGCGCGACATTGACCTTGATCACGGCTAAGTCGCTGTCAGCATCCGTACCGACGATTTCGCCGCGCACGATCCGTCCATCGAAGAAGTTGACTTCAATGCTGATCGCTCCATCGACGACGTGATTATTGGTCACGATGTGACCTTCTGTGTCGATGATGAAGCCCGTTCCCGTGCCTTCGCCAAAGCGTTCTGTCTCTGGCGTACTGCCCGCGCGGCTGATCACGTTGATCGACACGACCGACGGGGTAACGCGATTGTAGATGCCCGAATACAGTTGTTCGGTTTCCGTCGCCGTCGCTGGCGCTTGTTGGAGCGAAACGGTCTGCATCGCCTGTGACCAGTTGACCGACGCGCCCGCCGACGTGGTGAGCGTGGCAGACCCGATATAGAACGAAACCAGCGCGACCGCGACCAGCGCGATCACCACGAGTCCGCGTTTCCAAGTCTTATTCATGCGTATTCCCTCATGTTCTTCACCGCGATTCCGCCCGTATCCGCAGACAAGCTTCGTGATCCGACCCGGCGCTAAATGATGATGGTTGATTGCTACAATGAAGCATAGGCGCGTTCGATAAGGGGGATATGAGATGGTTGTAAACTCGGCGTAAAGTTACATCCCATCAAAATAGGCGAAGCTCATCCCCTCGTCACATCGTAACGAGGGGGATGAGCGACTTGTTTTTATTCGGATGTACTGCCTTCGCCCGGCGCTGTCTCGACCGCCGCTGTCGGTGTGGCGTTCAAAGGCAGTTCGCCCGCCATGCCCGGCGCGACATACGGTGCAAAGCCGGGCGTTGCCGTTGGCATCAGCGTCGGGATCAGCGCCGGATCGATCACCGCTTCCGCGCCCGCGCCGCCGCCCGGTGCGTAACATTCCGTGCCGACATTCGGGCTGGAGGGTGTGGCGATCAACGAGACGTTATCGACGCGCATCCAGCCCGAAGCGTGCGCGGTCGAATTGTAGAACGAGATCGAGGCGTCGTTGCCGCTCCCCGCGTCCCATGCTTGCGTCGTATACGCATACATTGAATACGAGCTGAGCGGCGCGTTGGGCGCTAACCAGAACGTACAGACCGCCAGATCGATAAAATTGCGCGTATGCAGCAAGACTGTGATACGGGCGCGGTTCGCGGTGCTGTTGCCGAGTTGGAACACTGCCTCCATCGTCGTGCCAGCGGGCAAGCTGTCCTGGCTGTATTGCAGCACCACGGCGCTGTTGCTGATCCCTGGTCGATTCTTGCGGTAGAACTCGAACACGCCGCTGCTGACCTGATAGGCGATGTTCAAATTGGACTCGGTAGTGTGATTCGGCGTTGAGAATACGCCCCAACCGCCGTCGGCGCTGCCAATCGCGCCCACGGTGAAGCTGCCATCGCTCAGCAGAGTCCCGCTGTCGGGGCTGCCCGTCGGGTCGGGCGCGTCGGGATCGATGCAGAGAACGCCGCCAACAGCGGTCACGGTGTCAAAGCGCATGATCGCGTTATCGATGCGCAGATAACCCGTACTCGATGTGCTGGACGCATAGACCGACAGGCTGGCATTGTTCCAATATTCGGTCGTTCGCAAATACATCGTATACAGGCGCAGCGGCGTGCCAGCGGGCAGCCAGAACGTACACACTTGCAAATCGCTGAAGTCGCTGTCGTGGACGAGCAGCGTAGCACGCTGACGGTTCGGGGTGCTGTTGCCGATTTCGATATCGACCTTAACCAGCGATCCGGCGGGCAGCCGCGTTTGCGTGTTTTGCAGCACGACTGCGGTATCCGAACCGGGCGGGCGGTAGAACTGAAACACGCCGCTCTGAATATTCCACTGGATCGAGTCGGGGTTGGGCGATCCGAACGTCCCCCAGTTGCGCGCCGCGTTCCCAATCGCCGGGTTGGCAAAGTCAGCGTTGGCGACCATATTAGCGGCGATCACGGCGTTGAACGCGGCAAGCGCATCGATGCGCGGACGGACGACGCCGTTCCGTGTATCGGTCACGGCGATGCCCGTATTTTCGAGCGTCTGCTCGATTTGGACGGGCGTCAAGTACGGCGCATATTCCAACAGCAGCGCCGCGATGCCCGCGCCCGTCGGGGAGGCTTGTGACGTGCCGGAGAACGTCGAGGTGTTAGCGGTGATGCCCGCGCTGCGAATTGGGCGTCCGGGCGCGAGAATATCGACCATCGCGTTGCTGTTGGTGAAGCAGGTGATCGTGTTCAGCGTCGCGTTGGCATCGAAACATGCCGGAAACCCGCCAAAAGCATCCTGATACGTCCCACTGTCGGGTTCGCGTCCCAAACTGCTGTCATAGGTCGCGCCAACCGCCAGCACGCTCGGCAGGCACGCGGGCGAACTGATGCTGGTGATGTCGCCTTGATTGCCTGACGACGCGAACACAATCACGCCATACGTCTGGACGAGCGTCTGAATCGCGTTGTGCGTGGAGGACTGATTCGCCTCGCACGAGCCGTTGTACAGCACAAACGTCCCCAAGCTCATGTTGATGATGTCGGTTTGCAGCGTCCCTTGATTGGCGATCAACCAGTTCAAGCCCGCCACCCAATCGGAGACGAAGCCGCTGTTGTTGCCGTTTAGAACGCGCACCGGGATGATCTGCGCGCCCGGCGCAAAGCCCTTCGGCGCGACGATGCCGTCCGACGTGATGATGCCGCTGACATTGGTGCCGTGTCCCGATCCCGCGCCCGATCCAGCGGTCGAAACATCTTCGGCGTTGGCGCTGGTGTTGGTATTGGACGGCGCACAGTTGCCTTGCGTGAAACACTGCTGCGCGATGATCGAGGGCGCGAGATCGGGGTGATTGAGGCGCACGCCGGAATCCACGACCGCCACGCGCACGCCCGCGCCCGTGTAGCCGAGTGCGTGAACATCATCGGCGTTCAGCGCCGGGACGGATTCGGAAGTGTGTCCGTGCGTCGGCTGATCGTATTCCACGAACGAAACGGACGGATGGGCGGTCAGCGCCGCCAGTGCCGCCGCATCGACTGTCGCGCTGAACGCCGGGACGTGACTGTAGCGCCGCTGGACTTGGAACGCGCTCGCAGCGCCCCGAGTCGCACCGCGCACTGACGCGATCACATCGGCTTGCAGCGCGGCAATCGCGTTGGCGTTCGGCTCACCTGCCGGAGTGCGCGTTGCCGCCGATTCGCGCAAATTGACGATCACGCGCGCTGTTCCAGCATCGGCAAGCGCGGCTTGCGTATCGGCGTCGGTGCGCAAGCCGGCGGGCGCGACATCTTGGGCGTAACTCGGCGGGATGCTGAACGCGAACCATACGGACAAAAATAATAGCCAGCGCATTTGCAATGATCCTTAATTTACTTGAACGGGTTCAACCAAAATACAGCCCGCGACGCCCTGCCCGATGGCGCGCGATTGTCCTTCGACCAACACGGTGATGGGCCCATCGAACGGATCGCGTCCCGTCACTTGTACGGGTGCCAGTAAATGAAAGCCGCGATCCAGCACATATTGAAGCATTTCTGGACTGCCCGCTTTGAGGCGGCGGACGACGGCGGGCGTGTCGGCGGGCAAATCTGCCAACGAGAGCAGCGCGCGCGTCGTGATCGAGCCGTCGGCGGCGGGGATCGGATCGCCATGCGGATCGAAATCGGGGTTGCCGAGTTTGCGCGCAATCGCTTCGACGAAGCGATCCGAGACGGCGTGTTCCAGTCGTTCGGCTTCGTTGTGAACATCGCGCAGTTCGTAGCCCAATTCCGTGACCAGATACAATTCGATTAAACGGTGACGGCGCAGCACGCGCAGCGCAATCGTCGCGCCCGCCGCCGTCAGCACGACGCCATGATGCCGCTTGTAATCGACCAACCCGGCAGCGGTCATACGCTGTGCCATGTCGGTGATGGAAGGCGCGGTCTTGCCCAAATGCTCGCTGAGCGCGTTGGTGCTGACGCGCGCGGGCGACTCCGCGTCCGACTGTTGCAGCGTATAAATCGCCTTCAAAAAGTTTTCGACGGCAGGCGACGGCGCGTCGCTCGTCTCTGGCGTCCCGGCGTCATGCAGGGTATCTTTCACCGTGTCTTTGTCGGGCATGGTCGTGTCCCATGGCGAACCAATGCGCTGATTCTAGCACAGATCATTTGAAGATTTCGCTCACCTTGACGGCGAAGCCGGGCAGCACCGCGCCGCCGTCCACGACCTCAGCGCCGCGAAAGGTTTTCGCGCCCGATGGCGTATGCACGACGATGGTTTGGCGCTTTTCGTAGGCGACGATCACCAGCTTCGTGCCGTATTGCAAATATTCATCGATTTTGGTCTGCACTTCGTCGGCGCTGTCGCCCGGCGAGACGACCTCGACGGCGAGATCGGGCGCGCCGGGAAAGAACCCGTTGCTCAAATTTTTCTCCATCAATGCCTCCAACCGTGCCGCAGCGACGAAGCCCACATCAGGCGCACGCACGGTGTCCTTGCCGCTTGGATCGAGATTTTCGTACAGAATGAAACCGGTTTCCGCGCCTGTCACGTTGCCCAAAGCATTTTGTTTAACGTGGTGCGTAATCAGATAGCCCAGTTCATTGGTACGTATTCCATGCGTATAGCTGGCTGGCGACATAACAATCAATCTTCCTTCGCTGAGTTCGAGGCGCAGCTCGGCATACTCCGGCGCGTGCGACAGTTCCCACAACTCGTCCGCCGTATAGGTGCGTTCGGGTGCTTGAGTCAACATCGTGTTTGTCCCCTTTGCTTCGATTGTATATCAAAAAAGATTTAGGACACGGCGTAGGACTAGTCGTCGGTCAAGCAAGTAGATAAAAGCAACCTCGCCCCCCTCCAGCCCCAGGGCTATCGCACGAAGATACAACGTCTCATTCACCTCATGGCGCATTTTGATGGGATCGCCCGCCCGTTCGCCCCCAAAAATGGCGCGGCGGGGTAGAATGGACAGTGTTGAGTCCAATTGCATTCATTGATACAAAACTGAAGGGAATTTTGATGGATCGCCTCCAAGAAATCGAACGTAAGCACGACCAACTCCGCGATTTGATGGCACAGCACAGCGTGGGCGCGATCTGGCTGCGGCGCGCGCGTAACATCGCCTGGTTTACAGCAGGCGCGGACGCGGTGATCGCCGCCGACGGCGAAAACGGCGCGTTCAACGTCCTCGTCACGCCGGAACGCCGCGCTATCGTCACCGATCCGATTGAAGCGCCCCGTATCCGCGATGAAGAAAAAATCGAGGATTTGGGGTTCATCTTCGATATTTCCCCATGGTATGCGCGCCAACTTCCATCGGGCGAGCATGTCGCCACCGACGATGGGGAGATCGGGGACGCGATCACGACGCTGCGCCGCACGCTGCTGCCGTCGGAGCAGGATCGCGCGCGGGCGCTCGGCGCGGACACGGGTGCGGCGATTGAACAAGCCGTCGGTCGGGTCGAGCCGGGCGACACCGAATTTGAGATCGCATCGTACATGGCGGCGGCGTGCCGGGAGCGCGGCGGGCTGGCGCTTGTCACATTGGTGGCGACCGACGAACGCACCATGAAGTACCGCCACGCTTATGCCACGTTCAAGCCGCTGGAAAAGTACGCCATGCTGGTCGTGTGCTGTCGGCGCGGCGGCTTGGTGATGTCCGCCACGCGCTTCGTGCATTTCGGCGCGATTCCGGCAGACTTGACCGCCCGCAATCAGAAAGTCGCCGCCATTGACGCCGCCGCGATGGTCAACACGCGACCCGGACGCACGCAGGGCGACGTATTCGCGGATATTCAAGCCGCCTATGCCGCACAGGGCGAAGCGGATCAGTGGCAGTTACATCATCAGGGCGGGCTGGCGGGCTATGCCTCGCGCGAGGCGGTGGCGACGCCGGGCGATCTCACGCGCGTCAATGCCGGACAAGTCTATGCGTGGAATCCATCCATTCCCGGCTGCAAATCCGAAGATACGATCTTGATCGCGGAGGGCGGCTTCGAGATTTTGACCGCGACGGGGAATTATCCGACGGTGGATGCCAGTGTGGGCGGACAGACCGTCAAACGTCCGGCGATCTTGGAACGGTAATTGAGCGGATCATCCGCAGGTGGGGCGGTGCATAACCGCCCTGCGGCACGACCCTTCCGATTACGATGCTTCGGCTCATTGAAATCTGAAAACAAAGCCGGATCTGCTACAGGCGTCCCAGCGGGAAGCGTCACCACGACTTGACCGCCGATTTCGTCCGCTGATGGGATCGGCTTTCGTTCCTCGCAGAGCGCCCCGTTTAACCAGAAACATGAACGTCTGATCAGCAATAACGGATGACCCAACCATTGTCATTGATCTGAAATCGATTTTGAACTTACAATAGAAAAGTGTTGTTTACAAATTGGAATTATCAAATCAGTATGACAACGACAGCCACATCATCTACTCCTTCAAACAATCAGATTGTGCGCGCTTGGCGAGCATGGTTCACCGTCCGCATTCTCAAAGGTGAGAAGGTGTGGCGTCCCACTTAATTCGATGCACAAAGGTAAGGAGTCCGCGTTGAGCGATTCTATTCAGGCACTCGTGATCGACGATGATCGCGCGAGCGCAGTCATTCTTGAAACCCTCTTGTTGAGCGAAGGCATGAGCGCCACGACGATTGACCATCCTGCGCAGCTTGCCAACATCGTCACACAGCTTCCCGATTTGCGGATCATCTTTGTCGATCTCGAACTGCCGACCCAAGACGGTTATGAAGTTTTAGGCTGGCTGCGTGCCAACCTTGCACCCGACATCCTGATCGCCGCGTACTCGGTGCATACCAGCGAATCGATTTCGGCAATGAAGAAGGGGTTTAATGCCTTCATCGGCAAACCGATCAACCGAAAAGATTTCGCGGTGAATTTGCGCCGGATTTTGAATCGTGAACAGGTGATGGCGATTTCCTGAAGCGCGCGTGATGGATCGCGGTACGGTGGTCAAGAACAGCGAGGCGACCCGTTTGGGTCGCCCCTCCATGCAGATTGTGACGCTTTTTGATGCGCTTGCCGGCTGATCGGTGACGGGCATGGCACCCCATGCCCCTAGATTGACTCGCCCTTAGCCGCCGTTCTCGCTTAACTGCCCCTCGTCACCCGCTGCGGGCAACGCCGCCGTCGGTGTCGCCAGCAACGGCATTTCAGCGGGCATGTTTGGCGCGCTGTACGGGAACGCCGTCGCCGTCGGCATCAGCGTGGGCGCGCTCAATGGGATGCTGCTGGCGGGTTCGACGCCCGCGCTGAAGCCGCTCGGCAAGGTTCCGGGTGGATAACACTGTGTCCCGCCGACATAGACGCTGGGGCGCTGGCGCAGCACCACATCGTCCAATTGCAGCCAGCCGCTCGCCACGGTCGTCGATGGATAGACCGAGAGCGTCGCGCCGCCCCACGCTTGGGTGGTATGTGTGCGGATCATGTAGCCCGCGCGCGGCGTGTTGGCGGGCAGCCAGAACGTACACACCTGCAAATCGCTAAAATCGCTGGCGTGCAGCAGCACGGTCACGCGCATCCGCTGACTGCTGATGTTGCCGAGTTGGAACGTCGCTTCGATGGGCGCATTTGCCGGGATGGGAACCCCGGTGTTTTGCAGCACGACTCCGGCGGGGTCACCGGCGTTGCGGTAGAACTCGAACACGCTGCTTTGCAAGCGATGCGTGATCTGTCCGAATGTCCCCCACGGCGGCAGCGTTGGGCTGCTGAAATTCCCGTTCTGGATGAGGTTCGCGCCGTCCGCGCCCGCGGTGGGCGTCGGCGCGCCCAGATTGATACATTGAACATTGTTCAGGATCGCGCCGACGGGATGCGTCAGCGATACGTTGTCCAACTGCATCCAGCCGATGCCGTCCGCCGTCGAGGCGTAGACCGACAGATACGCCGCTGTCCACGCTTCGGTCGTCTGCGCCATCATCCGATACGTGCGCAGCGCCGCGTTGGGAGGCAACCAGAAGCTGCACACCTGCAAATCGCTGAAGTCGCTGTCATGCAGCAAGATGGTCACGCGCTTGCGGGCATTGCTGATATTGCCCAAGTCGAACTGTGCCATGATTGGCGCGTTGATCGGCAGCGGCGCGGCGGTATTTTGCAGCACAATCGCGCTGGCACCGCCCACGTTGCGGTAAAACTCGAACACGCCCGCTGTAATACGATACGTGATCGCATCCCACACGCCCCAGTTCGTCATATCGGCAAAGCCGAAATTGCGGATCAGGTTGGGCGCGGCGCAGGGCGAAAACTCCGATGTGAAATCGATGGGGTAGGGCGTATCGGTGGCGGTGGCGGTGATGATCGTCTGTCCGGGGACAATCGGGAACGTCAGCGCGCCGAACGTCGCCAATCCGGCGGCATTGGTCGTCACGGTCGTCGAGCCAAGATAGGTGCGTCCTTCACCATAGCCGGACGGATCGCAGACATCGTTGGCATAAAAATCAATCGCATAGCCCGCTCGGCTTTGCTGGCTGTCGAGCTTGCCCATGATCTGGTAGTTGTCGCCGATGATTTGGACATCGATCATCAGGGGGAAATTTTGATGCTGATTCAATCCAGAGTCGCTATCCAACAGATCGTTGGCGGTCACACCGTCGCCAACGAGGTCAATACCCATGCCGCCGTTGGCGTAGATGGAATTGAGCCGGAACGCATTGTCCGTGACCTGATTGGTGTGGGCGTTGGTGATCCCGCTGCCGAGATTGAATGCGATGATATTGCCCGCGCTCGTTGTGTCGCCACCGATATAAGTGTCGGTCGTATTGAGGAGATAGACACCATCACCGCCGTTGGCGAGCGCGAAATCGCCGCCAAGCGCCATACCAATCGTATTTCCCTGCACATCGCTGTTGTTATAATCTTGCAGCAGCGAGACGCCGTGTCCGGTGTTGCCCGAAATGACATTCCCCGTTCCCGCCGCTGTCCCGCCAATCAGGATCAAGGTGCTGTTATCGATTTGAATGCCGTTCAGCGTGTTGGGAATCGCGCCTGATCCCGCCGCGTTCGTGCCGATAAAACTGCCTTGAATCTGGGGGTTGGTCGAGCTGACGATGTGAATGCCGTGCGCGTCGTTGCCGGAGATCACGTTGCGCGCGGTTGCCGTCGTGCCGCCGATCTGGATACCATTGGTCGATGTGACCCAAATGCCGCTGCTGAGGTTGCCGAGATCGGCGGTTCCGGCGGCGTTCGTGCCGATCCGGTTGCCCTGAATGGGAATGTTCGAGGTCGAACCTGCGCCTTTGATGTAAACCCCATAGCGTCCGTTGCCGGATATCACGTTGCCTGCGCCCGCCGCCGTGCCGCCGATCAGGTTGTTCGGGGCTTCAAACACAACCACGCCATCGAGCGTGTTCCCGAACGCTGACGTTCCCGCCGCGTTCGTGCCAATATAGTTGCCCTGAACCGTCGTGGTATTCACATAGAGAATGAAGATGCCATTTTGTGTGTTGGCGGATATCACGTTGCGTGCCGCCGCTGTCGTGCCGCCAATGGTGACGCTTGCTTGATCGATGCGGATACCGTTGCCAATGTTGCCGAGTGCGCCTGTCCCCGCCGCGTTCAAGCCAATAATATTGCCCGTGATCACATGATTGCCAACGGCAGACGACGACGGTCGCAGCCGGATGCCTCCCGGAAACTGCGCGGCGAGACTGCCGTTGCCGGAAATCAGGTTACCTGCGCCCGCCGCCGTCCCGCCGATGGTCAGGCTCACCGCGTCATAGCCATGAATGCCGTTGGTGAGGTTGGGGATCGCCGCCGTTCCCGCCGCGTTTGTGCCAATATAATTGCCTTGAATCACATTGTTGATCGACGGCGTATCTTCAACGTAAATGCCCGCGTCGGTGTTGCCGGAAATGATATTCCGCGCGCCCGCTGTCGTCCCGCCAATCGTCGTGTTGGTTGTCGCGTCTGCGAGCTGAATCCCGTAGCGATAATTGGGCAGCGCCGCCGTCCCCGCCGCGTTCACGCCAATGTAATTGCCGATGATATCGTTGTTGTCGGACGTGCCGCGAATGGTGATGCCATTATAGGTGTTGCCGGAGATGATATTGCGTGCGCCCGCCGTCGTCCCGCCGATCAGATTACCCGACGCATTGACAATCGCCACGCCGCCATCTTGTGAGAACCCGTTGCCAATCGCGGTGTCTCCGGCGATATTCGTCCCGATCTTGTTCCCCTGCACGTAATTGCCGGTCGCACCGCTGCCCGTAATGTAGACGCCAGTCGAGTTGCTGTCGGAGATTGTGTTGCCCGAACTGGCGACCGTACCGCCAATCCGATTATTGGGCGCATTTTCGATGTAGACACCGTAGTTATTCGGCGCTGTCGAGCCTGATCCGTCCGCTTCCAGCCCGATCAGATTGTTATAGACAGTATTCCCACTGGCATTCGCGCTGATCAGATACACACCGTAATTGTAATTGTCACTGATGACGTTGCCGCCGCCCGTCTCGGTTGTGCCGATGCTGTTGGAGGGTGCGCCGTCGATTTTGATGCCGTGATAATTGCCCAATGGTGTGGTGCCCGTGCGATCCACACCGACGTAATTGCCACGAATCAGATTCAGCGTCGAGGTGACGCCTTGAATCAGAATGCCGTAATCATAATTGCCGCTGATAATGTTGCGCTCAGCGACGGTAAGACCCCCGATTTCGTTGTCATCGGCGTCGATGATTTCGACCCCGCCGTCAGCGTTGCCATTTTCGCCCGTGCCGTTGGGCGCGACGCCGATATAGTTGCCGATGATGCGGTTGCCCGACGACGCCGCGCCTTGCAACCGCACGCCGTAGCCGTGATTGCCAGAGATGATATTGCGGTCGGCAGCGGTCGTCCCGCCAATCAGGTTGTTCGCGCCTGTAACCAGCACGCCACCAAGCGCATTCCACGCCGCGCCGACACCGAGATGATTGCCGCGAATGGTGTTGTTGTTGCCGTCGAGTTGAATGCCAACTGTCCCACTGTAGAGCAGCAATCCGCGCACATCATTGCCATCGTCGGTGAAATGCAGACACGGCCCGCTGTTGTTACACGGAATACTGATGTTGATCGTGGCGGGCGTGATGCCCACGGCGGGGGTTGCACCAAGCTCGGTGTAGCCGTCGATGAATACCGTATCGGTGATAGTTGGAAGGCTGCTGCTGAACGAAAGCTGATTGACACCCGGACCGGGAATGCTGAACCAAATGGTTTGAGTTCCCGCTTTGACATTCGCTTCTTGTAAGGCGGCGCGGAGGGTGCATCGCGGATTGCCGTCCACAATCGCTTGGCAGATGCCATCGCCAATGTTATTGTCGCTGGCATCTTGCCATGCGTCCACAATGAATATATCGACAGCGAAAACTGACATGACATTCAGCGATAAAAATAGGATGAGCAGCACGAGGGAGATCGCCCCTCTAGTGGCGCGCGGAAGCGGATTCATTACAAAGTCCCTAAACTGCGATTTGCAGATGCGACATATCATAATATATTTCACTAAAAATATATTCATCCATTTCCAATCTCGTCTGACGCTCTGGTCAATCTTAAAGGGGCGACACGGTGCCAAAAACCGCATCCTTTAGGAGGAATGCAAGACGAAAACGCTCCCTGTCCACAACCTAGAGATGGGGCTTTCAAACCCATTGTGACCCGTCCTGCTCACCCTCTCCACAACGTGGCTGAGGGGAGGACACCTTTTCAAGCACCTCCCCCCAACCCCCTCCGCGTACTGGAGCGGTGCCGCTTGCAAAGGGGGAACGCTCGACGGAGACTCCCCCGCTCCGGTACGGAGAGGGGGTTGGGGGGTGAGGTTAATGAGGGAGAAAATCAAACATGTCCTCCCCTCTCCACAACGTGGAGAGGGGGTTGGGGGGTGAGGTGAACAGTTTAGCGCCTATCCAAAACTCAGATTCTTTAGGGTTTGCGCTGGCATACATTCGTGCGGCGTTGAAATTGATGCGCGGAGACAACGCGATTGAAGCGCGCGTTCACCCTTCCAACAATTTCGGCAGCGCCGACTCCATCAGCGCGGCAGTTTCATCGATGTTGTGGAAGTCTTCGCCATACGACAGCACGTTCAAATGGGGATCGAAGCTCCAAAAGCCCGCTTGATCGGACAGATAGCGCACATAGGTATAGGTGATGCCCAACACCACGCGCGCCAACGCCCCACCGAAAAACGGGAACGTGACAATCACGCCGCGCGTATGGATGTAAAGCGACATGCCGACTTGTTCGACCGGATAATGCAGTTCTACATCGTCATCGGCACCCTCGCGGATGATCAACGACGGATCGAGCGTCAACAACACGCGCGCGAGCTGGCGCGGGCGAATCTTGCGGATGGGCCAGTACGCTTCGGGCTGATCATCGCGCTGTCCGTTTTCATACAGCCACGTGATCATCGATGGCGTTAGCTGCCCGGTCTTGGGGGCATAAAGGTGGAGGTGGTAGCGCATGAGGACAGGACTGAGGGGAAGGTGCTGAGGACTGAGCGCAGAACGGCGGCGCTGAACACCGCGTTTTTACGCAATCCTTCCCCCTCAGTCCTCAATCCTCCTTCTAGACATTCTTCATGCGTGGATCGAGCGCGTCGCGCAGCCCGTCCCCGATGAAATTGATCGCCAGCGTCGTAATCACGATCAGCGCGCCGGGTGCCATCCACATCCACGGATACTGATCCAACACGTCGCGGCTGCGCGTGAGGATGTTCCCCCATGTCGCGGTGGGCGGCATCACGCCGAAGCCCAAGAAGCTGAGATACGCCTCCGTGATGATTGCCGAGCCGACTTCGAGCGTCGCCGCCACGACAATCGGCGCGATGCAGTTGGGCAAGATGTGTCCAAAGATGATGCGCGCGTCGCTCGCGCCCAATAAGCGCGCGGCTTGCACAAATTCTTGTTCTTTCAACGTCAGCACTTGCGCGCGAATGATCCGCGACAGGCGCATCCAACTGGTGAGACCGATGATCACGACGATGATGATCACCGTCGCGCTCAACTGCCGCCCCAAAACCATGATTTCGGTCGTGTTGCCCGCCAGTTGGCGCGAGAGCAGCAGCAGCAGCACCAGCGCCGGAATAGCGAGCAGCGCCTCGACGAAGCGCATCAAAATCGCATCAATGATGCCGCCGAAATAAGCCGACACCAGCCCGACCAGCGTCCCCAAGGTCGTAGCGATGATCATGGCGGCGATGGCGATCATCAGCGAGATTTGTCCGCCGTAGATCGTGCGTGCGAACACATCGCGCCCCACTTCGTCCGTGCCAAAGGGATGTTCGATGCTCGGCGCAGCGTATTTGTCCATGATGTTGGTGCGGTTGCCCGCTGCTTCGGTGACGAACAGCGTCCCAACGGTCACGTACAAGATGATGAATGTCAACAGCGCCGTCCCCAAGACGGCAGCGCGATGGCGGATGAAGCGGTTGAACGTCAAGCGCAGCAGCGACTCGGCTTTTTGTTTCTTCGGCTCAAGGACGATTACCCGGCTGTCCGGTTGGGTCAGGGCGACATTCGCCATCGTACACCTCGTTAGTTGTAACGGACGCGGGGATCGAGCCAAGCATACGCAATATCAGTCAACAGTTGGAATGTGACGACCGCCGCCGCGACCATCAGCACGAAAAAGACGATTACGGGCGAGTCGTTGAAGTTCAGGCTGTCAATGAACAGCGCGCCCATCCCGTTCCAGCCGAAGATCGTCTCGGTCACAACGGCACCCGCCAAGATCAGCGGCACATCCAAGCCGATCAACGTGACCAGCGGCAGCGCGGCGTTCTTGAGCGCGTGCAAGCTGATCACGCGGCGCTCGCTCAAGCCTTTGGCGCGTGCCGTGCGGATATAGTCGGAATTGATCGTCTCCAACATCGCGGTGCGGATGTAGCGGCTGTAGCCCGCAATGCTGATCAGCGACAGGCTGACGATGGGCAGGATCATGTGGCGCACGCGCTCCCAGACCGTACAATCGCCGCGCGCCGGACACATGCCCTGTACGGGCAGCCAGTCCAACCAGACGGCAAAGACCTGCACCAACAGGAGCGCGATCAAGAAAATGGGCATCGAAAAGGTGACAAAAGAAAAGCCTGTCAGCGCGTTATCCGCCAGCGTATACGGGCGCAAGGCGGCGTACATGCCGACAATCAGCGAAAAAACAATCGTAACAATATAGGCGGACGTGCCGAGCAAAAGCGTATTGGGCAAACGTTCGCCGACGATCTCGGTCACAGGGTCTTGGAAGCGATACGAGTCGCCAAAATCGCCGCGTAAGATGCCGCGCTGTTCGCCATAGCCGTCGATCACGCCGTCACCCGTGTAATCGCGCTGACGCCAATCGTCGCCGATCACCCACGTCACGAAACGCACCGGGATCGGCTCGTTGAGTCCCAAGCGGGCGCGCATCAGATCGATATCGGCGTCGGTGAAACGCGGATTGGCGGCTTCTTCCGCAAGGGGATCGCCAGAAGCCTGAATTAGAAAGAACACCATCACCCCGATGATCACCAACAATGGGATGGCTTGCAAGGCGCGACGCAGAATATAGGGACCCATGGGAACGTCCTCGATTAAACCTCACCCCCCGTCCCCCTCTCCATGTGGAGAGGGGGTGACTACTCTCCACGACGGAGATTTCGTGGTCATTTCCCCCTCTCCATATGGAGAGGGGGTGAGGGGGTGAGGTTAAAATACTTACGCGGGTGCCCAGAACTCGATGTTGTTGAAGTAATTCGCCGACAGCGTGCCGACTTCGCGCGCCGGGCCCATGTCCCAACCGGCTTGCACCGCGTACCACGTCGGACGCAGATACAGACCGTGCCAGAACGCGCCTTCAAAGAACAGTTGGTACTGTTCGGCGGTCAGTTCGGCGCGGGTTGCGGTGTCGGTTTCGACCGCGATCATGCTGTTCAGTTCGTCGAAGCGCGGGTTGCAGAAGCCCCAACCGTTGCTGCCCGCCGCGTCTTCAGGCGTCGGGATGCCGTCGCAGCCGAACCATTCCAGCGTATCGCCCGAATACGGCGACAGCGGATTGGCGCTCAACGCGAAGATGGCGAGGTCAAAGTCGCCCGTGTCGAGGATGCCGCGTTCCAGATAATCCGCGAACAACAGCGTCGAGGGGATCGGGTACAACTGCGTACCGATGCCGACGGCTGCCAACTGCTCTTGAATGACGACCTGATAATCCATCCGCACTTGGCGCGTCGTCGTGAAGAAGCGCAGGATCATCTCCGTGCCATCTTTGTCGCGCGTGCCGTTGCCGTTGCTGTCCACCCAGCCCGATTCGTCGAGCAGTGCGTTGGCACCATCGACATCGTATTCCAAGAAGCCATAGCCTTCGGGCAGGAATTGATCGGGGAACCACGACGGCGCCATCTGGACGCCGGGTCCGACGAGCTGTTCCGCCAGCGTGCGGCGGTCAATCGCGTGCGCCAGCGCCATGCGGACGTTCTGATCCGCCAGCGCGGGGTGTCCGCCGTTGCCGAGGTTGACCCAGACCGCATCGCCGTACACGCCAGCCGTCGAATAGACTTCGGCACCTTCGACCGCGCTGAACTGCGGCACGAGGCTGTCTTGGAAGTTGAACGCCACGTCGATATCGCCGTTCTCGAACGCATTGACCATCTGCGCGCTGTCGGTGATGAAGCGCAGGATCACGGTGTCGATGACGGGTTCTTGCCCATCCCAATTCGCGTTCTTGGTCAGCGTGAACTGCTCGCCCACTGCCCAGTCTTCGAGGGTGTAAGGACCATAGCCAACATAGTCGATCCCGCGCCAATAGTCGGAGTCGTCGATGTTCGCGCCGGTGTCGAGGATGTGCGCCGGAAGGATCGGGATGTTGTAGCTGAGATAATCGCCCACAAGATAATCTGGCACGGCGTTGTTATAGGTCACTTGGAACGTGCGTTCGTCGATGACTTCGCCGCTCTCGACCAGATCAGGATAGCCGCCGCGCCCTGCCGTCAGCAGTTCGGGGGTCATCATGATGCGATGCGTGAATTCGAGGTCGGCGCTGGTGATCGGCGTGCCGTCCGACCACATGATGTTTTCCTTCAGCACATAATCGACTTGCGTCTTGCCATTGTCGAGGATGCGCGCCAAGCCGCTTTCCATCGTCGGGACGGTTTCGACCATCACCGGGAAGATTTCGCGGTTTTCGTCCCAGTCCCACAGATCACGATGCACGAAGTTGTTGACCAACGACGCGAACGTGTTATCGCTGCGCGGACGCATCAGCGGCGGCTCTTGTTCCCAGCCAATGATCAACGTGGTCTCATCTTGCGCCGATGCCACACCGAACGCGCTCAATGCCAACGCCAACACGAGAACCAAACCCAACAAACGTACTAGCTTCATGTAGAAATCCTCCTCAAAACAGGTAGAATCTTTGAATCTCCCCACTCGCCAGCGACAAATCTTAAGGCGAATGCGAGTTTCCGTTAAATTTACACGACTCCGCGCTTTCTGTCCATGTCATGTGTGACAAAACTTTCGCTTGTCAAGTAGACCATGTAGACAAGTTACGCTGTCGTGTGCTGCATATATTACGCGCAAGGGCGCGCGGACGTTCAATCGGATTTGGGTGCGCGGTGGCGGGGCTGACGCAGCGGGCGTGCCAGCGACGCGCCTCTACAATGCGTGGTCGTCATGCGCGCGGTCGTCATGCGCGTGGTCATCGGATTTGAGATGCGCCCACAGCGTTTCCATCAACAGCATCAGATTGTCGATCTCCGCCAACGGCAGACGCACCCAATCGGCGTGGGCGGCATCGTGGATGATCAACTGGCGATTCCCTCTGCCGAAGCCGCTGACCTCCGCCCACGCCAATTCGCGCGGGAGCTGTCCGAGCGACGCGACGCGCAAGCCCGTCGCGCTCACCCGCAACTCGTCCGTGAATGCGACCCATTCGCCCGCCGCGAGTCGCGCTTGAATGATCGGGCGCAGCGCCGCAATCGCACGCGCTTCTAGCACCGCGCCCAAGTCGGACGCGCCGCGATACCGATTGGTGATGATGAATTGTTCGTCGCGCGTGGTCGTGATCGTAAAGTGGTAGACGTTGCGCCGCCACAGCCCACCGAAGTACGCGCGGCGTTCGGCACTCAGCCGGATGGAGCGGATTTCGTCGTAGAAGAAAAAAACCGTCTCCGAGCCTTCGCGGTAGCTCAACCCCAGCTCGTACAAGACGATTTCGCGGTTCCAGACGTGCAAAATGTACCAGCCGAGCGCCAATCCAAGCGCCGCCACGACGATCACCGTCAGCGGACGCCCATACCAAGCGTCGGAACGCGCTAACGTGAAGTTCAGCCCGACCATCACGGGTGCGCCGATGATCGCCGCCACGATCAGCGGACGGAGGCGGTCGCTTGGATGATGCGAAATGACCGCGCCGAACTCTGGATCGGCGGGGAGCGGGGTTGCGTTCACCTCATCCCCCTCAGCTCCATGTGGAGAAGGGGGCAAGGGGATGAGGTTAGCCATTCCGTCCCTGATAGATCATCAGATTGTCGAATTCGACGCGCACGCCCAAGCGATTCGCGGCGCTGGCGACCAAGCCGACTTGCCCGCTGGCAAAGGTCGTGTCGCGCGTCTCACCGAGAAGCTGATCGTTGATGTAGAACGCCAGATAATCTCCGATGCAGACCGCGCGCAGTTGGTTGGTGTCGGGACCCAAACGGATCGCGTCCGAGACCGTCCAATTGACCAGCGGCACGATTGCGCGTCCACGCGCCCGGAAGATGCCGCCTGCGCCCGTTCCTTGAATCAGGAACAGATAGCCATCGCCCTCGTTGGCGGCAACCGCCGCGCGCGTGGCGTCCACTTCGGGCGTGGCGTCGGCGTCCGGTGTGGCTTCAGCCGTCGCTTCGCTGGTGGCGCTTGCAGTTGCCTCAATCGTTGCTTCGGGCGTGGCGTCGGCATCCGGTGTCGCTTCTGCCGTCGCTTCAGGCGTGGCATCGGCGGGCATGTCTGTGACTTCGGGCGTTGCCTCGAAGATCGCCACGAGTTCGGGATCGGGTGTGCGCGGCTGTCCCACGGTCCCGCGCACGCGGCACATGACGCCGTAAGCGTTCTCGTTGCGCTCGGTGACTTGCGCGGCATCGACTTCGATCACGACATTATCGTAAGTGTCGCCCCACTGTCCCCACCACAACGTATTATCGCCCTGAATGACATCGATGCGATACACCCCTGTGTTCACCCGCAGCGTCGCCGCGGTATACGCGCCCTGCTCGAACGACAGCGGATCGCTGAAGGTGTATTCCGCCAGCAGGTCGCCGCGCACGACGTTAGGGCGTCCGCCCTCCGCCGTCGTACAGGCGGTCAAGAGCGTGATCAGCGTTACAACGACGAATAAGCCTGACCGTTTCATTCGATTTTCCTTTGCGTGACGAGTCCTGAGTACGGCATAAAAGACGAAAGCGGCGATCTGGTTTCGCGCTGTCCTCAATCCGTCCGCCACAGTCCTTGTTGTTCGTCTTTGACGATGCCGAAAGAACTAGCATAGTTGCAAAATCGATGACAAACATAGACATCGAGTTTGTTCATGCGGTCACCCGCACGGGCGTAACTACGGACGCCCCTATCCCGTCAGCAAAAGCGTTCAGGATTGCTTTTCGCAAAATGTTGTACGACCCGTTTACGTCTGCGTTGATCAACCGCCCATCGCTCGCACGGAACAACCCGCGATGGATGCGCTTCCCCGCCTCGGTTTCATGCTTGTGCAGCGATTCAAGGTCGAGAAAGCTGCATTTTGACGTGTCGCTTTCTTCGCTGACGATCACCTTAATGCCCACTAACTGCGCTTTGTAGGTAAGCATATCGATAAATCGAGTGGGGAATGTGGACAAAGTTCTGGCTCGTCCGACTTCCCAGCTTGATCCCCTGTTTCCAGCCGTGGTTTTTGCCGATGATCAGCGTCCCGATTCCAGCCGCGATCAATCTATCGATCAGACGGTGGCTGACGGTATGGAGATAGGCTTTCACGCGACGGTTGCGCTTCTCCGTCAGCACATCAATCCGCTTTGACGTGTGACGATTCGCACCTAATTGACGTTGAAGCCGCGCCTTTTCCTTGTTGTAGTATGGGTTGAGTGCCTTCAGCGGTCTGCCGTTAATCAGAAGCGGAACGAAACCCGGCTGATTTGACGTTACAGTCGCTACATTATTCAACCCTATATCAATCGCTGCAGCGCGGTCGGCATCGACATCGGCAGGGTCGATCTCCTTCGTATACACAATCTCAACGACATAATGATGCTTTCGCGTAACGATGCGCCCTTGTTGCTGCAAAAAGGTCTCGATATAACGAAAGCCAAAGCGAGTGGCGCGATCTTGATGCTCCACGACAATTCGAGTCACCTGCTCATCCGCCAAGAGCGCAAGAAACTGTTTACGCCCATCGTTGACGCCCGATCCCACCTCTTTAACCACACGGTCAATATGATAACCCTTGGCTGTCGCGTACTGCGACAGTCGCTCCACCTGTGTGTCTAAGTTGCTGTGGTTTTCGCTTGAACTCACTCTTGCGTAAATTGCAACGCGCTCAGGACGGTGCGCGCTATCATCGACGATGATCGTCCCCGTGTCCATTTGATAACCGCGCAGCTTCCCAGCTTTATACCAACGAGACGCCGTTTTGTATGTTACACCGATTTTACGAGCATAGGCGCTTAGTTTCATGTCCTCCTTATACCATAAGTGGGTATAAAAAAACATAAACCGCTTCAATGATTTTCACACCCTATTACACGCTGCCAGCGCGCACCGTTCATCGTTTTAACGTGTAAATCGCGCAGATCGAAAAAGTCTCATGTGGCACTAAAACAACCTGAATTTTGGATCGCTTCACCTCACCCCCCAACCCATTGCATGGAGAGGGGGCTTTCAAACCCGTTGTGACCTGTCCTGCTCCCCCTCTCCACAACGTGGCTGAGGGGAGGACACCTTTTCAAGCACTCTACCCCTGACCTCCTCTCCACGAAGTGGGGAAGGGGAAAGCTCGACGGAGACTCCCCCTCTCCGTACCGGAGAGGGGGTTGGGGGATGAGGTTAATGAGGGAGAAACTCAAACATGTCCTCTCCTCAGCCACAACGTCGAGCGGAGGAGCGGGGGGTGAGGTGAACGGTTTAGAGCCTATCCAAAACTCAGGTTAAAACAGGCACACGCGTTTAGCTGCGCACGAACGTCGCCACCGTCTCGACGTGATACGTCTGCGGGAACATATCAACGGGCTGTGCGTCCAACAGACTATAACCTGCGCGCGTCAACAGTTTTGCGTCGCGCGCCAGCGTGGACGGATCGCACGACACATAGATGATGCGCGGCGGCTTCAACCGGAGCAGTCGCTCCATCGCGTTCTCGCTCATCCCTGTGCGCGGCGGATCAATCACGACCGCATCATACAGCGCCAACAGGTCGCGCAACGCATTCTCGACCGTCATTTCCAGCATGGCGACGTTGGTCATGCCCGCCAGATTGTGGCGCATGTCCGCGATGGCGGGCGCGTACTGCTCGACGGCGGTCACGCCGGACGCTTGTTCCGCCAAGAACGCCGTGAACAACCCGACGCCCGCGTACAAATCCAGCACGCGCGATCCAACGTCGATGCGCGCCAACACCAGCTCGACCAGCGTCGCCGCTGCCGCCACGTTGACTTGGAAGAAGCCGCCCATCGTCACGCGAAATGGTTTGCCGCGCACGCGGTATTCGATGATCTGCGCCGTATCGACGGGGATAGGTGCATCGTCGTCGTTGGGATCGGCGTCCGCCGCGCGCGCTGCCGTCGTCGGGGCGGCAATCTGCGCCATCGTGTCGCCCGTCGTATTGCCCGCGTCGTCCATGCCCACTTGCAGCCGCGCGCGCACGTCCGCTGTGGGCGTGGGTGTCGTGAGCGCCGCTGCGACGAGCGCTGGCTGCGCAATCGGACATTCGTTGATGGCGATCACCGTCCGTCCATCCACGCCGACGTAGCCAAGCCGCCCATCGTCCGCCGGACGCAGCGTGATGTGTGCGCGATAGCCCCACTCGTTCGGACTGGGAATCGTCGGCAGCACCACCGCATCGCGCAACCCGCCGATGCGCGCCAACTGCTCCGCCACGACGGCGCGCTTGTATTCCAACTGCGTTGCATAATCGACGTGCTGTAAATGACAGCCGCCGCATACGCCGTAATGTTGACAGCGCGGCGGGCTGCGGTGGGGCGATGCTTCAAGGACTTCGATCACATCCGCGAAGGCGAAGGACTTCTTATCCTTGGTGACCAGCACGCGCACGCGCTCTCCGACGACGCCGAAGGGCGGGCGCGCGATGCTGACGAAGATCGGGCGTCCATTGTGGCGCGCGATTGCCAAGCCCTTGTGGGCGATGGATTCTAGGGTGAGTTCAATTTCCATGTTCGGTCTCGGTCTGTGGATGAGCGTCGGTCAGCGTTTGGAGCAGCGCGGCGAGATCGTGTTCGAGGCGTTCAAAGGCGGCGAGTTGGCGCAAGGGGGCGAAGTCGTCAATCATTTCAACGATCCGATGTGCCTGTTTCGCCGGATTAAAGTCTTTCAACCGTCGCGGGGAGCGTTCGCTCGCTTGACGTAATAGGTCATGTAATTGTGCTTTTGGATCCTCTATGCGTTCCAATCGATTGATCGCTGGCAAATCAAGTCGAGTTTTTCCGTTGGGATTGCCGACTGCCTGTCGGATCGCGGTCTCGTCCCAGAGCAGCCATGCTTCTTGCATTCGGACTGGGATCACGCCGATCCAATTGGGTAGGCTGGTTTGCCGCCGCGCGCTTTCGACAGCGCGTTCGATCTCCTGTTTACGCGCACCGTAAGACTCGCGTTCGGCGTCTCGATGGATGAAAAGCACCTCACAAGGGCGCAGCATGAGCGCGACCACGATCCGCTGATCCAGCGTCGAGGGCGGTTCGACGCGCGTACGCAGATCAGCCCACTCGAAGCGCGCGGGATGGTCGCTGTGCTGATGAAACAGCCAGCGCAAGATCGGGAGCAAGACAATATCCGAACTGCCATCGGCAATCAGGGTACAAGTGATCTCCCTCATTTCGTCATCGGTTCGCCGAACGACGGATGCAGCAGTTCTTGAACATCGCGCCGATCATTGACCCGCTGTTTGGACGACTTGGCATCCTGCTTTTTGGCGCGGGAAGGCGACGCTAGATAGGCGAGGAGGTCGCCAAGTTGAATCGTCTCCATGTTGATCGGCGGTGTCGCGCGCCACGTCTCGCTGAGACAGGCGAAACGCGCAACCTGATAGCGTTGACTGCGCCCTGCCACCTTTTCCGCCCGTCGAACAAACAGCAGTGACTCTTCAGGGATTTCTTGCACCACACTGGGCGAATGCGTGTTGACGATCACCTGCCGCAGCGGATTGCCCGGTTCAACGGGCAGTTCGGCATCGACGGCGATATCTTGCAGCAGTTGCAGCATCGCGGGAATCCGCTGCGGATGGATGCCATTCTCCGGTTCTTCGAGGCAGATCAGTCCATTCGCCTGTGTATCGTATTTGATCGCCGCCAATGCCAAAAAACGCAGTGTGCCATCGGAAAGTGACCGTGCGGGCAAGGTCGTCCCCGCTTTGTCCGTCATCAATAACGTCAGTAATTCACGTTTATCGTCGAGATCGACATTGATGGCGCGTACATCACCGAGTAAGTCCGCGAGTTGATTGGCAATTTGACTATAGGTGTTTTCGTCTTGACGCGCTAAACGATACAAAGTGGCGGCGAGGTGCGCTCCATCCGTGCCGATCTGCGGCGCGGTTTCCAAGACCATCAATTCATCCGACTGGCGCAGCGCGGCGGGTTCGAGTTGCAATAACCGCCAAGACTGCATCTCGCGGCGCGCAAGGACGACCGTTGGGCTTTCTGCCGCCGTCGCCACTGACAGAACCGTGCGCGGGAGCTTACTGGCGAGGCGTGGATATGGTTTACCCGGTGAACCGTCGTAATGTTGTCTGATGATCGTGCCATTGGCTTCTGGTTTCGTCGAGAGAAACTCCACGTTGTTGCCGTGTTTCTCTTGCCCGATCACCGATTTACGCCATTCATCGCTATGCGGAAAGTGGAGATGATGGGGAATTTCCGACGTTCTCACGGTCACATACTGTAATTCTTCATGCACGATCTGGATGGAGATCGGCGTTTCGGGCGTCGATAAGAGGCGCAGTCGGAGTTTGTAACAGAGGAATGTTCCTTTCGCCTTCGCGGGCTGTCCCAAATCATCCACCCCTTCTTTGGGGATGATCATCTCCGCCTCAAACGTCATATCGGGCGCGTAGTCGTCCCCGACGCGATGAAACAGATTGCGGATATCGCTACCGCGCCCGCCCTCGTCGCGGATCACCTGCGCCGCCTCGATCAAGGGGCGATCCGCCAACGCGCTCAAGAAGCGAATCGCGTCAAACAGATTCGACTTGCCCACGCCGTTGGCACCTGCCACACAGGTGAAGGGACTGAAACGGACATCGACATCGACCAAGTTTTTGAAGCCGTTCACTTTCAAGCGCGTTAGCATCGTTTTCGCTCCGTCACCGTTCGTCCGATCACAAAATCGGCGTCTTGTCCATCTCGGCGTAATCGACCGCCAGATCGCGCCACGCGCGCCCCAAGCGGCGGAAGCCTTCTTCGATGTCTTGCGCGCGCTGGATGCCATAGTTGATGCGCATGTTGTAGCTGCCCGCGCCGTTGGTGAAAAAGACGTTGCCAATCGCATAGGCAACGCCCGCCTGAATCGCGCTGATGAACAATTCCGCCGCGGTGGGACCCGTCTTGGGCAGTTCCACCCACAGATACAGCCCACCGTGCGGCTGATTCCAGCGCGAGCCGGGCGGCAGATAACGCGCCGCCGCCGTCAGTGCCACGTCGCGGCGGCGCTTCAGTTCACGGTTGTTGCGCTCCAACTGCTGCGCCAGCACGCCGCGCTCCAAGAGCAGATGGATCGCGCGCTGATTCAGGCTCGGCGTGCTGATATCGGCGGCGTGCTTGACGCGCACCAACCGCTCATAGTGCTGTCCGTCGCAGATGACATAGCCGATGCGCAAGCCGGGCAGCAGATTCTTGGTGAAGCCGCTGACGTGGATCACGATGCCATGTTCATCGAGCGCCTTCAGCGGTGGCAGCGACTCGCCCTCGAAGCGGAACTCGTGGTACACGCCGTCCTCGACAATCGGAACGTGATATTCGGCGCACATCGTGATCAACTGGCGGCGGCGGTGCAGCGGCATGACGCGCCCAGTCGGATTTTGGAACGATGGCATGACGTAGATCAGGCGCGGATGGCGATCCAAGATGTAATTTTCGAGGATGTCGAGCCGGATACCGTCGTCATCCATCGGAATGCCTTGAATCTGCACGCGGCGCGTCCGCGCGATGTCGATCACGCCCAAGTAGGTCGGCGTCTCGGTCAACAGCAGGTCGCCTTCGGACAACAAGGCTTGTACGACCAGATCGATGCCCTGCTGTGTGCCGCCCGTGATCAGCACATGATCGGGGCTGCATCGAATCCCGAGCGCGCTCACATAATCGCGCACGGTCGCGCGCAAGGGGGCATAGCCCTCGCTGACCTCGTAGGACAAGGCTTTCGCACCGTCGCGGTCGAGGATGGTGTTGATCGCGTCCTTGAGGTGGGCGACGGGGAAGAACTCCGGCGGCGGCGATCCGCTGCTGAAATTGATCACGCCGGGCTTGCGCGCTAGGCGCATCATCTCGCGGATCGAGCGATCCGCAATCGGCGCAGGCTCGGCGGGATGATGTGATCCATTGTGCGAAGCGTGCGCATTGCCATTCGTGTGGGACGGTGCGTCGGAATCGCTGCGATCTCCGGCGACGAATGTCCCGCGTCCGGCGTGCGCGCTCAGAAAGCCTTCGGCACGCAGTTCAGCATAGGCATTGACGACGCTGATCCGGCTGATGTTGAGTTGGCGCGCCAGATCGCGGCTGGCGGGCAGGCGCGTTCCGGCGGGCAGGGTACCGCTCTCGACTTGGGCGCGAATGTGACGGATAAGTTGTCGGTAGATCGGTTCTTCGCTGTCACGTTCGAGGGGGATCGATAAATCGACGTGCGACATGAGGGAAATCGCTCCAACGTGACGCCGCATAAGGGGTCACGACTGTTCAAATATCACCATTAGGATAGGATTATACCCTATCATCGTGGACAGAACCACTTGAACGACCATCTAGAGCCACTATAGGGGGTGCGGAGCGCGGGTAAATTTTTCAAATAGCGACCTTGATCTCATGTCCTCAATCCGATTTTATCTGGCTAATTCTCTCCGACTAAAGTCTGAGATACGTCCAAACCCAATGGACGTATCGTTCCTCCGTCACCCGTCATACACTGATAAAGGGGGCGCAAGAATCGGATAGACGCCGATATCGCATTTGTGTACCCTCAATCATGCAAGCGCACGCTGGACGCTATTGGCGTTGGGCGCGCGCGACGAAAGAGAGGACAACCATGACGACGACCGCGACGAAATCGGCTCCCTATGTGCTGTTCGTTGGCGAAACGGCGACCGCACAGGCGCTCCAACAGACACTCGTACCGATGGGCGGCGATATCTATCATTCGCACAGCCTCATGGAAACCTTGGGGATGTATATCACTATCATGCCGCGCATCATCGTGATCGACACCTGCGCGCCGTTCGCGGCGGAGGCATATTTGCATCTGCGTTCGGTCGAAGCGCGCCCGATCCTGCTGTTGACCGACCCGGACGGCTTCACCCCGGCGCGTGAGGCGAGCGTATCGTGGCTGCCGCGCACAGCGTCGAACGCGGAACAAGTCCGCGCGATCTGTCGTCTGGCGGCGCAGTCAAGCGCGTTCAACACCCCGTTTGTCCAGCGCGAATACTTGGACGAAGCCATCGCTTTCGCCAACTAGGGGACACCGTGAACAACGTGCCGAGCCAAGCCGCCGACGAGCAGCGTGAAGCCGATCTCATCCAGCGGGTGTGCGCCTTCATCGACGCGCACGACGCCGAGCCAACGCTGGCGGAATTGGGCGCGCATGTCGGCTTCAGCCCGTTTCACTTGCAGCGCGTCTTCAAGCGCGCGACCGGGATCACGCCGCGTCAATATGCCGAGGGGCGGCGGATCGAACGCTTCAAGGCGCACTTGCGTGCAGGCAGCAGCGTGACCACCGCGCTGTACGATTCTGGCTATCGTTCCAGCAGCCGCGCCTACGAACGCGCACCAGAGCGTATGGGCATGACGCCTGCGATTTACAGCAAGGGCGGCGCGGGCATGGAGATCGCCTATGCGACGCGCGACTGCCGCGTACAAGCCCTACGCGCGCGGGTGATCGTCGCGTGGACGGCGCGTGGGGTGTGTGCCGTGCATTTGGGTGAGAACGACGCCGAACTGTTGACGACGCTCCAGCGTGAATATCCCCAAGCGCACATTCAGCATGTACCAGGACAGATGTGCGACTGGGTGACCGCCATCATTCGCCATTTGCTCGATTGGCGCGAACCGATTGAACTGCCGCTCGACTTGCAAGCGACGACCTTTCAACTGTGGGTGTGGGAGGCACTGCGCGCCATCCCCTACGGCGAGACGCGCACGTATGGCGAAATCGCCGCCGAGATCGGGCATCCGGGCGCGGCGCAGCAGGTCGCCAAGGCGATCTACGATAACCCCATCGCCGTGATCATCCCATGCCACCGAACTGCGCGCGCCGATGGCGACGTGTCGGTCTATTACGATCCGCGCCAACGCAAAGCGCGCAGGTTGCTGCGCGACGAAGAACAGCATACGATCAGCGTAGGGATGGCGTCGGGCGACGAGTAAAACAAACGATGTCGGGGTGTGCCAGCGGCGCGCTCTGACATCGTTTGCGCTATTCACGCCTCCCCACAGCCTCTAATCACTCTCCGCGTCCTCGATCCCCGTCGGCAGCGGCTTGCGGCGGTGCGGTGGCGCGTCGTCCGCCATGCGCACGATGCGCGGCTGCACGCGCCCGATAATCTGCACGAGATCGGCTTGGGCGGCGATCACCCCTTCGATCCGCTTGTACGCTTGCGGCGACTCGTCCAGACCGCCGCCGATCAGCGTCACGTTATGGCGCGCGAGGTATGCCGTTTGGTCAGCGAGCGTGATCCCCGCTTTCGCCTTCGTTCGGCTCATCAGCCGTCCCGCACCGTGCGACGCCGATTCCAGCGCCGGAACGCTGCCTTTGCCCGCCACAACATAGCCTGCGTCGCCCATCGAGCCGGGAATGATGCCGAGTACGCCCTTGCCCGCCGGAGTCGCGCCCTTGCGATGGACAATCGCTTCGCGCATGATGCCATTGATGCCGACTTGTTCGCGCCACGCGAAGTTATGATGATTCTCGACGCTGGCAATCGGCGTCAAGCCTGCTTCTGCCGCGACCCGCGCGTGAATGACGTGATGATTGGCGGACGCGAACGCGCCCGCCAATTCCATCGCGTACCAGTATTCCTGTCCGGCTTCCGAGTCAAGCGCCAGCCACGCCAGATGTTTCACGCTGTCCGGCAAACCCGGCATCAGCTTCATCGCCAAGTCGGAGTAGTGCGACGCGATCTTGTAGCCGACGCCGCGCGATCCGCTGTGCGACAACAGCGCCAGATACGCACCGCGCGCGAGCTTGAGCGCATTATTCGGATCGGTGACATTGAAGCTGCACCATTCGACGAAGTGATTGCCCGTGCCGGACGTGCCGATCTGCACAATCGCCGTCTTGCGCAGATCGCGCGTGAGCGGCAGCAGCGCCCAGTTGTCGGCGTCTAAGACGGGATGCTCGATTTGCCCGGCGTGGATGCCCGCGCCACCCGCGCCGAAGCGCGTGTTTGCCACCAGCGCTTTGAGCAGATGCGCCGACTCGGCGGGCTGATCGAGCGCCGCCGGATCGACGGAGTAGACCGTCAGCATCATCCGGCACGCAATATCGACGCCGACGGCATACGGAATCACGGCGTTATCCGTCGCCAGCACGCCGCCAATCGGCAAGCCATACCCCTGATGCGCGTCGGGCATCAGCGCGCCCGCCAACGTGATCGGCAAGCGCGCGGCATTGTCCATCTGCGCAAGCGCGCCCTGTTCGATTTGATCCGCGCCCCACGTCCGATAGGGGAGCGGCTGTTCGCGGAGCGTCGGCGTCACAACAGCGGGCTTGGCGCGCGTTTCGATGTACGCTTCGGCGGCGTCGATGCCACTTTGACGCATAACTTCCCATGCGTGATTGCGTTCCGGTTTGTCAAGATTGGCGGCTTGCATCGCCGCGTTGAGGCGTTGGTGTTCGTTCATTGTGTTACGTCCTGAACCTTTGTGACCTTTATCATAGCACAAAGAAAAGGGTAACTACTCAGGTACTCTTTTTTTTCTCATTTTGGAGAATTTGATCGCCAAAATCGGCAGGAATGGAGTCACTTCTTCCCTCAATAATTTCGAGGGTGTCACTTACACCGTGGAGATTTCCCCTCAACGACTACCCGTGTAGTTACAGAAAGGGCTTCAAAGGCGATATCTTCACCAATGCGTTTATTCCATTGGCTCATGCGGCGTTGCGACCAGCACACGCGCCAACAGATCGCGCAGCATCGCCAAGCCGTCCGCGCCAATCAAGGCGACATATTCGGCTTCGATTTCTTGTTTGATTTCATACGCATCGTGCAAAAACCGGTGACCTTTTTCCGTGAACAGGATCAACGCGGCGCGTTTGTCGGTCAGGTCGGGGGCGCGTGACACGTAACCGCGTTCTTCGAGTTCTTGGATCGCTTGTCCCATCGCCTGCTTGGTCATTTCGGCGCGTTCTGCCAGCGTGTTAATGCGCGTGCCCTTCACGTCAAGAAAAATCAAACTGTTCATATGTCCCGGCAGCAGATCGCCGTAGCCGCGCGCGTTCAGCTTCTCTTGGCTGCGCGTCTGAAAATCGCGCACTGCGCGTAAATACAGGCGTCCAAGACTGGCGTTGCGCACATCTTGAATCTGCTGGCTGGACGGCGTGAGCGTGGTCATCGGAACTCCGTTGACAAATTAGACAATCCACTTTACTATATTTAGACAATCCACCTTACCAATTGGAGAGCGAAATGACTTCCGCCGTATCCACTCCCGTTCGCCTTGCCGCTGGCGATATCGCGCCTGATTTTTTGACCGTCGATATTTTCGACCGCCCGATCCAGTTCCACAATGCCGTCGCGCATCAGCCCATTTTACTCGCGTTTTTGCGTAACGGCGCGTGTGCGCTGTGCAATTTGCGCGTCTCGCAGTTGATCGCGCGCTATCCGGCGTATCGAGCGCGCGGTATTGAAGTCATTGCCGTGTTCGAGTCGCCAGTGGAGTCGATCCGGCAGTATGTGGGCAGACAAGACGCGCCGTTCCCGATCATCGCTGATCCAACCGCCGACCTTTATGCGCTCTACGGGGTTGAAGTATCCGAAGAAAAAGTGAACGCGACGCTGACGGATGCGGCAACACCGGCGCGGGTACAAGCGGCGGCGGCAGCGGGATTCGTACTGACGCAAGAAGAAGGCTCGAACTTTCATCGTATCCCGGCGGACTTTTTGATCGAGCGCGGCGGGCGCATCCATGCGGCATTTTACGCCGAGCGCGTGGGCGAACATCTGTCATTTGAGGATATCGATGCGTGGACGGAGCGAGGGCGAGAATAATTACATTTCCCGCTTGAGCGCGACCAGCTGCGCTGTCACTGTATCGGGTGCTTCAGCCCCATGAAGGGCGCGCCAATCCGCGAACACGCCCGCCAATTCCCCAACCTTGAGCAGGTAAGCGGGATTGAAATCGGGCTGAAGTAGCGTACAGCGCGTATTGAACGATCCGCGCGCCGGGACGCACCGCCGCGCGGGCGGTCTGCCAGCATTCCCGCCTCCCGCTCCCCGCGCCATTTGGTCAGATGCGAGTAGTACAGTCCTTCGCGGCGCAGCAGTGCCTCCACCTATCCGCGTGGACAAGCATCCGCTTCCGCTAGGATCCGCCGCTTGTACTCCGCGCTGAACGTCCGGCGCGTCGCCCGCGGCTGCAACTCGACTTGTCTGCCCTTGCCATCTGCTGTGCCATGAGTTTCCATCCTTCTTCCCCCTCCAGTCTACACTAAACTTCAGACCGAAGTTGTTTCACCCATTCTGGCACAGAGGGTACTCAGCTTGTACAAAAAGGCGAAACAGCAGAACATGGAGTTTGGCATACTACCAACTTATCCCGCGACGATAGATGAGAAATGGAATTTCTTAGGGTATGACGTTGCGGAGATAACCCTATTGAGTGGGTTAATGAGTATGGGATATCATCCCGAAGAAAAAGAAACCGGAAAATCACTGTTTGCTTCTCAAATCAACAATTATCATCTATTCGATAACATTGACGTTGCAAAGGAGTTTGCACGTTGGAATTTAACTATAGACACTGGACATAGCCCATACTATGTACATGGTTTGTGCAATACTTTATAATATTATATTAAAACTATCTTGGCGCGGGCAGCACCACCACGACCTACAACGCCGCCAACCAGATCACGAATTCGGGGTATATTTATGATGCGCAGGGCAACCTGACGAGTGACAGCGTGAATACTCACACGTGGGATCGCGCCAACCGCCTGCTCTCGATGAGCGGCGTGGGCGACAAGTATGATGAGCTGGGCAACCGGGTGAGCCGGACATTTCATCGCCCGTTACGCTGCCCGACTCAAGCTCAACGCATGGCTCGCCATCCGTCTTTAGGCGCGGATGATGCTCAAGCCCCTGTCTAGATACGGCTGCAACCGCTCCGCCTCGACGGAGGCTTCTACTATCAATCCGCTGACCTCGCTCAACGGCGCGATCACATACTGCGACGCCGCGCCGAGCTTCTCTTGCGATGCCAGCACCAGCGTATCGGCAGCGCACTTGCACAGCGCATATTTAACATACGCCTCTTCGAGGTCGCCCGTACTCAGCCCCGCGTCGGGGTGGATGCCCGTCACGCCCATGAAGTAAAGATCGGCGCGAATATGGCTGATCGCTTCGATGGCGGCTGCCCCAACCGATACAATCGAATGTTTGAACAAGCGCCCGCCGATCAGGATCACCTCGACGCGCAGATGCGTCACCAATTCGACGGCGATGCGCGCGCTGTGCGTCACGATGGTGGCGTCCAGCGTCGGCGGCAAATGGCGCGCGATTTGCAGGGCGGTCGTGCCACCATCCAAAATCACGACTTGTCCCGACTTGATCAACGCCGCCGCCGCGCGCCCAATCGCCGTTTTGGCATCCGCCAAGATCGCTTCGCGCCCGGCAAAATCCGCGACGGCGGGCGATGCGGGCAGCGCGCCGCCATGCACTCGCTGGAGCAAGCCCTCTTGCGCCAGTTCGCGCAGATCGCGCCGAATCGTATCCTCCGAGACGCCGAGTGCTTGGCTGATCTGTTTGGCGACGATCTGCCCATCGCGTCTCAACACGTCCAAAAGATGCTGTTTGCGTTGTGTCGTCAGCATTCAACCTCCAAGTTTGCACGAAAATACACGAAATACCTTGACATTACACGATTATCGATGATATTCTCAACTCATGTACGAAATATCGTGCATATTCGCGCAATAACGTGCGACCATCAATGATAATGACACAAGAATTGAGCGACTCATGTCTGAAATCAACCACCGCTTGATGATCTTGATTGCGGGTCCCTATCGCAGCGGCACGGGTGACGATCCCGCGAAAATGGCGGCGAATCTGCGCCATTTAGAAACCGCATCTTACCCGATCTTCCAAGCCGGACACCTGCCGATGATTGGCGAATGGGTCGCGCTGCCGATTTGGCACACCGCAGGCGGTCAAGCCGTCGGTGACGAACTCTATGACGACATTTTGCACCCGACCGCCGGACGCCTGATCGACCGCTGCGACGCCATCTTGCGCTTGCCGGGCGCCTCGAAGGGCGCGGATAACGATGTGCGGCTGGCACAGGCGCGCGGCATCCCGGTGTATGAACGGATCGAAGATATTCCGGTGTATCACGCCCAGGCGCAGGACTGAGGACTGAGTGTAAAGGACGGAGGCGAAAAGACAGACAAGACGTGCGACCAGCCAGCGCCAAGATCGAACTCCGTCCTTTACGCTAGAGCGTGTCTGCAAACTCGATTTTCGCTTGTTTTGTTCGACCTCACCCCCGCTGCGCTGCGCTCCCCCGCTCCGGTACGGAGCTGAGGGGAGGACACCTTTTCAAGCACCCCACCCCCTGACCTCCTCTCCACGAAGTGGGGAAGGGGAAAGCTCGACGGAGACTCCCCCTCTCCACGCAGTGGAGAGGGGGCTGGGGGGTGAGGTGAATCAGGGAGAAACTCAAACATGTCCTCTCCTCAGCCGGTACGGCTGAGGGGGTCGGGGGGTGAGGTTGCTTTTATCTACATTCTTGACCAACGACTAGAAATACCGCCCGCCGCGCCGCGCCGTGATGATTTCCGTGTTCATGCCGACCCAATGCAGCGATCCGCTGTAGCGCCCGTGTTCAATCTTCACGCAGCGATCCATGATCACGGTCAGCCCGCCCGCCTCCGCAATGGACGCCGCTTCGAGGTTGACGACCCGCAGTTGCAGCCACAGCGTTTTCGCGCCGATCTGTACCGCTTGCTTGGCGATCTCGACACATTCATCCGGGTTGCGGAACACATCGACCATATCGACGGGTTCGGGGATGCTCAACAAGTCGGGATACGACTTCTCGCCCAAGATTTCGTCGGCGCGCGGGTTGACCGGAATGATCCGGTAGCCCTCCGACTTGAGATACGTGCCGACAAAGTAGCTCGGACGCTCTGGCTTGGGCGACAAGCCAACGATGGCGATGGTCTTGGTCGTATGCAGCACACGCCGGATCGCGCCTGAATCGAGATACTTCCGTTGATCCGCCTCGGACAGGATGGTATTCATCGTTACGTCGCTTGCAAGGCTTGATCCAAGTCCCACAATAAGTCCTCCGTCGTCTCTAAGCCAATCGATAAGCGAATCATGCCCGCCTCGATGCCCGCCGCCGTCAGTTCGGCGTCGGAAAGCTGCTGATGCGTGGTCGAGCCGGGATGAATGACCAAACTGCGCACATCCCCGACGTTAGCGAGATGCGAGAACAGATGCAGCGATTCGATGAACTGTTTCCCCGCGAGTCGTGGGTTGTCCGCCTTGATGCCGAACGTGAACACCGCGCCGGGACCCTTCGGCGTGTATTTCTGTGCCAGCGCGTGATAGGGGCTGTCCGGCAGCCCGGCATACGCCACCCACGCGACGCGCGGATGATCGCGCAGAAATTCCGCGATGCGCTGCGCGTTCTCCACATGGCGATCCATCCGCACCGACAGCGTTTCCAAGCCCTGAATTAGCAGGAACGCATTGAAGGGCGACAGCGCCGCGCCCGTATCGCGCACCGTGACCGTGCGCGCTTTCATCAAAAAGCCGTAATGCCCGAACGTCTCGTAGAAGCGCAAATCGTGATACGCCGGATCGGGGTCGGCAATCGTCGGGAACGTGCTGAAGTCGAAGCGCCCCGCGTCCACGATCACGCCCGCGATGGAACTGCCATGCCCGCCGATGAACTTGGTGGCGGAGTGGACGACGATATCCGCGCCCCAATCGAGCGGACGGCACAGATACGGCGTAGCGAACGTGCTGTCCACGATCAGCGGAATCTTATGCGCGTGCGCGATAGCGGCGATGGCTTCGATATCGAGGATGCTGCCCTTCGGGTTGCCGATGGTTTCGCCGTAGAGCGCGCGCGTTTTGGGCGTGATCGCGCGTTCCCACGCGCCGAGATCGTCGGGTTCGACAAAATGCGCGCTCACGCCCAGTTTCTTGAAGGTGTGCGTGAACTGCGTCATCGTCCCGCCGTACAGGTGGCGTGACGACACGATTTCGTCGCCGGGTTCGAGCAGCGTCATGAACGCCGCGAACTGTGCCGCCATGCCGCTGGCGGTGGCGAGCGCGCCCGTGCCGTTTTCGAGGGCGGCGATCCGTTCCTCAAAGACGGCGTTGGTCGGGTTGTTGATACGGGTGTAGATGTTGCCGTACTGTTTGAGTTCAAACAACTGCGCGGCTTTGTCGGTATCCTCAAAAACATACGAGGTTGTCTGGTAGATCGGCACGGCGCGCGCGCCCGTGACCGGATCGGGGATGTGTCCGGCGTGCAGCATCCGCGTCTCGAAGCCGAATTTGCGTTTTTGTTGCGTCATGGACGAGGCAAGTCCTTGTCGGCTAGAAATGCCAAAAAAGGGCATGACTGCTCATGCCCTACGAATTTAGATGGCGATGATACCGTATGGGGGCGTTAGCTCAAATAATCGCGCAACTGCCGACTGCGACGCGGATGCCGCAGCCGCCGCAGCGCGCGCCCTTCGATCTGGCGGATGCGCTCGCGCGTCAAGCCGAAATGTTGTCCGACTTCTTCCAACGTGTGGCTGCGTCCATTCAGCAAGCCGAAACGCAGTTGCAAGATGTGTGCCTCGCGCGGGGTGAGCGTGTTTAAAAGATGTTCGATCTTCTCGCGCAAAATCTTGTCGTAGGCGCTCTGCACCGGGCTAGGCACGCTGTCGTTCTCAATGAAATGCCCAAATTCTGTGTCCTCATCCTCCCCGACGGGGCGTTCGAGGCTCAGCGGCTGCCAACTGACGCGCAGCATCCAGCGCACACGGCGCGGGTCGATGCCCAATTCGGTGGCGATTTCTTCCGGCGACGGCTTGCGTCCGTTGGTCTGTTCCAGTTGGCGCGCCGTGCGATACAGGCGGCGAATGCGGTCATTCATGTGGACGGGGACGCGGATCGTCCGCCCCTGATCGGCAATCGCGCGCGTGATCGTCTGCCGAATCCACCACGTCGCATATGTGCTGAAGCGGAAGCCGCGCTGACAGTCGAATTTTTCGACCGCCTTCATCAAGCCGAGATTGCCCTCTTGGATCAAATCCAAGAACGGGACGCCGCGCGTCAAATAGCGTTTGGCGATGCTGACGACCAAGCGCGTATTGGCTTTGATCAGGTGTTCGCGCGCAATCTGTCCGTCTTGGATCAGGGCGCGCCAATCATCGGCACGCGGGCTGGTGGGATTTTGCTTGAGCTTGCGCGCGGCGTCGCGCGCGACATCATAGCGCATTGCCAAGCCGATTTCCTCATCGGTCGAGAGCAGGGGGACGCGCGCCATCTCTTTGAGGTATAGCCCAACGGGGTCGCTGGACGCCAAATCGGTATAGTTGCGCGTCAGCCAGTCTTCATCGTCATCGATGGGGTCGTCGTTCGGGTCGCTATCGCCGGGAAAATCGGCACCGTTCAGCGCCGACAATGCGTCGGCATCCGCCCATGTTTCATCAAAATCATCGTCGAATGCTGCGCCATCCGTCGCGCGCTCGTCGAATTCAAAATCATCAAACTCGGAGTCCGAAAAATGCGAATCAAAATCCCGCTGGTAGCTGGTCAAGGTACACATGCCCTTTCACTACTCGTTTATTGCGGTTTCCATTTTTTTGGTGAACAGTTTAGCGATCAAGCAGTTGTTTCAATGCCGCCAAGCGCGGATCAATCGCTTCATCGTCGCAACCGCAGTCGCCGTCATTCAGATTCGCGCCACACGTCGCGCATAAACCCTGACAATCCTCGCGGCACAACACGCCGCGCTCATCAGCGATGATGGCTTCCGCGCGCAGCAGCGGCGCGAGGTCAAGCACACCATCATCCTCGATGTTGAACTCAGCGCCATTGGGCTGGGTGCTGTAAAGTTCTTCGACCTCGATGATCACATCGCGGTTCAGCGGCGTCAAACAGCGGTAGCATTCGCTCTCGATGCCAAGATGGAGTTCGCCCTGCGCCAAGACGCCCTCTTTGGTGCGGCTCAAACGCAGTTCCCCGCGCAAATACGCCAGATCGACATCTTCCGAGACGCGCACGGGCGGGACATCGAATTCGGTCACATGCTGGTTGCCTGCACCGATACCGAGCAGAAAGCCGACGTTAAGTTTTAAGACGCGGTTGCTGACGTATCCATTGGTGTATTGCTTCACGACTGACTCCACAGTGAGATCATCACAAAAAATCAACCTCACACTATATAAAAAGTATATGAGAACGGGATTTGTGTCAATATCTGACACAAAAACTTTAACCGAACTCAAACTTCCACGCGAAACCTTGCGTTTCGTTCCCCCCCCCTGTATGTTAGAATGTCGAAACATGATTAGCTCTCCAACTACAGGACGCGCTGATGATCGGGACGCGAGTCGGACCTTATGAAATTGTCGAGGAGATCGGCAAAGGGGGAATGGCGACGGTTTACCGCGCCTTTCAACCCAGTGTTGATCGCTTCGTGGCGATTAAAATCATTCACCTTGCCATTTCGATTGACCGCTCGTCGTTGGAACGGTTTCAGCGCGAGGGTAAATTGGTTGCGCGTCTTGAACATCCGCATTTGCTGCCCGTGTACGATTACGACGGTGCGTTCAACCCGCCTTATATCGTCATGCGCTACCTCGAAGGTGGCACACTCAAAGATGTGATCACCAGCAAAGGGGCGCTGCCGCTGGCGGACATCACCCATATCCTCCAGCAGATCGCCTCTGCACTTGATTACGCACATCGGCAGGGCGTGATTCACCGCGATATCAAGCCGACCAACATCATGATCGATCAAGATGGCAACGCCTTCTTGATGGATTTCGGAATCGCGCGCATGACCGCGCGTCCGGGTGGGGGCGAAGGGCTGACGCAGACTGGCTTCGCCGTCGGCACACCCAGTTATATGTCGCCAGAGCAGGGCATGGGCGCGTCGGATATCACGCCCCAAGCCGATATTTACTCGCTCGGCGTGGTCGTCTACCAGATGGCAACGGGCGAACTGCCCTACAGCGCCGAGACGCCGATGGCAATTGTCTTGCGGCACATTAACGACCCCGTGCCGCACGCGCGGTCGGTCAATCCGGCGCTCCCCCCCGCGCTCGACCGTGCAATTGCCAAAGCGATGTCCAAAAAAGCGTCGGAGCGCTATACGACGGCGACAGAATTTTCCGAAGACATTATGGCGGCGATTGCGTCGGTCGGGGCGTCGGGACGCCCCGATGTGCTGCGCCGCGCCGCGCAAGAGAACGTGACGCAAATGCGGCAGCGGCGCGCCGAGCAACAGCCCCTGCTTGATGAAACGATGGCACAGTTCGACTCGTCGCGCGTCCGCCTCGCCAAAGCGGAAGCTGCCGCCAAGGCGAAAACGCCGTCATCATTTACGCCCGCGCCGATTCCCGTGCCAGCGGGCGAATCAGGCGACGGCGCGACACTCATTTTCGACACCGAGAGTCAGCCCGCCGCGCCGTCAGTCGTGCCGACGACGCGCAATCTAACGACGTTGGCGCTGATCGGTGTCGTGATCGTGCTGGCAATTATCGCGCTGGTGGTCATCGGGCAGGCACTCACGCCGCCGCCCGTCGCGCCCACGCTGAATACCAATGCGACTGAAACGCAAGTCGCGCTCGCCATCCTCCAGCAGACGGAAACAGCAGCACTTACTGCCAGTGAAACGGCGCTGAATCCGACCCCAACCGAAAACGCTGCGCCGACGGTCGCGCCGCCAACCGCCATGACTGGCGCCGCAACCAGCGTAAGCGCATCGTCCACGCCCGACAGCAGCGCGGGAGTCGGCGCGGACGAAACACTGACCTCGACCAACATGCCCACCGATGCACCGACGGCGACTTTGACCGACACGCCGCGCCCGACACCGACTTATACGGATACCACCGTGCCGACGCCCGCAACGCCGCAAGCGGTCGCTGTGCGGTCGCTGATCTTGCGCGAAGGACCCGGTTTGACCTATGCGCGCATTGGCGAACTGGCGGAGAATGAAGCGGTCACGATCATTGGCACGACGGAGGACGGTGGTTGGTATCAAATCCAGTTGGACGACGGACGCACCGCATGGTTATCTAGTTCGTTCGTGCGCACGGCGGGCAATCTCAACGTGGTTTCGTTCGTTGAAGCGCCGACGTTCACGCCGACCTACACCGATACGCCGATGCCGACGCTCACACCGTCGAACACGTCTGTGCCAACGGATACGTACACGCCGTCAGCGACGCCGACACTCACGCCATCCCTTACGCTGACGCCGACCTACACGCCATCCCTTACGCTGACGCCGACCTACACGCCGTCGAATACGCCAACCCTGACCTACACGCCGTCGAATACGCCCACGTTCACGCCAACGCGCACGCCGAGACCAACATTGACCCCAACGCCGACCCTCACGTTCACACCGTCCGACACGCCGACGCCCACCTTCACGCCAACGCCGGATCGCGCCTTCGCCATGACGACGCGCGAGGTCGAAGTGCGGACGGGACCCAGTTCAGTCTATACGGCAGCGGGACGCCTCGCAGTTGGCACAGAGGTGCGCGTGATTGGCAAAACCGCCGATCAGTTGTGGTTGTTGGTGGTGATGCCGGATGGGCGCAGCGCGTGGCTTGCCAATTCGCCGCTGGCAGTGCGCGTGACGGGGAACACGGTCGATTTGCCGATCATCCAAGTGCCGACGATCACGCCGACAGCGCCGTAAACGCGCTATAGGTTCACGTTGTAGGGGGCATCCCACCGGGACGCCCCCTACAGCGCAGAATCACCCCTTTTGAATATGCGTCCACAGCTTTATGCTTGGGTCGCGCGCGTGTATTTTCGTAGGGGCATGGCGCGCGCCTACGTGTAGCGATGAGCGTTATTCTTATTTAACCGTAACTACTCAGCCGTCATTTGAGGGAGAAATAGGTTGTTTTCGACAAAAACCCTCAATCTTTTGAGGGAGAGCCTATTCTCATCGCAGACAAATTTGGCGTTTCAATTTGCCAAAAT
>DAOTUQ010000087.1:0-28289 GCA_034437055.1 Anaerolineae bacterium
ATTTTGGCAAATTGAAACGCCAAATTTGTCTGCGATGAGAATAGGCTCTCCCTCAAAAGATTGAGGGTTTTTGTCGAAAACAACCTGTTTCTCCCTCAAATGACGGCTGAGTAGTTACGTGCGAAGTAGATATTTTGGGAGCAATGCACCCGTGAAACGTCGTTTGTGGCAGCTCAACGAATATCCTTTTCATCCCGAAAAACTGCTTTACTACGAAACAATCTTTGCCATTGGCAATGGCTATCTAGGGACGCGCGCGACCTTCGAGGAAGGCTATCCCGACGATTCGCCTTCAACCTTGGTTCATGGCATCTTCGATCATGCGCCCTCGATGCAAGTCCCCGAACTGGTGGGCGCTCCCAACTGGCTCGATATCAAAATCACGGTCGATGGCACGCCGCTGCGCATGATCACCGAAATCCTAGATATGCTGAAACCGCCGGAAGGCTTGCTTTTGGGTTTTCGGCGCACATTGGAGTTGGATCGCGCGCTGCTTCGGCGTGAAGTCTTGTTCCGCGCCGCGAGTGGGGCGACCGTGCGCGTTGTCTTTGAGCGGTTCGCCAGCCTCGCCGATGTGCATGTGCTGTGTCAGCGCGTGCGCATCGTTGTGGTAGAAGGCACGCCGGAAATCGTCGTCGAAAGCGGCATCGACGCTGACGTGACGAACAATGGCGTCGCGCATTGGAAAAACATACAAACCCACGCTGCGGACGGCTTGATCGGCGTGACCGCGACGACTCAGCAATCAGGATACACGCTCTCGATGGCATCATGCTTAAACAGGGTGTCGCCCCTCGAGACCATCGCTCACGACACACGCCCACACGTGCGCACGTTGGTCAATCTCGGTCAAAATCAAGAAGTCGTGTTCGACAAAATTACGTCGGTCTACACCAGCCGCGATACAGTCGATCCGGCGCAAGCCGCGCAGAATAGCGCGCACGCTGCCGCGCAAACGGGTTACGATGCGCTGTTACAAGCGCATACCGATGAATGGGCGGCATACTGGCGCGATACGGATATTGAGATCGAAGGCGACGAACGCTCACAAGTCGCGCTGCGCTTTACGGCGTACCACATTCTGATCGCCGCGCCGCGTCACGACGACGATGTGAGCATCGGCGCAAAAACGCTGTCCGGTTATGGCTATAAGGGACACGTTTTCTGGGATACGGAATTATTCATCCTCCCGCCGCTGACGTTGAGCCAACCCAAGATCGCTCGCAATTTGCTGATGTATCGCTACAAGCGGCTCGCAGGGGCGCGTCGCAAAGCCCGCGCGAATGGGTACGAAGGCGCGATGTTCCCGTGGGAAAGCACCGACACGGGCGAAGAAACGACGCCCCAGTGGTCTGATCCGCATCCCATCGACGGGACACGAATTCGTATCTGGACAGGCGAACACGAACAGCACATCTCGACTGATATTGCTTACGCGATCCTCCAATATTGGCGCTGGTCGGGCGACGATGAATTTTTGATGAAGTATGGCGCAGAAATCGTGCTGGATACGGCGGTCTTTTGGGGCAGCCGTGCCGAAGAGAAGAACGGGCGCTACGAACTGTCGCAGCAGATCGGACCCGACGAGTATCACGAGAATGTCGATAACAGCGTGTTCACGAATCGGATGACAATTTGGCATTTGGTCGAGGCGCTCAATCTGCTGGCATGGCTGCAAAAACACGCGCCTACCGATGCAGAACGTCTGACCGCTGCGCTCGATTTGACACCTGCACGCTTGGCGAAATGGCAGGACATCATCAATCGGATGGTCGTGCCGTTCGATACGGAGAAGCAGCGGCATATCCAGTTTGACGGCTTCTTCGATCTCGAATACATCCCCGTACCGAATTATGAACCGCGCGTCGGCGGCGTCTGGCCCATGCTCGGACACCAACGCGCGCTCGGTTCGCAAGTCCTCAAGCAAGCGGATATCGTCATGCTGATGGCGCTGATCGGCGATCAAGTTGGATCGCGCGCGATCATGCTCAACAATTGGCACACGTATTATCCACGCACGGATCATGGTTCTTCGCTCAGTCCGGCGATGCACGCTTGGGTCGCCGCGCGGCTCGGATTGATGGATGAGGCGGAATATATGTTCGATCATGCCGCCGGCATCGATTTGGAAGACAACAAGGGCAATATCCGTGATGGTATCCACGGCGCGGCAAGCGGCGGACTGTGGCAAGCGGTCGTGTTCGGCTTCTGTGGGCTGCATCTGGCGGAAACGGGCCCGAAACTCGATCCGCGTCTGCCCCCGCATTGGAAGCGGGTCAAATTCAACGTCTACTATCGGGGAGAACGCCGCGAATTCGTGGTTGAGAACCCTGTTGGTGTCGCCCGCGCGTGATCGGGCGTCCGTCAAGCTCCATGTGGGCGGCAGCGGAGAAAATTGCGTATCTCATCGAAATTTAGTACCTGTGTTTGGAGGCAAAGATGCGGAACAATCGGTTTGTCGTTGGCGCAGCATTAATCGCGGCGCTGTCGTTCGGTGGTGTGGTCGCGGCGCAAGAAATGGTGACGCTGCAAGTCTGGACGGGTTCATCGTCGCCCGCGGAAAACGCAGCAAAAGAAGCGCAGTTCGCGGCGTTCCAAGAAGCGAATCCCAATATTGAACTTGAAGTTTTGATTTCGCCGGACTATGGGACGCAAGTGCAGGCGGCGTTCGCCAGCGGCGATTACCCAGATGTGTTCACGGTCGGGCAGTTCGATCTGGCGTCGTTGGTGGACAGCGGTTTGGTCATGCCCGCTGACGGACGGATCGAAGCAGAAGGCGAAATTTTCCCCAGCCTGTTGAGCGCGTTCAGCGTCGATGGCGCGGTCTACTGCCCGCCAAAAGATTTCTCGACGTTGGCGGTTCTCTACAATAAGGATTATTTTGCGGCGGCGGGACTCGAAGAACCGACAGCGGAGTGGACGTGGGCGGATATGGCGGCGGCAGCACAAGCCGTCACCGATGCCGACATCATGACGGCGAATGGCGTGGACGTTCTGGGCATCAGCACGGCGGCGGATCGCAATCGCTGGCTGGGCTTCCTGTACGGCAACGGCGCGAACCTGATGGATGCTGAAAGCAATGTGACGTGGAACACCCCCGAAGCCGTGGAAGCGCTGGAATACTATGCCAGCTTCATCAATAACGGCACGGGCGCAATTCCGGCGAACCTCGGCGGCGCAGGCTGGAACGGCGAGGCATTTGGTCGTGGGCTGGCAGCGATGACCATCGAAGGCAACTGGGCAATTGGCTACCTGGAAACCGACTTCCCCGAACTCAACTGGGGCGTGGTCGAACTTCCGGTCTCGCCCAACGGCGGACGCGGTACGCTGACCTTCACTGAATGCTGGGCAGTTGGCGCGAACACCGAATATCCTGAACAAGCATGGGCGCTGGTCAATGCGCTGACTGGTACCGATGGTGCCATGACCGTCGCCACGTCCGGTTTCGGCGTGATGCCCGCACGCAGCGGCGCGGTGGACTCGTGGTTGGAGACGCGCGGTGCAGAGTATGCCGCGTTCGTCAACGGCGCGGAATACGCAGTTGCTCCGGTGTTCCCGTCGGGCTTTGGCGACTTCACAGCGGCGGTTGATGCTGGCACGGTCGATGTGATGAATGGCGACGCCACCGCACAAGAAGCGATGGACGACGCGGCTGCAATTGCGACCGAAATCCACGACGAAATGATGGCAAGCTAGGTCGTCAGTACGGGGACACATCCCGATTGAACGATAGATGGGGTTGACCAAAATGGTCAACCCCATTTGCTATAAATCATGTTTGGTTCAGTGTAAAGGATTCTGTCATGGCACAAAGCACCGCTCGTGCTGTTCCGGTTGTCCCCAAGCGGGTGACGACCACAGCCACCGCCAAACGGCAAGAAGCGATTGCAGGCTTGACCTTCATCGCGCCCGCGTTTTTGGTGCTGTTCGTTTTCTTGATCGTGCCGTTGTTCGTCGCACTTTTCTTTAGTTTAACAAATTGGAATGGACGCACGCCGCTGACCAACGCGAATCCCTATGAATTCGTCGGGCTGCGGAATTATGAACAACTGCTCATCGACGGACGGCGCGTCAGCGATTTCTACAATGCGCTCAAAAACACCGTCTATTATGTGATCGGCGTTGTGCCGACACAGACCGCCATCGCGCTCTTGCTGGCGTCGATTGTCAACCAACGCTGGCTGCGCTTCCGCAGCTTCTTCCGCACAGCCTATTACTTCCCGTCGATCACCTCGTCGATTGTCGTGTCGATGATTTTCTTGTTCATGTTCTCGAATACGGGTCCAATCAACCAGATTTTCAACACGAATATCAATTGGCTCTCCAACAACGACGGCTTAATCCACAATTTTCTTGAATTGTTCGGCGTGACCAAAGCTACGGTCGGGGAGTGGGCGAAAGCCGAGATTTTCCGCATCGAATTGTGGGACTGGATCAGCGGGCCCAGCGTGTCGATGCTGACGATCATGGTCTTGGCGATTTGGACGACCATCGGCACGCTGATGGTGATCTATCTCTCGGCGCTGCAAAACATCTCCGGCAGCGTCTATGAGGCATCGCAGGTGGACGGCGCAACGGCGCTTCAGCAGTTTCGCTTTATCACGCTGCCACTGCTGCGCCCGACGACGTTCTTTGTGATCACGCTAGGGTTGATTGGCACGTTCCAAGTGTTCGACCAAATCTATGTCTTGCGCAACGACAATACGCGCGAGACGACGATGAGCGTGGCGTATTTGGTCTACGATTTCGCGTTCGGTTCGCAGACCGATCCGCGCATGGATCGTGCGACGGCGACGGCGATTACGCTGTTCATCCTGATTTTCATCGCAACGATTATTCAACGCCGTGTCACTGGCGGCGACCGCGCTGAGGCATAGGAGAAGATCATGGCTGCATCTGCACCCCCTATCGAGCGCGTGGGCGTATCGCCGTCGTCCGACAATTTGCGCCGCATTTTGAGCATCATCGGTGTCTCGCTGTTGGTGATCGTCGCTTTCATCGAGATCATGCCGTTCGTCCTCACGTTGTCGAACTCGTTCAAGTGCGATCCCGCCGTCACGGATCGCCCCACGGCGTTCATCCCCGCGCCCCCATTCGGCGTCCAATGCGAAACGCGCGATGCGTCGGGCGTGGTCGTCTCGCGCTTGACGGCGGCAGAACAGACCGAAGGCATCACCTTCAACCCGTCGTTCAACGGCTATTCCACACTGCTCAACCCGACCGGACAGCAAAATCTGCCCCGTTGGGCATTCAACACCGTGATTTATTCAGTTGCGGTCACGATTTTGCGCCTGCTGCTGGATTCGCTGGCGGGCTATGCGCTGGCGCGGCTTAAGTTTCCGGGCAGCCGCGCGATGTTCTTCGTCATTCTCGGCACATTGATGATTCCCGGCGTCGTGCTGTTGATCCCGCGCTTCTTGATGCTCAATCAGCTCGATCTGCTCAACACGTATCACGGCTATTTCCTCGTGCTGTCGGCGGATGCGTTCGGAATCTTGCTGATGAAGCAATTCTTCGAGGGGATTCCCGGCGAAATCGAAGAAGCCGCGCAAGTGGACGGCGCAAGCCGTTTCGTGACGTTCTTCCGCATCGTACTGCCGATGGCGACGCCCGCGCTGACGGCGCTGACGATCTTCAGCTTTCAGGGACAGTGGAACAACTTCATGGACGCGCTGATCATCGTCGGCAGCGATCCGACGATGTTCAATCTGCCGTTGGGGTTGACGCAAATCGTCGGAGCGGGACAAGATATCCAATACGATCTGGTGCTGGCAGGATCGGTGATTACGACCATGCCGATGGCGTTCATCTTCTTCTTCTTCCAACGCTATTTCGTCGAGGGTGTCAGCTACAGCGGATTGAAGGGATAATGGAGTAGGGGTTTGGTGCGCCAAACCCGCCATATGATGCTGATGGTAGGGGTTTGGCGTGCCAAACTCGTTGTAATCCCCGTCGATTTTGAGGGCATGGCACGCGGTCATGCCCTACGGAGATATGCGTGTGGGTGCATTGCGTGTGTGGTGGCGGACGTTCGGCTATATTCAGCGCAACGGTTATATCATCGTGTGGGCGTGTCTGTGCGCGGCGATTCTGTCGATCCCGCTGATCACACTTCCGGCGGCGTGGGCGGGCTTGGTGCGCCTCAGTCATACGGCGTTGACGATGCCGAGCGCGAATCTGCACGATTTTTGGGCGGGTTTCCGCGAACAGCTCGGACGCGGAGTCATACTGGCGCTGTTGAACGTCGTTGTGGTTGGGATCAATGTCATCAATCTGTTGAGTTACAGCGGGCAAACGAGCGCGCTCAGCTATGTCTTGCGCGGCGTATGGATCGCGGTGTTGGTGGCGTGGTTCAGCGTGCAGTTGTACCTGTTCCCGTTCTGGTACGAGATGGAAAGCCCGACGTTGGGCGGCGCGCTGCGGAATGCGGCGCTGATGGCGCTGGCAAATCCCGGTTTTACGCTGCTGCTGTGGGTGGGGATCGTGCCGTTGGCGGCGCTGAGTACGTATTTTCCGGCACTGTGGCTGCTGCTGACGCCGGGATTATTCGCGGCATTGGCGACGGTCGCGGTTCTCAATCGGTTAGGCGCATCCGGCTATGTCAATCCTGCACATCGCCCCCCTGACGAACTGCCCGATCCAATTCCAGAGTCCTAAATCGCCTCGATCTTGATAAATGTTGCCGTTCTCACGCATCAACCGGACGTACAACGGTGATAAACTTCACAATTGAGTTGATCAGCCGATGGCGAGGAATCCGATGCCGACGATCAAAGAAGTTGCACACGAAGCGGGCGTTTCGATTGCCACTGTATCGTATGTGCTGAACAACAAGACCGATATGGTGAGCGCCGAGACGGCGCGCATAGTGTTGGAGACGGCGCGCCGACTGGGGTATCGCCCGAACGTGACGGCGCGTAATTTGCAGAGCAGCCGCACGGGCTTGATCGGGTATGCGTGGCATACGCTGCCCGGTGAAGAACCCCATTGGTTGATGGATCGGTTCATCTACTATCTGGCGCAAGCCGCCGAAGCGGTCAATCATCATTTGCTAACGTTCACCCATCCATACGGCGATTCGATTCGCGTCTATGATGAACTGATCTTATCGGGGCGGCTCGACGGTTTCATCCTGAGCGAGACGAATACAGGCGATCCGCGCATCCCTTTCTTGCTCGATAAACAGTTCCCATTCGTCAGTTTTGGGCGCGCTGACGCTGATTTGCAGTTTCCGTATGTCGATACCGACAGCCAAGCGGGGCTTCGGATCGCCGTCGAATATCTGGTGAGTCTCGGTCATCGGCGGATCGCATTTTGCGGCTGGAATACCGATTCGCTCACAGGTAATTTTCGTTACGCCGGCTACCGAGAGGCGATGGCGGCGTATGAACTGCCTGTTCCGCCGCATTACATCACGCGCGGCATCTATGGCGATGAGCATATCCCAACGGCGTTCGCATACTGGGCAACGCTGCCACACGATCAACAGCCGACGGCGATTGTCACAGTGAGCGATTATGTTGCGATTGCTGCGATACGCGCCGCCGAACAATGTGGACACCGGATCGGCGATACGCTGTCGGTCGTCGGCTTCGATGATTCGCCCGTTGGACGCTACGTCACGCCGACGCTCACGACGCTGCGCCAACCGCTGCGCGCAATCACCACCGCGCTCATGACGATGCTCGACGCGACGCTGCAAAAGACGCCGTATGAGCCGCCGCAGCGGTTGTTCGCGCCTGAATTGATCATCCGCGCGTCGAGCGGAGCGCCTCAACCCGACTGAGGATATCGCTCACGCGCTCATCTGCCAAATTGGGCAGGACGATGTGCGCGCGGGCGAGGTTCGCGCCGCCGAGTCCCACTGTCCAAAAGCCGGCTTTCAGCGCCGCCTCAACGCCCGCTTCGGCATCCTCAAACACGACTGCCTCTGGCACGGTCACGCGCAAGCCGCCCGCTACCCAGACGAATAAATCGGGTGCAGGCTTGCTGTTGATGACCGAATAGCCGTCCCCAATAATGTCGAAGGCGTGCAGCAAATCGAGGCGCGTTAGTACGTCGCGCGCGTTCTTGCTGGCGCTGCCCAAGCCGATGCGAATGCCTGTCGATTGTGCTTCCTCGATCACGCGGGTGACGCCGGGCAAGCGATCAGCCGGGGTAATTCGCTTCAAGTATTCGAGATAGTAGGTGTTTTTGCGCTCCATCCACGTTTGCATCGTCGCTTCAGCAACGGTGCGCCCTTTGAGCATGGTCAGCAAGCTGGTGCGGCGTGACAAGCCGCGCAGTTGATCGTTGTCCTCGCGTGTGAACGGGACGTTTTCTTCATCCGCGAGGCGTTTCCAAGCGAGAAAATGATATTCGGCGGTATCGGTGATCACGCCATCGAGATCGAAAATGAACGCTTTGATTGGCATTACTTGTCCTCGTATTTGGATTTGGCAGCGCCAAACCCCTATAGATTAAACGCGGCGAACGACACGACCGGATTTTGCGCCCGTGTGTTCGCCATGTGCCAGCACTTGAACGCCGTTGACGAACACATGCTGCATTCCGGTCGCGTATTGATGCGGTTGAACATACGTCGCGTGGTCTTGGATCGCCGCCGGATCATAGGCGACGACATCGGCAAAATAGCCCGGCGTGAGCGAGCCGCGCGCTCGAATGTGCCAGGTAGAGGCTGGAAACGACGTGAGCCGCCGGATCGCATCTTGCAGCCGCTTGAGCGGCGCGACGTTCAAGCCCGCTAGGATAATGCGTTCTGGCGATCCAACATTGAGCCACATAGTCTCCCATGTGGTCGATGGCGTGTTCATGTCTGCCTTGATCCGGGCGCGCGTCTCTGGGTCTTTCAAGCGCGTCAGTAGGGCGCGTTCGCCGCCGTCGTGCGCCCACGGTGGTAGACACGCATCGAGTCCTGTCCCGCTGACCCGATACATATACATATCAGCCATCAGCGGCAGCCCGTCGGCGCGCGCCGCTTCGATGCGCCGGATTGCTTCGTCCAGTTTGTCCCAGTTCGGACGACCCGCCGCTTTCAAGTGGTAGATTTCCGCGCGCACGCCCGCCGAGCGGCTGATGGTCATGATTTCGTCGAGCGCCTCGAAGAATGCCGCACCCTCGCTGCGCAAATGCGAGATGTACAGCCCGTCATATTCTGCGACAACTTTCGCCAGTTCGATAATTTCTTCGGTCTTGGCATACGACACGGGTGGATAGATCAACGCCGCCGACATGCCGACCGCGCCATCCTCCATCGCTTGACGGACAAGCGCGCGCATGATATCGAGTTCGGCGGGTGTCGGATCGCGGTCGTCGCCGCCGATCACGTAGCGGCGCAGCGTTCCAGTACCAACAAACGAGGTGACATTGCACGAGACGCCGCGCCGTTCCAGCGCTTCGAGATATTCTCCCAGCGTCGTCCAATCGATCTCGTAGTCGATATCCTTGTTGCCGAGTATCCCGCGCGTATTGTTCACCTTCATCGCGTCGCTGAGGGGGCCCATCGACGTGCCTTCGTCCATAACTTCGAACGTCACACCCTGCCGAATATCCGACTGCAACCGACCATCAACGATCAACGATCAGCGATTCGACCGCCCAACTGAGCATGTTGATGAAGTCGGGCGCGACCGCTAACCCGTCCACATCGATGATCCGCGTCGCGCTGCCGTCAACGCTGCCCACCGCCGCAATCCGGTCACCGTGTAGCGCCACGTCGCCGCCCCCATCGCAGATCATCCCGCCGCGCAAAATCAGATCAAAATCGGGCATTTGCTATCATCCTCGTTGGGGACGCTATAATCGTGTTCATTCTAACCCGAATAGGGTCATTTCGTAGGAGTTTGTTGTGCGTTCCATCACGATTCAATCCATCCATCTCCATGCTATCGCGCTGCCGTATGTCGAGCCGCTGCGCACGAGTTTTGGCGAAGAACCGTTCAAGGCGTGCATCCTGATCGAACTCGTGACGGCGGAAGGCGTCACCGGTTGGGGCGAAGCCTCGGTCGAGATCAATCCCGGCTACGGCTCGGAAACCATGACGACGGCGCTGCATGTGCTGTCCGAATTTGTAATCCCGCTCTTGACCGGTAAAACGATCAACGATGCCACCGATGTTCCGGCGCTGATTCGCGGCGTGCGCGGCAATCACCATGCGAAAGCGGGCGTCGAAGCCGCAATCTGGGACGCGATGGCGCGCGCCAATGAGCTGCGCCTCGCGGATTATTTCGCCGCGCATCTCCCCGAAGGACACGCCTCACGCGGACGCGCCGTCGTTGGCGTCAGCATCGGCATTCAGCCGAGCATCGAAGCGACCTTGGCGATCATCCGCAAGCGCACCGGGCAGGGCTATCAGCGCATCAAGTTGAAAATCGCGCCCGGTTGGGATGTGGAGGTGGCGCGCGCCGTCCGCGCCGAGTTCCCCGATGTGATGTTGATGCTGGACGCCAACAGCGCGTATCGGCTGTCGGACGCCGATCATCTGACGCAGTTGGACGCCTTCAACCTGATCATGGTTGAGCAGCCGCTCGCAGATGATGATATTTACGAACACAGTCATTTGCAGCCGCGCCTGAAAACGCCGATTTGCTTGGACGAGAGCATCAAGAACACGGCGGATTTGCGTTTGGCGCTGCATGTAGGCGCGATCCGCGTGCTGAATCTCAAACCATCGCGCGTCGGCGGCTTCACCGAGAGCCTGAGCATGTATCGCGTCTGCGTTGAAAACAAGTTGCCGCTGTGGATTGGCGGGCTGATGGAAACGGGCGTTGGACGCGCGATGAACGTGGCATTCGCATCGCTGCCCGGCGTGACGCTGCCGTGCGATATCTCCGCGACGGATCGCTACTTTGACCCGGATATCGCAGAGCCGCCGTTCGTCTTACAGCCGGACAGCACGCTGCTCGTCCCGGATGGCGTCGGGAGCGGTGTCGAAGTCGTGCGCGAACGCATCGCAGCGGCGGCGGCGCGCTGGCGGGAAAATTATCCGTATCAGGCATGATCGTTTGGGTTTACGTAGTTTGCTCGTTACAATCCTTCACACGGTTTAAATATGGGAGGCGGTTTATGAAACATCGCATTATATTCGCTCTGCTGGCGCTAGTCGTGATGCTCCCGCTGTTCAGCGTGGCGGCGCAAGACGATACAACCATCGTCATCCGCAATATCGGTAACTTGACGACGTTCAACCCGGTTCTATACTCGGACGGTGCGTCGATCATCGCAGCACAGCAGTTGTGGCCCCAATTGTTCGAGGTGGATCGCTTTACGGGGCAACCGATCCCCGGTCTGACGACGTGGACGATCTCCGACGACAACCTGACCTATACGTTCGCGATCCGCGCCGATGCCGTGTGGTCGGATGGCACGCCGATCACGTCGGCAGACGCGAAGTTCGTGATCGACGCGGCGGCGAACGAAACGGTTCAGTCGCCCAACCGTTCCAGCACGCGCAATATTCTGGCGGTCAATATCCTCGACGAGAAATCGTTTGAGATTGTGTTGTCGGCACCGTCGTGCGCGGTCTGGGCGGATTTCGTCGATTTCCGGCTTTTGCCGTCGGCGCGCTTCGCGGCGGATTTCAGCGATATAGCGACCAACGTGCTTAACACTGCGCCGGATATCAGCGGCGGACCTTACATGCTCGATGAAGTCCGTCAGGGCGAATTTGAACGCTACAGCATCAATCCGAATTATTGGGGCGAACCTGCCACCATCCCGACGCTGGTCAACCGCGTGATCGAAGACCCGGCGATCTTGCAGCAGGCGGTTCAGGCGGACGAGATCGATTATGCCAGTATGCGCGGCGACGAATTCGAGCAGTTGGTGAACCGCGACAACATCAATTTCGCCGCGTTCCCGCAGAACAACGTCTCGTTCTTGGCGCTGAACTGGGTCGATCCCGAAAATCCGGTTGCCGCTTACGACGCGGATGGCAACCCGGTCGAACAGACGCCGCACCCAATTTTCAGCGATGTGCGTGTGCGCCAAGCGATTGCGATGGCGTGGAACAAGATGGACGTTTTGGAAACGCTCGGCGGCGAAACCGGCGGAACCTTGCTGACCAGCACCGTTCTCCCATCGCTGACGTGGGCAGTCAATCCCGACATTCAGCCGTATCCTTATGATCCCGAAGCAGCGGCGGCGTTGCTGGACGAAGCGGGCTGGCTCATGAACGACGCGACGGGCATCCGCGAAAAAGACGGAATGCCGCTGGCGTTCGAGATCACCTACAGCGACTTGCTGGCGTATTTCGAGACGATTGCGTTGGTGTCGCAAGACTACTTCTCGCAGTTGGGCATGGATGTGACGGTCACGAAGCTCGAATGGGCGACGTACTTGAACGATGTGTTCTTGGCGCAGACCTTCGACATCGCCGTCTTGAGCAATTCGGGTCCCAACCCGCCCGATCCCGACAGCCTCGCGCGCGGCTTGACCTACAGCAAGAACGATGTCCCCGGTTCGGGTGGCAATGTCGTTTCCTACGTCAACCCGCAATACGATGCGCTGCTCGATGAAGCGGCGGCGACTCCCGGATGCAATACCGAAGATCGTGCGCCGCTATACGCGCAAATTCAGCAAATTCAACATGACGATGTGGTCTACGATTTCATCATCAGCCCGAACCTGATCCAGATCATGAACAACCGTATCGGCGGCTTCGAGCCGGGTCCGTGGTGGGGCTTGTACGGCTTCACGCAGCATTTGAACGAATTCACCATCGGCGGGTAAAAATCTACACCGCAGAGGCACACAGAGAAGAAATTCCTCTGCGTGCCTCTGCTGCGAATTTTATTTTCGCGTCGTCTGCGGATCGAGCGCATCGCGCAGTCCATCGCCAATCAGGTAAAAGCACAGCACCGTCATGGCGATGCACAGTCCCGGCGGCAGAATCAGATGTGAACCGAGCGCCAAGAAGGTTCGCGCTTCGGTCAGCATGTTCCCCCACGAGGGTTCGGGCGGCTGAACCCCTACACCGAGATAGCTCAACGCCGACTCCAATAAAATCAGCGTCCCCGCGTTAATCGACAGATATACAATCGCCGTTGGCAGGACGTTGGGCAAAAAGTGATGCACCAACAGTCGCCACGTCGGCGCGCCCAACGCCCGCGCTGCCAGCACATAATCGCGTTCGCGCAAGGACAGCACTTCGCCGCGTACCAGCCGCGCGCTTGGTATCCAGCCCAACACCGCTAGAATCACAATCAGCATTTCCGGTGACGGACTCCACAGGCTGGACGCGACCAGCAGCAGGAAGATGATCGGGATCGCATTGACCGTATTGATCAGCCAAATGATCGCATCGTCCACGCGCCCGCGTGCGTAGCCAGCGATCAACCCCAACGTTACGCCGATAATGAGCGAGATCGCGCTGGCACTGTAGGCGATAGCGAGCGAGATTCGCCCGCCGTAGAGCAAGCGAATCAGTTGATCGCGTCCGAGTTGATCCGTGCCGAGCCAATGTCCTTCTTCGCCCGGCGCGAGAAAACGATCTGGGATGCGCGTGCGGTTCGCGTCGATCCCCAATTGATTTTCGATGATCGGCGGACTGACGATGGCGGCAATCGTCATGAGCACCAAGATGATCAGCGCCAACAGCGTGAGCTTATCGCGCCCAATATGCATGAGGGCGTCTGACCACAAACTGCGGGAGCGGGGACGGGGCGGTTCGAGTCGGGCGACGGCGGTTGTCATGACACTATCCTCAACTCAAACGAATGCGCGGATCGAGCAAGCCGTACAGTACATCCGAAAGCAGCGTCCCTAAGATGAACAGGATCGCGCCCAAAACGACCGATCCCATCACAATGGGATAGTCGCGCTGAAATACACTGTCTACGACCAGCCGCCCGACGCCCGACCACAAGAAGACCTGCTCCACGATCACCGTGCCGCTCAACAGCCCGCCCAACGCCGCACCCAAGAACGTTGCCGTCGGGATCAGCGCGTTACGGACGGCGTGTCGCCAGACGACAGCGCGCCCTGCCAAGCCTTTGGCGCGCGCGGTGCGAATGTAATCTTGCGTCAGCACTTCCAATACGCTCGTGCGCACCAAGCGCGAGACGTTCGCCAGCGTCGGCAAGCTGAGGACGATCACGGGCATGATCATGTAGGACAGCGTATCCAAGGGGGTATCGCCGCCCGTTGGCGAGGCGCTCCCGCCCATCGGCAGCCATTTTAACTGGACACTGAACGCGATGATCAGGATCAAGCCGAGCCAGAAGCTCGGTACCGCGTTGCCCAAGACTGACAGCACGCGCGCGAATTGATCGAATGCGCGTCCGCGATAGATGGCGGACAGGACGCCGACGGGAATTCCGATGCCATAGCCGATCAGCAGGGCGCTGATCGTCAAACGCAGCGTGGACGGGATGCGCTCTATCAGCAAATCGAAGACGGGACGCTGCTGACGAATCGAATTGCCTAGATCGCCGCGCAGCAAGCCGCGCCGCGTCCCGTTTATATCACCCACACCGTCGCCGTCCAAGTCGATGCGCGCCCAGTCGTTGCCGATCAACCAATACACGTATTGCAGCGGGACGGGCTGATCGAGTCCCAATAGGCGGCGCAGTTCGAGCGTCGTTTGCGGGTCTTGATTCTCGCCAAACGTGATCAGCGAAATCGGATCGCCGGGGGCGCTGGCGATCAGCAGGAACACAATCGCTGTGATGCCAAAAAACGTAGGGATGCTCTGAAGCAAGCGGCGGAGGATGAATGCGCCCATGCGGAAAACCTTTGCGCGTATGGCAGGCAGTATCGAGAGGGTGATTATGCCGAAAGTGGGCGCGTTTAGCGAATGTGAAGAAAAATTGAACTTGTGTAACGCTTGTGGGTATACTCGATAACGTCTATTTGCTCTACGCTTAAGGAGTTTTCAATGCGCATGAAAAAATGCTTTGTCCTCGTTCTCACAGCATTAATGCTGATGAGCCTCGTGTTCAGCGCAGGCGCGCAGGACACCAAGTCGCTCAGTCTCGCATTCGTGCAGGAGATCGACTCGCTCAATTATGGTCTGTATTCCAGCCAGTTCTTCTCGTCGATTCTGACGTCGATCTGGAACAGTCCGCCGTGGGTGTTCGATGACAATCTGAACCCAGTGCCGCGTCTGGCAACGGAAATTCCGAGCGCGGACAACGGCGGCGTCTCAGCAGATGGCAAGACGATCACGATCCGATTGCGCGATGATATCGTCTGGTCAGACGGCACGCCGATCACGAGCGCCGATTTCGTGTTCACTTATGAGATGTTCATGGCGGACGGCAACGCGGTCGATTCGCGCTCGCCCTACGACAAGATGGACAGCGTAACCGCGCCGGATGCGCAAACGGTTGTCGTACAGTTCACCGATGTCTACGCGCCGTGGCTTACGTCGATTTTCACACAAGTTCACCCGCAGCATATCCTCGCGCCGATCTTCGAGGCGGACGGCACGCTCGATAACGCCGACTACAACCGTACCCCAACCGTGAGCAGCGGGCCCTTTGTCGTCAGCGAGTGGCAGACGGGCAACTACATCCTGTTCAGCCGCAACGAGGCGTATTTCGATGAACCTGCCAAGTTGGATCAGATTTACGTCCGCTTTGTGCCAGACGACGCCGCGCAAGTTGCCGCGCTGATCAATGGTGATGTCGATATGGGCATCTTCATCTCGCCCGATGATGCGCGCACGCTGCAACAGAATGGCGTCAGCGTTGTGACGGTCAACAGCGGTTACAACGAAGGACTGTACTTCAACTTCAAAGCGGACACCGCACCCACGATCAAAGATTTGGCAGTGCGCCAAGCGATTGCCTACGGCTTGAATCGTCAGGGCATCGTCGAAGATTTGCTGCGCTACGGCGATGGCGAAGCAGATCACAATGTGGTCGCTACGTCGTTCTGGTACAACACGCCGTGGGCGAATGACAGCCTCGAACTCGAAGCGTATGATCCCGAAATAGCGCGTCAGCTTCTCGAAGATGCGGGTTGGGTGGACAGCGATGGCGATGGTATCCGCGAACGCGACGGCGAACGCCTGTCGCTGACGTGGGCGACCAATCAGCGCACACTGCGCACGCAGGTGCAGGCGGTTGGACAGCAGCAGTTGGCGGAAATCGGCATCGAGGTCGAACTCGTCAACCTGCCGTCAGATATTTTCTTCGGTAGCTATGGCGACGCCAATCCGGTTGCGTTGGGCGAATATGACTTCTGGGAGTTCTCCACGACGCCGGGTTCGTTCCCTGACCCGAATCACGTTTATTGGACATGCGCCGAGATTCCGAGCGACGAAAATCCGTCGGGCGTCAACGATATGTATCTGTGCGACCAAGAACTCGACGCGCTGTTCGCTGCGCAAGCCAGCAATGCCGACCCCGAAGCGCGGCGCGAAATCTTCCAACAGATTCAACAGCTTATGTACGACCAAGTCTATTGGCTGCCGATGTGGCATGACCCCGATCTGTACGCCTTGAGCGCGCAGTTCAGTGATGCCCGCATCGCGCCGACGACGCAGTTCTGGAACTCAGCGAACTGGGATGCTGTGTCGTAAGATTTTCCTGAAAAGGGCGTGTGGTTAGCACGCCTGCAAGCTAGAAAAAATGGGCGTCCCAGTGGGACGCCCCTGCTTTATCTTTCGGTTGAACGAGTACAATCTGATGCTGCGATTTATCTTACGCCGCCTGATTCAGGCGATTCCGCTGCTTTTCTTAATCAGTTTGATTTTATTCCTCATTTTGAACAGCGTCGGTGATCCATTGTCTACGATGGGCGGACGCCAGCGTGTATCCTCGTCAGATCGGGATCGCCTGACGCGCCAACTCGGACTGGATCAGCCGGTGCTAAACCAATATTTATTCTGGTTGATCGGCAACGATTGGCTGCTGCTCGACACGGATGGCGATGGGGTCGGGGATCGCTACGGAACACGGCTCGGTGTCTTGCGCGGCGACTTGGGCAATTCGTTCACGGAGCGGCGTCCGGCGTCCGCTGTGATCGCGGATCGCTTCGCGCCAACGCTGCTGCTGATGGGAACATCCTATATCCTGACTCTCGTGTTGGCGCTGGGTATTGGTGTGTATTCGGCGCTGCGCCCGTATACGCTGACCGATAACACGATCACCGCGCTGTCGTTCATCCTGTATTCGATGCCGATCTTCTGGATCGCGCTGTCGCTGTTGTGGATTTTCGCGGTCACGTTCAAACAAGCAGGGCTGCCGTACTTGCCCACCGTCGGTATGTATGAGCCGGGACAACCTGTAACCTTCGTAGAGGTCGCGCGTCACATGGTTTTGCCCGTGTTGAGCTTGTCGCTGATCAGCATCGCGGGTTACAGCCGCTATGTCCGCTCTGCGATGCTCGAAGTCGTGAACGCCGATTACATCCGCACCGCCTATGCCAAAGGCTTGAGCGGACGGCGCGTGCTGTATCGCCACGCGCTGCGCAATGCTGCCCTGCCGTTGGTGACGCTGATCGGGTTGGATATTCCGTTCCTGTTCGGTGGCGCGGTCGTGACCGAACGCATCTTCGCGTGGCCCGGCATGGGGCAGTTGTTTGTCAACGCGCTGGATCGCGCCGATTATCCGGTGTTGATGGGCTTGTTGATGTTGATCGCCGTTTTGGTGGTCGTGTTCCAGCTGCTGACTGATATTGTCTACGCTTTCATCGATCCGCGCATCCGGTTGAGCTAAAGGGGACTTCATGGCGACTTCTCAGGGTAGTTTAGGGCGTGTTGTCCCCGCGCCGCCGCGCGAATCGCTGGCGCAACCGCGCACGCTGACCGCGCTGGCGTGGCGGCGCTTCCGGCGGCACAAGATGGCGATGGTCGGTCTGATCATGTTGATCGTCATGATCGTCTACATCGTTGGTGGCAGCTTGGTCTACAGCGAAGCGTATGCCAACTTCAACGATACGAGCATCCGCGTCCAAGCGCCCAGCGCGGAGCATCTGTTCGGCACGGACGAGATCGGGCGCGACATTTTGGCGCGCACGATTTACGGCGGACAAATCTCGCTGATTATCGGTTTCTTGTCGGTTTTGCTGTCGATCACGGTCGGGACGGCAATTGGCGTGATCGCAGGCTATTACGGCGGCGTTGCGGACAGCGTGTTGATGCGCTTCACGGAGGCGGTCTTGTCCCTCCCGACGCTCCTGCTGCTGTTGGTCATGGCAAAATTTTTCGGTGGACGACTGCCCAATGTTGAGGTTTTTGGACGCGATTTCAGCGGCAGTGTGATCGTGATCATCCTGATCATCGGCTTTACGAGTTGGACAGTTCTCGCGCGGCTCGTGCGTTCCAGCTTTTTGACGCTAAAAGAGCAAGATTTCGTGCTGGCGGCGCGCGCGCTCGGCGCGACCAACGTCCAAATCATGATCCGGCACATTCTGCCCAATGCCGTCGCGCCGATCCTTGTGGCGGCGACGCTCGGCATGGCGAACGCCATTTTGCAAGAGGCGTACATCAGCTTTTTGGGTTTGGGCGTGCAAGCGCCAACTGCGACGTGGGGATCGATGATGCAGGGCGCGACGGGCGCGATCACGCGCGGGCAGTGGTGGCTGTGGTTCTTTCCCGGCTTGTTAATCGTGCTGACCGTCCTCAGCATCAATTTCTTGGGCGACGGCTTGCGCGATGCGCTCGATCCCCGTTCGCAGAAGGGTTAAAAAGCAGGACTGCGTAAAAGATTGGGGGCGTGTTCAGAAAGTAGAGGCGACCCGATGGGACGCCCCTACGATGCCCTATTTTGTAACCATGAAGCACCCTTTTAACGCAGAGAACGTCAAGATTTTCTCTGCGTTCAAGCTAGTTCGTTGCGGGCAGCGGATCGACGGGAAGAATGCCCGGCTCGTCGCATGAGTTGTAATCCGTGCCGATGATCACTTCGTAATCGACGGTGCGATTCGGATCAGGCTGGATGCGCACGTTCTCCGGCGCGATGTTGAGCGATGCGGCAATCGTCGTCCGGCTGCTGCCACGTTCGCTGCCCGTATAATCGATCAGGAGTGTTTGGGCGCTCGGTTCTGTCGCCGCCCCCGCTGCAACCGCCGCGAAGCCATCCCATCCGAGCGACTCCGCCGCGATGCGATCCCAGTTTTCGTTCGTCGTCCCGTTCCAAACGCGAATTGGCACGCCCACCGCGGTGATCTGGCTCTCCGTCGGCGCGGTGTAAAAGTCGTTGAGCATCTCCAAGATGTGATCGTAAATCGGCACTTGGACGTAGCTCCCGTCGGGCGGCTGCCACGGATCGGTATCGTACAACCGCCGGAAGCGGAACTGTTCGATGCGCGCCGGATCGAGATTGAGCGCAATCGGGACGAGACTGAGCAAGTCCTCGAATGCCAAGTTCGTGCGCACGTACTGGCTGCCCTGCCCCCACAGCGACGGCGCATTGAGCAGCAAGCCGTTATCGCGCGCCGCCCGCCAGACCGCGCGCAAAACCTGTTGTTGGCGGCGTCCGCGATCAAAGTCCGAACTATTATCGCGCGCCCGCGCATACCACAGCGATTCTGCGCCGTTCAGGTGATAGTAACCGACGGGCAAGACATACTCGCCGTCCTCGTTGACGCGCACCGCGCCCGCTGGCACTTCTGCGCCGATCAGCGGCAAATTCTGAATCGCGCAATCGACGGCGACATCCACGCCGCCAACGGCATCGACAATCGCCGCGAAGCCGCTCAGATCGACCATCGCGTAATAGTGGACATTGATACCCAAGTTGTAGAAAATCGTCTGTCGCAGCAAGCCGAAGCCGCCATCTGTCCAGCCGCCGGTCTCGCCTCGAATGTAGGCGATGTTGAGTCGCTGCATGGTGAAGCCCGGAATGTAGACCAGCAGATCGCGCGGCAAACTGAGCATGGCAACCGTCCCCGCCGTGCGATTCACCGAGACGATGATCATGGTATCCGTGCCGAAATAGCCTTCACCCGTGATTTCGCCGTCGTTGCCGAGCAGCAGCACGTTGATCAAATCTTGTCCGCGTCGATCTACCGCTGGCACAGGCGATGGCACCAGCGTCCCATTAGCGACCGCGCCGGGTTCCGCGCCCTGATACGCGAACAACGTGGGCAGCGGGCGCGGCGTCACATCCACGAGTGTGGGCGCAGCGGTCGGCTGAAGCGTCGGCTCGATGATTGCCGGCAGCGGCGTCGGCGTATTCGTCGCAAAAATTTGTGCGATCACGTCCGCGCGCTTTCCGAAAGCATCGACCTTCGCCGCGCCAGCAGGTGTCGCCGTCTGTGCCAGCGCCGTCCCAGTCGCTTGAATGAGCGGAACGCGGCGCGCAATTTCGTTCTGATCGTTGATTTGCACGATGACAGCCGTCACGATGCGCACGCCGAACACAACGATTCCGATGCACAAAGTGATCAGCGCGATCCAATAGATCAAGCGTCCAAACCAGCGTCCGCGCCGCGTCGGTCGTCCACGCTGTGCTGTTTTCATGTCAGTCATTTCGTCTCCACACCCCAAATAAAAATCGTGGGCGCGAGGAATTGCTCCCCGCGTCCACGATTATACAAGCAGAACCATGCCTACAGCGCTTTGGCGTGCCAAACCCGCCGCATCCCCCTATCGGCGTAGGGTGATCAGCGGAATATCACTGGGACAACGCACGTTTGCGGCACGCCGCTCGTATCCGCAACCGCGAGACGGATGAAGTGCAGCCCGCGCTCGAAGAAGTTGGTATTGATCGTCCCCAAGCTGCCGCTTTCGACCCGCTCTTGCGAGAACGAATAGACCGTGTAATTACGCTGATCGGCAGGACGAACTTCGATCAGATACACCGCGAAATTCGGGATCGACGCGCTGCCATACACATCGAAGATGCCGCTGGCTTCTTGCCCCACTTGGAGATTCACGATTTGCGCGCCCGGCACGTCGCAGCCCACTGCACGCAGCGACTCCAACGGGATCGCGCCTTGCGTCGGTGCGGGCGTCGGTACAGGTGCGAACGGATTCTGCGGCACGAACAGTGTCCGCCCCACATCGATGGCGTCGTCGTCGGTTAAGCAGTTGGCAATCACCAAATCGCTGACGGTGCTGTTGGTCACTTGCGCGATGCCGAACAACGTATCGCCTTCCTGCACAGTGTAGACCGTCCAATCCGGCGGGATGGTGCAATCCGGCTGCGCGACAATCGGCGTCAATTCCAACGCGGGGGTCACATCGACCTCATCGGGGAACAAGATCACGGCGGTGGGGAGCGCACTCGACGTGGGGATGTCAGTCGGCGTCTCAGTTGGTGTCGAGGACGGCGTTGCCGTGAATGTCGGTGATGGTGTCGCCGTCGGTTCGGGCGTGAACGTCTGCGTCGCCGTTTCCGTCGCTGTCGGTTCGGGCGTCAATGTATTCGTCGCCGTTTCCGTCGCTGTCGGTTCGGGCGTGAACGTCTGCGTCGCCGTTTCCGTCGGGGTCAACGTTGGAGACGCCGTTTCAGTCGGTGTCAGCGTCGGAAGTGGCGTTTCTGTCGCTGTCGGTTCGGGCGTGAACGTCCGCGTCACCGTTTCCGTCGGCACATCGGTTTCGCCAGCGCCCGCACCACTGCCCGCTGTTGTCGCTGTGACCACTAGCGCTGCAACGTCCGTAGGCGGCACGCTCGTTGGCGTGATTGAGGGCAGCAGCGGCGTAATCGATGGCAGCGGCAACGCCGTCGCGCTCGGCGGGAGCAGCGTTGCTGTCAATGTCGGCGGGAGCAGCGTTGCTGTCAATGTCGGCGGGAGCGGCGTTATCGGCGGCACATCCGACACTTGAAAGAAGGTTGCCGTCGGCGGGAGCGATACGACGCTCGTTTGTGAAGTCGGCGGAGCGACCAATGAAATCACCGTTGATGGTACATCCGTTGAAACGGTGGTCGTCGTGATGGTTGTGATCACAGCGGTCTGACTTACATCGCTCGTCACCGAAGCGACCGCTATCTGGAGCGTCTGTGTGGGCTGTGCGGACAGCATGACCGCCGCTGCCGTCGACTGAACTGCCGCTGTCGAAGTGGCGTCCCCGCTCTGATTGTTGGATAGTGACAGGATGATTCCAAACGCGAGTGCCAACGCCAGCACACCCACCGCGATAATCGCTACAATCAATTCATTGCCAATATCCCGCCGCATCGTCTACCGCTCCATTTCCGCTACAGCTTCGAGCGGAAGCGTGAACGCGATGGTCGTGCCGACATTCGTGCGGCTGTCGATCCAAATTTCGCCGCCGTGCGCCTCGACCAACGCTTTCGCCACCGCCAACCCGACTCCGGTATCGCCCAAGCCCTGCACCAGCGGATTTTCCGCCCGATATTTGCGCGCGAACACCCGCGCCTGATCTTCTAACGCGATGCCGCCGCCCCGATCTTCGAACGCGACCAACAACTGTTCACCGCCATCATTCCCATCTGCCGCTTGACGCTGCGCGGTGACCGTGATTTCGGTGCGCGGCGGTGACACTAAATAGGCATTGGTCAACAACTGCCCAATGATATTGGCAATCGCCTCTCGATCTGCTGAGATGGGCGGCAGATCGTCATCGATGTCGAGATTAACCGTCAAACTTTTCTCGCGCAAGGGATTGGTGGCATTCGTGATCGCATCTTCGATCAATTCGACGACATCGACGGACTCACGCGCGAGGCGGTACTGCCCCGCATCCAGGATCGTAATCTTGATTAGATCATCGAGCATCGCCCCCAAACGGATCACGTTCGTCTGGACACGCTGCAAAAAGCGGCGCTGCATCTCGCCCAAGATGCCGACTGACTCTTTTAACAGCAAATCGATATAACCCTGAATCGAGGTCATGGGCGTGCGAAATTCCTGCACCATGCCGACGAGCAGTTCTGGATCATCCGGGCGATACACGGCTTGCGCCGCGCCGCGCGTGCGCAGTTGCAGCCGTTCGATTTGGTTGTCCGCCTCTGCCAAGGTCGTTTGCGTCTCGTTGAAACGCTGTTCCAACTCGTTGCGCTGGCTCGACAAGTCCTCGATCATCGCCATCAGCGACCCCACCCCATCCGCGCCCAACTGTTGCAAGCGTTCGCGGTCGCCCTCGACGCGCGACAACAGCGAATCGCGTTCCACTTCGACGCCGGTCTTTTCTGCCAAGAGTCGGTCGCGCTCCATCGTCAGTTGGCTGCGCGCGTCTGCCATTTGCTGAATGCGCTGGCGCAGATCGGACTCTTCCTCATGCGCCTCGATCAATTCCTGCTCGTAGCCAGAGACTTCGGCGGCGAGTCGGCTTTGCTGATCCTTAAGCGCCTCGACGCGCGCGAGCAAATCATCGCGTTCCGCGCGCAATTTCTCGCGCTGTTTGGTGACGGCTTCGCGGTCGGACGCCAAGTGTTTGATCTCGGTTTGCAGCGTTTGCAGTTGGCGTTCGCGCTCGTCCTCTTTCTGGATCGCCATTTCCAGTTGCGCGCGTTCGCCCATCAGCGCATCGCGTTCACGCTTGAGCGCGTCGTATTTCGATTGCAACCCCGCGCGCTGTTCGTACAACTGACCGATCAACTGCGTCACGCCGGATGCGCCGCCCTGCACGCCAAGCGCCTGAAGCTGCACTTCCATATCGATCAGCTTGCCTTGCAGGTCGTCACGCTCCGACTCAAGGTGCGCGCGCTCTTGGCTCATGCGCTCCAACAAGTCCGTCACGGCACCGGGCATGGGCGCGGCAGTCGATTTGCGCATCTCGACCAGTTGATTTTGCAGCCGTTCGCGCTGTGCCATCAGCTCTTCGCGTTCGCGGCGCAGCACATCGACCAGCGATTTGAGCGCCGATTCGTCCGTCGGTGCTGCGCCCGCCAAGGCTGTCTCCGCATCGCGCAGCCGCGATGCCAGCTTATCGCGTTCCTCGACCATCGTCTGCTGTTCGGTCGTCATAGCGATAATGCGCTGCGAAATCGACTGCGCCTCCGCTGTATCACCCAACGCCGATGTGAGGCGGCTGCGCTCGTCGTCGAGTTCGAGGCGCAGCGTCGTGATCTGCCCAGTGAGCGTGTTGACTTGGGCGCGCGCCGATTCCAGTTCCACTTTCATCGCTTGCCACGACGCCATAACTGCATCATCTTCCATCTCGTCGGGCGGCACACCCTGAATCATGGCTTGGATGATCCGCCCCTCCGCACGCATCGTCGTATCACGGGCGGCATTACTGAGCGCCAAGAGATTCGCGGCAATGATGGCGATGCCCTTGAGCAGTTCCGTCTCTGGCTCGGTCAGTTCACGCTGTGAATAGGGGTTGCCGACCAACAGCACGCCGAGCAGTTCGCGGTCGCTGACCAACGGTTGAATGTAAGTCGCGCCAATCGGCTCGATATCCATGCGCGAATACAGGTCGTTCAGTTCGGCGTCGTTGCGATCCGGGTACAGGGGACGCTGAATACGCCGTTCGATGGCATTGACCAACGTCGGTTGTTCGTCCAAGTTGACCGAGATGCTGGTGAGCGTGCGGTTCATCACCTTGTCGATGCCCGTGGTCAGATCAGCATAATTGGCGTCTTGTACCGCCAACAGCACCCCCACATCGGTTTTCAGCACATTCATCGCGGCACTGACGATGCGATCTGGGATGTTTTCCGGCGTCGATTTTTCCAACATCATGCCCAAGGCGCGCATCAACTGTGCCGTATCGCGCTCGTTCGATGCGACAGGCGCCGGGGCATCGAGCGCATCCGAGCGCGCTGACGGCGCACGCGGCACGGGCTGGAACAACGTCGCGGCGGCAGGTGTGCGCGGCGGTGGGATCATGAATTCGCTGTCAAACTGATTAATCACCATGCGATAGATCACCGTCGGCACAAGCAGCAGCGAGGCGACGAACGTCAAGCGAACCAGCCCTGCATAATCCCCGATCAGCGACGCTTGCGCCGTCTGGATCAAGGTGATCGCGCTGCCGATCAGAATCACGCTGAAGTAAACCAGTTTCAGCGGCGCATCGGTCACTTGACGGAAGAAAATCAGCGTCAGCATCATCCCAATGACGGACAGTACCGCCGCCGCGAACGTCCACGCGACGCTGTAGACCGTCAAGTTGAAATCAGTGCGCGCTGCCATGCCCGCCCATTCAACGCCCGTGACGATGTAGCCCAAGATGATCGCCGCGAGCAGTACCAACAAAACTAGGTTCGCCCGCCGCCCGCCAAGGTTCGACTCGGCGGTGAGGAACGCCCAGCCCATCGCCGCCAGCGCGATAGTGTGGGCGAGCCGTTCCAGCGGCGGCAAAATCGCGTTGGCGGGCTGATTGCTCAACAAGCCGAACAGCGCGCCCACCATCAGCAGCGCCCACGCGACCAACACGCCCACTGATGCCAACAAGTAGCGCGAAGCGGCGATATCGTCGCGGCGGCGCAATCGCTGCCCAAGCGCCATGAACAGCGCCGCCTGAATCACGCCGAATACCGTGAGATAGTACAAGAGATCGCCGGGTGGGCGAACAAACAGATTCATGAAATCGACAGGGGTTTGCGGCACAGCGGTCAACCTTACGTGCATTTGATGATGTAACAATATTATAGCCTTTCGCACAAACGCGCATGTTTCTTTCTCGTTTGGATCGGATACGAACCGCGTTCGCATTGATTTTGCGTTGACGCCGCGCCATCCGTTCGCTAGACTGAATTTCAGTGAAGCACAGATTAGATTCACCTCCCCCTCTCCACGATGTGGAGAAGGGATTTAAGGGTGAGGCGGGTCATTTCGTGATTCACTGAATTTCGTTGGAAATGTGAGCGAATAAACCGATGACTTCGACTTTAAGCGGGTTGGGGACGCGCCGTCGCCCCCGCCGCCTCCCGATTCTCCCGCTGTTCTCGTGGCTGTTCATCGCGCTGGCGCTCGGTCTGCTGATCTTGGAACTGATTCGTTTCAGCCAAGAAGTAGATCGGCTCGGCGCAGATGTGCAGGTCGCGGGCATCCAAGTCGGTGGACTGAGCGCCGCCGAAGCGGTGCGCCGATGGGAAGAAGCGTTCGCGCAGCCCGTCACACTTTGGTACAACGACAGCCCGATCCAGCTTGATCCCGCCGATATCGGCTTTCGCACCGACCGCGATACGATGCTGGCGGCAGCGGGCGCGGCAGCGGCGGGCGAAGCGGCATTCTGGACGGAGTTCGTCAGCCATTTGACCGGACAACAGTCACAGCGTTCCACCACCGTGCAACTGACCGCTGATTATCAGCCCAACGTCGTGCGCAGCCTGCTGCGCGATATTTCGGCGCGCTATGATCGCCAAGCCGACGATGCGGGCTACGATGTGACCACGCTCACACTGCGTCCGGGCGCGTCGGGGTTCGCACTCAATATCGATGCCGCGCTGCCCCTGATCGACGCCGCGCTGCGCGATCCGGTCAACCGCCAAGTGCGCCTGCCGCTCTCGAACGCCAATGACACGGCGGGCAGCATGTCCACGCTGCGCGATCTGATCATCGCGTATCTGGATTCGCAGGGCTTCAGCTATGACAGCGCCACATCGGTGGCGTCGGTGTTCATCATGGACTTGGAGACGGGCGAAGAACTGAACATCCTGAGCGATGTCGCCATGTCCGCCGCGAGTACCATCAAAGTTGGCATCCTGATCAACAGTTTCCGCGATCTGTTGTTCGCGCCCGATAACGATATCGCCTTCCTGATGGCACAGTCGCTCCTGTGCAGCAACAACAGTTCGTCGAATTTGCTCATGCAGGTCGCGGGCGGCGATGATCTGTTCGCGGGCATCGCGCAAGTGACCAACACGCTGCAAACCATCGGCGCGCGCAATACGTATCTGTCCGCGCCGCTGTATTTGGGCGGCGATCAAATCTTGGGGTCGATCCCCGCGCCGCTGACCGCGCCCAATACCAGTTACAACACGGGCGCTGATCCGTACAATCAGACCACGACCGAAGATTTAGGCACGACCTTCAGCATGATCTACGACTGTGCGACGACCGGATCGGGGCTGATGACCGTCTACCCGGACGATTTTACGCAGCAGGAATGCCGCCAGATGCTCGAATTGATGAGCGCCAACGACTTGGAGCGCCTGTTACAGGGCGGCATCCCGGCGGACGCGCGCATCACGCACAAGAATGGCTGGCTCGAAGATGTGCATGGCGACGCGGGCATCGTCTACGCGCCGAACGGACGCAACTACGTGATCGCCGTCTTTCTGTGGGAACAGGGCGATTTCTTCAGCTATACGCGCGCCTGGACGATGATCGAGGGGATTTCGCGCGCGACGTGGAATTATTTCGTCCCCGATCAACCATTGATCGCGCCGCGCCCGGATGTGCCGCCGGACAGGACCGCGCAAGATTGCATCGTCTTTTCGCCGCCATATGAGCAGGTGAATTTGGATAATATCAACGCATGGCGCGCAGCGGGGTCATAACGCATTCCGCCGCGATGCCTTTCAAGCACCCCAACCCCCTGACACCCGCCCCACTGTGTGGCGAGGGTTGGGGGCGAGGTCAAACTGATTGCCGTCGCGCCACCGCTGCGTCATAATCCGCGTGTATAACGTTATAAACCCATGGGGACACCTCATGCGCGCGATTCGCCGTTTGTTATCGATCTTCATCCTCGTCGTCATGTCAACCGCGCTCGGCGCATCCGTCCACGCCCAGCCGCCCGTCAACATGGTCTTGTTCCGCGATCAAGACAGCCTGACGCTCGTCGTTCCGTCCATCGGACAGCCGATCTCGCTGCTCGGCTTGCGCATCGTCGTCACGCGCCCCGATGGAACGCAGATCGTCCGCACACTCAACGATTATCCCGCCTTCGCGGGGTTGCCATTCGCCGCGCTGCCGCCGCCGCTGTGCTTTCGCCTCGAACGCCAGAATACCGGCGGCGTGCCGCCGTTGGTCTGCAACAACGTCTCGACACCGCGCCAAATCCTGAACCCCGCCGATGTGTTCTGGTACGACAGCGCCAATAACAGCGACCTGAACATCATCATTTACAGCGGTGAGCTGCCGATCCTGATCTGTCCGTCGGGCGATCAAGACGGCTGCCCGCTGTTCTACACCACGCCCACCCCCACCCCATCGCTGACCTTCACGCCCGCGCCCACCTTCACATGGACGCCGACGTTCACGCTCTCCCCAACTTGGACGCTGACGCTCCCGTTCACGCTCACGCCGACATGGACGCCGACCAGCGCGCCGAGCGCCACAAGCGTGCCAAGTTCCACACCAGCCTTTACCCCTAATCTATTGAACAGTGTAATTATTCCCCGCGATGGCGAAGTCGTGATCGGCTTGGCGGCGGCGTTCAGCGGCGAAGGTCTCGCCCCGCTTGGCATCGACATTCGGCGCGGCGCGGAATTGGCGCTCGAAGATCGCCCGACTGTGACGGTTGATGGCGTCGAATT
>DAOTUQ010000088.1:0-59839 GCA_034437055.1 Anaerolineae bacterium
ATTTATTCACCTACCCGTGCAGACCGCATTTTGCCCCAGTCCTATTGGGTTCATTATGTGTTTCTTGGGTTCAAATTTGTGGATTTTGAGCTTAATCCCATGGATAGGTGAATAAATACGTTAAAAACCTTTCGACGGTTCAGGAGTAGTCAATGCCATTCATTTCACGCACGGACGCGCTCGCCCGCCTACGCAAGCAAGTCACCGACGGCGTGCCGATCATCGGCGCGGGCGCGGGGACGGGGATTTCTGCCAAGTTCATTGAGCGCGGCGGCGCTGACCTGATCATCCTCTACAATTCGGGGCGCTACCGCATGGCGGGGCGCGGCAGCCTCGCGGGCATGATGCCCTACGGCGATGCCAATGCGATTGTGGTGGAGATGGCGGCGGAAGTCTTGCCCGTCGTCAGCGATACGCTGGTCATGGCGGGCGTGTGTGGGACAGACCCCTTTCGGCTGATGCGCGTGTTCTTGCCGCAGTTGAAAGCGATGGGCTTTGACGGTGTGCAGAACTTCCCCACGGTTGGGCTGATCGACGGCACTTTTCGACAGGGACTCGAAGAAACGGGCATGGGCTACGATTTGGAAATCGAGCTGATCCGCTTGGCGCACGATCTCGACATGCTGACCAGCCCATACGTCTTTTCGCCAGAGGATGCCGAGAAGATGGCGCTGGCAGGCGCGGATATCCTCGTGCCGCACATGGGCTTGACCACGAAAGGGAGCATCGGCGCGGTCAGCGCGCTGTCGCTGGACGATGCCGCCGCGCGCGTCCAAGCGATGCACGACGCCGCCAAGCGCATCAACCCCGATATTCTCGTGCTGTGTCATGGGGGCCCCATCGCAGAGCCGGAGGACGCGCAGTATATCCTCGATCACACACGCGGGATCGTGGGTTTCTACGGCGCGTCGAGTATGGAACGCCTGCCGACGGAAGTGGCGATCCAGTCCCAAACCGAGCAGTTCAAGCGGATGAAATTCAAGACGTAGGAGCGGAAATCATGCACAAATTTGGCGACGCCACCATCACAACGGGCGCAGATGTCGATACCATCGTATTCGACTGGGGCAAGATTCAGATGCTTTCGACCGAGAATGTCACTGGATCGAAGTCCATCAGCTTCGGATCGGTCATGCTTGAACCGGGCAAAGGACATATTCGGCACAATCACCCCGACGCCGACGAGATCATCTATTTCGTGTCCGGCGAAGGCGATCAGATGTTGAATGACGGCGATCCGGTGCGCTGTACGGCGGGCGCGTGCTGCTGGATTCCGAAAGGCGTGTATCATTCGACCATCAATCGCGGTGCAGGCGCGCTGCATTTGGTCGTTGCGTACATCCCGGCGGGATCGGAGCAAGCCTTGTATGCTTCGCCGGATGTGACGATCATCCCGGCGGAAACGACGACCTAAGCGGCGCAGCTTCGATCCCGTTGTAACCCAATGGCGCACTCGACAATATCAATCATAAGGAGAACGCAGACTCATGCTGGTCAAACTCGATACGCTCAAACAAACCGCGCTGACCGTCCTCGCGCACAGTGGTTATCCGTCGGACGAGGCGCAGACGATCCTCGATGTGCTGTTGTATGCGCAATTGCGCGGCAACAATCAAGGCATCGTCAAGCTGATCGGCGCGGGGATGCCGCGGCATCCCGAAACGCAGCCGATCCGCATCGTGCGCGAAACCAAGCTCTCGGCGTTGTTGGACGGCGGACGCGGCGCGGGTATGGTCGCCATGCGGCGCGCGGTCGATCTCGCCATTGAGAAGGCGCGCGCGCACGATGTTGGCATCGTCGGCACGAACAATACCGCCAGTTCGACGGGCGCGATTGGCTATTATGCTGGCATCGCTGCACAAGCGGGCTTGATCGCGTTTGCCTTTTCGGGATCGGGCGAATACGTTGCCATGCATGGTTCGTATGAGCCGCTGTTTGGCACGAATCCGCTGGCAATCGCCGTGCCGACGACGGGCGAGTCGCCCATCGTCTTTGACATGGCAACGTCCGCCATCGCGCGCTTCGGCATCATCGAGGCACAGACGGCGGGGCGGAGGATTCCGCCCGATGTGGCAGTTGACGGCAGCGGACAGCCGACCACCGACCCGACGGCGGCGTTAGCGGGCGCGATCCGCACGTTCGGCGGTTACAAGGGTGCGGCATTGGCATTCATGGTCGAGGCGTTCACGCACGCGCTGGTCGAGACGACGCCAACGCCCGAAGGTAAAAAGACGGATTGGGGCAATCTGGTGATCGCCATCAATCCGGCGCTGCTGACCGACGCTGAGACGTTCAAAGCGCGGGTTACGGCGCTGGTTGTGCGCGCGAAAGCGACGAAGAAGCTGCTTGGCGTCGATGAAATCATGGTGCCGGGCGAGCGTGGTAATGCGTTATTGGCGCGTGTGTTGGCGGCGGGCGAAGTCGAGATCGATGACAACCTGTGGGCGGCGTTGAGCCAGAAAGCGAACGCATCCTACTAACCTGAGTTTTGGATAGCTTCACCTCACCCCCCAACCCCCTCTCCATTGCATGGAGAGGGGGCTTTCAAACTCGTTGTGACCTGTCCTTCTCCCCCTCTCCACAGCGTGGAGAGGGGGTTGGGGGGTGAGGTCTCTATCCTGAACTTCCTTCTTGCCACCGGGTCGCGCCTACGACGCTGCCCAATCCATTGGTGCGGGCGGCGTAAAGTGCGATTCCAACGCCACCGGACGCCCATCCGCGATGGATTGGTTGACCGCCGCGAGAACGTCGGTCATATGTGCGGCGTGTTCCGCGCTGCACCGATGTGGACGACCCGTCGCAATCGCCGTCACCATGTCCCAGACGCCTTGCCCCCATGCGAACTGATCCGCTGCGGCGCGCACGAGTGGTACGGACTCGTAAGTCCCCTGAAACGGCGACGTGAACACCTCGCCATTGGGCGCGAACCAACTGGGCAAGAACAATGACCCTGCGTCACCGTGAAATTCGATGCTCTCGCCTTGCTTGGCGTGCGAACCGACATAGAAATTGGTCGTCAGGCGCACAACCACGCCGCTGGCGAGTTCCAACATCGTGACGATGAAATCCGGGCTTGCGACTGTATACGGTACGCCGTCTTTGCGCGTTCGGTCGCGCATCAGCGTCGCGCCATACGCTTGCACGCGCGTCGCCGCGCCGAACATCGCGGTCACGATGGCGAGCGGATACACGCCGACATCGATCATGGGTCCAACTTTATAAAATTCTTCCGGCGCAGGATGCCATGATTCGATCCGCCCGTGATTGACTTCGGCATACACCACGCGCGGCGTCCCGATGCGCCCCGCGCGGATTTCGCGCCATGCCGTTTGTGGCGCTTCGCCCATCAGCGTGAAGGGCGAACAGCCGAGCCGGACGCCATGCTGCGCCGCGATATCGATCAGATCGCGCGCGTCGGCGTAGGTCAGCGCGACGGGCTTTTCGCTGTAGACGTGTTTTCCCGCACGCAAAGCGCGTGCGCTCACATCATAATGCGCGCGGAAGCTCGTCAGGTTCACGATCATACCGATGGCGGGATCAGCCAGCAGGGCGTCGAGTGTGTCATAGATTTTGACGCCGTGTGTTGCCCCGAACGCCGCCGCTTGTGCCGCGTTCAAGTCGAACGCGCCGACGAGTTCGATCTCTGGATAGTTGCGTAAGTCTTTCGCGTAAGGACTTGCGATGTTGCCACAGCCGACAATCGCCAGTTTCATTGCTTGAACGCTCATGCTTGCAGCCAGCCTTGCAATAGCTGCAAACTCGCGCGCGCTTCATCCGATGGATCGCGGTCTTCTGGCTCGTGTTCCACGCTAATCGCGCTCATGTAACCGATGCGCTGAAGCGTCTGGACGCAGGCTTGAATCGGCACGACACCAGCGCCAAATTGGCAGGTGTCATGCGCACCCACCGCGCGCACATCTTTTAGATGGACGTAAAACAGCACGTCCGCCAGTTCTTCGAGCGCGCGCGCTGCGTCGTAACCTTGTGTGCCGAACCAGCCTGTATCGACTGCCGCGCCGAGCCAGCCTTCATGTCCGTCCCCGATGCGCGCGCGGAGGTCGTTCGGCGTCTTTTCAGGGTGATTTTCCAAGCCGAGCCGGACACGGTTCGCCTTGAGGATCGCAATCGCGGACGCGCGGTCGCTTTCCAAAAAGCTCGCGCCGCCACCGATCACGTCCGTCCCCAACGCGGTCGCCAAGCGGCACGCAGCGTCCAATTCGGCGGCGGTCGATCCCGCGCTGCCCGCGAGACTGGTGACAGCGATATTGTGCTGCTTGAGGATTGCGCGTGCGGCATCGATCTTGGCGGGATCGGAGTCGGGTGTCAGAATCGGCAGCCACAAATCGAGCGCACTGAAGCCAAGCGCCATGATGTCGCGGACGTATTCCTCGAAGCGCGCCGCGAATGTTTCCGTCGGTGCGAAGTGTGCCAGCGTCGCGTTTTGTCCCTGCATCCAACCTTCGGTCAGGTTGTAGCCGATATGCCGTGCGACGTAATTGGCGGTCATAAATGAAATGATCGTCATGATGATATTTTCCCTTGAATGTTAGGCGACCCAGAAATCGAAGGCGAATAGAAATGCCAGCATTGCCAAGAGCAAAATACTCAACAGCGCCCACGCGCGGTCGAAAACGACGCTCCGACTCCAGCGTCCAAGCATGATCCACAGTGTTGGCACGACCAACACATAGCGGAATGCGCTCTGCGTCCCCGTCCAGCCGCCGGTCAGCGGAATCGCCAGCGCAATGAGACCGAACAGCGCCAGTCCCGGATAACGGCGCAGCGCCAATGGAATGCTCAACAGCGCCAGCGCGACCCCACCGATATTCATGGCGACGACGACCGCCGTCTGCGGATTTGCGCGCGCGCGCTCCAAAATCTGCGTCCATGCGTCAACAGTACGACTCAACGCCAAGACACTGTTGCCGAAAAATCCGACTTCGACGATCTCGAACGGCACACCGTAGATCGCGCGCCACACCAGATACGCGAGGGCGGGCAGCGCCACCAGTGGCAGCCGAAGCAGCGCGCCACCCTTGTTGTCCGCTGTTCGATAGCTGGCGAACCACGCGAACAACAGCGGCACGATCAGCGCCCCGCCGACAGCGCGCGTCCAGGTTGCCAGCACCGCCAAGATCGCCGCTACGAGCAGTTGCTTTCGCCGCATCAGCGCCAAACTGCTGAACGCCAGTCCGATGAACAAGCCTTCGGTATATACGACCGCCAAAAACAGCGATGTGGGGAAGATCAACAGCATGAACGCCGTTCGGATCGCGCCGTCGTCGCCCAGTTCGGCGCGGACGATATCATACAGCGCGATCAGACCAGCTAACGTCCCCAACAGCGAAATCAGCACGCCCGCCGCCGTCGATGCGCCAATCGGCGTCAGTCCCAACGCGACAAAGGGGAGGCGAACGACGCTCATCAGCGCAGGATAGAAGGGGAAGAACGCATAACTCAGCGCATATTCCGTCCCATCATCGTCTGCAAAGGTGCGCATCGTCGGATCGTCGTAGCCCGCGATGGAGACAGACAGATAATATTCGCTGTCCCACGCCACGAGCGGATTGAGGAACGAATCGAGCAGATACGGCTTGTTAGCGAGGCTGCGGCGTCCGGTTTCGCCCGCTGTCCACACCAACGAGTCGTCGGGGCGTGACGGCGCGTAACGCATCGATGCGATGTGAATATAGCCGATCAGGATGATGCTCCACGCCAGCCAAATCAAGATCAGACTGCGAATCGGTCGTGCCAACATCTCGTTAGACCGATCCAGTGTGGTAACGTGCCAGATAATCGCCGTACAGCCGCTGGGCGTGCTGCGCGGGCGCGGCGTAATACTCGGCAGCGGATACATCCAGTGTCACCGTCTGCGCGGCATCTTTCACAACGGGCTTGGTCGCGGCAAATTGGCGAATGACCTCTGCGTGCGGCTTGAGCGTCCCATCGGGGCGGACGAGTCCGAAATGGCGCTCGTGCTTCGCGCCCGCTGGATCGCACGGCGGACGATCCCACAGCGCCTCGATATAATCGGCATAACACCAGAACATCGCGCCCGTTGAGCCGACTTCGACAAGTTTCGGCAAGACTGCTTCGATGTAGCGGGCGAGGGCGGTCTCGCTCGCCATGAACTGTGTGCGCTTCGGCTGACCGTAGCACGTCCACTCCCACACTTGCGACTCGCCGCCGTCCGGTGCGGTACAGCCGCCCCATTCCTCCGCCAAACATGGCTTGCCGCACATTGCAGACACGAGCGCACAGAGATAGGGGACAAAATCGGGATCGAGGTTGTCTTTCGCCCACGGGATATACATCGGGTAGCCGTGCATGACCGCGATATCGGTTTCTGCGAAAATCTCGTCCACACGAAAGCCGTTGTCCTCTAGCAAGCTGGCGACGTGCAGCCCACAAGTGACATCATGTTTCGGGTCGATCTCGCGGATCAAGTCGCGCATCGACTTCACCCACGCGCGCCCATCCGCCGCTGAATGGGGATGCGCGAACAAATCCGGCTCGTTGCCCAAATTCCACATCCAGATCGCATCGTGGTCTTTGTATTCGCTCACGACGGTTTTCAGCAGCAGGCGCGATGCTGCCAGCGCCGTTTCGTCGTGGAACATATTGCGATAGCGGCTGTCCACAATTTGTCCGCCGCTCATCACTTGGCGAATATGCGGTGACACACGCGGCGCGTTTGCATCCAACAACCAGCCCGGCGACCAATTCGGCCCGCTCATGTGTCCGGTGAAGAACGTCACATCGAGTCCAAGACCGCGCTCAGCGGCGATATCACAAACGATGCCGAAATCGCGCAGTCGTTCGGCAGAAACGCTCGTCGGCGTCGGCTGCCAGTCGTCCCAAAGCAGGAATAAGCGGACGACGTTCATGCCGATGCCTGCGATCACGTCAAATTCTTCGCGGACTTCATCCGCCTCGAAGTTCGACCACCAATACATCGCTTTACGACGGGGCCAATAGTTCACGCCCAAAATGAACGGTTGTGTCATGATTGATGTCCTTTTATGCGCCCGGTACGACATACACTGTCATCGATTGAGCGGGCAGCGTGATCGCTGTGCCGTCGCTGACTGCCGCCGACTCGATTTGCTCCGCGTTGTGTTCAGCATCGAAGCGCCAGATTTCGGCATCACTGGATGATGCGAAGCCGTTTATATTCAGCGTTTGCGTCGTTTCGTCCGCGCCGAGATTGATCACCATCAGCGTGAGCGTTCGATTGTCACGCTGCGCGGCGTAGAGGCGCACGTTTGGATCGCTGGACTCTGATGCGACCCGTTCTGTTCCAAAGTGGGTATACATCAGATAAGCGTAGTACGACGGACGCATGTCGCGTTGGTTTAGCAACCCCCCACAGCGTTCGCCAATGCCCTGTATGTCCCAGTAGGTGGCATATTCGACTTGGAGATCGATGAACCGCCCAAGCGCATCGCCCACCCAGATCGCGTTGTAGAACGAGTCGAGACTCCCCTCTGCGCCGCAGCTTGGACTGGAGTTGGAGTTGAACTCGGTCACGGCAATTGGAATGTCACGTCCGGCAGTACGGCGGATAACCTCGCGCAAATTCGGAATGCTCACGTCCCATTCCGCCGTATTTTGGCGCAAGCCATCAATGGTGGCAATCGATATCGCGTTGTCGCCCAATCCGGGCCACGGATATCGATGTACCGAGACCACATCGACCAGATCGCCGTTGGCGCGCAGAAATTCGATCAGCCAATCGCGTCCTGCCGCATCAAGCGGCGCGCCGCCATCCGCCCCTTGCAAGTAAGTGATGGTCTCGCCATCGATGTTCAGCACGACATACTGCGTGATATCGGGTCCGACCAGCGTGATCGATGGATCGACCGCCAGCATCGCTTCGGCAATCGTGCGCCATTGTTCGTTCAACCTGTCGGTGGAGTAGGGCGAGTTGTAGCGCGACGCGAACAAGTTTGGCTCGTTGCCGATGCTCCAATAGCGGACGCCATGCGCTTTTTCGATGTTGATGTAACGCACGATCTCGGCGGCGTCTTCGGGCGTGCCGTCGTACAGTCTGACCGTGAGAAGCGGCGCTGCTCCCATCTGCCGTGCTTGGATCAGGAACAAATCCAGCGTCGATTTCCTAACGTCCTCCTCGTCGCTGAAGTTGCCGCCGAAACGCAGAAGGTTGAGATGGAGCGCCTGTGCCTCGTCCATCAAATCGACGGGGACAAGCGAGAACAGTCCCATGTTTGCGCCGTAAACATAGGGGCTGATCGTCCCGCGCGCGTCGCTTACATCGACGGTCAGCGTGCCGTCTTGGGCGAATGCGACGCTCAATCCGATCAGCCATAAGGCGCACACCAACAAAATGAGTTTTTTCATCGCCATCCATCCCATCAATTTGTTGAGAGTGCACCCCTTCTCTTTGTTGGGAAGGGGCGCGTTATGCGCGGTGGATACGAGGTGAAGATGAGACGCTGCCGATGAAATAGAACGCTATTTCTCGACGCCCGTGATCACCACACCACGCATGAAAAACCGTTGCGCGAGGAAAAATATGATCAGCGGCAGAACGAGCGCCATTAGCGATGTTGCTTGAATCAATTCGGGATGCGGACCATACGAGAAGTTGAACACCTGCACCGCAACCGAAATCGGCTGAAGATCGGGCTTGCCGATCAAATAGATCAACGGACCAAAGAAGTCATTCCATGACCATACGAAGTGGAACACGCCAACAGCGATGATCGCGGGCCACGACTGCGGGATGATCACGCTGGTGAGTACCTTAAACGGTCCCGCGCCGTCAATCATCGCAGCTTCGTCCAATTCGCGCGGAAGCGTCAGGAAGAATTGGCGCAGCAGGAAGACGTTATAGGCATTGGCAAAGAAGTGCGGCACGATCAGCGGGAGCATGGTATTCGTCCAACCGATGGTGGCAAAGAAGGCGTAGGTTGGGATCAGCGTGACCTGCGAGGGCAAAATGATTGTGCCGATCAAAATGACAAAGAGGATGTTTTTGCCCGGAAGCGGGAAACGGGCGAAGGCATACGCCACGCAGATGCACGATAACAGGGTGCCGATCATGCCAATGACGGAGATGATCAGCGTGTTCATGAACACGCGCGGGAATTTGATGCCTTCCCAAGCGATGCCGAAATTGTCCCATGCCGGGGCAAACGTGCGCTCAGGTTGAAGTGTGCGCCAGCTTCCTTCCCATCTGATCAAGCCCGCCTCGGGGTTCGCTGGGTCAATGAAGTCGCTGGAGTTGCGCCGGTCTTCAACCAATGCCCACGTGTGAATGACTCCGTCCGGTGTTGGAACACTGTAAAGGGGATAATCTGTCCCCTGATAGTTATAGGTCACAGGCTCGGAGGGAATGACCGAGTCGCTGGCGGACTGCGAGAGTTGTTCGCGGGTGGAAATCGACGAGAGCATCATGTTTCCCAGCGGCAGCAAGTACACCAGCAGGAGCATACAGGTGAGGAGGGTCACGAGTGCTTTCAGCATGAACTGACGCAGTTGGCGGCTGTAATATGGCGCTGTGTTCACGGCGTCGGACGAGCTGGGTCTTGCAGATGTTAACGTAGCCATGCTTTATTTGTCGCCTGAGTAGTAGACCCACCGGTTCGATGTGCCGAAGATCACGAGCGTGAGAATAAGCGCAATGATGAAGATGAACCACGCTTGGGCGGAAGCAAACCCCATCTGCCCAAATTGGAACGCCGTCCGATACAGATTGAGGTTGAAAAAGTTAGTTTCTGGGTTGGAGCGTGTCGTATTCGTCAGCACATAGGCGGGCAGGAAATACTGCATCAAGCCGATGACGGTTAACACGATGTTGTACAAGATCACTGGGGAAATCATCGGCAGGGTGATCCGTGTCCACTTGACCAAGCTGTTGGCACCATCCACGTCGGCGGCTTCGTACAATTCCGTGGGAACGCCTTGCATGGTTGCCAACATGGTCAGCATCGCGTTGCCAACGCCCCACACACCCAGCATAACCAGCCCGAACGTGATCACGCTGGGATCAAACAACCAGTTGGGTGGGTCGGCGATCCCGATGGTGCGCAGCAGGCGGTTCAGCCAGCCGGTTTGCCCATTGAGGAAGCTCTGCCAGATGAAAATGCTGGAGATGGCAGGCACCATGTAGGGCGTATAGAACAGCACGCGCAGGATCGGTTTACCGTAGACCATTTTTGAATTGAGGATCGTTGCCAGCAGCAGCGGTAGCCCAATGGCGATGGGCAGCGAAACCAGCGCGAATCGGAAGGTTATAAGTAACGATTGGCTGGTGCTCGGGTCAACGAACAAGTTCCTCCAGTTCTCGAACCCGACGAACTGAATCGGCTCCCCGATTTGGAAATTTGTGAAGCTGAAGATGAACGACGCGATCATTGGGAACAGCGTAAAAGTCAGAAAACCGATGATCCAGGGCGAAAGGAAGATCCATCCCCACACACGCTGCTGCTGCGCGACCGTGCGTGATTGTTTGGTTTGTGGGGCAGTACTTGCGGGAAGATTGAGCGTATCTGGTGTGGCTGCCACTTGTGACCACCTTTCTAAATTCGACGTGCGAACAAAATCTCTTGCGAAAACCATAAAGGTGCTGACAATAACACTTTTTCGAGCATATGGTGTCCCCTCCTGTCAGGAAGGGGACACGGCATACGATACGGATGCTACGAATTTACGAGCTTGCCACCGCAGTATCGATGAGCGTCTGCAAATCGCTTTCCAGACGGTCAATTTCGGCGTTCAGGTCGATATCTGCGCCTGTGTCACCATAGATGAGGGTGCGCAGGTCGTTGAAACGCTGCTGAGTCTGTGCATAGCCCGGGTTCCATGATTCGTGGTTCGGCTGGGCAGCATAATCGAGGCTCGGTACGATCACATCCCAGTGCGTCACCGATGGGAAAGCATCGACCTTGTCTTGGACAGCGGCTTCTTGCAAGGCGGGATCTGCCGGGAAAGCGCCGTAAGCTCCCAGGAGCGCACTAGCAGCTTCACCTTGCAGGTAGGTCAACACTTCAAATGCTTCTTCCGGCGTATCCGTCGAAGCGAGGATACGGTTGGTGTCTGCATCGGTCGGCGAGAAGTATTCGCCGTTGTACGACGGAACGACTGCCAAATCCCACGCGGAGGTCATATCGGCGGTACAGCAGGTGTACCACAGCGGAACACGCGCCATTGCCACGCGGCTGGAGGCGAACGCTGATGGCGTGAACAGTGCGCTGGCGTCATAGGTCGCCGTCGGGGAGAAGCGCTTTGTCCAAACGCCGTCCCACGTCCACTGAAGTTGAGCGCGCCAGTAATCCGGGATCGACACTTCGTTGGTTTCAGAATTCCAGAAGTCCGCACCGCCGAAGGTCGACATGTCGGTTCGGAGCGTACCCCACTGCTGGTTGAAACCGAACTGCTCGACTGCTGCGGGGTCGAAGTCTGGGCTGCTCGCGTCGTTACCGTTGCTATCAACGGTCAGGAATTGGGCGATGTTGGCAACGGTGTCCCAGTCCCAAGGCACTTCGGTGCCATCGGGCATGACGTAGGGTGCGCCGAATTCGCTGGGCGGATAGTTCAGTTCTGCTTCATCGAATAGATCGAGATTATAGAACAGCAGCGACGGATACACGGCGAAGGGGATACCGACCAGTCCTTCGCTTGTTTGGTAGAGGCTGACCAGCGCGGGGGAATACTGCGTGAGGTCATAGCCCGTCGCATCCACGAGCGGTTGCAAGTCAAGCCACTGACCAGCGAACAGATTCGCACCGCTGAAGCCGACCGGACCTACGATGTCTGGGGGCGTGCCGCCGGCGATCAGGGTGCTGAGGGTGTCTGGCGCGACTTGGTTCGACGCGGCGATGATCAATTCAATCTGAATGTCCGAGCGCGAAGCGTTGAAGTCCGCGACGACCTGCTGTTCAACAGCCTGCTGTTCGGGCTGTGTACCTGTTCCTAAACCGATGAACCACGTAACGGTGACCGGCGCTTGGGCGGCGACGGGCATGATTGCCCCGACCAACAGCGCTGCGATGACGACCAACAAGACAGTTTTCTTAGACATGCTTTTCCCCTTTATTGCTTTCAATCAAACGGCTGTTTGGATAACGCTGAGTTCGTTTTTTTGTCTCTAAAACGTGCCATCTCCTTTCGTTAATGAATTTATGGGTTCGCACCGCACGATTGGCGGATAACGAGCTGAACTGGGAGGATGATTTGATGCGGCGACTGGATCGCGCCGTTGATCAAGTCCAACAGGAGGGCGAAAGCCGCTTCGCCTTTCTTCTGCACAGGCTGCCGGATGGTCGTCAGCGCAGGTGTGGCGCGCACGGCGACATCGAGATCATCGAAGCCGACCACGCCGATATCATCGGGGATGCGCAGCCCGGCGTCTTGGATGGCACGCATCGCGCCGAGCGCCGCCGTATCGCTGGAAACGAACACGGCATCGGGATGGTGTTCCAGTAACGCTTTCATGCTGTGATAGCCTGCGTCGTAGCTGAAGCGTCCCAGATGCACGAGATCGGGATTGAACGGGATACCTGCGCGTTCTAGCGCGCGTCGATAGCCGACCAAGCGATCCTGACCGTCGGAGATGTTCAAGTGTCCGGTGATGTGCGCGATCCGGCGGTAGCCCAAGTTGATTAGATGTTCGGTAGCGATCTGTCCGCCGCGCAAGTTGTCGGCGGTCACATAGCTGATCGCGTCTTCGTGATACAGCGGGCGTTCGACCATGACAAAGTAGGGGATCGCTTTGATAAGGCGGTCAATCAACGGATCATCACCGCTGATCGACGCGATGATCAGCCCGTCGGCGATCCGGTTGCGGATGATGCGGCGGCTGAACGCCTCGCGGTCTTCGTTGGGGTGTCCGAGACACAGCATCATGTTGTATTCGCGCTGGTCGGCGGCTTCGGCGATGCCTTGCAGCAGCATGGGGAAATATGAGTTATCACCGAAGAAGACGTTCGCTGTGCCAGGCATGACCACACCGACCACGTCAGAACGCTGCTTGACCAGCGCGCGTGCCGCGTGATTGGGGCTAAAGTTCAGGCGTTCGATCACTTCGAGGACGCGCGCCCGGGTTTCGTCGCTCACGTAGCCCTCGTTGTTGACGACACGCGATACGGTTGACCGCGAGACGCCCGCCTGTTTGGCAACATCTTCTAGATTCATATGGGATCGCTCTCAGAACTAGCGTGCAGAGCGACCCGAAAAAAGCCAATCACGATGAATACTTCCCCGAAAAAGCGTTACTTATTCGCGTCTCAAGTAAAATATGTTGTGAGAACGCTCCCAGAAAAATATCATGAAATTTTAATGTTGTCAACTATTTTGAGAAAAGTCGATCCGCGCGTCAGTTAGCGTTACAGTCTATTTTTAGCACTCAGCGAGTCTAATGATGAATCAATTGCCCCCACCGCTCGATCTCATCCGTCCGCGTCGGCAGATCACGGGCATCTCTGCGATCCTGCTCCCGTTCACCGAAAGTGGGGACATCGACTGGGGCGGCTTCGCGTTCCATGTCGCGCGCACGGCAGACGCCGGATTGACTCCCGCTGTCAACATGGACACGGGCTATGTGAACCTAATCGATGATGCGACGCGCCATGAAGTTTTGCGGCGGACGGCGAGTATCGTGGGCGGGAACTTTGCAGCCGGTGCGTTTGTGAAAGATGATCCAGTTGACATGGGTATCTATGCGCCTGGCGAGTTCGTCGGCTCGATACCCCGTGCCTATTTCAATCTGCGCGCGTATATGACCGAGATCGAACGCATCCAAGCGCACGGCGGCACACCGGTGATCTTTCAGTCCTATGGGCTAACGCATGAGCCGCCTGACGGTATCATTCGCGCCTACGAGGCTATCGCGGCGGGCTGTGACCGCTTCATTGCGTTCGAGTTGGGGACGATGTTCGCCCCATTCGGCAAAATCTACGATCTTGCTGTCTACGAAGGCTTGTTGAACATCCGCGCGTGTATCGGCGCGAAACATTCGTCGCTCAGTCGCGCGCTGGAATGGGATCGCCTTCGACTGCGAGATCGTGTGCGCCCGGATTTCAAAGTATTCACGGGCAACGATTTGGCGATTGATATGGTGATGTACGGCAGTGATTATCTGCTCGGACTCAGCACGTTTGCGCCGGATGCGTTCGCGCAGCGCGATGCATTGTGGGCGGCGGGCGATCCGGCGTTCTACGAACTCAACGACGTGTTGCAATACCTCGGCATGTTCGCATTTCGCCCGCCTGTGCCGGCGTACAAACACAGCGCAGCGCAGTTTCTTAAGCTGCGTGGTTGGCTCGCTTCGGATCACACGCATCCGCGTTCGCCCGCGCGCTCAGAGAGCGATACGGCGATTTTGTCACGCATGTTAAACGATATCGCCGCACGGATGGGAACATGAGCCACAAACGCATCGCACAGTTGCGCACACCGGATGATTTTCGCGCGCATTTGGACGCTATTGGCGCAGAAATTCCGTTCGATGAAGTTGTAAACCCTAAGGTGAAGCTGGCACAGCCGTTGAGCGTTCACGGACGGCAGATCGGCAATCGTTTCGCCGTCCTGCCGATGGAGGGGTGGGACGGTACGCCCGACGGACGCCCGACGCCGTTAGTCGAGCGGCGCTGGCGGCATTTTGGCGCGAGCGGCGCGAAGCTCATTTGGGGTGGAGAGGCGGTCGCCATTCGTCACGATGGGCGCGCCAACCCACAGCAGCTTCTAATCAACGCCGATACCGTCCGCGAGATCGCCGCGCTGCGCCGGACGCTGCTGGATGCGCACGCGGCGCGCTTTGGGGCGACCGACGATCTGGTTATCGGCTTGCAGTTAACGCATTCCGGGCGATTCGCACGTCCCACCGACAAGAAGCGTCTCGAACCGCAAATTTTATACGCACATCCTATTCTGAACGCGAAATTTGGCTTACCTGACGATTATCCCGTGCTGTTGGACGACGATATCGACGCGCTGATTGATGATTTCGGCGCTGCGGCGGCATTGGCACAAGCGGCGGGCTTCGATTTCGTCGATCTCAAGCATTGTCATGGCTATCTTGGACACGAATTTTTGAGCGCGGTGGATCGTCAGGGAAAATATGGCGGCAGTTTCGAGAATCGCACCCGCTTTTTGCGCGAACTGGTGCGCATTGTCCGCCAGCGCGCGCCCGGCTTGCAGATCGGTGTGCGCCTGAGCGCGTTCGACTGGCTGCCCTTTCGTCCGGGCGCGGATCGCGTCGGCGTCCCAGAAGCTGCGCGCGGGGGTTATCGCTATGCCTTTGGCGGTGATGCGACGGGGACAGGCATCGATTTGACCGAGCCGCAGCAGTTCCTTGCGCTGTGCGAGTCGCTGGATATTCGGTTGGTGTGCATCACGGCGGGCAGTCCCTATTACAATCCCCATATCCAGCGTCCGGCGCTGTTCCCGCCGTCAGATGGCTATCAGCCGCCCGAAGACCCGCTGCTCGGCGTGGCACGCCAAATCGCGGCGACGGCGGCGCTCAAGCGGGCGCATCCCAACTTGCTCATCGTCGGATCGGGCTATTCGTATCTTCAAGAGTGGCTGCCCAATGTTGCGGCGGCGGTCGTTGGTAGTGGCATGGCGGACAGCATCGGACTCGGACGAATGATGCTGTCGTATCCTGACTTTGCCGCCGACATCCTCGCAGGACGTTCCATCGCGCGCAAGCGTATCTGTCGGACGTTCAGCGATTGTACGACTGCGCCGCGCAACGGCTTGATCTCCGGTTGCTATCCGCTCGATGATTTCTACAAGTCGATGCCCGAAGCTGAAACACTGATAAAACTCAAGCATCCGCCAGCATGAGCATCCGTTTCGCCGCTATCGGCATGAGCCATCCGCATATCTATAACCAAGCTGACGCACTCATCAGCGCGGGGGCGGAATTGGCGTGGTGTTGGGACGATGATCCGGCGCGGATGGCGGAATTTCGTGCGAAATATCCGAACGTGCGCTTAGCACGTGCCGTCGATGAAATTTTGGACGATTCGACGATTGCGCTGATCGTCAGCGCCGTCCCGCCCGACGCGCGCGCCGCGTTGGGCGTTCGTGTGCTGCGCGCGGGCAAAGATTATTCGTGCGCCAAGCCCGGTTTTACGACGCTTGATCAAATCGCGGATGTGCGTCGCGTCCAAGCGGAGACGGGGCAAATTTACGCGATCCACTTCAGCGAACGCTTCGACAGCCGCGCGACGGTGCGCGCATCCGAACTTGTCCGCGCGGGGATGATCGGGCGCGTTGTGAACCTCATTGGCACGGGACCCCATCGCTTTTTGGGGAGCATCCCGCGCCCCGATTGGGCATCCGACGCGCGGCGTTTCGGCGGCATTCTCAACGATCTGGCGTCGCATCAGATCGACCAGTTCATTCACTTCACCGACAGCGAAAACGTCGAAATCGTGAGCGCGCACGTCGGTAACGTCGCACATCCACAGTTTTCGCATTTCGAGGACGTGGGCGATTTGCATGTGCGTGGGGAGGGCGGCGCGACGGGCTATATGCGCGTCGATTGGCTGACGCCGCGCGGCTTGCCGACATGGGGCGATGTGCGCTTGTACGTCATGGGGACAACGGGGAGTATCGAAGTCCGCAAAAATATCGATATCGGGGGCAAATCAGGCGGCGATCACCTGTACATTGTCGATTCGGACGGCGTGCGGCAGATCGATTGCGCCGATGTGCCGCTGCCGTATGGTGCGCAGTTGATGGCGGATATTTTGGGACGCACGCAAACCGCGATGCGCCAAGATCGCTGGTTTCAGGTGTCAGAATTGGCACTCTTGGCACAAGGGCGCGCAGTACGTATTAAATATTAGGGTGTAGGGGTTTGCGGCTAGGCAAACCCGTTGTAGAGCGCGCAAATTCATCATGCGAGGTTGCCAGTGGCACGCCCCTACCAGTTGACGTAACACGGCTTGCCCGTGAACTGGGTGCTTTCGGGCGTGTACTGCATCATTTCAATCGAGACGCCGCTTGGATCGGTGATCCAGCACTGCCATGAGTTGTCCGCGCCCATCTTTTTGTCGGTCACGGTGCCGCCGCGTTCGCGGATGGTGCGAATCACGAGGTCGATATCTTCGATTTCAAGGCATAGGTGGCGGATGATTGGACGGTCATCATTCGCGCCGTCCGGTTGGGTGAACACTTCGATGAACGTGGTCTCGCCCGCCTCGATGTAAAAGCCGTAAAGTGCGCCGTCTTTCAAGAACTCAAAGCCTTTTTTCATGCCCAAAATGGTGCAGTAGAAATGCTCGGTTGCCGCCAGATTGGTCGAGCCGATACAAACATGCGCGAGTCGTTTGAACATCATCAAGTCTCCCTGTGCGAATAGGTGGGTATAGGGGTTTGGCACGCCAAACCCGTTTCTGCCAAACCCCTATACGCGATTGTAACGCTGGATCAGGCGCTGTACGCTGCGTCCAACGGCAGATCGACCCACCGTCGTTGACGGTACGATTGTTCGACGGCGTTGATAATCTCTTGCACGCGCGCGCTTTGGGCGAAGTTGCCCTGATTTTCGTCACCGCCGTTCACAATTTCCTCCATGAAGTTGTGGACGAGGTTTGCGTAGAACAGCGAGGGCCACGGTTCGCCTGGTGTGTAACCCGGCGGGAAATATTGGTCGGGGATTTCGACGGGGACGAACTCGACCGCATCCGGCTTCGCTTGATGCAGCGTTTGCGGCACGCCAAATTCCTCGACCAAGCGGCAGATCAGCGCGCCGTTTGAGCCATACGCGCGCGCTTCCAGACCGGGATAGTTGCCGACGGTGACATAGCTCGACTGGATCGAGCAGATCGCGCCGTTAGCGTACTCTCCAATGTAGATATCGCCGTCGTCAATGTTGGTGCGCACTTTACGCCCGTCAACGGTCGTGCGATGGGGGACGAAATTTTTCAGCACGCCGACCACGCTGGTAATCGTGCTGTCCATGAACCACATGCTTAGATCGATGATCGGCGCGCCGTAGCCCTCGATGGATGAGACGCGGATTTCGGGGTTTTCGTGTTCGGGAATCAAATCCATCTTCGTGACCGGAATATCGGGGCTGATAAACTGCGAATTTTGTTCGTAGCCGTTGAAGATGAATGGCGTGCCAATGAAGCCGTCGGCGATCAGCGCGCGCATATAGACCATCGCGGGCGCATAGCGGAATGTCAGCCCGACTTTGGTTTTCAACCCTTTCGACCGTGCCAGATGATGCGCCTTCCACGTCGTGCGATAATCGTGCGCGACCGGTTTTTCGCACAAGCAGTGTTTCCCGGCTTCGATTGCCGCGAATGCCAGTCGCTCATGATTATCGTCGTCCTTCGAGCCGCCGCGCGTGCATACGTCGATCACGTCAATATCGGTGCGCGCCAGCAGCTTTTCCACGTCGGTATAGACATCGGGGATATCGAACTGTGCGGCGCGCGCCTTGCCCAAATCTTCGTCCAGATCGCAGATCGCCACGACTTTGGCGTGTGGCGTGCGCGCGAAGCCCGGCAGATGCGCGCTGGCTGCCCAACGCCCCGCACCGATCACGCCTACTCTTAGTTGTTCGGTCATCGTGTGTGTTCCTTATATAAAAATAGGACTGAGGGTAAAGGACTGAGGACTGAGAAAATACCGCCCGCTGCTCAAGTCGCTGATCCCTCCTTCTAAAAATACGACTGGGGGAGAGCATTGAGACAACAGCTCGTTTTTCACTCAGTCCTCAGTCCTTTCCGCTTTCCCCTTCGGTGAAGGGTTCTGCGATAACATACGTCATTGCACCGCCTTCGAGCCGCGCGATATGCGGGCGCAGCAGCAGGATTGCCGTCCGTGCGCAGGGCGCGGTCAAGCGTTCTTTGAGCATCAGCGTGGACGGATCGTAGACCTCGCCCAACAACGTCCCTTCGGGGACGATAGTGCCTACATCTGCTGCGCGTAGCGTCGGCACGAACAGCCCGCCGGATTTCGGGCGTAATACGCGCGTTTCGCTCACACGGATCGAATGCGTCGGCGGATCGACGATTGCGCCCTTTAGCACGCCCGCAACGATCAGCGCGCGCCGCAGTCCGTCCGCGATCCGCGCCGCCCACATTTCTTCATCGCCGCTCCGTCCGCCCATTTCGACGGCGGCGACCGTCGCGCCCAACGTCCGCGCATAGCCCGTCAGCGTGACCGTTCGTTCTGGCGCGCTCACGATGAACGGCGCGCCGAATGCGCGACTGATCGCCTCGCCGCCCGCAATCTCGAACGCGAACGCATTCACGCACCAACTGCCGCCACCGTGTAAATCAATCGCAACATCGCAGCCCGCGACCGCCTCCGCCGCAAGAATCGCTGCCAATACTTCAGTATGCGAACCGTTGGCGCTGCCCGGAAAGCTCCGATTGAGATCGAGTACATCCAGCGGTGCGTTGCGCGCATCCGCCGCCATCGCCAACGGATTCGCGTTCGGCACGACGCGGATCGCGCCGATCAGATCGTCGGCAGATGTGCTGGCGAGCAGCTTACGGATCGCCCACGCACCCCACGAGCCTTCATCGCCGTGAACGCCCGCTGTAATCAGCACGAGTGGGCTGCCGTCGCCCACTTGTCCGATCTGTAAGGGGACATTACTATGTGCAGCATCACCCGGCAGCGGGAATGTTCGCCATTGAATTTGATCCAATAGATTGGTCATGTCGTGTATTTTGCTCCCCGATTGATATTGCACGATTCTAAATTTTCGTTATAGTCTAGCATGTTGTCTACAGACAACTGTCGATGGTATACAATCTTTGTGGAGACGCTATGTTAACACGTCGTCGCTTTATCGTCATGTCGATCTTGACCATGTTGTTGGTCTCATCGCTTGGTATCGGGCGGGTCTTTGCGCAAGGCGCGTCGCTTCAATATGGCATCAGCAACAACGTTGATACGCTCGATCCGAACGTGACCACGTTTTCGAGCGTGGGCGTAATCATGTCGCATGTTTTCAGTCCGCTGGTCTACCAGAATCCGTTGGGGACGTTCCAGCCTGGTTTGGCGACGGAATGGACGATCAATGCCGACGCGACCGAATACACGTTCACGCTGCGCGAAGATGTGCTGTTCCACGATGGGACGCCGTTCAACGCTGAAGCCGTCAAGTTTACGTTCGACCGCATCGCTGACCCCGATACTGTGTCGCAGTTGGGCATCAGTTTGTTGGGCCCCTACGCCGAATCGGTTGTTGTGGATGAATATACCGTCACGGTTCGGTTCAACAGCTCGTATGCGCCATTCTTGAACTCGCTCTCGACCCCCTATCTTTCGCCCGCTTCTCCGACGGCGATTGAGACCCTCGGCGCGGATTATGGCGTGACGACGGTCGTTGGAACGGGCCCGTTCATGATCGAAAGTTACGTGCCGGAATCCGAAGTCGTCCTCGTGCGTAACGAGGCTTACGCATGGGGTTCGGAGGAAATCTTCGGGATGTCGGGCGCTTCCAACATCGAGCGGCTGACCTTCCGCATCATCCAAGAACCCGGCACGCGCCTTGCCGCGCTGGAATCGGGCGAAGTCCAGTTCATCGACAATGTGCCGCAGTTGGATGTGGCGCGCTTGAACGAGGACGCGAATTTCGTCGTTACGCAGATCGAGCAGCCCGGTCATGGCTACTCGCTGATGATGAACCAAGAGCAAGCGCCGACCGATGAACTCGCTGTTCGTCAGGCAATCGCCTTGTCGATTGACAAAGAAGGCTTCATCGCGGTGGTGTTCAACAATTTTGGCACGCCCGGATGCAGCCCCCTGACGAAGGTCATGTTCGGTTATGATCCGGCGTCGTGCGACTATCTGCCCTTCGACCGCGAACGCGCTGGCATGATCCTCGATGAAGCCGGTTGGGTGGATGGTGATGGCGACGGCGTGCGCGAACGCGCTGGCGTGCCGCTGCAAATCCAACACTGGTATCGTTCCGACTCGCCGTTGAACGTGGCGATTGCGACCTACTTGGAAGCGGATTTGGCGACGGTCGGCATCGATTTGGTGTTGAACGGCGCGGCGCAAGCGGGCTACTTTGACGCCGTGCGCAGCGGACAGCACAATACGCAGGGGTGGTGGGATACGTGGACGGATCCCGATGGCTTGCGCGTCTTGTTTGACTCGTCGCGCGCCGACGGCGGCACGAATCGCAACCGCTACCGCAGTGATGCGATGGACGAACTGCTGAACGCGGCATCCGGCACGGCAGTCGCGGAAGAACGCGCGGCGCTGTATGCACAAATTCAACAGCTTGCGGCGGATGATGCGATCATGGTCTATCTGAACGATCCATATCTGCTGTACGCCAGCGCCGCCAATGTGACGGGCGTCGTGTATTTGGGCGGCGGCAACCTGCCGAACTTCTACGCGGCGAACGTCGGTTAAAAAGATAGAAAAGGACTGTGTGCTGAGGACTGAGTAAGAACGACACTTTTTCTCAGTCCCCAGTCCTTTTACCGCAGTCCTTCTCTCACAACCATGCTGCGCTACATCATCCGCCGCCTTTTGCAAGCCATCCCAACCGTGCTGCTCGTCAGCCTGTTGGTCTTTTTGATGCTGCAACTGATTCCCGGCGATCCGGCGGAAATCTACTTGGGCGAGCGGCAAAATTCGCCCGAACAACTGGAAATCGTGCGCGAACAGATGGGGCTGAATCGCCCGCTGCATATTCAATACTTGGATTATATGTTCAAGGTGCTGCAAGGCGATTTTGGCGTATCGCTCAACAATCGCCGCCCGATCTTGGACGAAATCTTGACGCGGCTGCCCTACACGCTTGAATTGACGCTCTCGGCGCTGTTGATCTCGACGGTGTTGGGGATCGGCGTCGGCATTCTCGCGGCGCTCAGGCACAACACGATCATCGATACCGGGGCGATGCTGTTGGCGCTGGTCGGGATTTCGATGCCCGTGTACTGGTCGTCGCTGCTGTTGATCGTGCTGCTATCGGTCAATCTGCGCCTGCTGCCGCCGATTGGGCAGGGCAGCTTGGATCGCTTAATTATGCCCGCGTTGGCGTTGGGCTTGCTCTCGGCGGGTTCGCTCGCGCGGCTGGTACGGTCAAGCATGTTGGAAGTCCTCAGCCAAGATTACATCCTGACCGCGCGCAGCAAAGGGCTGCCTCAGCGGACGGTTGTCCTCAAACATACACTGCGTAACGCGCTGATCCCGATCATCACGATTTTGGCGCTCACGTTCGGCAATCTCCTCAGCGGGGCGGTGCTGACCGAAACGATTTTCGCGCGCTTGGGCATTGGGCGCATGTACGTGGAGGGGATTCTGAACAAAGATTATACGCTGGTGCAGGGAACAACGCTCTTTGTGGCGCTGGCATACGTTCTGATCAATATTGTCACCGATGTGCTGTACGTCTATGTCGATCCGCGCATCAAATATGACTGATGTCGCCCGCGTCCAACGTTCATCGCGCGAGAGTCCGCGGCGCCGCTTGCTGCGCCGCTTCAGCCGAAGCGCGAATGTGCTGATTGGCGCATCCGTCTTGCTGTTCATGATCGTGCTGGGGGTGTCCGCGCCAATCTTGACGTCCTACAACCCCGAACAAATGACGGCTGCCCTGCGTTTGCGCCCGCCGGACGCCGAGCATCTGTTCGGCACGGACGATTTCGGACGTGATGTATTCACCCGCATTGCTTACGGCGCGCGGCTGTCGCTGTTAGTCGGCGTCATCTCGGTATCGATTGCCTCCACGATTGGCGTAACGCTCGGTATCGTCGCGGGCTACTTCGGCGGTTGGATCGACGCGCTGATCATGCGGTTGATCGATGTGATGTTGGCGTTTCCGGGAATCTTATTGGCATTGGTGATCGTCTCCATCTTGGGGCGTAGTTTGACCAATGTCATGATCGCGGTGGGTATTTCGTCCATCCCCGCCTATGCGCGGATGGCGCGTGGGACGACGTTGGCGCTGAAATCGGTCGATTACATCACCGCCGCGCGCGCGATTGGTGCGCCGACCGCGCGCATGATGCGGTTGCACATCTTGCCCAATATCACCGCGCCGCTGATCATTGTCGCCACCAACGGGGTGGCAGGCGCGATCATCGCGGGCGCGGCGCTCAGTTTTCTCGGCTTGGGCGCGCAGCCGCCGACGCCCGAATGGGGTATTATGCTGGCAGAGGGGCGCGTGTACCTACGGAATGCGTGGTGGGTGACGACGTTTCCCGGCTTGGCGATCATGGTCACGGTGATGGCGATCAATTTGATGGGCGACGGACTGCGCGATATTCTCGATCCACGACTCAGGCTCTAAATGAGCCATGACCGATGATCTGCATCAACTGTTTGCGGCGGGTAAGCTCCATTGCGTATTCCTCATCTAAAACTGGATGATACAAAGCGATTGATCTCGAAAATTTGGGGGATACAATACAATGGCGGAACCACCTTACAGCTTTGTAGGCGGCAAGGCAGGGCGTTGGAAAATTATCCGAATGAACGAAGTGATTGGGATGCCTTTAGCATCCGCAGCGTATGTTGATATCCTCGACAAAAATCTGCCCACCTTGCCTCAGAACGCTGCATGGGTATTGCGTGGCGTCACCAGTTATGAGCGTTACGTGAACAAGGAAGAACAAGCGTTGTTGGCAGCCGCTCAACCGACCCTTGGTCGCCCTGAGGCAACGTGTGCGGCACTCATTCCGATCAAAAAATCGGCTGCTTGGTGGTCGCTGCCTCAAGCTGAGCGGCGCGCGATTATGGAAGCCCGTTCGCATCATATTCGCACAGGGCTGCAATATCTACCCGCGATTGCACGGCGTCTTCATCACTGCGATGGCATCGACGAGTCATTCGATTTTCTGACTTGGTTTGAATACGCACCGGAAGATGCGGAAGCGTTTGAAACGCTGACACGCACCCTGCGCAGTACCGAAGAATGGATGTATGTTGAGCGCGAGATCGACATCCGATTGACACGCGCCTGAAAAAGCGATGGACGAGCTTTTGCACAGCATCTGCCCATGCGCTATCTGAAAATAAGTGTGTTTCCTCGCGCTGCGCGACACAAATGACGGAAGAACCTAAATGATCAGTGAAACCCTAAAATCGTTCTGCGCGCTTCATGCGCCCGGCGGACGTGAGGATTTGATCCACGTCCCCTTGATGGAAAGTTGGCGCGCTCACGTCGAGTCCGTCGAAATCACGCCCGTCGGCAACTTGATCGCCCATGTTGGCGGTCGTGGCGCGAAATTAATGCTCGTCGGACATGGCGACGAAATCGGCTTCACGGTCAAAGCCATCGCGCCTGATGGATTCTTGTTCCTCACGTCCGGGCAGCGCGATGACAAGCAAAAGCCTGACTTGCGCGGCTCGTACTTCAATCCGATGGGGCAGCGGGCGCGCGTGATCGGGCGCGCGGCGACGTTGGACGGCGTGTTCGCCACGCAGACGGGACATATCCTGACGGCAGAAGGACGCGCGAAAACCGTCCTCGACTGGAACGACATCTGGGTCGATACGTTCTTGTCCAGCGCGGCGGATGTGCGCGCGGCGGGCATCGAAGTTGGGGATAAAGTCGTGTGGACGCCGCCGATCACGCAGACCGGGGCGTTGATCACAGGGAAAGCGATGGATAACCGCGTCTCGCTGGCGCTGATGGATGAAGTCTTGCGCCGCGTGGACAAAAGCCGGCTGCAATACGATTTGTATCTGACCTCCACTATTCAGGAAGAAGCTGGCTTGATCGGCGCGATGTCGGTCAATCGGACGATTGGTGCGACTTACGCGATTGCGCTGGATACGGGCTTGTCCGGCGACGTGCCGGGTGTCGATCCGCGCGATGTGTCGTCGCGGTTGGGCGCGGGCGCGATCCTGATCCATAAAGATTTGTATTCGTATTCGTTCGCGCTCAACAATGGCATCATTGACGCCGCGCGCGACGCCAATCTCCCGCTGCAACACGTCGCGTATAGCATCTATGGTACGGACGCGGGCGCGCTGATCCGCGAGGGCGTCGCTTCGTCCGCGTTGGTTGTTCCCACGCGCTATACACACAGCCCTTTCGAGACGGTGCATGTGGACGATCTCGAAGCGACCGTCGAACTTTTATTGGCATTTTTGTATCGTGAGACACCGTGACCAACCTACTGATCGCATCCTATCTCGAACCGGAATTTGTCGCTCAAATCGAAGCGGCGTTCCCACAAATCCGCGTGATCAACCGTCCCGACTTGCTCGGACAGCCGCGCTACATCGCGGATCATTCCTCGCTGCCAAAACGCACGCCTGAACAAGAAGCGGAATGGCGCGCGCTGTTGGCAGACGCCGAGATTTTGTTCGATTTCGATCCGACACACCGCGAAGATTTGCCCGATTTTGCGCCCAAATTGAAATGGATTCAGGCGACGAGCGCGGGGATCGGCAAGTTTGTCGAGCGGATGCGCTACGCTGAACGCACAAATTGGCAGTTCACCACTGCCAGCGGTGTCCATGCGCGCCCGTTAGCGGAGTTTGTCGCCTTTGCGATGCTGTATTTTGCGAAGGATTATCTGTATCTGCATCGGGAGAAAGCCGCGCAGCATTGGGAACGCTACACGACCGCCGAACTGACGGGAAAAACGCTGTCCGTGATCGGCTTGGGTAAAGTTGGGCGCGAGGCGGCGCGCTTTGGTAAAGCGTTCGATATGCGCGTGATCGGCACGCGCCGCGATCCGGCGCAGACCGTCGCCGGAATTGACGCACTCTATGCGCCCGACGATCTGCGTCCGCTGTTGGAGACCGCCGATTATCTCGTGTTGGCGACGCCGCACACGCCGGAGACCGAAGGGCTGATCGGCGCGGCGGAATTGGCACTGCTGCCGCGCGGCGCGGTGTTGATCAACATCGCGCGCGGGCAAGTTGTGGATCAGGCGGCGCTGACGGCGGCGCTGGAATCAGGACACTTGCGCGGCGCGGCGCTCGATGTGTTCGCTGTCGAGCCGCTGCCAGCGGGCGATCCCCTGTGGACACTGCCCAACGTGATCATCAGTCCGCATTCCGCCAGCACCGCCGCCAGCGAGAACCGGAAGATCGTTGACATCTTGCTCGAAAATCTGCGCCGCTATCTGGCGGGCGAGCCGCTGATCAACGTGTTGGATGTGAAAAAACTTTATTGATCGCACCTCCAAACGTGTGTGATGGTTGTAAGCGTTGCCTTTCCGTCGTCTAATCATCGGGTACAAAGGCGGCAGGTTGTCCAGTGGATAGGGTAACGTAGAGTCAACCGGAACACGCTTAGGACAATCAAGATGCGCCTCGCTGAACTCCACCTCGATCATCAAGATGAATGGGCGGCGCTGTTGGCAGCCGCGTTTGAACGCGACGAAGCAGACATGCGTCGGCTGTTGTACTGGTTGCATGAGGGCGGCGCTGTGATTGCGTGGGGCGCGTGGATCGAAGGTCGCCTCGTCGCCCAGTATTCGTGCTTGATACGCGCGCTCTATGTGCCGTCGCTCGGCGCGACGATCTAGGTCGGGATGAGCGTTAACATGGCGGTGCATCCCGATTTTCGCGGACGCGGGTTGATCAAGCACGTCGCGCATCCAGTCTATGAAATGGTTAAGGCGCGCGGCGGCGTGGCGGGCGTCGGCTTCTCCAACGCGGCAGGCGTGCGGGCTGATCGGCGCAGTCGGACATATGGGTATCAGGTGGTCGGGCGGATGGTATCGTCAGGGGCGTGGCTGTCCGATGTGCGCCGCGCGCCGCTGTTGGAACTGAGCGATACATTGGATGTTTCACTGTGCGCGGATGGATTTTCTGCGCCGGGCGGCATTCATTTCGAGCAAACGCCGTTGTCGCTTTATCATCGCTATCGTTGTCACCCGTTTCGGCGCTATCGTTTTGGCATCTGGCGCGAGGGCGAACAGGTTTGCGGCGTGGTCGTCTATCGTCCGGTCGCGCGCTTTGGCATCCGCGCGATGGCGCTGTTAGGGGCGCACAGCGTCGATCTGCCGGAACTGCTGCGTCGTTGGGCGGCGACGATTCGGCGTGCGGGCGTTTCCTTCGCGCATCTACTCACGTCGCCAGACGCGCCTATGCGCGCCGCCCTCGCGCGAATCGAGCCGTGTATCGCACTGCCGCGTTCGCGCACCCCGTTTTATCTGACGGTCAAGCCGCTGACTGATGCGTTTCCGCTTGAACTGATGGATTTCGCGCGTTGGGACTGTATGGGCGGGGATGTGCTGTAATGGCAGCGCGCCCATTGGCAGGGATCACGATCTTGGATTTCACGCGCGTCTACAGCGGGCCCTACGCGACTCTGTTATTGGCAGACATGGGCGCGCGGGTGATCAAGGTCGAGCATCCAGATTATGGCGACGACAGCCGCTCGTTTGGACCCGCCGTCGAGAATACCAGTGGTTACTTCGAGACGCTCAATCGTGGCAAGCAGTCGATTGCGGTTGATTATCGCACGTCTGAAGGGCAAGGCGTCCTGCGTCGTATCGCCGCGAACATCGATGTCGTGATCGAAAATTTCCGTCCCGCACAGATGGCACGCTATGGATTGGACTACGACTGTATCGCCACGCAATCGCCACGCGCAATCTACGTCAGCATCAGCGGTTACGGGCAAACGGGCGCGAATGCCCCGCTGAAATGCTACGACGTGGTGGCGCAAGCGGTCAGCGGGTTGATGAGTTTGACGGGGTTGCCCAATCTGCCGATCAAGTCAGGCGCGGCGATTGCCGACGCGATCACCGGCTTGACGGCGGCGGTCGGTCTGTTGGGCGCGCTGGTCGCGCGAGAACGCACGGGCATCGGGCGTTATGTTGATGTGGCGATGGTCGATTCCGTGTTCGCGTGTTTAGAAAACGCGCTGGCACATTACAGCGTCACGGGTGATGTTTTGGCGCGGCACGGCAACCGTGATCCGGTGATCGCGCCATTCGACTGCTTTCAAACGGCAGACAATTGGATCGCCATCGGTGTCGGCAATGATCGTTTATGGCGTCTATTCGCTGGACAAATTCGCGCCGATCTCGTGGAGGATGCGCGTTTCTCGACCAATGCGGATCGGGTCGTCCATTACGACGCTTTGCAGCCCATCATCGCGGGTTGGTGTAGCACGCAGTCGACGGATGTTCTATTGGAACGATTGCACGCCGTTGGTGTCCCATGCGGCGCGATTCGTGCGATGGACGAGCTGGCGCACGACTCACACTTAGAGGCGCGCGGGATGCTCGCCAAACTTCGGCTCGTGGGGGATACCGAAATCGTTGTGCCGGGCGCGCCGATCCATTTTCGAGATACAGACGTGCCGTCGTATGTACGCGCGCCGCTGCTGGGTGAACATACATGTGCAGTATTGAGCGACGCGGGCTATTCGTCCGCCGCGATTGACGTGCTGATCAGCGACCGCATCGCCCATCAGTCCGCCTTTGTCTGAAGCGCATATCCAGAGCGGGAGATTGGTGTCACGGGCTTGCCAGCGGCACGTCCCTATAGAGTTCATGATAATCGTGGTTTGGATTTTGTAGGTAGAGTGGTCACTTTCGCTGACGCGCTTTCGCTTTCGCGCGGCGTTCGGCTTCTAATCGTGCCGATTCGCGCGCCGATTCGAGACGGGCGGCTTTCTGACGGACATAATCGCCATAACCGCCGACATATTCCGACAGCGCGCCGTCTTCCAATTCGACGACGCGATCCACGATGCGATCCAGAAAATAACGGTCGTGCGAAATCGTTAGGATCGCGCCCTCGAAATCTTCCAGCGCCGATTCCAAGATGTCAGACGACGCGATATCGAGATTGTTGGTCGGCTCGTCCAACAAGAGCAAGTTGGGCTGTTGCAGCACCAAGATCAAAAGCTGCAAGCGGCTGCGCTCCCCGCCGCTGAACGTGCGGATGGGTTGGCGCGTTTGGTCGTAAGTGAAGGCGAATTTCAGCAGTTTGTGAACGGCGCTGCTCTCGCTGAGGGGCTGAATACGGCGGATTAGATCGATAGGCGTGCGGTCGCCATAGGCGTTCAACGTTTCGTGCTGTTGGGCATAATAGCCGACGCGCGTGCTGTTCCCCACCTTGACCCCGCCATTCAACGGCTGCATCTCGCCCAAAATCAGCTTGAACAATACTGACTTGCCCGCGCCATTCCTGCCGATTAAGCCGACTCGTTCGCCATGCCGCACGAGCAAATTCAGCCCCCCGAACAGCAGATCGCCGTCGAAGCCCATCTCAACATCGACCAGTTCCACCGCCTTTGTACTGCCCCGCCCGCCCGCGATTTCTAGTTCCATCACCTGTCGCTCTTGCACGGCGTCGATCATGTCGCCGCGTTCCTCCATGCGCGCTAGCATCTTGCGTCGACTGGCGGCTTGGCGCGCGTGGCGTTCGTTCGCATCGTTCTTCGCCTTCTCCGACCATTCTTTGATCGCCGCTTCGATGCGCTGGATAACTTTTTGCTGCGCGACGTGCATTTGCTGCTGGCGAATCCGGCGCAGTTCGCGTTCGACCGTGTATGCCGAATAATTCCCGATGTAGTTCGACAGCGTGCCGGTGTCCAATTCCGCGATCTCGGTGACGACCGCATCGAGCAGATAACGGTCGTGCGAGACGAGGATCACGCCGCCGCGATAGACGCGCAAGAAGGTTTCGAGCGCCGACTTCGACGCCAAATCGAGATGGTTGTCCGGCTCATCGAGCAGCAGCACATCCGGCGACCATGCCGCCAACCGCGCCAAGGCTGCCAGTTTGGTTTGTCCGCCGCTGAGGGCGCTCGTGGGCAGGTCGAAATCATCACGAGTGAAGCCGAGTTTTGCCAGTAGTTCGCGCACGAGGCTGGCTTGGCGCGCCGGATCGAGTCGTTCATAGACGGCTAGAATGCTCGCTTGTCGTTCGATGGCATCGTTGAGCGCATCACCATCATTGTAGACGGCGGGATCGCCCATGTGCGCCTCGACCGCTTCAAGCGCGGCGGTCACAGCCAGCAGATCGGGCGACGGCTGGCACGCCGCCTCATACAACGTGCCGGCGGGCAAACGCACATCTTGAGGCAGATACCCAACCGAGACGCCGCCCATGGTCGTGATTTGCCCTTTGCTGGGCGTGATCTCCCCCGCAATCGCCTTTAACAGGCTCGATTTGCCCGCGCCGTTGGGTCCTACGAAGCCGACTTTGGCGCGGTTATCGACCGCCCACGTCAAATCGCTGAAGATGTCACGCCCAGCGTGGTTGATCGTGATGCGCTGCAACTGAATGACGTGCATGACTCACGTTCCTTTGAATGACAAAATTTAGTGGTTATCGCCGCGCTGAAGGTGCGTGGGGCGACTCGGTGCTGAAACACGAAAGCTGCTGCTTTGTCCAGTATGATCAATCAATCTGCGCCCGTCAATGTGCAGAGTCACGCACCGTATTCATTGAGCGACAGGGCAGATTACGCCACCAACAACGTTGCTGTCAGGCGTTTATCTTCGCTACAATCGCGCATCATATCATCTACGAGAGTACGCCCTATGTCATTCGATCCCGCGTCACCCGCGTTCAAGCGCGATCCGTACCCGATCTACGACGATTTGCGCCGCCATACGCCGATCTTCTACGACGATGCGCTACACATGTGGGTTGTCAGCCGCTATGCCGATGTCGCCGCGCTCTTACGGGATCGGCGCTTGGGACGCAGCATCGATCATGTAATCAGCCGCGAAGAACAGGGCTTGCCGCCGAAAAATCCCGCCCATGCGCCATTCGACCAACTGAGCGAAAACTCGCTGTTCGACAAAGAGCCGCCCGATCATACGCGCTTGCGTGCGCTTGTCCATAAGGCGTTCACGCCGCGCCGCGTCGAGAACTTGCGCGGACAGATTTTGGCGCTGACCGATGCGCTGTTGGACGCTGTTCATCTGCACGGGGGAATGGACTTGTTGGAAGATTTCGCTGTGCCGCTGCCCGTCAACGTGATCGCGGAACTGCTCGGCGTTCCAGAAGCGGATCGCCACCGGTTGCGCCCATGGTCGCGCGATATCGTCGCCATGTACGAACTGAATCACACGCCCGAACAAGCAGACCGCGCAATCCGCGCCGCCGCCGAATTTGCTGATTATCTGCGCGATTTAGCGCGGGCGCGGCGGCACGATCCGCACGACGATCTGATCAGCGCGCTGGCAACGGTCGAAGAAGCGGGCGAGATGCTGACGGAGGACGAATTGATCTCGACGTGCGTCCTGCTGTTGAATGCGGGTCATGAGGCGACGGTCAATGTCATGGGCAATGGCATGTGGGCGTTGTTTCAGCATCCCGATCAACTCCGCGTGCTGCAAACGCAGCCGGAACTCGTCAAGAGTGCCGTCGAAGAACTGATGCGCTACGATACGCCGCTGCAATTGTTCCGCCGTTGGGTCTTGGCGGACATGGAGTATGGCGGCTTCGCGTTCAAACAGGGGCAAGAAATCGCGCTCTTGTTTGGGTCAGCGAACCGCGATTCTGCGCAGTTCCCGAACGCCGATCAACTCGACATTGCGCGGATGGAGAATGCCCATCTGTCGTTCAGCTTGGGCATTCATTATTGTTTGGGCGCGCCGCTGGCGCGCTTGGAATTGCAAATCGCGCTGCGGCGGCTGATCGAACGCTTTCCGGCGCTCCGTTTGGACGATCAACCGGAATTCCGCGACAGTTTCGTGATTCGCGGCTTGCAGCGCCTACAGGTGGCGTTTTGATGCTTGATATCCGATTTGACGACCCCATCGAGGCGCGCCTCGCGGACGCGCTCACTGCCATGCGCGCCGATTTAATCGCCTTCTGCCAACGGCTGATCCAAACGCCGTCGGTCAACGGCGTAGACGACGAAATCCATGTCGCTAACCTCATCGCTGACGAAGCGCGGCGCTTGGGGCTGCCCATCCAAATCGTAGGGGAACAGCCGCATCGTCCGAACGTGATTGTCAGCACTGCCGACGAGGGCGAAACCGGGCTGCTGCTGCTCGGACATTTGGACACCGTGCCACCCGGTGACGTGGCGCGCTGGACGCAGCCGCCGTTCTCTGGTGCGCTGGTGGATGGGCGCATCTACGGGCGCGGCGCGATTGATACGAAGGGCGGCATGGCAGCGGCGCTCTATGCGCTGGCGGCGCTGAAACAGCATCCCGACGCGCTCCCGCACGGACGCGCGCAGTTCATCGGTGTGCCGGATGAGGAAACGGGCGCGACGGGGACATTGGGCATTAAGTATCTGTTCGCGCGCGACTTGTTGAGCGGCGCAGGCGCGATCTATGCGTATTCGGGCAGCGAGATCATTCTTGGGCATCGCGGCGTGCTGCGCTATCGCGTGACCTGTACGGGTGAGTCCGTCCACACGGGCGCGGCGGCATGGCAAGAACGCACATCCGGCGCGAACGCGGTCATGGGGATGGCGCGCTTGCTCACGGCGTTGGACGCGCTGCGCTTTCCGCGCTCGTCCGCGCCGTATTTCGGAGATTATCGGACGGTGATCACGCCGGGAACGCTGATCAGCGGCGGTGTCAGCGTCAATATCGTGCCGGATCGCTGCGAAGCGTGGATCGACGTGCGCACGACGCCGGAAAACGACACGCCGACGCTCGAAGCGATGTTTGACGGCGCGATTGCCGAGATCGAACGCGCGCATCCGCCGCTGACCTTCGCTTATGAACGCATCAATCACATTCCGGCGGTCTGTTCGGATGAAAATGCGCCGATTTTCAGCGTGCTTGCTGACGTGATACCGTTGGTACGCGGCGGGACAGTCGCCAAAACTGTGGCGGGTCCCGCCAACGAGGGTTACTTGCTGATCGAACGCGGCATCCCGACGGCGTGTGGCTTGGGCCCGACGGGCGCGAACGCTCACGCCGCCGACGAATACGCCGACGCCGAGAGCCTCGTTGAAGCCGCGCTGATCTTCAGCCTGACGGCGCGTCGGTTGTCGCTGCGCTAAACAGCGCCTTCAGTCGATCCAAATAGGTCGTATCGCGGTCAGCGACTTCGGGCTGCACTTTCGATGCCTCCGCGAGGAAATGCGCGTAATCGCGCCCCAGCGCCGCCCCGCGCGCCGTGTGCATGTCGATGGCATAGTCGGGGAGCGTGGGTTGTGCGCCGCTGCGCGCCATCCAGTTCAGCAGATCGTCGCTGCCGCGCTCTTTCTGGCACGCGCATAGATAGCGGACGGCGTGGATCGCGTACAGATAGCGGTCGCCGCGCGGACGGGGGAGGCGCGCGTGCATCTGAAACAGCGTCTCGATCAGCACGGGCGCGCTCACGTCCCCGAAGCCGATATCTTCGACGGAAATCACTTGCAACCGCCCCCACAAATACGCTTCGAGTTCCGGGCTGGTCGTCAGCATCTCGTAGGCGAGCAGGGCGGCGTTTTCGGTGTTGCCGCGTCGAACTTCTTTTTGCAGCGCCGATATCACTTCATCGGCGGGAAAATCGTGCAGCGTGCGGACGCGCGTCCATGGATCGCCGTTGTAAATGTCAGTCGTCATCGGATTGATTCTCATCGCTATTTGAAAAAGATTTTAACGCAGAGAAGATGCGCTCCAATTCACGCGCTGTCTATCGCCGGTCTTCTCAGTACTCATTACTCAGCACTTCGTTCAGTCAGTCTCCGGCGATTTGTCCGCGCGTCAATTTCTGCATCTCTTGGGTGAAGCGGATCGCAAATGTCTGTCGTCTGAGTAGTTCGCCCGCGCGAATGCGCAGCGCGACGAACACGAGCGCGATGATCGTGGCGATTTGCGGAAATGCCAAGAGCAAATCGGGCGGCAGGTTCAATTCTGGACGGCTTTGCAGATAGAACGACATTGCCTCCGACAGCCCGAAGAACAGCGCCGTGAAGAACGCCGGAATCGGCGCTTCAAACGCGAACAGCGATACAGTAATGGCGATCCAGCCGCGCCCATCGGTCATGTTCTCGACAAACTGGCTCAACACCCCGAGCGACAAGAATGCCCCTGCTAAACCTGCCAACATCCCGCTGAACGTTAGCGCGACCACCTGCACGCGCGTCACGTTGATGCCGACGCTCTCGGCAGCATCGCGGTTTTCGCCCACCGCGCGCAGATGCCGCCCGAACTGCGTCCGAAACAGCACGACCCAGACGATCACGACCATGATCCAACTGATGTAGACGACGGCGTTATAGCCGTTCAACAGCGCGCCGAGATAGGGGATATCGCGCAGAATGGGAATGTCGATCTGCGGCAGCCCGCGAATGCTGGGATCAGCCAGCGTGCCGAACGCGCCGAAACTCGCGCGTAGGAAAAATACCGTCGCGTTGGCGATGAACAAGTTGACCGCCAACGCCAGAATGACCAGATTGATCCGAATGCGCAGATACAACAGCGCAAAGACTACGCCCAACGCCCCGCCCGCGATGCTGGCTGCCAGCACGCCGATCAGGGGATCGAGTCCAGTCTTGTACAGCATGGCGACGGCGATGAACGCGCCCAACAACATCTTGCCCTCGATAGCGAGGTTCAGCACGCCCGCGCGGCTGGCGACCAGCGCCGCCATCGCCCCCAACACATACGGTGTCGCAAGGCGGATGCTGCTTTGGAGTAGGTTCATCGGTAGGCTCAGCACGCCAATGATCAGCGCCACACCGACAACCAACGCCACGACGCGCAGCGCGCCTTGATAGCGATTCAACAACGCGATCATGTCGCTGCTCCGTCTTGTTCAGCACGCGCACGCAGAATCAAGCGGCGTTTGCTCCATAAGTTTGTGAATTGCAACCGCAAGAAATCCTCCATCGCGCGGAACAGGATGATGAACGAGATAATGATCCCGCCCAGTTGGCGCGGCAAATTGCCGAATTGCAGGTTGATCGCGCCCAGATTCAGCCCGGCGAAGAAGGGCGCGATGATCAGAATACCAACGACCGACTCTTTCGCCAAAATTGCCACCAACACCCCGTCAAAACCCGTCCCGCTCAATGCGAAACCGTCCACGACGCGCCGTTCCACGCCCAAAATCGCAATCGCGCCCGCGAGTCCGCTCAACGCGCCGCTGATCAACATCGCGCGGAGGGCGGCGCGTCCGCTCGGAATGCCGCCGAAGCGCGCGAACAAACCCGATCCGCGCGTCATGCGCTGTTCGTAGCCCGCCGTCGTGCGCCACAGGTAGAACCACACGAGCGCCGCCGCGATCAATGCCAAAATCAGCCCGATGCCGAGCCGCGCGCCGGAGAACCACTCGATATCTTGGAAGATGCCGCGATTGAACGGGATGAGCCATGCGCTGTCGTCGATGCGGCGCGTGCGCGCGATGTTGTTCATGTCCGAGCGTAGGGGGAAGTTGACCAGATAGCCGACAATCTGGATGGCAATCGCGTTGAAAATAATCGTGCTGATCAATTCGTTGACGTTCAGTTTGACTTTCAAGTAGCCGGGAATCCACGAGTAGATCGCTCCCACGAGCATCGCCGCGCCGATGCACACCGTCGGAATGATCAAGTGCATCGCTGTCAACAGCGACGCGGGCGCCGAGTCGTAATCGACGACGCCCGCCAGCGCGTAGACTTGATCGGGAAGTGCATAGCCCAAGAACGTCGCCGTGATCGCGCCGAGTACGAACTGCCCATCCATGCCAATGCTGAACATGCCGGCTTGGAACGCAACCGCCGCCGATAGTGCCGTCAAAATGAGCGGCGTCGCCTGTTCCAGCATCAGCGCGAGGCTGTGTCCGCCCGCGCCATACGTTGGGCTAAAGACAGTTTGCGCGCCTGTTTCGGTCTCGATCTGTGTGAACAGCAAATCCCCAAAGGTTGCACAGCCTTGCGCGCCGAAACCCTCGCAGAACAAGCGTTGATATGCCTCAATCGGGCTGGCTCCCGCGATCACGACGAAGATGCTGCTGACCGCCAAACCGAGTAGGATAGCGAGGATCGGAATACTAATTCCGTCGAGCAATTGTCGTAAAAATTTCATGGGTGCGTCTTTTCCGCCGCGTGATCGGGCGCGTCGAGCGCGCTGCCCACCATCAATAAGCCGAGTTTTTCTTCGGTAGCGTCTTTCGCGTCCAAGATAGCGAAGATACGCCCCTCGAACATGACCGCGATCCGGTCACTGAGCGCCAAGATTTCATCGAGTTCGACCGAGACCAACAGCACCGCCGCGCCCTTGTCGCGTTCCGCCACCAACGTTTGATGTACAAATTCGATGCTGCCCACGTCCAATCCGCGCGTCGGCTGATTGGCGATGATCAGCTTGGGATCGCCCTTCAATTCGCGCCCCAAGACGACTTTTTGCAAGTTGCCGCCAGAGAGCGTCTTGATCGGTTCGCCCACGCGCGCGGAGCGCACTTGGAACGCATCGATGATTTTCTGTGCCAGTGTGCGCACCGACGAAAAATCAAAGATGCCCCGCCGCGAGAACGGCTCATCTTGATAGCTGGTCACCACGACGTTTTCATCCAAGTTTGTCCGCAAGTTCAACCCCATCGTCATGCGATCTTCGGGAATGTGCGCCAAGCCCGTTTCGCGCCGCTGACGCACTGTGTCATGGGTGACATCGTGTCCCAAGAACATGACCTTGCCGCTGTCGATAGCGCGCATCCCTACGAGGGCTTCGATCAATTCGGTCTGCCCGTTGCCGCTCACGCCCGCAATGCCCAAGATTTCGCCCGCGCGCAGATCGAAATGCGCGCCAAACACGGCGGGGATGCCGCCCGCGCCCGCTACCAGTAAATCATCCACTTTTAAGATGACCTCGCCGGGTACGGCAGGCGTCTTTTCGATTCGCAGCGTCACGGTACGTCCGACCATCAAATTCGCCATCTCGCGCACGCTCAAGTCGGCGGCGTTGAACGTGCCGACGTTGCGCCCGCGCCGCATGATCGTGACGCGATCCGCGATGGACTTGACTTCGATCAGCTTGTGCGTGATCAGCAGGATGGTGTGTCCGGTCTGTGCCAATTTGCGCGTGACGGCGAGCAGTTCGCTCACTTCTTGCGGCGTCAAGACCGCGGTCGGCTCGTCCAAGATCAAGATTTGCGCGCGGCGCTGCAATATTTTCAGGATTTCGACGCGCTGCTGCATCCCGACCGGGATATCGCGCACGCGCAGGGCTGGATCGACGGGCAGCCCGAAGTCGTCCGCCAGTTGGCGCACGGCGTCCGCTTCACGCTGGTTGTCAATGAAGCCCGCGCGGTTCGGCTCGATGCCAAGCATGATGTTCTCGGCAATGGTGAACGACGGCACGAGCTTGAAATGCTGATGCACCATGCCGATGCCGAGCCGGATTGCGTCGTTGGGATGCGCGATCTGGGCGGGAGCGCCATTGACGACGATTTCGCCCTCGTCGGGCGTCTGCAAGCCATAGAGGATGCTCATCAACGTGGTTTTGCCCGCGCCATTTTCCCCGACGATGGCGTGAACCTCGCCCGGCTGGACTTCAATGCTCACATCGTCGTTTGCCAGCACACCAGACGACGGAAAGAACTTACGGATGTGACGCATTTCGAGGGCAGGGGGCATACGATCTCTCGAATCTTTAATCTGACCCCAAGCTGAACTTTGTTTGTCACCCCGCTTCAATATAGAGCGGGGGAACGAACGCTGTTCGGCTTGGGGTGAGGTGAACTATCGCTGACGACTATTGCAACAGGGCGTTGGTCACGACCAATTCGCCGGACAAGATTTGTTCGCGTGCCGCCGCAATCGCTGCGCGCACTTCGGGCAGCTTGGCAACCATGTCTTCGGGTCCGGTGGTGTCGAACGTGCGCGAACATACGCCCACATCCCAACTCAGCCCGGCGAAGCCCTCTGCCAAGCCGACGTTGGTCACGCCCGGCGTATAGGTGCCATCGACGATGCGTTCCACGAAAGTGTAAACGGCGTTATCGACGCGCTTCATCGCGGACACGATCACCGTGCCGGGATACAGATCGTCTTGATTGCTGTCCACGCCAATCGCAAAGTTGCCCGTTTCGTTGGCGGCTTCGAGGACACCTTCGCCGCTGCGTCCGGCGACTTGGAACAGGATATCTGCGCCTTCGGCATATAGTCCTAACGCTTGTTCTTTCGCCGTCACCGGATCGGAGAAGCTGCCGACGTAGCTGCGCACGAGTTGGCAATCGGGGCAGACGGACAGCACGCCTTCTTCAAAGCCGATGATGAACAGGTTGATACCCGGAAAATCGCCGCCGCCAACCGCGCCAACAATCTTGGTGCGCGTCAGCATTCCTGCCGCGATGCCCGCGAGGTAGCTGTTTTCGTGCGTGAAGATGTTGAACAGGGCGAGATTGTCGTAATCGGGTTCAGCGGCGAAGAACGTCTCTTGCGCGGCGAACAGTTGATCGGGGAACTCGTCAACCAATTCTTCGACGGTGCTGCCATCAACGGCGATGGTGATCACCAAGCTCGGATCGTCTTGGATCGCACGACGGATCGCGGCATCATGTTCTTGGACGCCCGCCGTCTCGATGATCGTCCCGGTGACGCCGAGTTCAGCAATCGCGCGTTCTGCGCCCGCTGCTGCCGAGTCGATGAACGAGCGGTCGCCGCGCGGATTCGGCAGAATGATTGCGAACGTGGTGTCGCTGTTGTCAGCGGCGGGGGCTGCCATTTCGGGCGTTGCGTCAGGGGCGACGGCGCATTCATCGGGGGCGGCATCTTGCGCATGGACGGCGAGAACGCCGAACAACATCAACGCCATGAAGGCGATTACGATGCGCGAACGTGAAAAAGCGTGCATTTGATTTGACTCCTCCTGTGAAAAGAACTAATTTAGTTGAACATATTCTAGCGCACCGCGAAAGTGCAAAGATTACAAAAGTTACCGCGTTCTTTGGTGAAAATCAACAAGTGGTCTGCGCGTTTGCAAATGTTTGATGCGGTTTCTTACAGTCCACGTGTCGATGATCACCAAACGAGATCGCATTTTAACCCGTGATCGCGCTCACATAGCCCTGTCCCATGCCGACCAACGCATAGGTTACGTTTTGTCCACCAGCCGATATCACCCCCGCATAGACGACTTTCACAACGGCGATGGGTTGGCGCATTTCGGCGTCGATGCCCGTTTCGGTTGTGGTGGCGGTGAAGGCGAATCCGGTATCGATTTCGGTTGATTCTGTGAACGATAAGCCGTTCAAGCCCGGATAGGTCGCCAGAATCTGCGTGAGCGCATCGGCTGAGGATGCGGTCGCCGTCCCGCTCGACGCAATCGCGTAGATGCCCGCTGCGGCGCTCGTCAATTGTGCCGACAGACTGTCCATACTCACGGCGCAGGTGTCGGGGTTGGTCGCGCAGTCGCCAACCATAACTGCCGCTGCACCACTGGGAAAACTGCCCCAATAGATTGCGCCGCTGATGCTGATGGAGGTTGCGACCTTCGCCTGAATTTCGGCTGGCAGCAGCGCCAGCACCGCTGACGCTGAGGCGGATGCCGAACCCGCGTAGTTCAAGCTGACGATGATGCCCAGATGGTCGCTGCCAAAGCCGACAAGCGCCGCCTCCGCCTCAGCCGACGAGTCGGGCGCTTGAGCGGTGCGCGTGCGGCGCGGCGTTTGCCCCTGTCCAGCACCAGTGGCGACGTTCGTCAGCAGCCCAGCCGGCGTAATGGCAAACATGCTGCCCGATAGTGTGCCGGGTGTCATGCTAATCTGTGGCATCTGTCCACTCTGTAAGGTGCCGGGCGTCAGGGTGATTTGCGGCATCTGACCACTGGGTGGCGCGCCGTCTCCGCCCGGACGTTGGACGGTGCCGCTGAGTGTTGGGCGCTGTCCGCCCGGCTGATCCATCGGACTCGCCGCAGCGTTGACCGCGACGAACGCTAATACGAGACTTGCTAGTGTCCATCCGTGCCATCTGAAATTCATTGGATTACCTTCCTGATTTGCAAAAATTGATGGTATAGTCCAATTCGATTGTGCATCAAATTGAACTTCATTCATCGGAAGAACGCTGAGATACCCCCGCCTTTAGGCGTGGGGAGGAAAGGCGTACCGTTGGTATAATGGGGGTACAAAATATCCTGTACCCACTGCTTGGCGAAGGAAATGATCGCACAGCCTGGCGCAGTTGGGTGAGTCGCAGTCAACCGACTTAATTGCTTCCGGGTGTAATGGGATGTGATCCGGCTTAAAAAGCGAAAGTCCTCCGTTGTGGTACTCCATGCTTGCATGGACGAACTCCGTTCTATTGGTTAGGACGAGACTTGGAAGGACAAGCCCCTCGCTTTAGCGATGGGGTTGTTGACGGTGAGAGTCTGCACATTTAATTCCACACGCTGGTTTTGTATTTTGGCATTGGAAAAGGCGATTTATGATTACCAAACTGATCCTTGATACCGATATTACAACCGACATCGACGATTGCCTCGCATTGGCGCTGATCGTGGCGTCACCCGAACTCCAACTTGAAGGCGTGACCTGCGTCTATGGCGATGTCGATCTGCGCGCGCGCTATACCGCTAAATTATTGGCGCTGTGCGGCATGACGAGCGTCCCGATCACGGCGGGGATGCGCCTGCCGCTGATGAACAAGCGCCCAGTGTACTGGGGCGGACACGAGGGGCGCGGTTTCCTGACGCCAGAGGACGACGCGCTCAGCTATTCGTCGGAACACGCGGTCGATTTCATCGTGCGGATGGTCAACGAACAACCCGGACAAATTCATCTCGTCGCCATCGCGCCGCTCACTAACGTAGCGATGGCGATCTTGCGCGATCCGAAGCTGCCGCTGGCGCATCTGACGATCATGGGCGGCGTGATGCGCGGCGCGAACGGGCTGCATCTCCCCTACGCTGAACACAACATTATCTGCGATGCTGACGCGGCGCATGTCGTCTTTTCGTCGGGCATCCCGACGACGTTGATTCCGCTCGACCTGACAACCCAAGTTCGTGTTCGACGCGCGGGCATGGAGCGAATCCGCGCGGGGGGGACACCGTTTCAGCACGCCGTCGCGGATCAGCTCGCCGTCTATCCGCATTTTGCAGCCAACGACTTCACCTATTTGCACGATCCGCTCGCCATCGCCATGCTGATCGATCCGTCGCTGGTGGAGTTCAAGCCTGTCCATATCGATGTGGAAACGAACGGACAGCACAGCCTCGGCGCGACGTTGATGCGCGCTGACGACTCCAGCCCGATCCGCGTCGGTGTCTCGGTCGATGTGGCGCGCTTCGAGGAATTATTCGTCTCGCGGGTTGCCAGCATATCGGGGAAGCAGATGTGACGACGATTTTACTGCATGATGGCGTCGTGTTGTGTCTGGGACAAGCGGACACGATCTACGCGCGTGGCTATGTGATCATCGAGGACGACCGAATCGCCGCTGTCGGGGATGTGCGCGATCTGCCGACTGCGCGCGCCTATGACAGCGTGATCGACTGTGCGGGCAAGCTGATCATGCCCGGATTGGTCAATGCGCATACGCACACCCCAATGACGCTGTTTCGCGGCATGGCGGAAGGCGTTTCGCTGCTGACGCTCGATGGATGGTACAACAGCATCCGCACGCTCGAACTGGTCATGACGGCGGATATGATCCCCGCGTCGGTCGAAGTGGCGTGCGCGGAGATGATCCGCACGGGGACGACGACCTTTGCCGATCAATATTTTTACATGGATCAAGTGATTCCAGTCGTGGATCGCAGCGGCTTGCGCGCGGTCTTGGCGTATGGCGTCGTCGAATTGGATGATCCGGCGGCACGTTCGCGCGAATTGGCGCATCTCGATGCGTTCTTGGAGGACATGAACAGCCGCGAGGATGCGCGCCTAAAAGGGTGGGTGGGACCTCATGCCTTCTTCGTCGATAATACCGTCGAGACGATGCTGGCAGAGCGCGCGCTCTCGCAGAAGTACAACACTGGATTGCATATCCATATTTCTACGATTGGCGAAGAAGATGCGTACTGCCAAACGCATTTCGGCATGACCGCCGTGCGCAAGATGGACGAACTTGGCATGTTGGAACAGCCGATGTTGGCGGCGCACGCGCTGACCATTCCCGCCGATGATTGGGCGATCCTCAAGGATCGCCCGTTCTCGGTCGTCGCGTGTGCCAGCGCCTGTATGCGCGCGGGCGCAGAGGCGGCACCGGTCGTCGGGATGCGCGCCGCCGGCATCAACGTCGCCATCGGCACAGACAATGTGTGTAACAACAACGACTACGATCTTTTCCTTGAAATGCGCACGTTAGCGAAGTTGGCGAGTTTCCGCGAACAGCGTCCGGGTGCGCTGTCCGCGCGCGCGGTTTTGGACATGGCGACGGCGGGCGGCGCGAAAGCGTTGGGGCTAGGCGATCAGATTGGCGATCTGACGGCGGGGAAGCGCGCCGATCTCATTGTGCTGGATATGTCCGAAATTGGTTGGACGCCCATCCCGCTCGATCAACTCGCTACCGCACTGGTCTACAGTGTGAATGGGCTGCATGTGACCAATACCATGGTCGATGGACGTTGGCTGATGCGAAGTCGGGCGCTGACGACCCTCGACTATCCCGATGCGCGCCGCCGCCAAGCGGACGATGTACAGCATTTGCTCGAACGTCGGGCGCAAGCGCGCCGCGCGAACGCATGATGGACGTTAATAGGGGTATCATCGTAGAATAAACGTCCTTCTGACCAACGTTCGGGCTGACGCCCGACAGAAAACGGGCAATGACCCCTACATTCGCTGAACTGGGCTTAGGTGAGGCATCGCTGCGTGCGATTGCTGAACTGGGCTATGAAGAACCGACCCCCATCCAACTGCGCACGATCACGCTGCTGCTCGCGGGGGCAGATGTGATCGCCCAAGCGCAAACGGGTACGGGCAAGACGGCAGCATTCGCGCTGCCGATCCTCGAAAAACTCGATCCCACCATCCGCACACCACAGGCGCTGGTGCTGACGCCGACGCGCGAACTTGCCGTCCAAGTCGCAGAGGCGTTCCATTCGTACAGCAAGTATCTTCGTGTCTCGGTGCTGCCCATTTATGGCGGACAGCCCATCGAACGCCAACTGCGCGCACTGGAACGCGGTGTCCAAGTCGTGGTTGGCACGCCCGGTCGCGTGTTGGATCACCTCCGCCGCAAAACGCTCGATTTGAGCGGGATCAGCATGATCATCCTCGATGAAGCCGATGAGATGCTCGATATGGGCTTCATCGACGATATCGAGTCGATTTTGAAAGAGACGCCCAAAAAGCGGCAGATGGCGCTGTTCTCCGCCACCATGCCCGCGCCGATTGCCGCCCTCGCGCGCCAATACATGGACGAACCCCAGCGCGTCACTATCCAAGCCGAACAGCGTACCATCCCGCAGATTCGCCAGATGTACTGCGAAGTCGGCAGACGGGACAAATTTGAGGTTCTCGTGCGTATTCTCGATTACGAACGCCCGTCGTCCGCGATCATCTTCTGCCGCACGAAGCTCGAAGTCGATAATCTGGGCGAACGTCTGAGCGCGCGTGCCTACAGCGCCGAGACGCTGCATGGCGATCTGAACCAAATGCAGCGCGACCGCGTGATGGCGCGCTTTCGTGCTGGACAAGTCGAACTGCTGATCGCCACCGATGTCGCTGCGCGTGGCTTGGATGTCGAGCAGATTTCGCATGTTATCAACTACGATATCCCGTTGGATGCCGAAATTTATGTCCATCGGATCGGGCGCACAGGACGCGCCGGACGTGCGGGCAGCGCGATCACGCTGTTGACGCCGCGCGAACGCCGCCTGTGGGAGACGATTCAGCGTGCGACCAAGGCATCGGTTCAACGGATGCAACTGCCGACGATTGCCGACGTGATCGAGCGGCGGCGCGAACAATTCAAAGAAACGATCCGCGAATCGATTTCTCAAGGCGGTCTGGAGTCGTACATAATCATGGCGGAGCAGTTGGGGGAGGAATTTAGCCCGACGGAAATTGCCGCCGCATCGTTCAAGATGTTGCTCGGCACGCTGTCCGATGCGATGGAAGATCGACTCGCTGCCGAACCGGAAGTCTCCGAGCGGGAACGTGACCGGATCGCCCGCGACGTGGCATCGGGCAAGCCGCGCCGCTCCAAGGCGGATGTGGGACCGGATCGGGGCATGACCCGTTTGTATCTGAGCATCGGTTCAGAGGACAATGTGCGTCCGGGTGATATCGTCGGCGCGATTGCCAACGAAGCCGATATTCCCGGTCGTTCTATCGGCGCGATTGAGATTTATGACCGCTTTTCGCTGGTCGATGTGCCAAGCAATCATGCGGAGGGCGTGCTGCGTGCATTGAACGCCACGCGCATTCGCAACCAGAAGATCACCGCCAGCCTCGCCAAGCCGAGCAAGCCGAAACCGCCGATGCACCGTAAGAAGGCGACGCCGACGTAAAGCGACAACCTCAACCCCGTTACAAGTGGGGAGCGGGGACGTAGGGGCTTGCCAGCGGCAAGCCCGTGACCTGACGGGTGTCCCAGCGTGATGCCCCTACTTTCATTCGCTCGTGAGCGTCGTATGCAGCGCCGTGAGCAGGGTATTGGTATCATCGTCGGCGCTCAATTCCCAGAACATCACGCCGCCCAAGTTGTGTTGACGGATGTAGTCCGCTTTCAGCGCCATCGACTCCGCATCATCATAGGTGATCATCGTCCCGGTGGCTGCGTCGTACAGCCACGGGACACCCGCGCGCTCGTCCCAATGCCGCGTTGTATCGGTGATGTAATTTTCAGTCAGATCGTCGTAATCGAACGATCCCGCCGCCCATGTGCCTTCGGGGAGCGATGTGAAAGGTTGATCCAAGCCGTCATTTTCGCTCCCCACGCCGCTCCAGCCGTGTCCATAGAATGGGACGCCCAGCACCAATTTGTCAGCCGGAATATCGAGCGCCAACAACGCTTGCAGCGTGCGATCCGCGCTCGCGCCGTCAGCCGCAGCGTACAGGGGCGCGTTGAAGCCCGTTCGTTCGCTCCAACCGCCCGCAAAGTCATAGGTCATGACGTTGATCCAGTCCAACAGCGGATGAATGCGCGCCCAATCGAGCGGTTCGTAGGCGCTTGCGCCCGCTCCAAGCGCGATGGTCAGCAGGTACGCGCGTCCGTCTTGCGCGCCCTGTGCATCAAGCTGTGTGCGCACTTCGTCCAGCAGCAGCACGAAATTTTCGCTATCTTCGGGACGTTCCATATTACCGGGATCGCCGCCGCCGGTTGGGTATTCCCAATCGAGATCGACGCCATCGAAGTCGTAGCGCAGCATGAAATCGACGGCAGAGCGCGCAAAACGTTCGCGCGAAGCGGGCGTCAGCGCCACGTCCGAGAACAACCCCGACCACGTCCAACCGCCGACCGAAATCAGCGTTTGCATGGCGGGATGAGCGGCTTTCAACAATTGCAACTGATTAAAATTCCCGCCGCCCGTTGTATCGCTGGGATAGGGGAACTGCGTATCCGCCCATTCATCGCCCAACACGACTTCGCCCGCTTCGGAGATATTGGCGAAGGCGTAATTGATATGCGTGAGTTGATCGGCGGGGATGTCGGTGACGAAATATTCGCGCCCGTAGATTGCCCATGAAGTGTAATAGGCGACGATTCGATAGGGCGCGCTGTCTTGTGCGCGGCTGGCGTTGAAGTTCAGTCCGATCATGAGTGTGATCCCGATTAATGTGAACCGATATGACCATCGACTGAGCATCATGTCCTCTTTTCGCGCGTCCCCGCGCTGCTTGTCGTCAAGATTTGTCTGCGATTGTATCATCTGCTTCGATCATGCGTTGGATTGCTTGACCACTTTGGGCAGACCCACTAAAATATACAATGCGGTGCATTATATAGAGGTTGCGTATAGTACCTATTGTGGAGGATCAAATGCGGAAAAGTTCAGTTTTGTTGATCGCTGCGCTCGTGTTGATTGTCGGTGTGAGTGTCCCCGCCTCGCTGGCGCAAGACGAATCTATCAGTATCGGTTTCGTGGTTCACGTCGTCGGTAATCCGTTCATTCAGCAGATCATCGAAGGCGCAGAAGCCGCTGCCGATGATCTCGGCGTCGAACTGCTCGTTGGTGGCCCACAAGGTGGCGACCCGGACGCGCAGTTGATGGCAGTGCAGAACTTCGTCGCGGCGGGCGCGGACGGCATCGCGGCGTCGGTTCCCGGCGAATCGATGGCGAATGGCTTGAACGAGATCATCGACAGCGGCATCCCGGTTGTGCAGTTCAATCTGCTCAGTACCGCCGTCAATGCGCCGTATGTCGGTGAGCGTTCGACCGAGAGCGGGCGCATTCTCGGCACGATGGTCTTGGAACGGCTCGGCGGCGTGGGTGCGACGGGCAAAGTCGTGATCGGCAACTGCTTCCCCGGCTTCCCTGTGTTGGAAAATCGTGCGCGCGGCGTCCAAGAAGCCTTGGCAACAGCGCCCGGCTTGACGGTCTTGGGCCCCTTCGATGTGGCGGTTGATGCCGTCGAGAATTATTCGCGTTGGGAACAGCAGCTTGCTGCCAACCCCGACGTTGCCGCGATGATCGGGCTGTGCGCGCCGGATATCGCCAGTCTCGGACAGTTGAATCGTAACAGCGGCACCAGCTTCATCGCGGGCGGCTACGATTTGACCGAAGACAACCTGCGCGAAATTCAAGATGGTACGGCAACCCTAACGGTCGGTCAGAGCGCGTTCGTGCAAGGCTATCTCCCCGTCCTGATGCTGGTCGATAACCTGCGCAATGGCACGCCGCTGCCGACCGGATTTGTCGATTCGGGCACGCAAATCATCACGGGCGACTCGGTGGATATGGGTAATGGACTGCCGAGCATCAGCTTCGATGAACTACTCGTTCTGTCCGGCGATCCCGCTGCGAACCGCGAATTTTACACGCCGTGGTCGAATTGTGTCAGCGGCATGACCCCTGTCTGGGCATGTGCGCTGGAACCGATTGAGAACGAAGCCTCCTAAGCGGTCATCGTCATAGAGTGGAACGCGATTGGTCGCGTTCCACTTGAGACAACCCCATTATGATGTCACAATCATCGCTCGTCTCTGTGAATGGACTGGTCAAACGCTACGGCGGCGTCGTGGCGTTGGACGGCATGTCGCTGTCTGTCGGGCGCGGCACGATTCACGCGCTCGTTGGCGAAAACGGCGCGGGCAAATCGACACTGATGAAAATCTTGGCGGGCGTCGTCCAACCGGACAGCGGGACGTTCGCGTTTGATGGACAGTCGGTCACGTTTGCGTCGCCCAACGATGCCCGCTCACGCGGCATCGGCATCGTATATCAAGAGTTGAGCCTGTTCCCCGAACGTTCCATCCTCGCCAATTTGTTCGTCAACCATGAACCGCTCACACGCTGGGGGCTGATTTCGCACATGGCGATGCGCGATCAGAGCCGCTCAACGCTCGCTCAGTTGGGGTTGGCGGTCGATGTTGATGCGCCCGTCGGACGGTTGACGATTGGCGAACGTCAGTTGGTCGAATTATGCCGCGTCTTGCTTGAAGCGCCGCGCCTGTTGATTTTGGATGAGCCAAACTCGGCACTCAATGAGCGTGAGACGCAGCGATTGTTCGTCGTGCTGCGCGGCTTGCGCGAACGTGGCATCACGATCTTGTACGTATCACATCGCCTCGAAGAAGTGTTCGCTATCGCGGATACCGTGACGGTCTGTCGCAACGGGCGCGAGGTGCTGACCAAGCCGACGGCGGCGCTGACGATCCCAGAGGTGATCGAAGGCATGATCGGCGGACAGCAGGATGCGCTGTTTCCACCGCGCCTCCCGACGCGCGCAGACGCCGCCGATAAGCGTTTGAGCGTTCGCGGGTTGTCGAGCGGCGATCTCCGGGATGTATCGTTCGAGGCGCGCGCGGGCGAAATCGTCGGTTTGGCGGGCTTGGAGGGGTCGGGCGTCTCGACGCTGCTCAATTTGCTGTTCGGAATGCACAAGCCGAGCGGCGGCGACGCGAAATTTCCCGACGGCGGCGGGCTGCCGCGTCATCCAACGAATGCCGCACAGCGCGGCGTGTGCCTCGTGCCAGCGGATCGGCGGCGCAATGGCTTGATGTTGGAAAAGAACTTGGTCGATAATCTGGCGCATGTCGCCGTCGGTGCGCTGCCTGACGCCCCGTTCTGGTTGCGGCGCGGCGATCTCGTAGAAAAAGCGACGCGGCAGATCGCCAGCTTGCGGATCAAGGCGCGGTCGCCGTACAGCCTAGCTAATCAACTTTCGGGCGGGAATCAGCAAAAAGTGGTCGTCGGCAAGTGGTTGGAAATCGCGCCCAATGTCGTGCTGTTGGACGACCCAACGCGCGGGGTCGATGTGGGAGCGAAGCGCGAAATCTACGGTTTGATCCGCGAACTTGCCGCCGATGGACGAATTGTAGTATTCAGTTCGACGGAACTGTCCGAATTGATCGGTTTGTGTGATCGCATCTTGATATTGTATCGCGGTCGCTTGATTGGGGAACTGGCAGGCGGCGCGATCAATGAGCATGATTTGCTGCATCTGATCAACACGGGTGACACGGTTGAAATCAAATATGAAGGATAAGGAGCGAAAATCATGATTCGTCGCGCGTTCGTTATGAATTTGAAGCCAGGTGGGCTTGCCGATTACAAGCACCATCATGACAACATTTGGGCAGAATTGGTCGCGGAGATCGAAAAAAGCGGGATCGCCCAGATCACGATTTTTGAAAATGATCCGATGTTGTTTTTATACTCGGAAATTTACGATGAAGCCGCGTGGGACAAGCTGTGGAGTTCGTCCGTCCATGACCGTTGGGGGGAAATCATGAACCCACTGATGCACTTCAACGCCGAAGGGAAGGTCGATTCGACGGCAGTGCGCGAAATCTTCCATGTCGAGACGAAAGCGGGTCAAGCGTCGTGAGTGCGGAGTTGAGCGAAAAGCAGCTCGCGGGCAGAGTCGCCGTCGTTACGGGTGCAAGTCGCGGCGTTGGGCGGCGCATCGCCGTTCGCTTGGGCAAACAGGGCGCAGCGGTCGCCCTGATCGCGCGCTCTGCCGATGCGTTGAATGAGACGGCGGCGGAGATCGCGGCGCACGGCGGCAAGACGCTCGTTTTGCCCGCTGACTTGAGCCAGCCCGATTATGCGGTCGTCACCGATTTGAAAGCGCGGATCGAGTCTGCGTTGGGTGTACCGACGATCTTGATCAACGCGGCAGGCGTTTTCGGGCCCATCGCACTCTTGAAGGATGCTGATCCGGCAGGGTGGCTGGAGACGATTGCCATCAATACGCTCAGTCCGTTCTTGTTCTGCCGCGCGTTCGTCGGCGGGATGATCGCGGCGAAGTGGGGGCGAATCGTCAACGTCACATCCGCGGCGGCGCTGCATCCGCCAGGTCCCACCAACAGCGCCTATGGCACCAGTAAAGTGGCATTGAATCAAATGACGCGCCATCTCGCCGCCGAACTCGACGGCACAGGCGTGACCGCCAACGTGATTCATCCCGGCGACGTGAAAACCGAGATGTGGGCGGATATCCGCGAGAAGGTGAAAGCCATGGGCGCGGAAGCCGATGGTTATCATCAGTGGGTGCGCTGGGTCGAACAGACGGGCGGCGACGATCCCGAAAAGTCCGCTGATCTGGTGCTGAATCTGATGCGCGACTCTGCGAAGGATGTGAGCGGACAATTTTTGTGGATCGAAGGCGGGCTGCAAGACCCGATCCCCAGTTGGGGCGAACCCACTTCTAAGCAACCGTGGCGCGAGTAGAGAATCCTTATGACTGATCGTCCTGAATCGACCCCTTCAACACCCACGCCGCCGCGCCGCGCTTTTCGCTTGCCCGATGAGATCGGCGTGATCGGCGCGCTCGCTGCGATGGTGCTGTTCATCGGTGTGGCGCGCCCCGATTTTCTCAATCCAGTCAATCTGCTGCGCTTGTTCGGCAATACGTCGTTTTACGGCATGATCGCGCTGGCGATGGTGTTTCTGCTGGCGATTCGTGAAATCGATCTCTCCGTCGGCTGGATGTTCAATTTTTCGGCGGTCATCGCCGCAACGCTGATGGTCAACGGGATCGACCCTTGGATCGCGGCGCTTGGCGGGATTGTGTTTGGCGCGCTGCTCGGCGCGTTCAACGGCTTGCTGGCGGTCGGGCTGAATTTGCCCTCGATTATCGTCACACTCGGCACGTTCTCGATGTTTCGGGGGCTGTCGCTGGTCGTGAATCAATCGCGCGCTGTCGTCCCACCCGATGATAGCAGCAGCTTTTTCACCTTCGCCACCACGCGCATCGGCGGCGTGATCCCGATGGTGGCGATCATCTTTTTGGTCGCGGCGATCATCCTGCATCTCGTGCTGCATCGGACGCGCTTCGGCTATCGCGTCCAAGCGATTGGCAGCAACCCCGAAGCCGCGCGCTTGGCGGGCATCCCGGTCGCGCGCGTCCGGCTGCAAACGCTGATCTTGATCGGTGCGGTTTGTGGGCTGTCCGGTTCGCTGTTCGTGGGGTTTCGCGGCGCGATTGATCCATCATCGGGGCAAGACTTCGCGCTGACGGTGATCGCCGCCGCTATCATCGGCGGGACGCCACTTTCGGGCGGATGGGGGACGGTCATCGGCGCTGTGATTGGCGTGCTGATCATCGCGGTGATCAGCAGCGGGATCATCTTCTTTGGCATCGATCAGACGTGGAGTACGTTCGTGACGGGCGCGGTCACGGTTGCGGCGGTTGTGCTGGATCAGATTATCCGTCGGCAGCGCACGAAACGCTTGCGACGCGGCGACGATTGAAGGCATCCTCTCAGCTCACTCCCTAACTCCCTCTGCGTATTGGAGAGGGAGTTAGGGCGGGTTAATCCACGCACGAAAATCTTTTCTCAACATTATCGAGAATGAATTGCGATACGGGTTGGCATTTTCGTGACGTGTTGAATTCCTTGACACACACTCCGAAATTTGCTAATCTTTATTGCAAGCGTTTGCAATATTCTGTGCGATAGAGCGTTATCACTCGCCTGATCGTCCCACAAATGTTGAGAACGCGACTAAAAATGCGCCGATATTGTTTGCAATCGTTTGCAAGGTCATTGTGTCAACTATAAAGTCGGGTCGAAAAAAAGCGCAGAACAGTATTACGATCATCGACGTGGCGCGTGAAGCAGGCGTCTCGTATTCGACGGTTTCGCGCGTGTTCACCAACTTCGCGTTCGTCAGCGACGATACGCGCGAGCGGGTGCTGCAAGCCGCCACGCAGCTTGGCTATGTCGTCAATCTTCCGGCGCGCAGTCTCGCGGGTGGACGCTCCAACGTGATCGGCTTGCTCACGCCCGGTCTCGACAATGGCTACATTACGGAAGTGCTTCGCGGGATCGATGAGGAATTATCGCACGCGAATTACGATTTGATGATCTACACCACCCATCGGCGCGCGGGCAAAGAAGCCCAATATACCAAGGCGATCACCAACGGTTTGGCGGACGGCTTAATCTTGATCGTGCCGCTGGCACCGCGTGACCTGCTCAAAGTTCTGCCGCAGCATCATTTCCCGCATGTCGTGATCGACCAATCCGACTCGATCAATATGAGTACAGTCGTCGATGCGACCAACTGGCAGGGCGCGTATGAAGCGACGGCATATCTGATCCAGTTGGGGCATCGGCGCATTGGGCATATCGCTGGTACGCTTGGCATGGTCAGTGCCGCCCAGCGGCTCGACGGCTACCGTGCCACGCTCCATGATCATGACATCGCCTATGACGAAAGCTATGTCGTGAACGGCGATTTTCATCAAACGGGCGGCGAACGCGGCGCAAACACGCTGCTCGATCTGCCCACGCCGCCGACGGCGATCTTTGCCTGCAACGATCTATCAGCGTTAGGCGCGATGGACGCGATCCGCGCGCGCGGGCTAGACATCCCGCGCGATGTGTCGGTGATCGGCTTCGACGATATTCCGCACGCGCAGATCGCTTATCCCAAGTTGACGACCATCCGGCAGCCCCTCGCGCAAATGGGGCGCGTGGCGGCGCGGATGCTCCTCGAAATTATCGATCACCCTGAACAGCCCGCGCGCCATGTGACCCTGGCGACGGAATTGATCCTGCGCGATACCTGCGCGGCGGTTCAGGCGAAGTAGAAAGGGACGTATTGGACGACAAGAACGGTTCGTATCGGGCTTGCAAGCGTTTGCAAAACAGTATTCGTATAAAGCTTTGAAGGGAAAAATCATGAAGTCTCGTCGTGTACTATTGATCGTACTGCTTGTCATGAGCGTCGCGCTCACCTCGCTCGGCGCGGTTGTCGCGCAAGAACCTGTCACCATCGATTGGTGGCACATCTTCACCGTACCGCCGGAACTGACCGATTTCATGCAGACATTGGCGGACGAATACATGGCGGCGAATCCGAATGTCACCATCAATATCACCGTTCTCGAAAATGAAGCGTTCAAAGAGCGCCTGCCCACCGTGATGCAAGCGGGTGATCCGCCGGACTTGTTCCAAAGTTGGGGTGGTGGGCCCCTGTGGACGTTTGGCGAAGCGGGCTTGCTGCGCGATCTAACGCCAGAACTCGATGCCAACGATGGCGAATGGCGTAATACGTACAGCTCGCAAGCGGCGCTCAATCTGTTCGGCACCGATGGCGAAATCTGGGGCGTGCCGTGGAACTTCGGCGGCGTCGGGATTTGGTACAACAAAGAGTTGTTCGCGCAAGCGGGCATCGATGCGCTGCCCGCGACGTGGAGCGAGTTCCTCGCGGTCGTGCAGCAGTTGAAGGACGCTGGCATCACGCCGCTGTCCGTTGGTCAGTCGGAGAAGTGGCCCGGACATTTCTGGTATGTCTACTTGGCGATCCGCGAGGGCGGGCAAGCGGGTTTTGAAGCAGCGTACAACCGCGATGGCTCGTTCGCGGATGCGCCGTTCGTGGCAGCAGGACAAGATTTGCTTGATCTGATTGCGCTGGAACCGTTCCAAGAAGGTTTCTTGGGCATGGGCTATGGGCAAGCGTCGGGCTTAATGGGTAACGGCGAAGTGGCGATGGAACTGATGGGTCACTGGGCACCCGGCGCGCAGCGCGGCAACAGCATCAGCGGCGAAGGACTGGCAGAGGGCAATCTCGGCTGGTTCCCGTTCCCAGCGGTTGAAGGCGGCATGGGCGGCGCGACCGACCTGCTCGGCGGCGGCGATGGGCTGGCATTCGGCGTGAACGCGCCCGATGAAGCCATCGATTTTGCGAAGTTTTTGACCAGCGCGGATGTGCAGCGCCGCATCGTGGCGCTTGAAACAGGCTGGCTGCCGACGGCAGTGGGCGCGAACGATGCCGTGACCGATCCGCTGTTGGGCGAAATCTTGGCGGCGCGCGATGCGGCGGGCTACTACCAATCGTACTATGACCAATTCTTGCCTCCGGCGGTCGCGCAAGCGGTCTTGGACGCGGTTGATGGGCTGTTCAACGGGACGCTGACGGCAGATGAAGCCGCACAGCAGATCGAAGACGTGGCGTCGTTCGAGCTGTAATACCAACTCTACCCCCGTCCCCCTCTCCATGCCGAGCTGAGGGGAGGACACCTTTTCAAGCACCTCACCCCCTGACCCCCTCTCCGTACCGGAGAGGGGGAACACAAGGCGGAAACTCCCCCTCTCCACGCAGTGGAGAGGGGGCTGGGGGGTGAGGTGAATCAGGGAGAAACTCAAATATGTCCTCCCCTCAGCCATGCCGAGAGGGGGATGATCCATCATTCATGTTTTCGTCCGTCACAGCGAAGGAGTCGTTATGACTGCTGCATCGCGTCCGCGGTTTCGCGTGCTGCCCCGATCCGCGCATCCACAAGGCAGCGGACGCAAGCGGGTGAGCAGCGAAAACAATACGCTGCTGGTCGTCGCTTTCGCGCTGCCTGGCTTGCTCATCTACACCGTTTTCTTGTTCTGGCCCCTCCTTCAAGCCGCGTATTACAGCGTATGGGATTGGAACGGGTTGGGTCCACTGACCGATTTCGTCGGCTTGCAAAATTACGCGCGGATGCTCGATCACGAGGTCTTTCACATCGCTGTCGGCAACACGCTGCTGATCATCGGGCTTTCGCTGGTGATTCAACTGCCACTGGCGCTGATGTTGGCGCTGATGGTCGGGCGCAAATTGCCCGGACGCTCGATCTTCCGGCTCGTGTTGTTCTTGCCGTATGTATTCTCGGAAGTGGTCACGGCGATCCTGTTCCAGTTCGTCTATAACCCCGACGGTGGTCTGCTCAACGTGATCGTGACCAGCTTCGGCGGTGAGGCGCAGACGTGGCTGGCGAACCGCAATATCGCGCTGCTATGCGTGTTTTTTGTGCTGACATGGAAATATTTCGGCTTTCACATGATTTTATACATGGCGGGCTTGCAGCAGGTCAATGTCGAAATTGAAGAAGCCGCACGCATCGACGGTGCAAACGAATTGAACGTGATCCGCTACGTCACGCTCCCATCGATGGCACCGACGATCCGACTCACGATCTATCTGTCGGTCGTGGGCGCGATCAACCAATTCGTGCTGATTTGGACACTGACGACGGGCGGTCCCGCCAACGCAACCCATGTACTCGCCACCTATATGTTTCGTTTTGGCATCAAGAGTTTCAATCTGAGCTACGGTGCGGCGGCGGCGGTTGCCATTTTCGTGTGCGCGCTGACGTTTGCTGTCTTATATCAGCGTTTCGTCCTGAATCGAGATACTGCCGGGCAGCCGGATTGATTGGAGGGGTCGAATGGGAATACGAACGCTCCCGCCAGAACCGAAGCGCGCCGCCCCCAGCATTCGTTGGGGCTTTCTCAGCGGGCGCGCGCTGCAATATTTTTTCCTGCTGATCTTGTGCGCCATCGTGTTGGGTCCGGTGCTGACAGCGATCTTGGGCGGATTGAAAACCACCGGCGAATTGTTCGACAGCCCGTTTGGACTGCCGACGACTCCGCGCTGGGAGAATTACATCGATATCTTGACGGGCGGAAAATTCTGGCTGCTGCTGCGTAACAGCGTGATCCTCGTCGCTGGTACGGGGTTCGGCGTGGTGATTTGCTCGACGCTGTTGGGCTTTTTGTTCGCTCGCGTCGAGTTTCGTGGGCGCGGGATTCTATCGACGTTCATTGGCTTTGGGCTGCTCTTTCCCATCACCGTCGCATTTTTGCCGGTGTTCATCCAGATTCGCAATATGGGCTTGACCGACAACTATCTCGGCATCATTCTGCCGCTGGTGGCGTTCGGCATTCCCGGCAGCACGCTAATTTTGCGAACATTTTTCCGCGCGATACCGAGCGAATTGGAGGACGCCGCGTACATCGACGGCTGTTCGACGTTCGAGTTTTTCCGCTACATCTTGTTCCCGCTGGCGCGTCCGGCGATTGGCGCGATCCTTGTGCTGCAAACGATTGTTGCGTGGAACGAATATTTTCTGCCGTTGTTAGTCCTCACCGACGAGAGCATGTGGCCCCTCACGTTGGGGATCATGCAGTTTCGCGGGCAATATGGCACGGATTGGGGCAAGGTGATGGCATTCGTCTCGCTGTTGATCATCCCCGCCGTCTTGTTCTATATGCTGACACAGCGTTATATCGTCACTGGTTTGACGGGCGGCGAACTCAAAGGATAGAAGCGATATCATGACGACTGTTTCTGGAGTGTTTCGGGATGCGGCGCTGTCGGTTGATGCGCGCGTCGCTGATCTGATCGGGCAAATGACGATCCGCGAAAAAGTCGCGCAGTTGGGCAGTTATTGGGTGTACGAACTGTTGGATGGTCTCGCCTTCAGCCCAACGAAAGCGCAGTCGCTCCTAGCGCACGGTCTCGGACAGATCACGCGCATCGGCGGCGCGAGCAACGTCACGCCGCGCGAGAGCGCCGCGCTCGCCAACGCGATCCAAAAATGGCTGATCGAGAATACGCGCTTGGGCATTCCAGTAGTCGTCCACGAAGAATGTTGTTCCGGCTACATGGCGCGTGGTGCGACTGTGTTCCCGCAGGCGATTGGTGTTGCCAGCGCGTGGCAGCCCGAACTCGTCGAGGCGATGGCAGACGTGATCCGCGCCCAAATGCGCGCCGTCGGCGGACACCACGCGCTCGCGCCCGTGCTGGACGTGACGCGCGATGCCCGTTGGGGGCGCGTCGAGGAAACGTTTGGCGAAGACCCGTATTTGGTCAGTCAGATGGGCATGGCATATGTGCGCGGGATACAGGGGCGCGATTTGGCGCAGGGCGTCGCAGCGACAGGCAAACATTTCGTCGGCTACGGCATCTCGGAAGGCGGCATGAACTGGGCGCCGCCGCACATCATGCCGCGCGAACTGCGCGAGGTCTATTTGCTCCCGTTCGAGGCGGCGGTACGCGAAGCGGGGTTGGCGTCGATCATGAACGGCTACCATGAAATCGATGGTATCCCGTGCGGCGCGAACAAGACACTGTTGACGGATATTTTGCGCGGCGAATGGGGCTTTGACGGCACGGTTGTCTCGGATTATTTCGCCATTGCCCAACTGCAAGATTATCATCACGTCGCGGCGGATCGCGTGGCGGCGGCGCACTTGGCGCTTGATGTCGGTTTGGACGTGGAACTGCCGTCGGTCGATGCGTTCGGCGAGTCGCTCGTAAGCGCGGTCGAAGCAGGCAGCGTGCCGCTGGAGCTGCTCGAACGCGCGCTGGATCGCGTCTTGCGCCAGAAATTCGCGCTTGGCGTGTTCGATCAGCCCTATGTCGATGCCGCCGTCGTGACATTTGACACACCCGATCAGCGAACGTTAGCGCGCGAATTGGCGCGTCAGTCCATCGTTCTGCTGCACAACGAGGGCGATTTGCTCCCGCTGCCCAAGATGTTGAAATCGATTGCCGTGATCGGGCCCAACGCCGATAGTATGCGCAATTTGTTCGGGGATTATGCCTATCCCGCGCACATTGAGACCCTGTTGGAGATGACGCGCAAGGATAATGTGTTCAACATGCCGACGCCCAACGGTGTCAGCGAAGTGGCGGACTTCATCGTGGCGAAAAGCGTGCTGGCGGCACTGCGTGATGCTGACGACATCGACGCCGAAATTCGTTACGCGCGCGGTTGCGATGTGCGCGATCTTTCGACCGACGGATTCGCGGCGGCGGTCGAGGCGGCGCGCGGCGCGGACGTGGCGATTGTCGTGGTGGGCGATAAGGCAGGCTTGACCGACGACTGCACATCGGGCGAGGCGCGCGACCGCGCGGTGCTGGATTTGCCCGGCGTGCAAGAACAATTGGTCAGGGCGATCTACGATACGGGGACGCCGATTGTCTTAGTGTTGATCAACGGACGCCCCATTACGCTTAATTGGATGGCGGAAAATATTCCGGCTATCGTGGAGTGTTGGTTTCCGGGTGAAGAAGGCGCGATGGCGATTAAAGAGGTGCTGTTTGGGGACGCGACTCCCGGCGGCAAGCTCCCAATCAGCTTTCCGCGCGCCGTCGGACAAATTCCCGTGTTCTACAGCCATCGTCCGTCCGGCGGGCGCTCGAACTGGAAGACGGATTACGTCGAAACGTCCGTTAAGCCGCTGTATCCGTTTGGTCACGGCTTGAGCTATACCCGTTTCGCCTTCGCTAATTTGCACGTCAGTGACGCCGCGCGCGTGGGTGAGGTGATCACCGTCCGCGTCGATGTGTCCAACGTTGGGACGCGCGCGGGCGATGAAGTGGTGCAGGTTTACACGCATCAGAACGCGCCGTATATCACCCGCCCCGTAAAAGAACTCCGCGCGTTCAAGCGCGTGTCGCTGCAACCTCATGAAACCAAGACGGTGACATTTACCATTCCGGTGAATCAATTGGCGTTCATCGATCATCAGGATCGCTTGGTCGTTGTGCCGGGAACGGTCGATGTCATGGTCGGCAGTTCGTCGGCGGACATTCATCTGAGCGGTACGGCGACGATTCACGGCGACATTGTGGTCGTACAGCGGGCGTTCACAGCGCGCGCCGACGTTCAATAGCGCGATCCGCTTTCCATCAAAAATTTGGGCGAGGTAGCCCCTGCCTCGCCCATCCCCCATTTACTCGACGCCTTATGGTCACTATGAAAAATCGTCGCTCCGCATTTCGGGATGCTGCTTTAGAAATGGCTCGAACAAACTGATCAACACCTCCCGCTTAGGTGGCTGTGGGATCACGGCTTGGAATTTCTTCAGCTTTCGGTAAACCTTGGTCAGATGTTCCGCGACCGTACATGGATTCACGACCAACTGCTCGCTCACCTGCTCGTTGCTCATTCCGCGACACACCAGATCGACGACATAGCGCTGTCGTCTCGTCAGACCTAGAAAGAACCTAGTCAGTGCTTTATCCTCGATCACAATGCTGCTCCTTTGCATAAATCTTCTATCTAAACTACAGTAAAACACCTATGAAAGAAATACATGGAAGCTCCGTGTAAATACGGATTATTCTCTACAGGTGGAACTGTGATTAAGCAAGCTATCTTTGAGATCGTGGACATCTGGCAGGAAAGAACGGGAGTAAAGTATGTCCATATCGCAGACCTCATGGGTAATCTGTTAAATGATCCGGGTTATACATACAGCCGATTCTATGAGCGCTTTCGTACAAAGCGCCCGAAGGTGAAATCCTATCCGGTTAAAGAGTTGATCGCGCTGGTACAGGCGTTTCGGCACATTGATCGGAGCGCCGTTCGTGCGGAAGAAGTCGTTGAACTGCTGCGTCAAGCGGGTGTCGGGGTCAGTTCGTTGAGCGAGCTGGGTGTGTTGTTCCAAGATAAAGATTTTGCGGGGATGTGGAACACATTTTTGCAAAGTTACCAACATCCATCTGTGATACGTCAAGTTGCGCCGCAGGTCGCCGTGTCTAAACCCACATTGGCGCGCTGGTTTATTGGTCGCTCAACATACCTGATGGAGTTTTCCGGCTTTCTTCAGCCCAACAGCGCCGCATCGGTCTACCATCTGTATGGGGTGGCAGGCATCGGCAAAACTATTCTCGCGGAACAATTGCAGCAGGTGGCACAAGCGGCGGGCTGTATGACGGCGTGCTTGCATGGCAGTGTCCGCGATCTCACGCCGATACGTTTTTTGAGGCTGATCGCGGACACCATTGCGCAGAACATGGTCTTCGCGGGGGCGTTTGCGGAGTTTTATCGTCGGCTCGCCAACCGCGAGGCGATGAGACGTTCTCTATGGGATGGCAACTCAGAATTGATCAACTTGTTCTGTGGAGCGTTGGCGCAGATCAGCGCGCTGAGCAATCAATCGCTCATCCTGTTTATCGATACCTACGAGCAAATCGAGGCGCTCGATGATTGGTTCTGCCGCTATTTGCTGCCCCAACTGCGTCCCTTTGCGCGCGTAGTGATCGTCGGACGCAATCCGCTGACGCAGATCAATTTCGCGTGGAAAGAGTTGGGCGATCAACTGCTGCAAGTGCGCTTGTCCGAATTTTCGGAAACGGAGTGCGAGAGCTATCTACGCCATTTCGGGATAACGGATGCCGTCAGGCTGCGAGAAATCTATCGCTGCACGGGCGGCTATCCCTGGCTGTTGGTATCGGTGCGCGACTTGGCGCGCGAGGCTGGCGGATGGGATAAATTGGGCGCGCTCGACACAGACGGCAATCGCTATCGAATCGCCCTCGATTTGTGGGAGTGCATCTTGCGCGAGGAACGGGCGCGCGATCTTCGTGCCTTCATCGAAAAGGGCGTCGCGGTCGAATGGTTCAATGCTGAGATCGTCAGCGCAATCCTCGATGTGCCGCCGCATGAGGGGCGTGCGATCTACGACAAACTGCTGCGCCACTCATTTGTCGAGTGCCATCCTGACGGCTTGCAATTTCAGCCGATGATTCGCAGGCTGTTGCAAGCCCGTTTGAGCGCGCCCGAAATCACCGCGATCCGTCAGCGCGTTCGTGTGCATATGGACGCGCAAGCGTCGCATTCCAAAGATTTAGCGTAACTACTCAGGGGTCGTTTTCTCCCTCAGTTTGGCAAATCGGAGCGCCAAATCTGGTAGTGGTTAGGATCGTCTTTCCCTCAGACATTTGAGGTTCCATGATCAAAACAGCCAATT
>DAOTUQ010000089.1:0-17269 GCA_034437055.1 Anaerolineae bacterium
GGGGTCAACGTCCACGCCCAGTCGGTATGGGAGATCGCGCTCGTCGTACAAGGCGAAGTACTGGCGGGCGATTTTTCTGTTCGACTGGTGCAGATGACGCCTGACGGCGTAACCCAAACCCCGCTCACCGCGCCGCTCACACCAGCACTGTTGACCGACGCGGCGTTGTCGCCCGACGGACGCTATGCCGCTGCCACGTTTCAGGGATTCATGAGCGATGAGACGCTGCCCGCTTATCTGTACGATCTGACGACGGGCGCGGTACTGACCATCGATAATCCGTCCGGCATATCAAGCGGCACGATGCAGATTGGCGGCTTCAGCCCCGACAGCACGCGCTTGGCATTGAGCTACGTCGGCGTGGATTATGCCATGACGGACAATCCGTTCGCGGGCGGCGCGTTCACCGTCGAGGCGGCGACGGGCGTGATCGATGCACTTGCGCCGATGACCGTCCTCAACCCATCCCTGCCCTTCGAGGGCATTTGGGTGTTAATGGGAGAATGGGGCGCAGACGGTGTGCAGGTGTATCCCAGTTGTTTTGCGTGCGAACCCGCCTTCGAGGGCGAATACGCGCTCTGGAATCCCGATACCAACGCGATCATCGCCAATGCGGGCGCCTTTTTCAGCTTTCCGTTCGCGGATGCGCTCGACGGTACGGGCGAAATCTTGTATGTGGGGCGCGACGACACTTATCCGGGCGATCCGCTGCCGGGTCGCTTCCCGAAGCCAAACGTCGTGCGCTATTTCGCTGATGGTGTGCTGCCGCAGAGTGATCAGATCGCACGGTCGCCCGTAATCTACTTCAACCGCGACGATATTTCGATTGAAGGTCGCGCCCGTTGGGTCAATGATGGACGTGCCTTCTTGATCACATCCTCCAACGGGGACGAGTCATTTTGGGTCAGTCGTGATGGGCTGCAAACCGCGTTGACGCTCCCCATCGGGAGCGAATTTCTCGCCGGGACACCTGATGGCTGGGTTTCGGCGACGCCAAGCGATCCGAACAATCCGCAAGGCGCACAAACCATCGTCGCCTATACCGATGAGGTAGCGGGAGAGCCGATTGGCACGGTCGGGCATTATCAGACCTTCATCGTCGTGCGCAAGCCCGCCTTGGGCTTGGTCGAGGCGTTGATGCCGCTGCGTCCTGTCTTGCCGCCGCCGCCAGAAGCCTTCGCCGCGATCCTTGCCGCGAACATGCCGACGTGTCCCGGTATGGCACCCTCGCGCCTGCTTCCCGGCGGCATGGCGCGCGTCACGCCCGGTAACGCGAATCGACTGCGGGTTGCACCTTCGACCAGCGCCGACATCATCGGCAGCATTCCCGGCGGCGCGGTGTTCATCGTGATCGCTGGTCCCGTCTGCGACCTCGAATTTGCATGGTGGCAGGTCAACTACGATGGGGAAACGGGCTATACAGCGGAATTGCGCTACGAGCAGTATTACGTCGAATCGATGCAACCGTAAGCAATCAGACTGAGGGGGAAGGATTGATGGTGCAGCGAAACGAAGTTGGCATGATGTATCGGGCATGGCGCGCCATGCCCGATACAGGCGGGCGACCCAGCAGGTCGCCCCTACGATCTGCTAATCGCGTTTCGGTTGTCCGTCACGTCTGATGCTTACTCAGTCCTTTTCCCTCAGTCTTTCCATTACAGTCCATCGCTATCGAATGGTCGGATCGCTGATCCATACGTCGTTGGAATACAGCGTCTCGCCTTCGACCAAGACGTTCGGCGTATAGCCATAACCGATTTCAAAGATATTCAGCCCGTTCGCCTGTCCAAGTACGGGTTTTGGCACGCCCGCAGCATTGTCGAACACCGAAATCACGGATTCACACTGCGTCGCAACCGCCGCCTGCTGGACACAGATTTCCAACGTGACCTGTGCCGTCCGTGTCGCCAGATTATCGGTCAAATACGTGACGCGGATGAACTCCCACGAGACGAGGCGCTTGGTCGTTTGCAGCGTCTCGGTGTCGGGTGTGGCAATCGGTGTCGTCTGGATTAGCACGTTCAACAGCGCGCCGCCCGTCGGCGTCGGTGTGGGCCCGGGCCCGCTGCACCAGAAATCGTCACAGAACGTGACCGGCGAGGCGTTATCGAGCGTTGGCAGATTGTTGAAGCGCTGTTCCGCCAGCGTCGTGAAGCGATAATCGACAAAGACGGCAAACTGCTCGTTGGCGACCAACATCATCCGCGACTGCCCGTAATTCCGATAGACCGCGCGGAACTCGACCCCGCCGGGCATGATGCCCATGTACTGCGTCGCGCCCAAATCGAGATACGCAAAGGCGTAGTTCGACACCGCGATCAAGCCGCGCTCCGCATCGGAGTCCACCACGTCCAAGATCGGCGGATTTTCGATCAGATTGTTGACCGCGCTGTCCAACTGTGCGCAGAAATCGAGCGCCCCGACGTTCACCGACGTGACATCGAACGGATAATTGTCCGCGACGTAGACCGCCAACGCGCGGCTGGCGACATCGCAGCGTTCAATAGGCGTGCCTTGCCAGCCGCCGGGACGGAAACTGCGTCCGAAGCGCGCTTCGAGCGTTGCCTCTGCCAGCAGTTCGATATCGCGCCGGAAGTACAGCGCCGCCGCTATATCGTTGACCGGCGGCGGATCGAGCGCAATCCAGCCGACGGGGCGTTCGCCGCCCTCAAGCTGCGAATCCGCGAGAACGTTCAAATCGCGCGCGAGGTCATCTTTGAACGTGAATGAACCGGGATCGCGGTTCGACGGGATGCTGTAACCCGGCGGACGGACATCCAAGCCGAGCAGTTCGTCGGACATGCGCTCCAAATCGCCGCGCACCGCGCCCAACTGCGTGAATGGGTTGGGCAAATTGCCGCTGGCGTCCGCGCGATTGAACGCCGTCTCGATCAAATCGCCTTCGATTTCGACCAACACCGTCCGGCAGTAGTCGAGTGCCGATTCGGGCGTGTTGGTGCGGATGCCGTAGAAGCGATCCAGCGCCACCAGCAAGTTTTCAAAGCTGCGTCCACAGCGCACAATCGGCGGTGCGCCGCGCCATTCCGGCGGGCGTTGACCCCTGCCGTAAAATTCGTCCGCCGTGATTTCGAGATCGCGGCGCACGTTGCGCGCCAGGGTGCGATTATTGGGCGTCGCGCCGCCCGTCCCCGTCCAACCCACGGGACGCACGCCCGCGCCGAACACCGAGTCCGCTAAACGTTCGTTATCGACCCACAGATCGATCACGAAACTCAGTGTGTCCACGTTGATGCTGCCCGTCCATCCGTCGGGACGTTCCACCCCGAACACCGCGTCCGCCAGCACTTCGAGATCGACGCGCGTATCGAACAGCGGCGCTTGATCGGGCGAAAGCTGCGCCGCGGGCATGTGTGCGGACGCGCCCCGCATCTCCCACGCCGCGCCGCCGACCCCGATTGCCGCGATACACAGCATCACCCAATGAAGAATCCGTCGCATTTGCCGCCCCCGTTCGTGATCGAACTTCTATCATGCTTTGATTATAGCGACATGGACGCGAACGGCAATTTGCGCGGGACGATTGGGGGATACGTGATGTTTGGCGCAACCTCACCCCCTAGTCCCGACGGGGTTGGGGGATGAGGTTATTTCTGCGTTGAATCGTCCTTCACGCCTATTCCGTCGTCGTCCCCTCGCCTACGTTCACAGGCGGGGGCGGCGTCGAGGTGGCGATCAGCGGCATTTCTGGCGCGAGTCCCGGCAGCGCGGGGAATGCGCCTTCCGTCAGCGCGCCTTCACCGCCGGTCGGCGTCGCGGTCACGTTCAGCGGCGTAAACAAGTCGAGCGGATCGACGAAGGGCGCATCGACTTCGGCGGGCGACGTTCCCGGCGGATAGCACTCCGTTCCCACAATCGATTTGCTCGGACGCGCGCGGAACGACACATTATCGACGCGATACCAGCCGTTCGATCCCTGCGTCGAGGGATAGAACGACAAACTCGCACCCATCCATGCTTCGGTCGTGAACGCGCGCATCGCGTAGCTTCCCAGTGATGCATTGGCGGGCAACCAGAACGTACAGACTTGCAAATCGCTGAAATCGGCATCGCGCAGCAAGATCGTGATCCGGCGGCGCGGCGCGCTGCTGCCGACATCGAAGCGCGCTTCGATCACGCTGCCCGTCGGGACGGCATTGGCGGTCTCTTGGAACGCGACGCCCGTGGGCGATCCGTCGCCATAAAATTCCAGCACGCCACCGACAACCTGCGTCTGAATGGCGAAAAACTGCAACCATCCGGCGAACCCCGCCTCAAAATTGCCATTCGTCAACCATTCGGCGCTGTCGTCCTGTGGGTTGGCGGGCGGCGCGTCGGGGTCATAGCACATCGTCCGGCTGCTGGTCGGCGGCGGGACGATCTTCAAGCTGGCGTTGTCGATGCGATAGGCGCCAACCCCGTCCGCCGTCGAAGCATAAATCGAGATCGTGGCGTTCGTCCACGCTTCGGTTGTGCGGGCGGTCATGCGATACACGCGCAGCGGCGCATTAGGCGACAGCCAGAACGTGCAGACCTGCAAATCGCTGAAGTCGCTGTCGTGCAGCAGGATCGTGACGCGCTTGCGGACGGCGCTGCCGTTCCCGATTTCGACGGACGCATCCAACCCGCCTTGCGTCGGGACGGGATAGCCGCTCTCTTGCAGCACGACGGCGCTGTTGCTCACGCCGGACGGCTGTACCGCGCGCGTGAACTCCAAGACGCCGCCGACGACGTTGTAGGTGATATCCGACGCCGACGGCGACGAGAATGCGCCCCACGCCGCGAAGCCCGCATCGAAGTCGCCATTCGTCAGCAGATTGCCGCCACTGGCAACGTAGCGCGGCGCGACGAAAATATCGGCATCGGTGTTGGTGTCATTGGCGACGAGATTGGTGGCATAGGATTTGTAGCTGATGGTCGTGCCATCGGGCGAAATCGTGCCGCGTTGTGAACCCGCGTCCGCTTGTGTCCCATTCGCGGCGACCGATACACGACTCAGCTCAGCGGTTAGACGATTATAGACAAATACATCGCTTGTATCGTTCGTATCGTTGGGTACAAGGTTGTTGGCATCCGAAGAAAAGACCACGAAGCGCCCATCGCGCGAGAGCGCCGGAGATTGATTGAGAAAGCCGCCGCCGCCCGCTCCATTCGTCACGCGCACAGTCGTTCCGAGTTGGCGATCATGGAGGAACAGATCGACGCCCGCCACATCACCGCTGACATAATTTGTTGCTTCCGACGAGAACGCAACATAGCGTCCATCGCCCGAAATCGCCGGATTGGTGCTGAGGGCATCGGGGGCAGCCCCGCTAATGCCGTTGATGCGCGTGGTGGTGGCGGTCTGGCGATCACGGATGAAGATATTGAACTGAAAGCTGATGCCATTGGGGATGAGATTGGACGCATCCGATTGAAACGCGACATAGCGTCCATCTTCCGAAATCGATGCCCAATAACTCACGCCGTCCGCTTGTGTGCCAGTCGTCGAGACGGAAATCAGTTCCGTTGTCGCAGCGAAGCGGTCGCGCACAAACACATCTCGCAATGTTCCCGTATCATTCACCGTCGTCAAATTCGTGGCAAGCGATGTGAAGGCAATATAGCGTCCGTCGGCGCTGGTGGTGGTCGTGGTGGAGTCGTTGAACGAGTCGCTGTTGGCTTGTTCTTCATCATGGGCGATGGATGCCCGTTCGGTCTGGCTGTTGGGAACGTTGCGCTGGAACACATCCGTGAAGCCCAGATTATCACTCGCTACCAAGTTGCTGGCAGACGAGTCAAACACCAACCGGCGACCATCGGACGAGAAACTGGGCGCAAACGAAGCGCCATTCGCTTGGGTACCATCCGTGCGGACGGAAACACGCTGCGTCTGGCAGTTCTGGCGGTCGTAAACAAAAATATCGTCAGAAAGATTATCGTCGTTTGCCACCAAGTTCACCGCTTGCGACGAATACGCGACATAGCGCCCATCGCCCGACAAACTCGGATCGGATGATTCGCCATCCGCCTGTGCGCCCGTGCTGCTGACCGACGCGCGCGCCAACGTGTACAGCGTGTTGCAGCCCTGCGCTGTCGTCAGGCGCGGCGTGAGCAGCAGCCCAACGATCAGCGCCGGAGTCAGCGCCATCATGATTCGTTTTAACATAACCTGTCCTTTCGCTGCCAAGATGATACCGGACTGAGGATGGAGCGGAAAGGACTGAGTGCGGGCAAAAATGCCGCTGTTTTGATCTCAGTCCTCAGTCCTTTTCCCTCATTCCTGTTTTAACATCTGCACGGGTTTCAACAAACCCTGATCGAACGCCGCCAAATCATCCCCCACTCGCATCAGTTCCGCGCGCACCGCATCGGCGTCTGCGCGCAATTGTGCCACATCCACGCCCTGACACGCATCCGGCACACCCGCCAGCCAGCGTTGACCGCGCGCCAGCATTTTCAGCGCGCCGCGCCGATTGCCGCGCGTGATCTGGTAGTAGCCGACGCCGATTTGCAGCACGCCTTGATACAAGTCGCGCACGGCGCGCGGTTCGGCGCGCCACAACGCTTCGAGCAAATCGTGCTGTTCGTAAAATTCGCCCGCGTTGAACTTAGCAATCGCTTCGACGGCTTCGGGCGGCAGCGGTTCGCTGCACAGCACATCGATACTCGCCTGATTTTCACTCATTTTTCTCTGCGTCTCTGCGTCTCTGCGTTTATCTTTTTTCTATCGTTATCGACTCGATCAGCAGCGTTTGCGCGCCCCGCAGCGGCACGACCCCAAACGCGATCCGCCCTGTCGGATGCACGACCGCGTATTGACAGTCGATCCACGCGATCAAGCCGCACGCCCCGCGCGGCGCGAACGGCGTTTCCAACACCACCCGATCATCGACCGCGAACGTCGCCCCATCCAAGCGCCAATCGATGCGATAGGTGTGCCACGCCGTCAAGATCGCCGGATCGAGCGCCGCCTCCGCCACCGACAGTCGCCGCTGAATGAACGGGTACAGCCGCCGATACAGCGCCGGAATCCGCATCAAGGCGACGGCGGCGGGCGCGAACGGCGCGAGCGTCCACGCTTGCGGGCGCGTCGCGTCCAATGTCGCTGCCTTCCAGCCATGACCCGGAACGCCATCCGCCAAGCGCAGGTCGTTGGGCGGCGCGGCGTAGAAGAACCACAGCGCGCGCGGCAGCCGGACGCGCCCCGAATCGGGCGAAAATGGATGATTCCAGAAGCCGAAGCCTGCCGTCCCGACGCCCGTTTGCGGGTCAATCGTCGCGCGCGCCCGCAGCGTGAGCGTCAGCGGCGGACGCCAGCGAAAGTCGATGCGTCCGCCATACGCATAGTCCGCGATTTGGGCATTGTGATAGCGTCCGAGCGCGTCTGTTGGTGTGATGGTCAAGTCGATATACGCGGGCGTTTCGCGGACGCACCCGCCGCCGACTTCGGTTACTGCCCATTTTGCTAGGTCGATTGCGGACAAGCGTTCTAGCCTCTCATTACCGTTCCCCGTCGATTCCGAGTATAATGGGGTTTAGTGAATGAATGAAAGGTGGTATCAACTTGGAGATCACCTGGTACGGGCAAAGTTGCTTTCGGATCGTCGAGCGTGGACGGGTGACGGTTATCACCGATCCGTTTTCGAGCGATATTGGTCTGGAGACACCGCGCCTAAAGGGCGATATTGTCACGATCAGCCACGACACGCCGGGTCATAATGCCGTCGATGTCGTCAAGGGGACGCCGCGTGTCTTGCGCGGTGCGGGCGAATACGAGATCAGCAATGTGTTCATTACGGGCATCGCCACGCCAGATATGAAGACGATTCCGCCGCGCCAGAATATCGCGTATCGCTTCGATTACGATAATTTGAGCGTGCTGCACTTGGGCGATCTAACGCATGTGCCGGATCAGTCGTTCGTACAGTTGTTGGGCGAAATCAACGTGCTGATGCTGCCGGTTGGCGGTGGTAACGGTTTGCGCGCGCCCGACGCTGCCGAGGTCGTGGCGCTGTTGGAGCCGCATTTCGTGATTCCGATGCACTATGCGCTGCCGGGGCTGCGGCTGGAACTTGATCCAGTCGAAAAGTTCTTGAAAGCAATGGGCGTCAGCAAGGCGCTCGAAGCGGAAACGCTCAAAGTCAGCAGCAGTGAACTGCCCGAACAGACGCAGGTCATTGTCCTCAGTCCGAGCCGTGTGGAGACGGGAGCAGCGACGGCATGAGCGTCAAATTACTGATGAATTGGGATATCAAACCGGGACGCGATCAAGATTACTTCGAGTTCGTCGTCCGCGAATGGGTGCCGGGAACACAAAAACTCGGCTTGAAAACGACGGGTGCATGGTACACGGTCTACAGCCGTGTCAAGGACGCGCCGCAGATCACGACTGAAGGGATCGCGGATGATATCGACGCCATGCGCGATATCATCGCCAGCATTGAGTGGCAAACCCTGCAAGATCGACTGCAAGAATACGTCAACAACTACCACCAGAAGATTGTCCACGTCACCGGCGGCTTTCAGTTGTAGCGAGGCAAGATGGCGTACACCTTTCATGTCCCATATTCCGACGAAGCGATCATCCTATCCGAATTCGTTGACGGGATTGACGCCCAGGAAATGGGGCAATGGTGGCTCGACATGGCAGCCAACGTTCAAGCACAACAAGCCCCTGTCGTGTATCTAGTCATAGAAGTTGCACGCTCAACCGTCACGTTTGACACGATCTTCGGGATGTATCGTGATGGCGCGGTGCAACATGCGTTGGCGACATTAGAGGGAACTGAATTGGTGTCGATGTTGGTGGGCAACACCGCGATGGCGCGCTTGGCTGCCACGATGACCCAACAGCAGAACATCGCCAACATGCCCATCTTCCGCACGCTCGAAGATGCGCACGAGTTCATCGCGGTGGACTTGGCGAAGCGGGCAAGCGCCGCGTAGGGGCATTCGGTCAGATCGACGGGCGTAAGGGCGACCCGCTGGGTCGCCCATTTCCGCGCAATTTCTATCAGGCGTAGCACGCCCTATCCACAATGCGGGCGACCCAGCAGGTCGCCCCCTACACTCCGCGTTTTGGCTTCTCGCCGCCGTCCAGCACCACATCAGCGTACTGCCCTGCCAAGATCGCGCTCAACAAAAATCCCAACGACGGGGCGATGACCCAACCAATGCACGGGATGAGCGCAATCAAGCCGACGATCAAGCTGACCAAGAACAGATTGATCACGAATTGGAACGTCGCGCCCCCGTTGGCAACGACGAGCGCGAATAACGTCTGAAATTGGAAGAACACGCCCGCGCGCCGCTCCTCGGCGTACATGCCCATCGCTAGGGCGTGCATGGCGGAGACGACGAAAAAATAAATGAGGATGAGCGGCAAAATCAGGCACGCTATACAAAGGATGATCACGCTGCCCGCGCCGCCGTTACCGAACAAGCTCGCGCCGATCAAGGCAAAGAATGCCATCAGCAGCGCCGGGAAGATATAGGCGATATATGCCAACAGCGCCGCCGCGCCCTCGCTCAAGAGCGTCCCAAAATCCTGCCACAATGGCAGGACAGCGGCGTTATCCTCGCGGACGCGGCGCACGATTTCGACCTGATAGCCGAGCAGGATCACCGATCCCACCAAGCCGATAAGCAGCGGTGCGGTGATGCCTGAAAAGAACGCGATGATGCCGGTGATCACGACTTTGGTCGCCCAATCGCGGTCTTGGAAGATGGCACTGAATGCCGCGCCAATATTCATCGTTACAGCCCTTCGAGGTACGCCGCGAGATCAGCCGTTGTCATTTCGCCATAGTGCGGTTGGCGCACATAGCCGTCACGGTCGATCACGAACGTGACGGGCAAATTGAACACGCCATATTGATCCGAAACATCGCCGTTTTCGTCCAACAGCACCGGGATATTGTTCACGCCAACGGAACGCAAATACGTTTGCACCGCCTCGCGCGTTTCGCCCAAGTTGACTGCCAACACAACCGCGCCATCTTCAAGCACGGCTTGCTCCGCCGTGAACGCCTGAAATGCGGGCAGTTCGCGCTGACACGGCTCGCACCATGTCGCCCAAAAGTTGAGGAAGATCGGACGTCCACGATAACTGTTCAAGGCGATCTGTCCGCCGTTGAGCGACGGCAGCGTGAAATCGATCACTTGCGCATCGACCAAGTTGGGCAGGGATTGCAGCGGCGGCGCGGTCACGGCGGCGGGCGTGGGCGGCGCGGCGGCGGCACGCGCGTCGTTGAGGATCAGCGCGGCGGCAACCGCCAAGCCAAGCAGCGGGAGCGCCAGCAGGACAATTAGCGCAGGCGCGGGACGGTTAGCGGGCGGTTTCGCGGTTGTCGATTTTGCCATGGGTTCACACCATCAATATGATCGGGTTCAAGCGCAGTGACGCATGAGCAACCAAAACGCTGAAAAGGATTTCAACGCAGAGACGCAGAGAAAAAAAGAGCGAAATCCCCTGTTTAATCTGCATTGAAATGTTTTCGTCACTCATCGCTCATTACTCGTCACTGTATTTAACCTGAGTTTTGGATCGCTTCACCTCACCCCCAACCCCCTCTCCATTGCATGGAGAGGGGGTTGGGGGTGAGGTGAACGGTTTAGAGTCTATCCAAAACTCAGGTTGTTTAAGGCGACCAACGCGGCAAAAACGCATTCGTCGCCGCTTTGGTCAGCGCGCGCGTTGCCAAATCGAGCGTCCAAATTTCCGGGCGTCCCAGCGAATTGGGCTGCATATTCTCGTCCAGTTCGGGATAGCGCTGAATCACCAGCGCCGTCCCCGTCGGATCGAACCAAAACAGATTGTTGGCGTAGCGCACATCGTCGGTCAGCGTCTCGGTCGTATTGGTGAGCGGAGCGACCAGCACGACTTGATAGCCGCGCGTATAGCGATCATCCAAGTAGCGCCGCGCCACTGCCAAGCGCGCCCCGTCGGGATGCCACACCGCGCGAGTGTCCTCATACGGGTCGTCGGGCGTTCCCAAATCGGTCTGCGCGCCCGTGTTCAAATCGACGATGCGCAGGAAGGGGCGAACGCTCACACCTTCGACAATCGGCACTTCGGGATATGCCAATTTCGTCCCATCGGGCGAGAGCGCGCCCGAACTTCCGGCGCGGCTTGGCACGCCGATGATGCTGCCATCGTCGAAATCATACACCAGAATCGATGCCGACGCCGGATCGAACACCGCGATCCGTCCCCCGTCCGCCGACCACTGCGGATCGAAGCCCAAGATTTGTGTCTCGCTGAACAGCGGGCGCGTGGTGGCGGGCGTGCTGGACAAATCCAACAGCCAGACGCGGCGTGCGCCACCGCCGCCGCCAACGCCGGTATCGATTTCGACGCGCTCATAGGCGATCAGCGCGCCGTCGGGACGCCAAACGGGGGTCGTGCAGGTGGCATTGACGCAGTTGGTGAGCTGTTCCAGCGCGCCCGTCTCCAAGTTCAGCCGCTTGATATCGGTCGTCCCGGTGCTGCTGTTCGTCTCGGTGAACGCCAAATCGCGCCCATCGGGGCTGATCGCGTAATCGTAGATGCCCGACGGGCTGAACGTGATCTGCGCCGCGTCCGCGACCTGCGCTGGATCGACGCGCCACACATTGACGGGAATGCCGTCAGCGGGTGCCATATACAGCACGCGCGGCGGCTGCACCGTGAAGCTGAAGCGATATTCCGACAGCAGCGCGCGCCCAGTTTCGCTCTGCGCGCCCGCTTCGAGGATCGCGGTGTAGGTCGTGCCGGGAATTAGCACGCTCGCGGGGCGCAACTGCATCGTCGTCCCCGCCCACGAGACCAAGCCGGTAATCGCTGGCTCGAAACGCAAGCGCGGTTCGACGCTGGCACGATCCATCGCTTCGCTAAATTGCAGCGCGATCCGGCTGGTACTGCGCGCCGTACCGAGCGGGCTGACCGAATCGAGCGTGACGCCGACGCGATCCCCAAGCGCGATCACGACCGCGATCACGCCTAGCAGCAGCGCGGACGCGATCCCCACGGCGCGATCCAGCCGCGTAAAGCGACCCCGCGCTACTGCACTTCCCCCCCGCTCCAGATGGAGCGGGGGTCGGGGGGTGAGGTTCTGGTTGTTCACGGGTATAAATACGGGTGTTCCGGCTGCGGCACGACCTCGATGCTGGATGCCATCAGCACGGGCAGCGACTCGCCGCGAAACTCGCGCACAGCGAACGTCCCCTGCACGCGCACCCATTCGCCCTGTGGCAAGCTTGCCGCACTCGCGCTGTAAACTGGGACGCCAATCGCAGAGGCATCCGCGACGCAGCACGACACCGTAAAGCGCGCGGTCATGAAGGTGTTGGGATCGAACGTCGGCTCGTTGTAGACGAAGCCGATCACGTCGGCGGGCTGTCCGGCAATCGCGTTGTAATCGGCGGCGCTGTTGAAGGCGCGCAGCCAGTCGAGGACGTTGCGTTCCAGCGGCGGACGCTCGAATGTTGCCACGCTGATCGCGCCCGCGCTGGCGGATGTGCGCACTTGTCCATTGATCGCCTCTGCGCCCAACGGACGCGACGGAATCAGCGTTCCCAACACGAGCGGCACGGCGACAATGGCGATCACCGTCCACGAAACTTCGGCGTGTCCGCCCGACAGCGCGCCGCCGCCGCTCATGCCCTGATGGTCGTCGCTCGACGGCTTGCGCAGCAGATCGAGCGCGCCGAACACGCCCAGAATGATGAACAGCGCCGCCGCGACATACGACAGCCACGCGAACCGCTCGTTGATATAGTTGGTGAGGCTGCCGCTGCCGATGATATAGATGAAGTACGCGCCCAAGCCGATCAACAGCGCGACCTTGAGCCAGCCGCGCAGGGCGGCATTGCGCGCAGAGTCAGCGCGCGGGGTTGCGTCCAGATTGTAGGGATAGGTTGTCATGGTGTGGTTATTTTGCTCCTCTCAAGCAGCGGATAAAGGCGTTTTTGTGCCTGTTCGGTGTCGATCACTTGCACACCCTGCCGCGATCATGTCGGCGGCTAGTCGCTGCATCGTCGTCTCATCTTCAATGATGCACGACAACGTTTGTGGGCGATAGTAAACCAAGTAGCCTGTCATTGCGCTGGAGTCGGGGGCGTGTCCGTGATCAGCCAGCAATCATCGGTGGGGTCGCGCCAATGGTCGAGTGGATGTGAATCCATAACGTTAAATCTCCCGAATAGCGTTATGCCCTTCAAAACGCCACGTTCAAATTGATCCACACGCCCACCAACAGCGTCATCAGCAGCGGCAGCAGGATCAGATACAGCACCACGCGCCGCTTGAACACGCCCGCGAACATCAGCATCGACTTGATATCGACCATGGGTCCAAACGTCAGAAATGCCAAGATCGATCCGGTCGTAAACGTTCCCGTGAACGCCAGCGCCAAGAAGCTGTCCACCGTCGAACACACGCTCAATACGAACGCCAACAACTGCATCACGATCACCGAAATCACGGGACCCCGTCCGAGCGCCGTCAGCGTGCTTTCGCTCACAAGCGTCTGCATCAGCGCCGCCAACAGCGTGCCGATGATCAGGTAGCGTCCCATGTCGAAAAATTCGCGGTTGGCGGAGCGTACCGCGATGCGCAAGCCCGGCAGTAAGCTCGGACGCGCGGGCAGCGCGAGACTTGCTGATCCAGTCAAGACCGCGCCCGATCCACCCATGACCGGCAGCACCGTCGTCGGGCGTAACACATCTTGCGGGCGCGCGGTGTAGGCGAATACCAAGCCGACGACGCACGCCACAACAATCGTGATCACAAAACGCCCAATCAGCACCGCGCCGAAGCCGAACGCGACGTAGGTACTCGCCAGCACAATCGGGTTGATCACAGGCGCGGCGAGCAAGAACGAGATGCCCACCGACATCGGCAGCCCTTTCATGTACAGCCGTCGCACGACTGGCACGACGCCGCATTCGCAGACCGGAAACGTGAAGCCCATCAGCGTGCCAACCAGCGTGGCGGCGGCGGGGTTGCGCGGGATGATGCGGGCGATATCGTCGGCGCGCACGAACGCATCGATCAAGCCGCTGACCAGCGATCCGAGCAAGAGGAACGGCACGGCTTCGATGAAGATGCCCAGAAAGCGGGTGGCAAAAATCGTGATGGTTGTGCCGGCGTCGTTGCCGGTCGCCAACACTGCGAGGATGCCGACAGCGACAACCGCGGCGGCGGCGCTGCCCAAAATCAGGCGGCGTAGTTGTGTTTTTGCTTCTGCGTCCATAGCCGATGTTTATCTATGCCAACAGATGGCGCGTAGTATAGCAGGGGGAAAAGCGTCACGTCAATTATAATGAGACGATATATCAACACGGTAGCATTTTAATCTGTGCGGTGCTGATGAACCGAAACCGATTCAACGCAGAGAAAAGCCGGGTTGAGCTTCCGCTCTGCGTTGAAGTCTTTTTCATTTCTCGGCTAAAATGATAAATTGCAGAGAAATCATGACCGATATTCGAGTTACCCGCGCCCTCAATCCCCACTCCCCTTCACCGATTCGACCGACAGCCCGCCCGTTGCCGCTGACGTGACGCCCGCTTCGGATACCGCGTTGAGATTCAGCGGCTCGTTCACCGACGTGATATCGCCCTCGCGGTAGCGGCGCAAGCCCGGCACGAGATACGCGATCAAGCCGACTGCCAGCACCGTCGCCACGCCGCCCGACAGCACCGAAAACGCCGGAGTCGTCGCCCGCGCCAGCGCGCCCGCCTCGAATTCGCCCAGTTGGGGGCCCCCCATGAAGAAGATCATGTTGACCGACAGCATCCGCCCGCGCAAACGATCTGGCGTCAGCAGTTGGCGCAGCGTGCCGCGAATGACCGTGCTGATCGAATCCGACAAGCCAACGCCTGCCAGCAGGATCAGCGACAGCCCGAACGATGTGGACACGCCGAACAACACGGTGAATACACCATACGCCGCCACCGACCACAACATCAGCTTGCCCTGCGCCTTGAAGCGCCCGCCGATCTGTGCCATCGTCACCGCGCCGACCGTTGAGCCAATCGCGGGGGCAGCCGCCAAAATGCCGTAGCCCTCCGCGCCGACGCGCAAAATCTCCGTCGCGTACACGGGCAGCAACGCCAGCGCCGACGAAAAGAAGGTCGCAAAGAAATCCAACAGCATCGACGACCACAACAACGGCGTATTTTTGACGAAGCGCAAGCCCTCCGTCAGCGCGGCAAAACTGATTTCGCGCTTTTCGCCCGCTTCGCCCAAGCCCGGCGTTGTCCGCACACCGCGCAGAAAAAATAAGACGACGATTTCCGGCGCGAACGACAGGGCATTGAACAGATACGCGCCGCCGGGTCCCACGCGCGCCAACAATAAGCCCGCGACCACGGGACCCAGCACCGATGTGACCTGCCACATCAGCACGTTCAAGCGCACAGCTTTGCTCAATTCCGCTTTCGGGACGAGATTCGGCATCAACGCCGCGCGCGCGGGCTGATCGAACGCGGACATGCCCGCGATCAGCGCCGTCATGCCGTAAATCAGCGGCAGCGAGTTCGAGCCGCTCAAAACGCTGACCGCCAAGATGCCAGAGAACACGAACATCAACGTTTGCGTCGTCATCAGCAGTTTGCGCCGATCCACCGCGTCCGCGATCACGCCGCCCAGCAGCGACAAGACGATGATCGGCAGAATGCGCACGAGTCCGACGACACCGAGCGCCAATTCGTCGTTGGTCAGTTCCCAGACGTGCCAGTTGATGGCAGCAAGCTGCATCGCCGCGCCTGTGACCGAGATCAACTGGGTGATGTACAGGGAACGATATTGCGGGTGGCGGAAGACCGACCACGCCGAGTCGGATTGGGGGGAGAACATGCGGAACCCTTCAAAGGACAATCGATGGCTCAATTGTCCTTGATTCAGGCTAGACCATGTATGCCCAATCTGGGCGAATGATCCGTGCTACGGGAGCATCGATGCAGGGAGCATCAAGACGCGATTATTCGCTGTGTCGCTGATATACAGGCTGCCGTCCGCTGCGATATACACGAACTGCGGGCGATTCAGGCTCGTGGCGCTTGGCGTGCCGCTGACACCTGCCCCGTCATTGTTCGCTATGCCCGTCGTGAAACTGCCGCCCTGTCCAAACACCCAATCGGCGCTTGTATCGCCGTCGTCCGCGAAGTACAGCACGCGATGATTGTCACGATCCGCCACATACAACCCGCCTTTGGCGTCCAGCGCGACGGACGGCGGCTGATTGAAATTATCCGCGCTCGGCGTGACCGTGTTCCCGCTCCCATCGTCGTTAGCAATCACGGCGGTGAAGCTGGCGTTGTGTCCGTAGACGCGATCCGCCGTCGTATCGCCATCTGCCGCGAAGTACAGCACACGGTGATTCTCGCGGTCGGCGACGTACAAGCCGCCCGCGGAATCGAGCGCCAAGCCGCGCGGGAAATTCAGCGTATCGGCGCTGGCAGCGCCGCCGTTGTTCTCCGCGCCGCTGGTGAAAGCGCCGCCATGTCCATAGACGCGATCCGCCGTTGTGTCGCCGAGTGCGAAGTACAGCACACGATGATTGCTCGAATCGCTCACATACACGCCGCCCGCCGTATCCGCCAGCACGCCGAGCGAAAACACGCCGATGTTGTCCGCGCTTGGCACGCCATTCGCGCCGCCGCCGTCGTTGTTGGGCGGATTCGGCGTGAAATTGCCGAACTGTCCATAGACGCGATCCGCCGTTGTATCGCCGTCCGCCGCGAAGTACAGCACGCGGTGATTCTCGCGGTCAGTGACATACAGTCCGCCGTCAGCATCCAGCGCCAATCCAACGGGGAAACTCAAGCTGTCGGCACTCGCCAAACCCGAACCGCCGACTCCATCATAATTCATCGTATAGCTGTTCAGATTGCCGTGTTGTCCGTAGACGCGATCCGCCGTCGTATCGCCATCGTTCGCGTAAACCAACACGCGGCTGTTGTTGCGATCCGCCACATACAGGCTGCCATCCGCGCCGATGGCAAGCCCAACCGGAAAACTCAGTCCATTGGCATCGTGTCCGGCGACATTCGCAGCGGCATCCGGCTGTCCATAGATGCGCATCGCGGTGGGCGCGTCTTGTGCCGCCACCGTGAACGCCCCGATCAAAAACGCAGCACCAAGAACGAGTATGATGAAACGATTTTTGCGCAGCATATATCCCCTCCATCGTAACTACTCAGGGGTCGTTTTCTCCCTCAGTTTGGCAAATCGGAGCGCCAAATCTGGTAGTGGTTAGGATCGTCTTTCCCTCAGACATTTGAGGTTCCATGATCAAAACAGCCAATT
>DAOTUQ010000090.1:0-67279 GCA_034437055.1 Anaerolineae bacterium
ATTTTGGCAAATTGAAACGCCAAATTTGTCTGCGATGAGAATAGGCTCTCCCTCAAAAGATTGAGGGTTTTTGTCGAAAACAACCTGTTTCTCCCTCAAATGACGGCTGAGTAGTTACGAAAAAGGTTACATATGAACAAAGTATCGGGCGCGTATAGTTTTGCTGAAATCACCAGCCAGCCGACCGTGTGGGGTCAGGTGGTGGACACGTTTCGCGGTCAAGCCGATGCCTTTCAAACGCTCTATGCCTCACGCCCTTTCGACCGCGTTCTCCTGACAGGCTGCGGTTCCACCTACTATCTCGCGCAAGCCGGTGCGGCATTGTTTCAGCCACTTTTGGGCGTAAACGCGCGCGCTTATCCCGCCTCGGAAATCGCACTGCTGCCCGATTTGGTGTTTCTGCCCAACACGACCCCCCTGCTGATCGCGGTTTCGCGCTCTGGCGAGACAACCGAAACCTTGGCGGCGGTGCGCGTCTTTCGGGAACGCACAGGCTGTCCAGTGGTCGCCGTGACCTGCGATCCGACCAGCAGCCTTGCCGCCGCCGCCGATTTCACTGTCGCCCTCCCCGAAGCTCAAGAGCAGAGCTTGGCGCAAACGCGCTCGTTCGCCAGCATGTTGATCGTCGTTCAAATGATGGCAGCGCTGCTGACCGGGCGCGAGGAGATGGGAACGCTGGCGAACATTGGCGCGACGGCGGCATCGCTCATCGACGATTACGGCGACCTCGCGCGGCAGTTGGGGGACGACCGCCGGATCGAACGCTTCTTCTTCCTCGGTTCGGGCGCGCTGTATGGCATCGCCAGCGAAGCCATGCTCAAGATGAAAGAAATGTCCCTGTCCTACAGCGAAGCGTACCACGTCCTCGAATTTCGGCATGGGCCCATGTCGATGGTCGATGAGCGCGCCCTAGTCGTTGGGTTACTCTCCGACGAGGCTCACGCCCAAGAAGCCGCCGTGCTGACGGAGATGCGCAAACGCGGCGCGCAAATCCTCGCGTTGGGCGAACAAGACTATGGACTCGAACTCGCGCGCGTGCCGCATTTCGTCCGCATCGGCTCAACGCTGCCGCGTTGGGCGCGTCCGGTGACGTTTCTACCCGTGCTGCAACTGCTGGCGTATCACCGTGCGCTCTCGAATGGACACGACCCGGATCGACCCGCAAACTTGACGTTTGTGATTGCACTCGATCAGTCAATGATGTGATGGGCGCTAAACCGTTTACCTCACCCCCCTAACCCCCTCTCCACGCAATGGCGAGGGGAATCAGGACAGGTTACAACGGGTTTGAAAGCCACCTCTCCATGCAATGGGGTTGGGGGGTGAGGTGAAGCGATCCAAAACTCAAGTTAAGGAGGGAAGGCGATCAGGATTTTGGGGGCGGTTGACGTTAGCATTGCTTTGAACGAACTTTGTTTAGGAGACAAATCATGAAGAAGGCTGTACTGCTCAGTGTAATGGCGAGCGTGTTGGTGCTGACGCTCGGTATCGGTCTGGTCAGCGCGCAAGACCCGATCACGCTGGTCTATTGGTCGATGTGGAACGAGGCGGAAGGGCAAGCGCGCGTCCTGCAAGATGCGATTGCCAGTTTTGAAAGCGCCAATCCGACGATCAATGTCGAAGCGGTCTGGAATGGTCGCCAAAATCAAACGCTGGTACGCACAGCGATCAGCGGTGGCAACCAAGTCATTGATTTGATGGATCAGGACTCGGATCAGATCGCTGGCGGTCTGATGCGCGATGGCTTCGCGCTGCCGCTGAACGATTACCTGGCGCAGCCCGCGCTCGACCACGACGAGGCGCTTGCCGAGGTTTTCCTGCCCAACACGCTCGAGATGTTCGCGCTCGATGGCAGCATTTACCAACTGCCCTACATCTATAACACGGTGCAGTTCTGGTATGACAAGCGCGTGTTCGAGGAAGTTGGGATCGCTGTGCCGCAGACGTGGGATGATCTGGTCGCAGCGTGCGACACGCTGAATGCGGCTGGCTACGCGCCGATTGCCGCCGAAGGCAATGAACCGGGCTTCGCGGCGTTTTATCTGACCGAAATGCTGGCACGCCTTAAGGGTCCCGGCTTCATGCGCGCCGCCGCCGCCGACCCAACGGGTGCGATGTGGCGTGATCCCGCTGTGTTGGACGCCGCCCAGCGTACCCGCATCTTGTGGGATAACGGCTGCATTCCGCCCGAAACGCTCGGCTACGTGTGGCCACAAGGACAAAACACGCTGGCATTTGGCACCGCCGCGATGGAACTGGTCGGGTCGTGGCTGCCCGTTGAACTTCAGAATGCAACCGATCCCGATTTCCAGTGGGGCGGCTTCAGCTTCCCGGCAATCGATGGCGGCGCTGGCAGCGTAACCGATGTCTACGCGCTGCTGCTGGCGTTCATGATCAACAAAGACACCGCGCACCCCGATGAGGCGTTCGCATTCCTGCGTCACATCATGACGGACGGCGTGCAGCAAGCGTTCACCGATCAATCGCTGGTCGGCGTCACCAGCAAGTATATTCAGTGGAATCCGATCATCGCGGACGCGGCGGCGGTGGCAGCGACAGCAACCTCGACCTATGGCGATGTGGACGGCGTGGCGTCGCTCTACAGCGAATATCTGAACACCATTCTGTACCCGAACTATATCGGTGTATGGCAGGGTTCAGTGACACCGGAAGATTTTGTCGAGACGATGGTGAGCCAATCAGCGCAATATTGGACGGATCACCCGCAATAATCGTCCGGCAAGCAACCTCACCGCTGCGCTCTCTCCACGCAGTGCTGAGGAGAGGACACTTTTTCAAGCACCTCACCCCCTGACCCCCTCTCTACGCAGTGGGGAAGGGGAAAGCTCGACGGTGACTCCCCCTCTCTGGTACGGAGAGGGGGTTGGGGGTGAGGTTAATGAGGGAGAAACTCAAACATGTCCTCCCCTCTCCACTGCGTAGAGAGGGGGAACACAAGGCGGAAACTCCCCCCTCTCCACTGGGTGGAGAGGGGGCTGGGGGGTGAGGTGAATCAGGGAGAAAACCAAACATGTCCTCCCCTCAGCCACGCAGTGGGCAGGGGTGAGGTCAAGTGTCATTGGTCTAATTAGAGAGAGACGAAGCGGCAGCATCTTATGAAAATCTCAAATCGCTTCATCATATTGTTTTTACTGCCCGCCTCGGTGCTGTATGTGCTGTTCTTTTTGGTGCCGACCTTTCAGGCGCTGCTCTACAGTCTGTATGATTGGAGCGGCTTCGGCGTAGCCCCACAGTTCATCGGCTTTGACAACTTCAGGGAACTGCTGAACGACCGCCTCTTCTGGCGCAGCATGGGGAACACCGTCGGGATTCTGATCGTCGGCGGGATCGTCATTTTCGGATTGGCGTTCGTCATGACGATGATGTTGTCGTCAGGCATTCGCGGACGAAAATTCTTTCGCGGCGTCATCTTTCTGCCCAACATCATCGCCATCATCGCGCTCACCACGCTCTGGGGCTATATGTATACCCCGCGCACGGGTTTGTTCGCGGCGGTGTTCGACGCGGTTGGCTTGACCGATCTGGCGCGCTTTCCGTGGCTGGGACCCGATACCATTTTCTTCGCCATGATGATCGCCATTGTGTGGATCGAGGTCGGCTTTTACGTCGTACTGCTGCTGGCAGGTGTCGATAAAATTCCGCCCGATTTCTACGAATCCGCCAAACTTGACGGCGCGACCGACTTCCAGCAGTTCCGCTACATCACCGTGCCGCTGCTTTCGGATGTCATCTCCATCGGCATGGTCTTGTGGAGCATCCACGCGCTCAAGTTCTTTGAATTTCCCTTTTCCTTCACCGGACTCGAACCGAACCCCAATTCGTATACTGTCGCCGTCTATCTGTATATTCTCGGTTTCGGGCAGCGGCAGCCGATCTACCGCTTGGGCTATGCGACGGCAGTGGGCGTCATGCTGCTGTTGGTCGTGATTCTGGTCGTCCTCGTCTTGCGCCGGGTGACGCGCCGTGAAGTCGTTCAATATTAAAGACTATTTCACCGCATCCCCTGCCCGCTCTCGATGTGGAGCGGGGCAGGCGGTGAGGCTGCGTTTGAAAAATTATTTACCTGAGCGCGCAGAGGACGCGAGAAGCGCGAATCCTTGTTTGCGCTGCGTCCTCTGCGGTGAATATTTTATCCCGTGAACGGTTTGATATAGAAAGGCAGGAGGGAAGATGACCGATCAGGCGCTCCCGATTGAACAATCCATCGCTAGAGAAAAACTGACGCGCAAGCCGCTCATTCCATTAAAACATATTCCAGCGTACCTCTTTTTGGGCGCGTGGTCGCTGTTCACCATTTGCGCGCTGTCGTGGGTGGTGTTGGCGTCGCTCAAAACGAACCGCGAGGTCTTCCGCCAGCCGTTTGCGATCCCCGCCGAACCGCAGTTCGTCAACTATGAGCGCGTCTGGTTGAGTTCGCAAGTCGGGCAAGCGTTCATCAATAGTCTCGTGACCGTTGGCACGTCCGTGGCGCTGATTCTGGCTGTGTCCGCGCCCGCTGCCTACGTCCTCAGTCGCGGACAGTTCAAAGGACGCGGGCTGCTGACGATGGTGTATATCGCCGGAATCGGGATTCCGTATCCGCTGCTGTTCATCCCGCTGTTCGCCATCCTCGCGGGCTTGAAACTGCTGAACTCGATCCCCGGACTCGTGTTGATCTACGTGAGTCTGTCAATCCCGTTCACCGTCTACATCTTGACCGGATTTTTCAGCACGCTCCCTAAAGAATTGGAAGATGCAGCCGTCATCGACGGCGCGAACGACTTCCAAGTGTTCTGGAATGTCATGCTCCCGCTGGCAGCGCCCGGCTTGATCACGGCGACGATCTTCAACTTCATCGGCTTGTGGAACGAATTCCAATTGGCGCTGATCTTCATCCAAGCGCCGGAACTGCGCCCGCTCTCCCTCAGCCTGTACACGCTCAAAAACTCCATGACCTATTCGGGCGATTGGGCGGGGTTGTTCGCGGGCGTGGTGATCGTGATTGTGCCAACCGTCGCGCTGTTCATCTGGCTGTCGGAACGCATGATTTCGGGCATGACGCTCGGCTCGGTCAAATAATCATGAGTGAATTACGCCTCGAAAATTGGACAATTCCCACCGTGCCGCTGGGCGCGGACAATCCGCTGCCCAACTTCAACCCGGCGCAGTATCAACCGTTGCAGCGTGATCGTGACGCCGGATTCGTGCCGAATTATCTGCCCTACACCGTGCAAGATGACTACACGCGCGCACGTCAGCCGAAGGAACAGCGCGTCGCCGTCCTCGAAAACGACATTTTGCGCGCCTCGTTCCTGCTCGATTGGGGCGCTCGCTTGTGGTCGCTGGTGCATAAACCGAGCGGGCGCGAACTGCTGTATGTCAATCCAATACTTCAGCCGGGCAACTTGGCGATGCGCAACGCATGGTTCAGCGGCGGCGTCGAATGGAATATGGGCGTGATCGCCCATACGCCCTTCACCTGTTCGCCGCTGTTCGCTGCGCGCGTCACGACGCCGGACGGTACCCCCGTACTGCGGCTGTACGAGTGGGAGCGCATCCGGCAAGCGGCATATCAGATCGACGCCTACTTGCCCGATGGATCGTCGGTGTTGTATATCCGCGTCCGCTTGGTCAATCCATTCGACCGTCCGCTGCCGATCTATTGGTGGTCGAACATCGCTGTCCCCGAAGCCGATGACGTGCGCGTACTGGTTCCGGCGGAACGGGCATATCAATATGCGCTCTCGGCTGCCGATCTGCGAACCGTACCGATTCCGGTCGTGGAAGGCGAAGATATCACCTATACGACGCGCTTTAAGCGGGCGGCGGATTATTTCTTCCTGATCCCCGACGACCAGCGGAAATGGATTACTGCGCTCGACGGGCGCGGCGCGGGCTTACTTCAGGTGTCCACCGCGCGGCTGTTCGGGCGGAAGCTGTTCCTGTGGGGGACGGGACAGGGTGGCAAACGCTGGCAGGAATGGTTGAACGGAGAAAACCAGCGCTATCTCGAAATCCAAGCGGGGCTTGCGCCAACGCAGCTTGAATACGCCACGATGCCGCCGCGCGCCGAATGGTCGTGGCTGGAGGGCTACGGGTTGATCGAAGCGGATTCCGCAGCCGTACACGGCGCGAATTGGAACGCCGCCCGCGCGGAGGTCGAGACACAGCTTGAACGGCTGTCGCCGCGCGCCGCGTTCGAGGCGGAATATGCGCGCGGCGAGGCGTGGAAAGATCAGCCGCCGACGGACATCCTGCATCGCGGCTCGGAGTGGGGCGCGTTGGAATCGCTCCGCCGTGAGAAGATTGGCGCAGCGCCGTTCGCTGGCACGGCGCTCGATTTCGGGACGATCTCCGATGCAGCCGTGCAGCCATGGCGAACCCTGCTCGAAACCGGACACTTCCCCGACACCGAGTCCCTCACCGCCGGGCTGCTCGTCGGAGCGGAATGGCGCGCGCTGCTGGAAGCCGCCGTCGCGCGCCAACCGAACGCCGGATGGGAGGCGTGGCTGCACTTGGGGACGATGCGCCTCCATGAGGGCGACAAGGAAGGCGCACGGAGTGCGTGGGAAACATCGCTGGCACGACGGCGTACCGCGTGGGCGCTGCGCAATCTCGCGGTGCTGGCGCGCCAAGATGAGGATTGGGACGCGGCGGTCGCATATCTGCTCGAGGCACAGGCGATGCGCCCCGATTTGATGCCGCTGTTGATCGAAACTGCCCGCGCCCTGATCGATGCGGGCGGCGCGGCGGACTTGCTGGCGCTGTTGTCGGCGCTGCCCGACGTGATGCAGACGCATGGGCGCGTACAACTGCTCGAAATCGAGGCGGCGCTGGCGGTCGGGGACATTGACCGCGCTGGAAAGCGGTTCGCGGACGGTTTTGAAATTGTCGATTACCGCGAGGGCGACGAAATCTTGACCGAACTGTGGCATCGCAGCCATGTCGAGCGGATCAGCCGCGACGAGGGCGTTCCCATCGATGCGGCGCTGTCCGCGCGCGTCTGGCGCGACCATCCGCTGCCGAGTCAGTACGATTTTCGTATGAAAACATAAGGCATTTAACGCAGAGACGCAGAGACGCAGAGAAAGTCGGGTGTTTTGGTGCATCGATGTGCGAACACGAGTTGAATGATGCTTTTTCAGACATGGATTGCGGCGCTTTCTTAGAAATTCACTGAATTTCCTCTGCGTCTCTGCGTTAATTTTCTTGAAGGAGTGATGATGACAACCACATTCAACGGACTGGGCGTTGACCTAGGCAACTTGTCGCGGCTGTCGAATGCCAAGTCGCGTTCGATCAGCGCGGAAAATTTTACAGGCGCGAAGGGTGAAGGCGGCAAAGCAACCGAGGGAACCGGCGCGCTGTCTGCGCAGGAACTCGGTCAGGGGTGGAAGATTTCGCCCAGTATCAATGTCGAGCCGCACAGCACCGTCACATTGGGGACGATTGACGGATCGGGCTGCATTCAGCACTTCTGGCTGACCGTCGATCCGGCGTTCTGGCGCGCCCTCATCATCCGCTTTTACTGGGACGACGAAGCTGCACCCTCCATCGAAGTCCCCATCGGCGATTTCTTCTGCAACGGCTGGTGTACGCGCTGCAATATCACGTCGCTGCCCATCGCGGTCAATCCGGCGGGCGGCTTCAACAGTTATTGGGAAATGCCGTTCCGCCAGCGCGCCCGCATCACGATTGAAAACTTGAGTCCCGATCCGATTCACGGCTTGTACTATCAGATCGACTATATCGAGACCGATGTTCCCGCCGATCACGCCTATCTCCATGCCCAATGGCGACGCAGCAATCCGCTCCCCTATGGACAAGTCCATACCCTCGTGGAGGGCGTGCGCGGTCAGGGTCAGTATGTTGGGACGTATATCGCATGGGGCGTCAACAACAATAACTGGTGGGGCGAAGGCGAAGTTAAGTTTTATCTCGACGGTGACGACGCTTTCCCGACGATTTGCGGCACGGGGACGGAAGATTATTTCGGCGGGGCGTGGAACTTTGAGCAGCCAAAAGGCGAATACGGCGTCTTTAGCACCGCCTTTCTCGGCTTGCCCCAAGTGATCAAGCCGGATGGACTGTATCAGAGCCAGCAGCGGTTTGGCATGTATCGCTGGCACGTCAAAGACCCAATCCGGTTTGCGCACGACCTGCGGGTGACGATTCAGGCGTTGGGCTGGCGCGTCTCGCCGGGCGGGGCAGAGCGCCGCTATCTGCCGCTGCAAGACGATATCGCCTCGACCGCCTTCTGGTATCAGACCGAGCCGCACGCGCCATTCCCTGCGCTGCCGCACCGGCATCAGCTCCACGTCATTTGAGAAGCCATTTAAAAAGTAACCCTCTCACTCCCTAGCCCCTTCTCCACTGCGTGGCTGAGGGGAGGACATGTTTGGTTTTCTCCCTGATTCACCTCACCCCCCAGCCCCCTCTCCACTGCGTGGAGAGGGGGAGTTTCCGTCGAGCGTTCCCCCGCTCCATGACAATCCCCTTTACGCGCCAACGTTCTCGATGAACGGCGCAAAAATTAGCGTTTCCGTTCTTTTATGCCTTGACGACAGCAGCGCACCCTCGACGGTCAGACGCATGATGTCGTACCAGCGGCAATTGCGCCCGTACTGGTGGAGTTCTTCACTTCCAAATCCTAGATGGACGCTAAACAGCCAGCTTCACATGCACAACAACGACGCGCATGGCTCCCCTGCCTTTAACTCTCGACGGGGTAGGAGGGGGGTGAGGTTGCCGTTGCAAAAGCGTGACGTGAGTTCAATTTCGCGTCTGAATTGTTGACGCCAGCCATAGAATAAATTATAATCTTCCCAACTGGGGGAGAAATTTTTCGCAATAAGAATAAGGGTTATTCATTTGAACTTAACTGAAAAATCGCTCCCGACGCCGCTTGAGCGGCGTCCAATCTCATTGAATCCCCTCACCTTGCTCGGTCAACTTTCCGAGAGTCGGTACTGGGCCTATATTCTGATCGCCCCCAGTTTGATCCTCGTCTGTGCGGTGGTCATCTACCCGATTTTGTCCGGTATTCGCCTCAGCTTCTATGAACTGCGCCTCAATCGCCCCGATTTGGGGACGGGCTATCTCGGCTTTGAACACTATATCGACCTCTTGAATGATCGCACATTCCGAAGCGCGCTGACGAATACGCTGTTATGGGTGGTCGGCGGCGTGACCAGTCAATTTACGCTCGGTCTGATCACCGCGCTGGCGCTGAACCGTGCCTTACGCGGGTTTCGGATCGCGCGGATTTTGGTGATGCTGCCGTGGGTGATGCCGTCGGTAATTGCCGGGAACATCTGGGCGCTGATGCTCGACTCGCGGCTTGGGGTCATCAACGACCTGTTGGTCAAGCTCGGTTTGCTGACCGAGTATCGCGCCTGGTTCGCTGATCCCCGCACCGCCATGCCGACGGTCTTATTGGTGGCACTCTGGCAATCGTTCCCGTTTTTCACGCTGCTTTTGCTCGCCGGAATGCAGGGCATTTCCGATGACCTTTACGAAGCCGCGTCGGTCGATGGCGCGAACCCGTGGGATAAGTTCCGCTATATCACGATCCCGCTGCTCAAGCCGATTATCATTACAACGGTCGTGCTGCGCGTGATCGGGATGGTCAATTCGCCCGACTTGTTGATTATCCTGACCAACGGCGGACCCGGCAATGCCACCCAAACGCTGTCGCTCTATGCGTTCCAACTCGCGTATTTGCGCTTCGATTTTGGCTATTCAGCCGCCATCTCGGTCATCATGATGCTGTTGTTGATGGTCTTTACGGTCGTCTATGTGCGCGCGTCGGGCGCGACCAAGGAATGACACCCTGATGTTCAAAACCAAACGCCGAACTGACCTGATTCTCAATACCGCCAGCTACATCGTGATTGTCCTGACGGTCATTTTTGCCATTGCGCCCATCATCTGGACGTTTCTCACCTCCGTGAAGCGCGAAGAAGATATCGTGACGCGCGATCTGCAATACCTGCCCGCCACTGTGACGTTCGACAACTACATCAATATTTGGCAGCGATCTGGCTTTCCGACGTTGATCCTCAACAGCGCCATCACCACGACCATGACGCTCATGATTTGTCTTACGATTGGATCGCTGGCAGCTTACGCCTTCTCCCGTTATCGCTTTCGTGGACGGACAACGCTGCTGCTGTTCTATCTTGTGATCCGCATGTTCCCGGTTGTCCTGCTGATCATCCCCTTGTTCATCATGCTGCGCGATTTAGGCTTATTGGATAAGCGCGAAGGGCTGGCGTTAGCATATACGACTTTCCTGCTGCCGCTGTGCGTATGGATGATGAAAGGCTTTTTTGACGCGATTCCGATTGATTTGGAAGAGGCAGCGCGCATCGACGGTTGTACCCGATTAGGCGCGCTCGTTCGGATCGTTCTCCCACTGGCGCGCTCTGGATTGGTCGCAACGGCGGTGTTCATTGGGATTGCGGCGTGGAACGAATACCTGTTTGCGCTGATGTTGACGACGGGACAGGGATCGCGGACATGGCCCGTCGGTATTCAGTTGATGGTCGGGGAATTCCAGTTGGCTTGGGGTCAATTTAGCGCGGGCGGCATTCTGAGCATCATCCCGATCATGATCTTCTTCTCGATTGTCCAGCGTTCGCTCGTTCGCGGCATCTCGGCGGGCGCGGTCAAAGGCTAAACGTTCAGCAGGGTGCGGATGCGTGATGGGCATCCCACCACGAGTAAGATTAGGGTCGGTCTGCAACCGCTGAAACCTCACCCCCTAACCCCCTCGTCGGTACGGAGCGGGGGAGCGCAGCGCAGCGGGGGTGAGGTCGAACAAAACAAGCGAAAATCGAGTTTGCAGGCACGCTCTAGTTGGCAAAGTTAAAGATGCAAATTATAATTCTTTATGATGTTGGAGATGGAAGCGGTATTCCCTATTTCTCCGGCTAAAATCAATATTTTGGAGAGAAAGTCATGTCGAGTAAAAACGCTTTAGGGTTAAGCCGTCGAGATTTTATGAAGGCTGCGACGCTGGGTGGCAGCGCACTGGCGATGGCGCGTTTTCTGCCGTTGGTTGCCGCGCAAGAGCTGTCCGGCAGCCTCAGCTATTGGCATCACTTCACCAGTGAGACCGAGTTTCGCGGGATGGAGCGCGTGATTGCACTGTTCCGCGAAAAATACCCGAATATCGAACTGCTTCAGGAAAATATCCCCAACGCCGAATTCATGGCGAAATTCACGCAAGCCGTCCAAGCGAATTCGCGCCCCGATACCACCATGATCGCGTCAGATCGTCTGCCCGACATGGTTGCCATGAACGGACTGATCGACCTGACGGATCGGGTGAACAACTGGGAGCTGTCCGAGTTTTTCCCAGAAAATCGTTGGCAAGGCATCACGCTTGACGACAAAATCTATGGTGTGCCGGCGTTTACGTTTGTCGACTGGATGTATTATCGCCTCGACTGGTTTGAAGAAGCCGGAATCGCCGTTCCCACCACGCTCGCTGAATTCCGTGAAGCGGCAATCGCGCTCACCGATCCCGCACAGGGACGTTATGGTTTCGGGATGCGCGGCGGCGCGGGTGGACAGGGCTTTGTCATCGATATGCTAGAATCGTTTGGTTCGCCGATCTTGGACGCCGACGGCAATCCAGCCATTGATCGGGACGCGGCAATCGAGGCGCTCGCGTTCTGGACGGGGCTGTTTACCACCGATGGCGTCGTTCCCCCAAGCGCGCCCGAAGACAGCTTCCGCCAGATGATGGACGGCTTCAAGACCGGACAAACGGCGATGGTGTGGCATCATACTGGATCGCTGCGCGAGATCAGCGACGTGTTCGAGGCAGGTGTGCAGTTCGGGACGGCGGTCAAGCCGGCGGGACCCGCTGCGCACATTTCGCGCGTGAGCTATTTGTATAACGGCTTGATGAGCGATATGAATGCCGATGCCGCGTGGGCGTGGGTAAGTTTCTGGGGCGAAGCCGAACCCGCCATCGCGTTCTTAGAAGAAACGGGCTACTTCCCCGTCTCCGAAGCGATTGCAACCGACGAACGCATCACCGGAAACCCGATTTACCAAGCCGCGTTGGAAGCCGTCGGAATTGGGCGTCTGCCGCAAAGCTTCATTGGTTATCCATCATGGGCGGGCGAAATCGTGCTGCCCGCCTTCCAAAAGGTGTTGGTCGGTGAATACACGGTCGAGGATGCGGTCGATGAAATGATCGTCGGACTCGAAGACGCGGTTCGCTAGCAGTACACCGAAAGCAGCATTGGCACGATGTGACGGGCGTCCCAGTGGGACGCCCCTACGATATCCTGCCCATGTTGGTGCGTTTCTCGATCAGTCATTTGCGATATTGCGTGTCGGGGATGCACAAAGCTGCATCCCTTTTCTCTGCATTATTTAGACAACTCACAAAGATGGTTGACATGGACAATCTGACAGGCAAAATTATCCTGATTACTGGCGGCGCACAGGGAATCGGTGAAGCAACGGCGCGCCTGTGTGTGAAACGCGGCGCGACGGTCGTGATGGCGGATATGAAGCGCGAACAGGGCGAGGCGCTGGCGAAAGAACTCACCGACAGCGGCGCGCAAGTCTCATTTATCCCCGTCGATGTGCGCGACGATGGACAGGTCAGCGCAGTGTTTGAACAGGTGCGCCAGCAGTACGGACGGCTCGATGTGCTGGTCTGCGCCGCTGGAATCTTGAAAGGCGCGTATCAGACGCCCGAAGAACTCCCGATAGACGTTTTTCAGATGGTGATCGATGTCAACGTGCGCGGCGTTTTTCTGTGCGCCAAGTACGCAACCCCGCTGCTTGAAGCGAGCGGAAACGGCGTGATGGTGGTGATCGCATCTGGCGCGGGCGTCATTGGACCCAGTTCGTCGCTGGCGTATGGGGCGAGCAAGGGCGGCGCGAATGGCTTGAGTATGACGCTGGCGGGGCATCTCGAAAGTCGGGGTATCCGCGTGAATACCCTGTGTCCGGGCAACATCGTCACCGAGATGAAACTCAGCGTCGAGCGCGCCAATGCCGAGCGCAAAGGCTTGGATGTCGATGCCGCTGTCGATGAAGCGCGGCAGAAATATGGCAGTCCAGACGGCGTTGCCAAAGTGATCGCCTTCATGGTGTCCGACGAAGCAAATTATCTGCGTGGGGCGATTTTCACGCGCTAAAACGACGATTTTCGCCGCACACACACGAAACGGTGAACCAACATGAAACTAGGACTTGTCCCGTACACGCCTTACGACTGGCGGACAATGACGGTTGAAGCGGCGCAGGACGTGCGCCAATTGGGGTATCGTGGGCTGTCATTCTTCTTTGACGCGCCGCTTGATGCTGACGACGCGACGGTGACGCGCCTGCGCGAGGTGCTGCGCGCGGCTGATCTCGACGCCGCGCAGGCGAATGGCAAATATGAGGCGCTTGTGAACCCCGACGATACGCTGCGGGCGCTCGGCGTGCGCGCGCTGTCGGCGCTGTGTCGGATCGGACGCCAACTGGACGCGCACAGCATTTACGTCCGTCCCGGCGGCATGAATCCGAATGGACACTGGTATGCGCACCCGGACAACCATACGCCCGCGACTTTTGATCGGCTCATCGACAGCTTGCGCCAAGTCAGCGCGGTTGCCGAGACTGAAGGCGTTATATTGGGGATCGAAGGGCATGTTTTATCGGCGCTCGACACGCCAGAGCGCGTCGTCGATCTGTTCGATGCGGTCGGGTCGCCCGCGCTGCAATTCAATCTCGATCCGGTGAACTTCATCGGCACGGTGCGCGATGTGCATGATACGACGCGCGTCCTCAATGCGCTGTTCGATCAGCTTGGCGCGCGCACGGTTGCCACACACGCGAAAGACCTTGCGCTTGGCAATGCATTGGTCGTCCACATCGAAGAAGTGATTCCCGGTCAAGGGACGTTGGACTATGCGTTGTTTCTGCGCCGTTTAGAGCAAAGCTGCCCGGATGGTTACGTGTTCATCGAACATCTGCCACCAGAGTCGGTTCCGGCGGCGCGCGCGTTCATCACGGCGGAAGCGGCGCGCTTAGGGTTGCGGTTGGAGATTTAAATAACCTGAGTTTCGGATAGCTTCACCTCACCCCTAAATCCCCTCAGCCACGCAGTGGAGAGGGGGTTGGGTGGGGGGTGAGGTTTCAGAGTTTGCAGACAGACCCTACATCGCGCTGCCCCGCTCGCCGCAGTCGAGCATAGGGGTATCGCCAGTAGGTTTAATCCGTTTCCAGCGTCAGCGTATAGCCGCCGCTCCCCACGCCCCATGCGCCCACTTCGATCCGATACACCCCATCGGTGGGCAAGCGCAGATCGCGGATTTCCGAGTCGGTCAGGCTGTCCGGCGCGATATCGTCGGCTTCGCTGAGCAGCGATCCGTCCGGCGCGAACACGCGCACGACCGTATCGAGTAAGCCCGTTCGGTCGGGCGCGTCGTTCGCCGGATGATCGGCGCTGACGCGGATCGTTAGCCCGTCGCCCGCGTTCGCGGCGTATGTCCATACATCGCCGCCGCCGATCTCCAGCGTCCCAGTCTGGCTGCCGATCTGCGCTTCGGCGCGCGGGATCGGCGTCGCAGTGGGTACGAACACGCCATCCCCCGCGCAGCTACTGCTGATCGCCCCCTCTATCGCGGCGATCTGATCGGCGGGCGCTTCGCGGTCAACGGCGGCATTCAAATCGTCGATCAGCGTGGCTTTGATGGGCGTGGACGACTCGGCGGGGAGCGTGGCGTAAATCGTCAGCGCCTCACGCCATGCGCTGCACGCCGCCGCCCGATCATCGAGGGAATAGGCGACGACGCCCACACTGCGCAGCGTCCCCGCGCGCGCGGCATCCGGCGGCGTGCCGACGCGCAATGCGTCGTAGAACGCCGTTTCTGCCGCCCGCAACTGCGTCCGATTCGCGCTCCCCATAAGCTCTGAGTAGCGATAATGCGCCAAGCCGATGTTGTTTTGGATCAGCGCATAGAGGCGCGGCGACGTTGCCGCCGGATAGAACGTCAGCGCGGTGGCATAATTCGTCAGCGCCAAATCCAGATAGCGCACGTCGGCGTACAGTTGGGCTTCCTCATAGTGGATGAAGGCGCTGTAGAAATAGAGTGCGCCCGCGTTGAGCGCGGCGGCGCGGTCGGCGTGCTGTTCCGCGTGATCCAACGCGCGCGCCAAGAAGGGGAGCGCCGCCGCGCGATTGTCCGAAAAATAGGCGAGCTGTGCGAGCGCGAAGTTCAGCGCATACGCGCTGTCGGCACCGTCGAACCGGAACGCGCCCACGATATCTGGCGCGTCGTACACGTCAGTCACGCCCGGCTGCACATCGGCGCTGCCCGCGCGCACGAACAGCGTGTAATTGACCAACAGCCACTTGTCGTTGGGGCTGCGTTCGCCCCAGATGATCAGCGTATTGCTCTGCGCATTTGCCAGGCGTGCGGCTTGCGCGGCGTCGCGGATGATGCCCCAGATCGGGTAGATGCGCACGGGCGATCCGCCGATATCGACGGCAGCGGCGGCAGCTTGCAGCCGTCTCGCCCAGACGCGCTGCATGTCTGCGTCAGCATCGCCGTCGACTGCCAATTCCGCGATCAAGACCATGATTGCGCGCGGATCGGCGCTCCCCGCCCATTCCGGTACCGGGGCTTGCAGCGCGCCGCCGTTCTGGACGAAGCCTGCCGATACGCCGCTCACCACGACCTCGACCTGTCGATCCAAGTTACCCGCTTCGTCGTACCAGAACACATCGCGCGCGCCGACTTCCGCGAGGTAACGCGGTTGGCTGTCGGGGCAGTCCAACGGCAGCGGTGGGCGCGTATCGCGGGCGCGCAGCACAAAACAGGCGGGCGCGACAAAAAATTCGCCGCGCGCGGGCAGTTCTGAGAAATCGCTCAGGTTGATGTCGCGCCGCTCCCCGCGGATCACGACACCGAACGTCACGCTATCGAGTGCGGCGGGCGCGGGGACGACGATCACGAGCTGTTCGCGTTCGACGATCACGGTCACGTCGATGGGCGCAGGTTGCGCGCGGGCGATCACAGCATTGAAACATAGACAGCACAGCGACACCAGCGCGAGCAAACGCATGACAGCCCCCCATGATTTTTTTGTGCAACGCTTATTCCACCTCGCCCTCACGACAAACACATCAAGGTACGAGGTCTCAATTGACAAGCTCACCTCACCCCTTCCCCCTCTCCATACAGTGGGGATGGGGTGAATGATCCATTGTAGCTTCGTGCGTTTGCCTTGGCGGGTGAGGTTGTTATGATCAGACGAACTTTACGGCGCGAACAACGTCATCGACTCCAGCAGCAGGGGCAGCGCGAACTGCTTGTGCCAGCCGGCGCGCTCGTCCGCCAAGCGCCCAAACACATACACGCGCAGCTTGCTCACGAGCGCATCTTGCGCCAATGTCAGCACCGGGCTGTCGTCCAATGCCAGCCACGTCGTGATCGTCTCTGGCACGTCCTCCGCCATGCCCTCGCGGAACGCCGGGAACGGATACGGCACATTCCGGCGCGCGGCGGCGTCGGGGTACGGCTGCACACTGGGCAACAGGGGCATCCCCCCGACGCTTAGCACGACCAGCGCGCGCTCATCGTCCAAGCCGGAGATCGGCGTGATGTGCATGGTGTCGATATAGCCGCCGATGCGCACCTGTCCATCCCAGTCCAGCGCATCCGCTTTCCAACGCAGCCGCGCCAGTGCTGTCCCCGCGCCGACCTCATACCGCTCCCCTTCGCCCAAACTGGCGGCGCTTGGAGCGTCGTTGCCCCAACGGAGCGTGACCAAATCGGCGGGCGACGGCAGCGCGAACGTCCCGTGTTCGCCTTGCGTTTGCACGAGCGCATCGGACGTTTCGATCCACAGCATCGCGCGCGCGTAGGGCGGGATCGCCCAATTTCCCGTCAGTTGTCCCGTCAACGAATCATTCATCTTTAGCCTTTTAACCGAATTATCCAGCAACATTCGAACAATGTTAACCGAATTTTCTGGTATCGTCGTTTATCTCCATTATACTAGAGCGTATCTGCAAACTCGATTTTCGCGTGTTTTGTTCGACCTCACCCCCGCTGTGCTTCGCTTCGCTCCGTACCGGCGAGGGGGTTGAGGGGTGAGGTGAAGCGATCCAAAACTCAGGTTAGTCTAAATGAGTGTGTAGGGGTTGGGCGTGCCAAACCGAACCTTTACAAGCCATTTCTCCAATGGGAGCAGCAGCACATGACCTTGACAATGCCCAAGCGCGTCTCGTGGGCGCGCGTGATATCGAATGTCTTCTGTCCGCCCGCCGTCTGGACGGCGCTGGCGTTCCCCATCGCGTTCCGCGCGGCAAAGTCGCCGGGCGATGGTTTGGTGTGGGGCGCGATTTACGCGGCGTTCGTGTGCCTGCTGCCCGCCATCTACATCGGCGTGATGGTGTGGCGCGGACACATCACCGATATACACATGCCGCTGCGCCATGAGCGGATTCGCCCCTTCATCGTGACGGTGCTGTGCGCGGCGATGGCGTGGGGTGTCCTGCGCGTGCTGGACGCGCCGCCGCTGCTGCCGACGTTCACGCTGTTTAGTATGGTGGCGATTGGCGCGATGCTGGTGATCACGCTGTTCTGGCAGATCAGTATGCACGTCATGAGCGTGGCGTGCGCGGTGGTGGCGATGTTGGTGCTGTTCGGCGTGGGCGCGGGCTTGCTGTTGTCGCCGCTGATCCCGGTGGTGGGCGCGGCGCGGCTGAAGCTGCATCGGCACACGCTGGCGCAAGTGGTGGCGGGCGCGGCGCTGGGCGTCGGGCTAACAGTCGCGTTCGTGACGCTGAGTCCGGTGTAGGGGCGCGCAATGCCCTTCGTCGTCGTCCGCGACGAAAGTAAAGCAACCTGAGTTTCGGATCGCTTCACCTCACCCCTAAATCCCCTCTCCACTGCGTGGAGGGGACTTTCATATCCATCGTGAGCCGTCCTGCTCCCCCTCTCCACTGCGTGGCTGAGGGGAGGACATCCAGCTTGGGGCGACTGGTAATATCCCTGCTCCGTCCGCTCGTTATTCCTTCTCGATCCGTCCCCCCGCCACCGTCCACACCACCGCACGCGCCAAGAAATCATCGGTGAAGATGTCGCGCTCCGTCGTCGTCATCAGCGTTTGCGTCGTGCTGGCGATGCGATCCAGCAGGTACGCGCGCCGCGATGCGTCCAGTTCCGCCGCCACCTCGTCCAGCAGCAGGATCGGCATCTCGCCCGCGCGCTCGTGCATCCACGTCAGCTCTGCCAGCTTGAGCGCCATGACCGCCGTGCGCGCCTGTCCGCGACTGCCGTACAAGCCTGCGTCGCGGTCGTTGATGAACAAGCGCAGTTCGTCCCGATGGGGTCCCGAAAGCGTCATGCCGCGCGCGATGGCGTCGCCCTGTTCCGCTGCCAACTGTGCCGCGAACTGCGGTTCGATCTGTTCGGGCGTCATGTCCCGATGCAAATCCAAGCCGAACAGGTCGAATGATCGCTGTCCGTCGCCCGCCGCCGTTGGGACGAAGCTCGGCTGATAGCGCAGCGTCAGCGTCTCGCGCCGTCCGGTCAAATCGAGATGTGCCGCTTGGGCGCCGACTTCGAGTTCGCGCAAGAAGCGTTGGCGTCCGGCGATCAGCGTCGCGCCCGCGCGGATCAGTTGATCGTCCCAGTACGCCAGTTCGCGCGCGTTGGCTTTGCGCTCCCCGATGCGCTTCAAGAGGGCGTTGCGCTGCGGCAGGATTTTCTCGTATTGGTCGAGCGCGTTCAGATAGGCGGCGTCCACTTGTCCGAGCGTATCATCCATGAAGCGGCGGCGGTGGGCGGGCGTACCTTCGATCAGCGTCAAGTCTTGCGGCAGGAACAGCACGACGTTGAGCAAGCCGACGATATCCATCACGCGCTTTTCGACGCCATCCACCTTGATCGTCTTGCGAAAACGCGCGCTGCCAGCCGAACCGCCGTTCGGTGAGGCGTCTGCTATCCGCTCGAGCATCAGCGTCATTTCGACGCGCCGCAGCGTCCCGCCGCGTCCGCATACGTCCGCCGCGAGGCGCGCGAACGGGATCGGATCGTCCTCCGCGCGCCAGTGGATCAATTGGCGGTCGCTGGTGGTGTAGGGCGAACGCGCCGTCGCCACGTAGTAAATCGCTTCGAGCAGGCTGGTCTTGCCTTGCGCGTTCGCGCCGACCAGCAGGATCGGGCGATCTGACGGCAGCCGGAGTTCGAGCCGCGCATAGTTGCGAAAATTCGTGATCGACAGGTGTTCGAGATACATAGTCAGCGGGTTTCGTTTGGGCGACGACGCGGATGGTCATTCAAGCTTGCCCGATGAATCGGGATTTGTCCACTTGAAGAATACCCACCTCACCCCCTGCCCCCGCTCCAAATGGAGGGAGTCTACGCCGTGTGTTCCCCCTGTCCATTTGGAGCTGAGGGGAGGACACGTTTTCAAGAACCTCACCCCCTGACCCCCTCTCTACTGCGTAGAGAGGGGGCTGGGGGGTGAGGTGAATCAGGGAGAAAACCAAACATGTCCTCCCCTCTCCATTTGGAGCGGGGGTTGCGGGGTGAGGTGAGAATCTTTAGCGGTCGGTGGTATCCGGCGCGGGGGGGGCGGCGGCGGGCGTACCCATCAGCGAGGGCAAGCCGTATTTGGCGCGGATTTGTTCTTCGATTTCGTCGCGGATCGCGCGGTTGTCCTCCAAGTAGACTTTGGAGTTCTCGCGCCCTTGACCGAGCAAGCCCTCGTTGTAGCGGAAGAACGCGCCGCGCTTCTCGATGATGTTCAGTTCCGTGCCGAGATCGAGCAGTTCGCCGTTCTTGCTGATGCCGCCTTCGAGGAACATGATATCGAACTCGGCTTCGCGGAAGGGCGGCGCGACTTTGTTCTTGGTCACACGGACGCGGGTGCGGCTGCCGAGAACCTCGCCGCTGGAGCCTTTGAGCTGTTCTTGCTTGCGCACGTCGAGGCGAACGCTGGCATAGAACTTGAGCGCGCGCCCGCCCGTGGTCGTTTCGGGCGAGTTGTGGACGATCACATCGCCCACCATGAAATTGGCATTGCCCGCGACCTGCAAGTTATAGCGCAGCGCGTCGGCGCCCGTGATCCACGTCGAGCGAATATCCACGATGCGGCATGGCACGGCGGCAACTTCGGCGTCCAACATCACGTCCAACGTGATATCCGCGCCATTTTGCGCTGCCTTCGCGCCGCCCGCGAACGCCAATTCCGGCATGACGGCGCGGCGCACGAGGATGAAATCGTTGGGTTCGAGATCGTCCGCCATCTGGAAGTCATCCGGCGTGGCGATGGTATGATTCGGCGTGCAGGTCAGTTCGGTGAAGCCGCCATTGGGGTATTCTGCGACAATCGTCAGATATTCGTCGTCCACCGCTGCGATTTCGGCGTCCGTCAGGCGGAAATCGCTCGACGGCTGTCCCTGTTTGAACCATTCGATCACGGGCTGCGGTTCAAAGACGTGCGTGACGAGGTTGTAACTCATGACCTCGACCGGCTGCCGCGCCTCGACGATTTCGGCAATCGCGCGCAGCGTGCCATCCGCCAGCAGCACGGGGGCGGATGCTGGCATACATCCATACATCACGCCAATCTTATCGCGCAGTTGATTGGTGAAGATCACCGCGACGTTGCTCTGCTTGATCGCCCCCGCCAGCTTGCGTAACGCCTGGCTCATCAAGCGCGCTTGCACGCCGACATGGCTGTCGCCCATCTCGCCTTCGATTTCCACGCGCGGCACCAGCGCCGCCACGCTGTCCAAGACGATGATGTCCAGCGCGCCGGAACGCACCAACGCCTCGATGATTTCGAGCGCCTGCTCGGCGGTGTCCGGTTGGCTGATATACAGCTTTTCAATGTCCACGCCCAACGCGCGCGCGTAACGGGGATCGAGCGCGTGTTCCATGTCCACGAACGCCGCCAAGCCGCCGCGCTTCTGTGCTTCTGCGACGACATGCAGACAGATGGTCGTCTTACCGCTGCTTTCCGGTCCATAAATCTCGGTGATGCGCCCGCGCGGAATCCCGCCGACACCCAACGCGATATCGATGGTGATCGACCCGGTGGGGATCACGTCGATCAGCATGGTTGCGGCATCGCCCAAGCGGACAATCGTCCCCTCGCCAAATTTCTTCTCCAGATCGCTCACGGTCGATTCCAGCGACTTCAACCGTGCTTCTTGCGTGGCTTCGCTCATGGCGAAAAGATCGTGATCGACCTTCGATTCTTTCGGTGCTTTTTTCGGTGGCACGGTCGTGTATCCTTTTCTCAGTTATCGTCTCAGATTATAGTTGTTTTTGTGCCGTCTGTCCCATTGCGGGGGATGCGGCGAAGTTCCTTTAGTATAGCACGAGCGTTCTAATGCGGCAAGCGATTATGGCTCGGACTTTCGTCGGAATTTTCATACTGTGGGGCATCGGCGCGGCGCTGCTGGCGGGCGCGGTCGGTATCGGGCGCGCGCTGTCCGCCGATGTGCTGATGCTGGACGACGCCGACGGCGGACACGCCGATATCGTGTTGTTGGACGCGGCGCGTGGGCTGTTCATAGCGCGCACCCGCAGCGGCAACAACCGTGAGGCGGCGCTCTCGACCGACAGCCAGCACATCGTCTTTGTGTCCAGCCGCGACGGACAGCCCGATATCTATGTTATGGCAGCATTCAGCGGGGATGCGCGCCGTTTGACGTTCAACAGCGCGCCCGCCAACGCCGGGATGCCGCGCTGGTCGCCGGATCGACGCACGATTGCCTATACGTATTGGCAGGAAGGCGGCGCAAACGTGATGATCGTCGCGGCGGACGGGAGCAGCGACGCGCGGCGGCTGTCGTCGGATCATCCGATTGGATCGCTCGAATGGGCGGCGGACGGCGCATCGCTGTTGTTCGTGACGCTGGCAGCATGGGACAATGCGATTTACCGCGTCGAAGTCGATGCGCTGCGCGGCAGTGAATACCCCATCGCGCCCGGCAGCGGACGCGATTACGCCGCGCTGGAGTCGCCTGACGGGACGCGCGTCACCTTCGCGTCAGAGCGGGCGCGCGCTGGAACTGCGCCGCTGTATCTGCTGGATCGCGCGACCGACCAACTGCGCCGCCTGACGACGGGCGAACGCAATTATGTCGATTATCGCTGGTCGCCGGACGGCACCCACTTGGCAGCGTTCGAGTGGGCGGCGCGCACGCAAGCCAGCCTCGCGCTGCCCGAACTGGTGTTGATCGATCCACAGACGGGCGCGGTCGTGCCGCTGCTGACCGCTCACATCGACACACGCGCCGCGCCCGTGTGGTCGCCAGATGGGAGACGCATCGCGGTCAGCGGTGTGTGCGGGGGCGTCCGCTGTCTGTATCTCGTCGGCGTGGACGGGAAGATCGAACGGGGAGTCGCGCTGCCGCGTCCGATGCTGCCGATGGGTTGGATCGCGCCATGAGGCGAGTGAGCAGGCGACCCGCTGGGTTGCGCCTACAGAGGGAGGTTTTGTGATCGGACGAATGCCATATTTGCGTTGGACACTGATCGGCATGTGTGTTTGGAGCGCGCTGATCGCTGGAACCTTGGCGGCGGGCGGGACGCTGCCATCGGAACGCCTGTGGATCGATACGGGCGCGGTCGAAGGAGCGCGCTATTGGCAGATCGATATCATGCGCGGCTTATACGCTCCCGCCGCGCCAGAGTTCGCCGCGCCGAATGATGGCGTGTTGTCGCCCGATGGGACGCGCGTTGCCTATCGCCCAACGACCGGCAGTCTCGATATCTACACCCGCGCCAGCGGCACGACGCTGGCGCTGACAGCGCAATCCCCGACGGCATATCGCTTCACATCGCCATTCGTGTGGTCGCCGGACGGACGGCAGATCGCGTTTTCGGCGCTGCAAGAGGGCGGCGGCGATCTGTTCATCATCGACGCCGACACGCCGAACAGCGAACGCCCCATCGCGCGCACGTTCCAAGACGAGACGACGCCCGTCTGGTCGCCGGATGGACGCTGGATCGCCTTCGCGTCGAATCGGCAGACGCCGCTCGATCCATTTCTGCCGCTGTACCTGTACGACACCACGGTCGAACGGACGCGCCGCCTGACGCATACGGGCATCCAATATTACGGCTATGTCTGGTCAGCCGACAGTCAGTCCTTGATCGCGTGGGAGTACGATCCGGAACAAACGCGCTTTGGGCGGACGCGCATTTATACGCCCCCGCTGTTGGTGGCGCTCGATATCGGGACCGGACGCCGAACGCCGCTGTTGATCAGCGAGAGCTACTCCAATTCGCCGCCGTCCGCCACCGTCGATGGGCGGGTCGCGCTGGCGATGAACTTCATCGCGCCGCGTGGCGCGATCCTCGTGGTGGTGGATGCCGGCGGCACGGTCATGGCGCGGGTTAGCACGCCGTTCACGGTGGGGCGGATCGCGTGGCAGGGTGTGGAGGGGCGTTGAAGCGGTTTCTTTTTTGACCGATCATCAGTGCATAGCGCACAGGTGGGGTAAAATGATTTTTCATCAAGCGGCTGTTCGTTCAAAGACGGGCTGAAAAAAAGGCACAGTTTCCATGACCTATCCCCCCTACATCGATCCCGCCTATTCGCCGCTGACCGTCGGCTTGCTGGCGCGCGGCTTCATGGCGTGCGGATTGACCGCCGGACAGCATGTGGTCGTCCATACCAAAATGAGCGCGCTTGGTTGGATCGTCGGCGGCGCGGTCGCGCTGATCGAGGCGCTCCAGCGCGTGATCACGCCGTCCGGCACGATCATGATGCCCGCGTTCACGTCCGAAAACAGCGATCCGAGCCAGTGGAGCAACCCGCCAATCCCCGAATCGTGGTGGCAAATCGTCCGCGATACGCTGCCACCTTACGATCCGGCGCGCACGCCCACATGGGGACTCGGTGTCGTGCCAGAATTGTTTCGCACGCTGCCGGGCGTCGTGCGCAGCGCCCATCCCGAAGTCTCATGGGCGGCGTGGGGCGCGCGCGCGGCGTTTCTCACCGCCGATCACACGCTCGAAACGGAGATTGGCGACGGATCACCGCTCTCGAAGCTGTACGATCTCGCTGGTTATGTGCTGTTGATCGGCGTCGATCATGGCAACAATTCATCGCTGCACTTGGCGGAATATCGCGCGAACTGGGCGCGCAAACGGACGATCCGACAGGGCGCGGCGATGGTCGTCAACGGTGCGCGCCAATGGGTCGAATACGACTCTTTGCACATCGACGACAGCGATTTCGCGCAGTTGGGCGCGGATTATGAGCGCGAACACGGCATCGCGCCCCATCGCGTCGGGCGCGCGGAGGTGCGCTTGCTGCGTCAGCGCCCGTTGATCGATTATGCGGTCACATGGTTAGAAAGAAATAGGACTGAGTAAAAACGAGGACGCATGTCGGGGCGTGCCGTTGGGACGCCCGCCTGTTTCGGGCATGGCACGCCATGTCCCTACGCTGTACCATGGGTGACGATGCACCTCCGTTTTTGAAACTCAGTCCTCAGTCGTTCTGTGAGGTTTTATGCGTCTCGATGAATATCAATGGTCGCGCAACCCGCGCGGCTTGCACGTCGCCAGCATTTACCAGTCGCCGCCCGATTTCAGCCGCTACATCAATCCGCAGATGGGCTGGGTCAAGCTGATCGTCGCCGGGACGGAATACGTCGATGATGTCGCGGTGTTCTTGTCGCACAACATCACGCCCATCGTCCGGCTGTATCTCGGACGCTACGGCGCGGGTCCCTTCGATGGCTATTGGCAGAGCATCACCTACGCTTTTGCGCGCGCGGGCGTCAAGTGGTTCGAGTTTTACAACGAGCCGAATCTCGGCGTCGAATGGGTGGACGGCTTCAACCCCGATTGGCGCAACCGCGACGGCGTGATCGTCCCGCTGATCGAGAATTGGCTCAACTTCGCGGAGTTCGTGATCAGTCTCGGCTGCTATCCCGGCTTCATCCCGCTGGCGGAGAGCAACGATACGCCGTATGCCGCTGTGCGCTGGATGGATGCGTTCCTCAATTATTTGCTGGAACGCCACGCGGAACGCTTCCGACGCATCCTCAACAGCGGCTTCTTTCTGGCGACGCACCCCTACACGCTCAATCACTTCTACCAAGAGGTTCCCGGCGGCGGCGGGGCGTCCGCGCGCCAGCCGTCGCAGCAGCGCGCCAATGAACCGGGCTGGCACTTCGAGTATCCCTACGATCCGATCAGCCAGCGCGACGATCCGGGGCGCACCGTCGGGGGCGGCACGGCGCTGACGCCCAACGGCGATCCGGTCGGCTTGATTGCGATGGGGCAGTACTTCAACGAGCGCGCGGCGGTCATGTTTGGGACCCAAGCCGTCCCCGTCGTCGGCACGGAGGGCGGCATTTGGGCGTTTCGCGGCGAGACCTTCCAGCAGGACAATCGCTATCCGCCCTACAACGAGAACAGCCACGCCGAAAGTACCTTGGCGCTGTTCGAGTGGAGCGCGCAGCAAGCGCCCGCGTGGTTTTTTGGCGTGACGCTGTGGAAAGAGGATGAGTATTACGGTAACGATGGCTGGATCGCGCCCGCCATCGGCAAGCTGGCATCCACGCCGCCGATCTTGAAGCAAGTCCCGGCGTTAGAGGTGATGGGAACGGGGATGCCAACCCCGACCTCGACGCCACCGGGTCCGGGTCCGATTCATGGGCAAGCGGATTATCACATGGTCATTTTGGGCATCGGCTTGGAGTCGCGCTGGTTCTTCGACACGGCGCAAGCGTACTACAACACCTTCCGTCCCATCGTGACGACGCTGCCGGAATTGATGCAGTACATTCCGCCGAGCCAGAGCCTCGCCGCCACGATTTTGACGCTGCCAGAGACCGCCGAGGTGATCGAGACGGCGCTGCGCGTGCGCTATCCAAACTTGTGGCTCGACATGATCATCGCGGACGATTTGGAGCGCGTGCGCCAGCTATTCGTACAGCGTGTGCGCTTGAATCTGCGCTTCGGGTGAGGCAAAAAGACTCGCCGCAATGAGAAACGATTTTCAGCGCAGAAGTGATCTCAAGCAAGTAACTTTTCAAACACAACCTCACCCCCCTGCCCCCTCTCCGGTACGGCTGAGGGGAGGACATGTTTGGTTTTCTCCCTGATTCACCTCACCCCCCAGCCCCCTCTCTACGCAGTGGAGAGGGGGTCAGGGGGTGAGGTTCTTGAAAACGTGTCCTCCCCTCTCCGGTACGGCTGAGGGGATGTTTATGGCGTGCGTTCCCCCTCTGCAAGCGGCGCCTCTCCACGAAGTGGGGAGCGGGTGAGGTCAATTAGTCTCTGCGTCCTTTGCGTTAAATGTTTTTCGGTGATCGCTTAAAACAGCTTGAGCTGCGTCGGCGGCGTTACATCGGGCGGCGTATCCGCGTTGATTGCGGGCGTATCCGCGACCAGCGGCGCAGCGGCGACGGACGGTGCAATCGGCGCGGGCGCAGCGAGGGACGCTCGTTTGGTGCGGATTTCCGCCAGCAAATCGGGGATGCGGTTGAAATCCGCCTCCATCTGCACGTTGAGCGCCGCCGTCCGCAAGACCGCCGCTGGATGGAACAGCGGATAATATGCGCGCATCGTCGGCGCGGGGTCGTCGTATTTGGGCTTGCCGTGAATTTGCGTGATCTTGCCGCCAAGAAAATAGCGCGCCATGCTGAAGCGTCCCAACGTCACGATCACCAGTGGATCGATGATTTCGATCTGGCGGTCGAGGTAATCTTTGCAGGCGGCGATCTCGTCAGGATTGGGATCGCGGTTGTCCGGCGGGCGGCACTTGACCACGTTGCCGATGAACACCTCAGCGCGCGTCAGCCCGATCAATGCCAACAACTTTTCGAGGTATTTGCCGGACGCGCCGACGAACGGCAAGCCCTGTTTATCTTCATGAAACCCGGGACCTTCCCCGATGAAGAAAATATCGGCGTTCGGGTTGCCCGCGCCGGGAACGGTTTGTGTGCGCGTTTGGCTCAATCGGCAGCGGGTACACGGGGCGACTTCGGCGGCGACGACGCTCAAGGCGTGCGCTTGTGCTTCGCTCATGGCTTACTCTCTCGGTTCATCTGTTCTAGACCTGATTATAGCGCCGCTGCCGCGTTTGGCTAGAAAATTCATACCTATTGTCGGAAAGCACGAACGGATAAACGGATCGGCGTCGGTTATAATTTTGCAATCGTGTGCAATTTCAATGCAAAAGTGATGATAGCTCAAAAAACTAAAAAACATTTCAACGCAGAGATCGCAGCGGACGCAGAGAAAAAAAGAGAGAAAGCGCCTTCTTTTCTGTGCATCTGCTGCGGTGAGTCTTTCTTCTTTTCAACCTTATCATCACTTTTGCGCTGAAATCGTTTTTAGGGTTTTGATTGAACAGCACGAGAGGCAAAATCGCTTGAGTCGGCTGATCGCGCTCGTCATGATCATGTGCATCGCAGCATCAACGCGCAGCGCGTCCGCGCAAGCCGAGCTTGATCCGCTGCCCGACACGTCGTCGCAGCGCGTCGAACTGGCGTTGGGCGAACGGCGCGCGTACACCGTTGAGAATGCGTCCGGCATGGCGCTGGCGCTAACCTTCGATGCGGAGTCCGGCGCGTACACCGTCGATATTCGGGAGGGCATATCAGGGGATGCGGACGAGACGCTGATCGCTTTCGCGCGCGTCGATGCGCGGACGGGCGCGGCGTTCACACTCGCGGACGCCGCCTATACCGTGACGCTGACCGCGCTCGACCACGCGGCGGCGCGCATCCGCATCGCCCGCTATGCGCTCCCCACGCCAACGCCGACATTCACACCCACGCGCACCCCAACGCCGACCCGGACGCCAACCTTTACGCGCACGCCGACCTATACCCCGACCTTTACGCAAACGGCGACGGCGACGCCGACATTGACGCCGACGACCAGCCCAACGGACGCGCCGACCGCGACGGACACCGCGCGCCCGACGTTCACGCGCACACCGACGCCCGCGCGCGCCACCCATACCCCCGCGCCCACGCTGACGCCCACGCAAACCCCGACGAATACGCCGTCACCAACGCCGCCGCCCTCATGGACGCCGAATTGGACGCCCACCGCCACGCTCACGCCGGCGCTCGCTATGACACGCGCGCGCAGCGACCTTGATGTGACGCTGGAACTCGACCGCGATGCCGATGCGACCTTGAGCGACGATATTTCTGCGCCGGAGGGCGACCGCGAAGATGTGATCTTCATCACCATCCCGAACTTGGATCAGGAAAATCCGCGCCGCCAATACTTGCTGACCTTGATCTGCACGGGCAGCCCGGCGGGTGTCACGGCGCTGACGTGGCGCGTCGGGGACGCGGGGGATCGCGGCTGCAACAGCAGCTTGGATGCGGCGTTTGCGCTGGATCGCACGACGCGCCGGGTCACGATCCAACTGCCGCAGCGCATGAGCGAGGTTGGCTATGTGTTCTATACGCTGGTGATCACCAAAGTCGCGTAATCGTCGGTTCAGCGTCGTTCCATCGCGCCGCCGCTCTGGTACACTTAAGCCAGTCAATGAAGTAGTGAGTGCTGAGTGTTGAGGAGGGCGCGTCCTTCTTCGCTCAATGCTTGCTGCGCGTACCGTATCCATTCGGTGACGGGCTTAGGGGCATGGCGAGATATGGTTGGCTGCGACGGATACTGTTCGTCGTCCTCATGGCGTTGTCAGGCGCAAGCGCGCTCGGCGGCTGCACGCTCACGGGTGTGCCGCGCGTCACGCCGACGATTGCGCCATCGCTGACCCCCACCGATACGCTCAACGCGCCGACGACCGTGGCGGAACGCCCCACGCTGACCTTGTTCCCGTCCGATACCCCGATTCCATCGGAGACGCCGACGCTCACGCCATCGGTCACGCGCCAACCCGTGCGCCTGTTGGAGAGCTTGACACCGACGCCGAGCGATACCCCCACGCCCACATCCACACTGACATGGACGCTCACGCCGACACCGAGCGATACACCAACCAGCACGACCACGCCGCCGCCAACCGCAACGCCAACCCTGACGTTCACGCCGACGTCAACAGAGACGCCGACGAATACCACGACGCCGATTCCAACAGCGACGCCAAGCGACACGCCGACATTGACGTTCACGCCGACGCCAACAGAGACGCCGACGAGTACGACAACGCCGATTCCAACACCGACACCAAGCGAAACGCCGACATTGACGTTCACGCCGACGCCGACGGAGACGCTGATTCCAACACTAACCCCAAGCGCGACACCGCCCCCCACCGACACCGCAACCCCGACGAACACGCCCATTCCATCGGCAACGAATACGGCGCGCCCAACGGACACGCCCATGCCAACGCCGACGGAAACCGCGATTCCATCGGCAACCCATACAACCATTCCGACAGCGACGAATAGCGCCATCCCGACGGACACCGCCGTACCCACAGCGACGAATACCACCATCCCGACGGAGACGCCGCCCCCAACGGATACCGCCACGCTCCCGCCAAGCCCGACGCCCCTCCCAATCTTCCCGCCCACGTCCACGCCGTTCCGCCCGACGCCCACGAGCAGCCCACCCGTGCCGACGATCACTGTCCCGCCCTCGCGGACAGCGACGCCCAACGATTTTTCGTTCAGCGCGACCATGTTGGCGATGTTGACCAGCGCACCCGCGCTCGCCACACAACCGCCGCTCCCGCCGCCGCCGACGTTCGATTTCACGGCGCTGGCAGCCAACGCGCAGACCGTGACAGCGCTTGCCGTCGTCACGGACATCTTTTCGACTGCCATCGCCGGGCGCGCGACAGCGGAAGCCGATGCCGCTGCCGTTGCGCTGGCACAGACCGCCGCGCCGCTCACGCCGGATACCGCGCAAGGGACGGCGGTGTTCAGCCCGACAGGGACGCCGTTCATCCCCGTGACCGTGTTCCCGACGCCGACGCTGCTGCCCGTGCTGCTGCCAACGACGCTGCCCAACCCGGCGCTGCGCTCGTTCGAGCTGCGCGGCGCGGGTGAGGGCGTCGTCATTCGCTTTCCGTTCGATATCGGCGTGGTCAACTTCGCGCGCAATCCGGTCAACGCGAACCAGTACATGACCGTGACCACCGCCGGAACGCTGGTATTCGTGCGTGATTTCAGCGCGGGCGCGGCGGGCGTCACGCGCATCTACGCTGCACCGTTCACCGACTTCACTTATCAGGTGAGCGACCGCGCCGTCAACAATGCCGCCGTCGATGTGGCGCGCTGGTCGCCCAACGGCAATTTAATCGCGTACATCGTCAACGGCAACGTCGAGAGCTTCGATGGCGTCTGGCTGTGGTCGCCCGATTCGGGCTTGGGAGATCGCGGGCAGTTTGTGCGCGACTGTCCGCCCGAACCGGGCTGTATGCTGGTGGTGTACCGCGAAAATCCGGCGGAGTGGGAGAGCCGCGATATTTTCTGGTCGCCCGACAGCCGCGCGCTCATGGTGCGGCTGTGGCTGCCGCGCGAGGGACGCTTCGCCTTCATGCTTGCAGAAGTCACACAGCCCAACCCCGAACGCCGCGCGCCATCTTGGATCGCCTACTATTACGAATACGCGCATTGGGCGCTCGACAGCGCCAGCATCCTCGTCAGTGGGCGGCGCGGCGCGGATCAAAGCGAAGTCGCCATCCGGCGCATTGACCGCGCGACGCGCGCCGAGACGCTGATCTATCAAGCGCCGGGCTTGTGGCTGCAAGATGCCGTCGATCTGGACAACTCGAATCAACGGATCGCGTTTTTCGGTGGAACCAGCCAAGTCGCGCCGCTGACCTTGTTCGTGTGGGATAACGGGAACGTGCGCGCGGTCACGCCGCCGATTGGCTTGGGCGGGGCAGAGCGCGTCGTATGGAATCCGACGCGGACGGCGGCATTGTTGGTTATTTCAGAGGAATACAACGGCATCTTCTACAAACGGTATTACATCGCGGGCATCGACGGGAGCGTGCGCGAAATCACTATCGAGGTGGGCGGGGCGTTGGCGGTGGAATGGGTGGGGTAGTGAGGGCTGAGTCCTTATCCCGCTCGTTTACTCAGTCCTGTCCCTAATCCCCCGCCAATTCCGCCGTGAACTGGAAGAAGGGCAAGCTGATGCGCATATCATTTACCGTGTCCATTTCCAGCGTGAATGCGGGCGGACGATTAAGCGCGCGCAGCATCGGCAGGACGCGCAGATAGTCGATCACGCCGTCGTTGAGCGCGTGATGCACATCGATCACGCCATTGTTGTTGTTGACATGCGCATGGATCAGATACGGCTCGATCACTGCCAGCCACGTCTCGAACGGCACATCCGAGAACAGATGCGCGTGTCCGACATCGAGACAGGCGCGCAGATTCGGATGGTTGATATCGCCCAAAAGGTCGCAGATGATGCGCGGGTCGAACTCCCACATATTTTCGATGGCGATCATCACGCCCGCGCTTTCGGCGTAAGTGGCGATCTCGTACCAAAAATGCAGGCTGCGGTCGTGCCAGCCCTGCCGATAATCTTGGCTGCGGATCGCGGCGATGAAATTGGCATGAAACACGATGGGCGATGCACCAAGCTGTGCCGCGATATCGATGGCGTGCTTGTAGCGTTCGATCACCAGTGCGTTGACGCGCGCATCGGGGCTGCCGGGCGACATATCCAAAAAGGGCCCGTGCATCGACAGTCGCCCGCGTAAGGGGCGCAGCAGCGGCGCATAATCTTCGACCAGCGTGCGCCAATCTCCGTCGAGAACGGTGGGGTTGGAGAACGCCATCAACTCGACGCCCAGATCATACGCGACCGCCAGCCCGACACATGCCGCGACGTTGGTCATGTTCGCGCTCAAATACACTCGGTCAGCCACGTTTGAACTCCTCTGTCGTCTATTCACCAGTCTACAATGTCTTACGAATGATGACAACCACCCCGCGCCAAGCTGGATGCGCGGCGGCGAAACATCAGTTTGTGAAGCACGAACGTACACGCCCCTTCTACGGCATCATAAATGAGTAAGTCGGTTGGTTGAATAAAGATTGTGCTTCATGGTCATTATATGAGGCATTCGACTGGTTGCCACGTCAGCGAATTTGTCATATGATGATTTTTAGTGAGATATGACAAAATTTGACGAGGATTTTTATGCACTTCTTTCAAACGCTGCATCACTTATGGGACGAATGGGGCGCCGAACGCTGCGCCGAATGGGCGGACACACATTTGAGGCACGGCGATTACACCAAAGCAGTCGAGACTGCCACACGCGGATTGATTCATGCGCTCCATCCTGACAATATCTACTTCACGCGCGGACGTGCCAAGATGATGTTGGGCGACTTCGAGGGCGCGTTGGACGATTTCGATGCGTGTTTGGGCGTGCCGTCGGCGGCAGTCATGAAGCCGGATCGCGCCGTGATCTATGCGTATCGCGCCTGGGTTCACTGGCAGCGCGGCGATATCTGCGCGGCGCTGGGCGACGCAAACTTGGCGCTGTACCTCGATCCGCGCCAGTCCATCGCCTCGAATGTGCGCAGGCTGGCGGACGCGGCGCAGTTCAATGGCTGGCGCGTGGCGTACAGGGCATAGGGCGCGGCGCGCGGCATCGGCAGGCGATTCATCGAAAACCGAGAAAATTTCATCGTGGAGAAACGCAGAGAAAAAAGGAGGACACGCTCTTTTTTTCTCCGCGTTGAATATTGCTTGTCAAGTTTATCTGGTCTTCCGACTTGGCACTTGATCGCGCTGCGCGAATCAGGGACGATACGAAGCATCTGAATGGATAATCCGTGTGGAGTTTCACGCCATGAACGTCGGCGTATTGGCGCTGCAAGGCGCATTCATCGAACACCAAGCGATGCTGCGCAACCTTGGCGCAGAGACAACCCAAGTTCGCCTGCCCGAACACCTTGATGCGCTCGACGCCCTGATCATTCCCGGCGGCGAAAGTACAACCATCGGCAAGCTCGCCGTCCAATACGGCTTGATCGCGCCGCTGCGTGCTTTCGCGTCCACCAAACCAACCTGGGGGACGTGCGCGGGCATGATCTTCTTGGCGAAGGACATTGGCATCGACCGCCAGCCGATTTTGGGTGTGATGGATATCACCGTGAATCGAAACGCTTTCGGACGGCAGATCGACAGTTTCGAGACGGATTTGCCCATTATCGGGTTCGATACACCGTTTCATGCGGTGTTCATCCGCGCGCCCATTGTGACCGCCGTCGGCGCGGGCGTCGATGTTTTGGCGGCGTTGGACAGCGCATCGGCATCCGGCGCACAGCGGATCGTCGCGGTCAAACAAGGGCATTTGCTGGCGACAGCGTTCCACCCGGAACTGACCGACGATGGGCGGCTGCATGAACTGTTCTTGAAGATGATCTAGATATAGCGTGGGGAGAATGTGAACTTCTCAGCGTGTTGCTCAAAATAAAACAGGCGCATCCTTGCGGGTGCGCCTGTTCAAGTTGAGATGGACTTACAGCTAAAGGGTGTTGACGACGTTGGAGAAGATGTTACCAATACTACCGCCGATAACGCCAACCAATGCCATCACTACCATTGCCACAAGCACCAAGATCAGGGCATATTCGACGAGCCCCTGACCGTCTTCACGAGGAAGATATAACACGATAATCGCTCCTCACCATAACGGTCGAAAATGAGTAGACCACGCGCCATGATGCGCGTCACCGTCGCATTGATGCAACGTTCCAGTCCCATTTTACATCCTATAGTACTTCGGTACAATTAACACTTGTTGCGAAGTTGTCTAGATTTTGTTTTTGGAACAAGCATGGTCAGTCTGAGTGTGTCCAATACAGTCGCCCTGCCGGACGGGATTCGTCCGATCAATTTGCGTACCGATCTCGCCGCGTTGGCGGACTTGATCGAATTGGTGTTTGCCCAATCGATGGACAGCAGCGGACGCGCTGCCGTCCGCGAAATGCGCACGCTGAGTCGGCTCGGCGTCGGGCTGAATGTGCTGAACAGCTTAGGCGATATGCAGCCCGTCATGGGCTACGTGTGCATCGCGGCTGGACGCTTGATCGGCAACGTCTCAATCTATCCGGCGAGTCTGCCGTCGTGGATGGGCAGCACCTGGATTATTGCCAATGTCGCTGTCCATCCCGATTATCGTGGGCGCGGGATCGCGCGGCGGCTGATGGACACAAGTTTGCGCTCGATCCAAGCATGGACGAAAGGGCGGCGGGCGCGGGCATTTTTGCAAGTCGAGGTGGACAATCTGCCCGCGCGCGCCTTATACGACAGCCTCAATTTTGTCGGGGAGCGCACATGGACGATGTGGCGGCGCGGCAGCATGGCGCGCGTCCCGTCCCTACCGCATCGGGCGGATGCGCCCTACATTACGGAGCGGCGGCGCGGTGAATGGCGTGCAGAGTACGAACTGGCGCAGCAGGTACGTCCAGCGTGGAAGGGTGGGATCGGGTGGCTGCGTCCGCTGCATGTGGGTATGTTCCGACGTTCGTTGGGAACGTGGTTTGGCGATCTGATCAATCTGCGCAGCGTCGAGCATCTGGTGATCCGCGCGCCCGACACGGCGGGTCACGGGCATCCGCCGGTGCTGGCGACACTGTGGATCGATAACAGCTTGGGGTCGGGCGCGATTCAATTAACGTTGATGGTTGATCCAGCGGTTGCGGGTGTGTACGATGAAGCGTTGATCAACCTTGCGACGCGACGCTTTGGACTGCGCGACGCGCTGACACTCGAACACCCCGCCGACGAGACGACGACCAACGCAGTGTTGGCGCGTTACCAATTCATCGCGCAGCGCACGCTTTTACATATGCGTTGGGATCAACCTTGAAGCGGGCGCATTTCGACCGATGATCTGGAGGCGAAGAGTACAAATTCGATGGAACTGCTGCTCATCCTCGCATTAGCCGTCTTGAACGGCGCATTCTCAATGTCAGAAGCCGCCGTGATCGCCTCGCGCAAGGCGCGCTTACAGCAAGCGATTGATAAGGGCGACGTGGGCGCGCGCGAGGCGTTGGTGCTGGCGGAGAACCCCAATCGCTTCTTGTCTACGGTGCAGATCGGCATCACGCTGATTGGCATCCTCAGCGGCGCGATTGGTGGAGCGACCGTCGGACAGTCCATCGCGGACGCCGCCGCAACCGTGCCGTTCCTCGCGCCGTATGCCGACGCGATTGGCTTCGGCGTGATCGTGTTGATTACGACCTATCTATCGCTGATTATCGGGGAACTCGTCCCGAAGCGGCTGGCACTCGCCGCGCCAGAGCGGATCGCGTCCACCGTCGCCGCGCCGATGCGCCTGCTTTCGCGCGTGACCGCACCTGTGGTGACGTTTTTGGGCGCATCGACCGACTTTGTATTATGGCTCTTGCGCGCCAATCGCATTACCGAGACGCCCGTGACATCGGACGAAATCGAAGCGATGATCGAACAGGGCGTTCAAGCGGGCATCTTCGAGGAGGCGGCGCAAGATATGGTCGCGGGGGTGTTCAAGTTGGGAGATCGCCGCGTCAGCACGCTGATGACGCCGCGCCCAGAGGTCATCTGGTTGAATATCGAAGATGAACCCACCGAAAATCACCGCAAGATCGCGGACAGCAATTATTCGCGCTTTCCGGTCTGCGAACGCGACTTGGATCATGTGATCGGCTTGCTGCAAACCAAAGATATGCTCTCTCGGATGCTGGCAGGTGGCGGCTTCGATCTGCGCGCCGCGATGCAGCCGCCGCAGTTCGTCCCCGAATCGATGAACGCCAACAAAGTGCTGGATTTGTTCCGCGAGTCGGGGACGCATATCGCCTTCGTGATCGACGAATATGGCGGGCTTGAGGGTGTGGTCACGATTCAAGACGTGTTAGAGGCGATTGTCGGGGATGTCGAAGAAGAAGATGAACCCGTTAAACGCGCCGATGGCTCGTGGCTGTTGGATGGTATGACCACCATCGCGGACGTGAAAGAGCGGCTCGATATTGATACGGTGCCGGGCGAAGGCACGCAGTTCGAGACGTTAGGCGGTTTCATCATGGCGCACGAGGGCAAGATTCCCAAAGTGGGCGATTCGTTCGCTTGGCAGACTTTGCGCTTCGAAGTCATGGATATGGACGGGAATCGCGTCGATAAAGTCATGATCACGCGCCTCCCCGACGATCCACCCGATGCGCCCAAAGGCGACCGCTCGGACACATCCAAAGGCGACCGCTCGGACACATCCAAAGGCGACCGCTCGGACACATCCAAAGGCGAATTGTCGGACGCACCCAAAGGCGACCGCTCGGACACATCCAAAGGCGAATTGTCGGACGCACCCAAAGACCAAAACAAGGCTGGAACATGACCGATACGATTGTGATCGTGGATGATGAACAGCACATCATCGATCTTGCCAAGATGTACTTGGAGGGCGTCGGCTATCAGACCGCCAGCGCGACAGAGGGCAACGCCGCGCTCAAGCTGATCTTGACCAGCGCGCCGACGCTGGTGGTCTTGGATTTGATGCTGCCGGGACTGGATGGGTGGGAGATTTGCAAGCGCGTGCGCGCCCAGTCGGATGTGCCGATCATTATGCTGACGGCGCGCAGCGATGATATTGATCGCATCGTCGGCTTGGAACTGGGCGCGGACGATTACCTGACCAAGCCCTTCAATCCGCGCGAACTGGTGGCGCGCATCAAAGCCATCTTGCGGCGCACGCGCGGCACGGACGAGCGTCCGGCGACGGAAAAAGAACGCACGCTCACGGTTGAGAATGTGACGATTTATCCCGAACGCCGGATCGTGACCATCGACGGCAAGCCGATTGACTTGCGCATGAAAGAATTCGATCTGCTGCTGGCACTGGCAGATCACAAAGGCATGGTATTCAGCCGCGAAAAGCTGCTCGCTGTGGTCTGGGGCTACGATTTTCCCGGCGAGACGCGCACGGTCGATGTCCATATCGCGCACCTGCGCCATAAGCTGACGGGGATGCGCCCGACGATTGAGACGGTGTGGGGCGTGGGCTATCGGCTGGATGGCTGAGGCGAAAGGCGAAAGGCGAAACGACTGAGTAAGGGCAAAGATGGAGCCAGCACCAAACAGGTGCTTGCTTTGCCCTGAGTCCTTTCCCCTCAGTCCTGTCCTACTCCCACTTTTCCCAGCGCACCACCTGATCAATCGGCTTGCGTCCGCCCATGCGCGCTGTGACGTTGTTGGGGGATGGATAGCCGAACGACAGCGCACAGGTGAACGACATTTCCGCCGGGATGCCGAGCAGCGTTTTCGCCTTGTTCGTATCGAAAATCGCGGCGATGCACGATCCGATGCCCAGTTCCCAGGCGGCAAGCTGCAAGTAGGCGGATGCTTGTCCGAGATCGAACATATTCCAGCCGCTGTCGGTCGCGCCGACCAGCGCCACGCCGAACGCCGCGCCCGCCAAATGTCCCGCATAATCGCCCGTCCCCGCGAGGGCTTGCAGCGTGGCGGGCGCGCGCACGACGACGAACTGCCACGGTTGGGTATTTTTGCTGCTCTGCGAACGGCGTCCGGCATCGAGAATTTGCAACAGTATTTCATCTGGTACGGGCTGATCGGTGAACAGCCGCACCGCGCGTTTGGTTCGGATCGCTTCGTTGACCTGCATGATCGTTCCCCATGATTTACAAATGTTTTGCAGATAGGCGTCTCAATTGAGCGTGACTGTGGACTATACCTGCAAAGAGCGGGAGTAGAAAGTTGCAAGTAAAAAGTCGGGGTACGATTCGCAGTACCCCGACTTTTTACCTGCCTTGATTTAGACCGCGCGTCATTCGTCAATCATCTGCCTGACCTCAAGGACGCGCCAGAGAGCTGTCCCTCATTCGTGCGCGATCACGGCATTGGCAACGTCTTCGCCGATCTGAAGTCCGGAGACGATATCACTGCGCAAGTGAATGCCACCCGCAATCCGTGCCTCAGACGCCTCATTTGCCAGCGCGAACATCGCTTCGGCATCGGACGGGAACAGGTGCGCCAGCACACCCGCCACTGAACCCGAAATGCACGAGTGTGCGGACGGATAGCTCGGATGGTTGGGCGTCGTGAACAGCGGCGTAAATTCCGGGTCAAGCTGGAACGGTCGCATTGACCAGTAGGTGTATTTTGCGTCGAAACAGGCGATCATCCCTTCAAGCCCGGCAATATTCGCCAGCGCATAGGCACGCGCGGTCATCGGGGCATTGTCGCCCCATCCGGCTCCCAAAATCAGCCTGCTCGCTTGGTCATTCCAGAACCAATGGATGCGGCGACCACCGGCTCCAAATTCCCAGAACATCGCGGAGGCATTTGTCACCGGCGTGCGCTCAAAGGCGCGTAGTTCCTCCATTTCGGCAGCCGTCTGCTCGGAGTCGTAGGCGGGCGGCGGCGGCGGACGGAACTGGTCGCCCGATGTCATCACCCAGGGTTGCCACGTTCCCGCTGCCGCAAACGCGGGATTCTCACCCGTCCACAGATGCGCTTCGGTGGGAATGCTGTCCGTCCACGCCACATTTGACCCATCGGCGGCACCGCGCGCGATCACCAGTTCAGCCACCTGTCGTCCCAGTTCCAGACCCGCTTCAACGTCGTTGGGATACTCGACCCCTGCCAGCAGGCGTGAATGAACAGCTTCTTGTGCCTGCTCCTCAAAGAATGCTGCCTCTTCCGGGAAAATTGCCGCCAACACCGCTGCCGCTGCCCCAGCGGTGACGGCGTAGTCAGACGGATATGACGGGTTGGACGGATTCGGGATCACGGTTTCCAGCGACGGATCGACCTCGCTGGGACGCGGGCGGTTGTAGGTATATTTGCTGTCCCAGGCGGCAACCGTCGCATCGTAGATGGCGACATGTATGAGCGCCAGATGCCGGAATGAGATGTTACCGGGCAGGGCGCGCTGCAACATTTCCTCCATGGCGATCTGGTTCCAGCGATAGGCGGGCGCGCCTGTATTCCAGTAATCAATCTGGATCAGCCCGGCTTCATCGCGGTCGGCAACCATCTCAATCAGTTGGGCGATCTCGGTCGCCGTTGCCGCATCATCAGGCGGCGCATCCAACCGAAACTGGCTGCCAGAGTCCAGAACCCAGGTCGTCCATGTGCCTGCCAGTGGTTCGATTTGTGGATCATCTTGGGCTGAAACGGCAATGACCGAACTCAACATGCTAAAGCTGAACAGCATGACAAGGACGGTGACCACTTTGGGAATGCGGCGGTTGATCCGATTGGAACGAACGTTGTGCGACATTTCAATCTCCCTTTACCTGTGCCGATACGATTTCCTGCCAAGTCGCTTCGGTTGCCCAGATGCAGCATCCAGCCTTCCAAAACGTCTCGGCATTGGCTATACCGTATTAGGGAAAAGGGTGAACTGTCGTCAATCGAAAGGAGAATAATTTCGCTGAGGGGGGTGAATTTCAGCGTAATATCTGTCGCTCACGCGCGCGGGCGACCGCCTGAGTGCGATTTTTCACATCGAGTTTGTCATAGATGTGGTTGATATGCTTCTTCACCGTGCTGACACCAATCGAGAGCTGCGCCGCGATTTCTTGGTTGGAGCAGCCTTCAGCGACCAATCGCAGGATTTCCAACTCACGGTTGCTCAGCGCATCGGGCATAGAGCGTGTCATTGGCTGCTCGGCGAATCGAGCCGGTTGGGTCAATTGCGCCAACAAACCTTCAGACACGCTTGGTAGGCGTGTTCCGCCTTACTGTACTCTCCCAGCGCCAGTTCGACGTTACCGAGAAAATACAACGCATTCACGACGCCAATCTGGACACCATATGTCTGACTCACAGCAAACGTTTGCTCGTACCACTGTTTGGCTTGGAACAGATCGCCGGTCACAAAGGCGATGTGACCAAACAGCGGAAGAATAAATGCTTGTCGCCATCGTTCGCTTTCGTCCGTTTCATCGATCACGCGCCGTGCTTCCTCAGCGCAGTGACGGGCTGCGCCATAATCTTTGGTTGCTCGTGAGATTTCACTCAAACGCTCCAGACAAAAGGCGGTTTGGGTCGCAATACCGAGACGACGAAAGACCGCGAGACCCTGCTGGTACAGTTCGACCGCCTGCCCGTGATCGCCCAGAAACTGAAAACACAATGCCTGATGACTGACCACAAGGGCGAATGCCAGATTGTCTTGTTCACGAAGATGCGCGGCGGCTTTGCCGAATACGGCTGTCCCCTCGTGATACAATCCGCGAATCAGGTAGAAGCCGTTGAGCGCAATCAGCGTTTTTTCAATCAGCTCTGTTTTTCCGCCTTCGACCATCGTGTTCCAAGCTGACCGAACATTTTCAAGTTCTGTATCAGTCTCCGCCGCTGCCAGTTTGGGATTGCCATGGACAAGCGCGTCCTTTCGCAGGGACATAAAGTCGGCATAATAGCGACAATACAAATCGTAGACCGCTGTAGTGTCCCCCACGGCATCATGCAAATGTTCTTCGCCATACTGCCGCAGCAGGTTGTGAACGTCGCAGCGCCCGCTGTTGTCGATGCGCAGCAGCGATTTGTCCATCAGCGACGTCAGCGTCGGCAGCGACGCTCCCGCCACCTCTGCCGCCGCATCGCGCGTGAAGCCGCCGCGAAACACCGACAGACGCATGAACACATGGATATATTTCGCTCAATCGTTTTGATGCTGGACGCGGCATAATCGTCCCCATGATTTACAATTTTTTTGCACATCCTCGATTTTACATCGTGTTTTATCGACTATACTGGCAGCATCAGCGATTTAGCCTTCAAAGTTGGATGAATGGGAATGCTGCGCACCCTACGCGCGCGCCTGTTGGCGTCGTATTTGGCGGTCTTGGGCATCGCGCTCGGCGTGGTGGTCGTGGCGCTGATCGTGATCCTCAACACGCGCAATGCGCCGCCCCAAGCCACCTATCAAAAATTGGCGTCACAGGCGCTCGGCATCGATTTGCGTACCGTCGTCGGACGGCAGACACGCCCGATGCGCAATTGGCTGAGTAATCTTGAGGGACGCCTTGCAGAAGTCGCGCTGGAACGTGGCGTCCGCATCATCTTATTGACCCTGCCCGACAATCATGCCGTCTTCGACAGCGCGGACGTGTTCGCCGATGGCACGCGGATTGAGGCGCGGATCGAAACGTCGAGCATCGCGCTTCCCGAACTCAACGACGCGATGCCCAACGTGCCGGGCGGGCGTGTCGATGGGATCGTCGGCAGTTTCCGCAATCCGCCGGGAACGGGCGATGATGAATGGCTGTTTGTGGGCGTGGAGGCGCTGCGCGTCGATGGACAAACGAGCGCGCTGATCTTCGCAGAGCCGCGTCCATCGCAAACGCTGCAAGTCGCGCTCGAAGAATTTGGCACCAGCCTCGCGCCGTTGGTGTTACAGGCGGCGCTGGCGGGCGTGGCGGTGGCGCTGGTGCTGGCGGCGTGGATCAGTCGCGGCATTGCGCGCCCGCTGCAAGCGTTGGCGAACGCGGCGGCAGCCGTCGCGGAAGGCAATTATCACGAGCGCGCGCCCGTGACCGGTGCCGTCGAACTGCGCGCCGTCGCCGAGGCTTTCAATCAGATGAGCGCGAAAGTCGAGGGTGAACAGCAGGCACAGCAAGACTTCCTCGCCAACGTCTCGCACGATCTCAAGACGCCGCTCACGTCGATTCAGGGCTTCTCGCAAGCGATCATTGACGGCGCAACGCCCGATCCGGTCAAAGCGGCGGTGATTATCTACGAAGAAGCGGCGCGCTTGAATCGGATGGTGATCGAACTGACCGATTTGACGCGGTTGCAAGCGGGGCGGCTGTCGATGCAAGCCTCGTCCATCGATTTGGGCGCGCTGACGGCGGCGATTGCGCAGCGCGTGGCGATCATGGCGCGCGACAAGGGGATCGATCTGCGCGTCGAGACGGGCAGTATGCCAGAGATCGCCGGCGACGGTGACCGCCTGTTGCAGGTGCTGACCAATCTGATCAGCAACGCAATCAAGTACACGCCGTCGGGCGGCGTCGTGCGCGTGCGCACCGATGTCCGCGAGAATCACGACGGCAGGATGGGCGTGGCGGTCAGCGTGCAGGACAGCGGCGTTGGCATCCCTGCCGACGAACTGCCGCGCATCTTCGAGCGGTTCTATCAGGTGGACAAGGCGCGGGGACCCCGGCGCGGGACGGGCTTGGGGTTGGCGATTGTGCGCGAGATCGTCCACGCGCACGGCGGGGCGATCACGGCGCAGAGCGCGGGCGCGAATCAGGGCAGCACGTTCGTGGTGTGGTTTCCGTCGCCCAACATGACGACGGTGATCCGGCGGCGCTAAGTACGTCAAGAATGTCGTTCATGATAGCGACCTCACCCCCCGACCCCCTCTCCGTGCCGGAGAGGGGGAGCAGGACGGCTCACGATGGATATGAAAGTCCCCTCTCCACTGCGTGGCTGAGGGGAGGACATGTTTGGTTTTCTCCCTGATTCACCTCACCCCCCTGACCCCCTCTCCACTGCGTGGAGAGGGGGTCAGGGGGTGAGGTTCTTGAAAAGGTGTCCTCCCCTCAGTCCGTACCGGAGGGGGAGCGAAGCGCAGCGGCGGTGAGGTCGAACAAAACAAGCGAAAATCTAGTTTGCAGACACGCTCTAGATCACCTGCTGTGTATCGCCGTTGATGAGCAGGGCTTGCGCGTCGGTCAGCCAGACCGTCGTACAGCCGGCTGCTTTGACCAGTTCGCCCGATTTTCGACACCCTTCCCCAAATTCCGCGTTGTCGGTGTGCGGAATCACGACCGTTTGCGTGAGCTTCAGCCCATCCCAGATGATTTCTTTCGCTTCGTTCGGATCATCGAGCATATCGAAGAAGCGCAGGGTTGGGCCCGCGACGACTGCCGCCGCACTCGCACCGGAATAGACTTTGCCATCGCGCACCAATGCGGGAATGATGATATCCGCGCCGGACGCTTTCATCAACCAGCGCAGATAATAGGGATTGCCGCCCGCCAGCAAGAATATATCTTTGCTCGCCAACGTTCGGCTCAAGCCAGCGGAGTCGGAAACATATTTGCGCAGATCGACCAATTCGACATCGAAACCTTTGTGCTTAAGAATCGCGCGACCTTCGATCAGCGATGCCTCATCGTGATAAACATCATAGGCATTTTCGATGTAGGCAAGTTTCGTTTCTCGTGGTAATTTGCCGATCAGGCTGGCAACTGCTGCATCATGTTCGGCAGACGGCATGAAAGACGAGAGGAGGAGGATCATGATCCGAAAATTCCTTTCTGAACACTTCATTCTTTCGGGGTGGCTCTTAATGAACCTGAGTTTGGGATAGCTTCACCTCACGCCTAAATCCCCTCAGCCACTGCGTAGAGAGGGGGTTAGGGGGTGAGGTGAACCCTAAAGTCACGCAAAATAGCTATCCGAAACTCAGATTAATGATATACATGATGCCCCGCCAAAATATACCGACATCCGCCCCCAATATGACGACGGTGATCTGGCGGCGGTAGCACGTAGGGATTCAACACAGAGAAAAAGTAGGGGCGACTCGTTGCGTCGTCCGGCGCGTCGATCCATCCATTTACGCCAGTTTTAACACCAACCCGTGAAAATTGGCGTACCGCCCCGCCGCGACGGACAGCGCGTCCGCGTCGATGGGCGCACTGTCTGGAAAGCGTGTCGGCTCGATGATCACGCTGTCTTTCTTGAAAGTGCGCGTCCACGTTCCCACAATCTGCCCATCGACCACAATCATCGGACGAAAGACGCCGTTCCCGCCGGGACAGACGCGCGTCAAGTGTTCTGGTTCGATCACTGCTGCCCGATCCTTGTAGCCGAGAAAATATTCATCGAAGCCGGGCAGCAAAACAATTTCTGGCGTCGCGGCAGGGCGTACCCTGCCCGCGCTCGTCTCGCTATGCCAGTAGGTCACGCCGTCTATCATCTCCGACTGCACGGCGGGGCGCAGCGACTCGATGGCGGCGCGCGCCTCCGTGAGCGTGACACCTGCCCACCACGCGAAATCTTGACTCGTCGCGGGATTATGACTGCCAAAATAGCGGCGCGCCAGTTCGACCCATGCTTCTTGAGTCGTGAGGTTGCGCGGATGCGGGGCGACGTCATCGAGCAGCGCGAAGGTTTGCTGTTTGCCTTCCAGCGCGCCGATATAGATCAGACCGCGTTGCGCCAAGTACGCCAAAATGTGATAGCCGCGCTGTCCCGTCGTGCTGATGCCCGCCGTTTCGAGCGTCTGCAACAGATCAGGGCGACTGAGGGAGCGTCCACCGCGCAGCGCCGCTTCGATCACGGTTTCGCAGCGCGCCAGCGTCGCGCCGTCAAGTTCAAGCTGCCGTTGGCGGCGTCCATCCTTGGCGATCATGCGCGTGGCGGTCAGGCGCAGCATCCACAGCGCATCTTCCGGCGGCACAAAATGGATCGTGCCGCGCATGGGCCAGGTGCGGATGATTTGTCCGGCGGTCAGCGCCGCTTCAACGGCTTGCAGCGTTGGAACGGCGAGACGTGCGCCCAACGCCCAGACCGCCTGATGATAATCTTGCGCCTGCATCGCGCCCATCCACCGGACGATGGCGGCGGGATCGTCGAACGTGGGCTTGGCGATACGTTGATTGTGCAGCCGCGCGCGGGCGATTTCAGCATTGGGCATCTTCACATCTCCATGACGACGCTCACTCAGCGTCGGGCAGTCCAAATTCAGCGCGCATGAACGGCTTGATGTCGTCGTGGTCGCCCGTAATGCGCAGCCACAGCGCCGATCCGTTGGGTTCGATCTCCAATGCGAGATAGAAGAACGGGCAGCAGCGATGTTCGAGACTCATGAACTCGGACGCCATCAGATAGGCGGCGGGATCGTCCGGGATGGCGAAGCGAAAGCCGTCCGGCAGTTCTTCCGTTTGCATCACAATCAGAAATAATGCTTGCGCGACGATCCCATGTTGGGCGCGCTGTTCGGGCGTCAGCGCGTCCATGTTGCAAGCGAGGGGCGGAGTGACCATGACTCTATACTCCTTCCAACCCACGCAAGAACGCCCCCACATACGCCCCCAACATCGCCACGTTGTAGCCGCCTTCTTGACACACCACGACCGCGATGTCCAATTCACGGCACAATGACCCAATCCGCGCGCCTTTCTCGTGCATGTCGTCCGCGTTCAGCGTGAAGCCGCCGTAGAAATCCCCGATGCCCGTATCGAAGCCCGCCGACACGACCAGATAGCCGGGACGATACGCGCGGATCGCGTCCAACGCTTCATCGAGCGCACGCATGTACCCCGCCGTATCCGTCCCCTTTGGCAGCGCCCAATTGCGATTGAAGCCGACGCCCGCCCCCGCCCCCGTTTCCTCCGCGAAGCCCCAGAAGTAGGGATAATCCTCGCGCGGATCGCAGTGGAGCGAACAGAACAAGACGCTCGGATCGGCGTAGAAAATTTCCTGCGTGCCGTTGCCGTGATGATAATCCACATCCAAGATGGCGACGCGCTTTTCGGCGTCCGCGAACGCGCCCCCTGCTTGCAGATAGCGCGCCGTGATAGCGGCGTTGTTGAAGAAGCAGAAGCCGCCATATTGATCGACATTGGCGTGATGCCCCGATGGACGGCACAACGCATAGACCCTCGTTTCGCCGCGCACGACGAGATCGGCGGCGGTTAGCGCGGTTTGCGCGCACCAGTACGCCGCTTCGTAGGTGCCTTCGAGCAAGGGGGTATCGATATCGAGCGCGTAGTAGCCGACCTTGCCGAGCGCGAACGTCGGGACGTGCGGCGGGCGCGTGCGATTGGGGAATGTCGTCGGGTACAGCGGTGCGCGCTCCCCGAAGGTGGCAGCGGCTTCGTCATAGATCGTGCGCAAGAAGTCGATGTAGGGCAGCGTATGAACAGCGCGGATCGGGTCGAGTCCATGATCGCTCGGCGGCGCGATCTCGGTCATATTCGCGGCGTTGAGCGCGCCCAAAATCGACTCGATGCGCGCGGGCGTATCCTTGTCGTCGATGGCTTGGGGCGTCGGCGCGCGCTCAGCGCCCTCCCACGCGGTCAGCGTGAAGATGCCGCGCTGGCGTTCGGCGCGCGTGTGGGCGTAGTGCAGCGCATGGCGCGGGTTGTGGATGATTTTCATGCTTTATCCTGACGTGGAAAGCGAAGCAAGCCGACGAACTACCATCACGCCTAACCCCCGCCCGACTGTATGGAGCGTGGGTTGGGGGGAAAGGCGACCGCATCAAATTTCGTTGTGTCGTCATTACGGCTCATGAAGAGCGCATCGGGGCGAGACGTGGTTCGCCCCGATACATCGATTGTGACCGTGTTTGACCCAAGCTGTTATTTTTGATGCGGCTGCCCTGCCAGCGCGCCAAACCCGCTACGACGCGCCGAAGCGCACATAGCCCGTATTCACCCATCCCTGTACGTTGCCGATCTTGATCTGCGCCCACTCACCCCAATTGCGCCCATCGACCGCGTACCATGCTTCCATCGGCTGCGTGATTTGGAAGATCGGCTCGTTGTTGTACTGCATCGGGATCGCGCGCAGATTCAGAATCGACTCGATGGGCTGGATCATGCCGCGCGTCCAACGGGCATCATCGGGCGTGATCAAGTCGGGGTAGCTGCCGTTGAACTCTTGGTACGCTTGCGCGGCGCTGATTAGATAATCGAGATTGGATTGCGCCATGGTGAACGCGCGGCACGGGTGCATCCCGAAGTAGCGCCCATTGCTATCCGCGTAGGGGGTCGTGTTGTCGAAGGCGTAGACGTAGAGGGCTGGACTTGCGCCGCCGCGCCCCACATCCAAAAATTGTTCCACGCCGTCCGTCCCGAACAAGCTCACGCGCCACAAAATGCGTAGATCGTCCGGCTCATCGAACGGCTTTGCCGCCGCATAGCCGCGCCAAATGCTCTGACTGGCATCCCAAGTGAGCGGCAGCGCGGCGATCCATTCGCTGCTGAGCAGGGTGGTCGCGCCCGTCTCCCAATCGTAGATATTGATCGACACCAGCGCGTTGAAATTGCAGAACGCGCCCAACTGGACGCCCGCCGAGACCGGAATCGGCGTCGGCAAGATCGGGCGTGGCAGATTGATGAGTGCGACGCTGTTGTTCCCCGCCAGCGGCGTTACGCCGGGCGCGGGAATCGCCGTCGGTTCGCCGCCGACCAGCGGCGCATTGAACGATCCAGCGGGCGCGCTCATGCCGCTGCCAGCGCGCATCGTGACGCGCGGCGAAATGTCGATGGTGGGCGGGATCGGCGTACTGAGCATGGCGACGGCGGGATTGGCGGTTGCGGGCAGATAGAACGGCGTCCCGCCGACGACGGGTGCGGCGGACACGGGCGCGCGTCCGGTATCGATATTCTGTGCCACGATCCAGAATGCGCCCGCGAACAGCAGCGCCGCCAGCGCCCATAAGCGCAGATTACCGCCGCTTTCGCTTTGCTGACGACGGCGCTTGGCATGATCCCGTTGGCGTGCGGCTTGACGTTGGCGCGCTTTGTGGCGCGGAAGCGACTCGTATTGTCGTGATGTCATCCTGGGTCGTCACTCGAAAACCATTTGACCAACACCGCCTACTGTAGCGCGAGTCGCATTGCGACGCTAGAGGACTTATCATCAGCGTATTGCTCTCATCCGAATGGAGTCAACCGCTCATGTCTCAGCCATCATGGACAGCCGTCGATCAATATCTCAACGATCAGCTCATCCCAACCGATCCCGTACTCGATGCTGCCCTGAAAGCATCCGCCGATGCCGGACTGCCAACCATCCAGGTCGCTGCGAATCAAGGCAAACTGCTGTCGATTTTGGCGCAATCGATTGGCGCGCGCTCGATTTTGGAGATCGGCACGCTGGGCGCGTACAGCACCATCTGGCTCGGACGCGCGCTCCCGCCCGATGGCACGCTGGTCACGTTGGAGTACGAACCCAAACATGCCGATGTTGCCCGTGCCAATCTGGCGCGTGCGGGCTTGTCCGCACAGGTCGAAGTGCGCGTCGGCGCGGCGCTCGATACGCTGCCCCTGTTGGAACGCGACGCGCGCGCCCCGTTCGATCTGGTGTTCATCGACGCGGACAAGGTGAACACGACGCCCTATTTCGAGTGGGCGCTCAAGCTGACGCGGCGCGGCGGGCTGATCATCGTCGATAATGTCGTGCGCGATGGCAAGGTCATCGACGCGGGCGGCGACGACAGTGTACAGGGCATCCGCCGCTTCTTCGAGCGGGTGGCAAACGAGCCGCGCGTGACCGGGACGGCGATCCAGACCGTCGGCAGCAAAGGCTATGACGGGCTGGCAATCGTGCGGGTGATCGCGTGATGGATTGACCGCGTGCCGCGTCAGGGCGACCCGGCGGGTCGCCCGCCCGATGCACCCTCGATCCGACCCGCGCGCCGTCATGATGCACGACTCGGCGAGTCGCCGCTCTATAGCGATGGTGAGCCAAGCCCTTATTTTGCTGCGTCGCCCCCACTCACGCGCCCGGATTGCCCGGCGCGCTGGCGGGCAGTTCCGCGTCCGGCAGTCCGAGCAGCCGTCGCAGCGCCAGCACGCCGTTGCCGCTGGCGGCGTAGATGATCTCTTGACCGGGATCAACGGCGACATCGTTCAACTGCGCGAACATATCTTCATTCTGCGTGCGGAAACTGGCGATGAACGTCCCCGCCAGCGTGATCTCGTAGATCGTGCGATTCGGTTGATCGACGATGTAAATCCCCTGCCGAACGGGATTGGTGTTCAGGAAAAATGCGGTCGCGTTAGCAGGCGGCTGTCCGCTGGGGAAGTTGGCATAGCCGAACGGCTCGGCAGCGCCCGTGCGATATCGTTGGATGGTGCCTTCCGCGCCCAAGATATAGACGAAGCCCTCATCATCGATGGAAACATCGACCGCATTACGGATATCGGGGCGACCTTCGCCCGTGAAATATTCTGTCGGCGCATTGGGGAACGACCCGCCCAACGGATCGTAGCGCCAGAGTTGATTCGCGCCCGGATCGAGGACGTACATCCGTCCCTGCCAGAACGTGATCGCCTTCGGCGTGACCCACGTTTCCGTCCCCAAAATGCGCTGCGCGTTGCAATCGCCCAAGAAGCGCGGCGCACAATCGATCAGCAAGCCGCCGCGATCCAGCGCCACGAGGACGTTGCCCGCGCTGAAGCCCGCGCCATCATCCGTCCAACCGATATCGATGATTTCTCCAACGGTGTACTGATTGATCGACCCATTACGACGCATGGCGGACAGCGGCTGCCGCGTGCCAGCGACAGTGGACATGCCATCGGTCGCCAACGTGAAGCGGTACACCTGCTGATTGCGGCTGTCGAGCGCATACAGATCGCCGCTCTGCAAGATGATGCGCGTGATGAGCGCGTTCTGGAACGTTTCGATGGTCGTGATTTCGCGTCGTTCGATGCGCATCAGCGTATCGATGAGCGCGCGCCCCTCTGCGCGGATGTTCATCATCTGCGGATCGCCCGCGCGCAGGCGTTCGCATTCGTCCACCACTTGAATGCTGGCGCTCCACGCCGCAATGAGTCCGGTCACGTCGCTGGAGTCGATGCCGCGCGCCAATGCCGCCGCCTCACCTGCGCGCCGGACGCATTGATCGAACTCGCTTTCGCCAGTCCCTGTCAGCCACAGCACGACCACCAACAGCACGACGCCCAACGGAATCAATACCGCCATTCCAACCGCGGTCGATGCGCCGAAGCGCGGCGGTTCACCCGCTTTGGGCAGCGGGACGACGCGATCCAGCACCTTGTTGACGCCGCCGACGGCGACTGACGCCGCTGACGCGACCGCGCCCGCGACATAGCGCGTTTCGGCGGCGGGATCGCGCCGCACGGGCAGCGAGTCGGCATCGGCTGGACGCGCAGGCGTGCCGGACGCGCTGGGTTTGTCGGTGGACACGGGCGCGGCGGGTTCGTCGCCCCGATTGCGCGTGGACAAGATCGCGCTCGTTTCGGCGGCGCGCACGGGCAGATCGACGACCGCTTCGGGGACGACACATTCCGCCGCCATGAGCGTCACATTCAAACGCGGACTGCCCGCCGTCTGCACAATCTGCGTTAGGCGTTCGCGCAGCGCCACCAGCGTCGCGCCGATATCCGGCTGGCGCAGCGCGTCGTGAATGTCGTCCATGCGCAGCGCCACGATCATCGGATCAGCGAGGATGAAACGCGCGCCCGCATTGACCGGATAGCGCGTCATGCGCGGCTCGACGGTCGGATGGACGCCCATCGGCGTGCCATAAATCGCGCTCTCGTTGTCAAATGCCGCCGGAAAGGGCATCGTTTCATCGCGCACGATGATCGCCGCCGCGCCCGCGCCCGCCTTGGCGACGAACAATTCCATGCCGCGCAAGACGGCGCAAATCAAATTCGCTTCGTAGCGATGCGCGCTGGTGGCGTTGTGCGCGTACAGGTTCTCGTTCAGGTGGCTGATCACCTCGCGCAGCGCGGCGGTGACGCCCCCGGTCGTATCGAAGTAGCGTTCCGCCGCGAGTGCCGCCATTTCTTCGTAGAACACGACCGGCGCGGGGGCGGGGCGCGCGCCGCCGGGCTGCTCGTCATTGACAGGGAGGACGAGACAGAAAAAGGTATCGCCCTCGCGTCCGCGCGCGGCTTTCTTGGGCGCGACTTCGACCAGCGCGCCGGGCGGCGGCGTGCTGATCGTGCGTCCGCCGACGACGTACAGGTGTCCTACGAGTGCTTCGAGTTCAAATGCCATACCAAAGACCTTAAGAAACGTACTGAGTGCTGAGTGCTGAGTGAAGGACAGCGAGCAAAAACATTTTACGCGCGTTCAAACGGCGTGCGTAGGGGCGTCTCGGTGGGACGCCCCGCCTGCGATGGATACAGCCTGTGCATCCAAACGGTGTGTGAGCATCCCCGACGTGGGACACCCGACTGCTTTCACACTGAAAACACATCTGCCAGCTTGAGCGTGAAGTCGGGCAGCACGTCGCCGTCGAGCGTCGCATCTTCGTTCAGCGTGACGGCGGGCTTGCCGGGTGCATGGATCGTCACCATGCGCGCGGCGGGGTCAAATATCCAAGCAAGCGTTCCGGCGGCGCGATAATGCTTGATTTTCGTGTCGATTTCGTTATCGCTGTTGCCCGGCGACAGGACTTCAACAGCGAGATCGGGTGCGAGCGGGTTATACGCCGCATCATCGGGCGGGACGGGTTGACGCTTGAAAGACATATAAGCTGCATCGGGGATGTAGCGTTCGCCATCGACCATGTAGCCGCCATCGGTCGTTGTTACAGTACCCAGCTTGTTATCAAAGACGAATATACTGATGCGCCCGCCGACATAAGCGGCGATGCGCGATGGCTTGCTGCGTGACACCACTTCAACGATACTCCCCTCGATGTATTCATAGCTGCGGTTGACATTTTCTGGCAGCCAGACCCATTCATCGAATTGTTCGGCGGTCATGGTTGGTGTTTGAATCATCGCATCGCGTCCTGTCTCATCGCGCTTATGAAAACCTGAGTTTTGGATCGCTTCACCTCACCCCCAACCCCCGCTCCATTGCATCGAGAGGGGGCTTTCAAACCCGTTGTGACCTGTCCTGCTCCCCCTTTCCACAGCGTGGAGAGGGGGTTGGGGGGTTAGAGCCTATCCAAAACTCAGGTTATGATAGCATCATTCGCCGTTCGGCGTCGGACTCGCGGGGGCGAGGTTTGCCCGCAGCGCCCGCCGGAAGCCGCGCCCATACGCCGAATGTCCCTGTCCGACGACCATGAACGCATTCGGATCGACGCTGAACACCAAATGGCGCAAATCCTCGACCTGTCCGCGCGCAACCGTGACATAAACCACGCTGTGCGTCGCGCCCGTATACATGCCTTGCGCTTGCCAGCCCGTCGCGCCGCGTCCCATCTCGGTCAGCACGGCATCGGAGACCACTTGCGCGAAATCGGTCACGATCACGGCGGTGCGAATCACGCTGGGACCCTCCAAGACGTAATCCGTGACCGCGCCCGTCACCCACAGCGCCACGATGGCGTACAGCGCGCCCTCCCAGCCATAGACCAGACCCGCCAACAGCACGACCGCGCCATCGGTGTAGAGCGCGCTGGAACTGAGCGGCACGCCATATTTATCCTGCAAAATGCGCCCCAACGTACTCGTGCCGCCCATCGTGCCGCCGCCGCGCAGCGCCAAGCCGCCGCCGATCCCGCCGACAATCCCGCCGAACAGGGCGTTCAACAGCGCGTCGCCGCTCACGCCGCTCACCGGGAAATAGGGCGTCAGCACCTCGATCATGATCGAGTACGCCACGACCGCGTACAGCGTCGCCGCGACCACACGCCAGCCGCCGAGCATCCGATAGGCGATGATTTGAATCGGGATGTTGCCGAGCAGGATCACGACGCCGACGGGCGTCCCGATCAGCGTATTGAGGATCACGGCGACGCCGCTCACCCCGCTGGGCGCGACCTGTGACGGCTGCAAGAACACGATCACGCTGAGGGCGGACAGGAACGCGCCGAGCGTGAGTAGGATCAGGTCAACGAACAGAGCAGCAGGGGAAATGCGTTTCATCGGTCACCTTCATCACGGCGTGGTTGATGAAAAGGACTTTAACGCAGAAGTCGGCGCAAGCATATAACCCGAGTTTTGGATCGCCTCACTTCACCCCCCTAAAACCCTCTAAAACCCGTTATGACCTGTATTGACCCCATCGCTCCACAGCGTAGAGCGGGGGTTGGGGGGATGAGGTGAACGGTTTAGAGCCGATCCAAAACTCAGGTTACATCAATGAGAAAAGATTCAACGTAGAGAAAAAAAGAGAGGATTCTCATTCTTTTCTCTGCGTTAAAAACAGCTTTGCTGATCATGACTGCCGCTACAACACCAACCCGATCACCACGTCATACAGCCGCCACAGCCCGCGCGCCGCCGGGTCTGCCCACGCGCGTGAGGGCAAAATCGGCGGGAACATCGATGCGTCCGGCTCATCAAAGCGATTCGTCCAGCCTTCGCCCGTCCAGATCACATCCGTACCGGGGATGCCGAGTTCGGCGGCGATCCCCTGCGGATCATAGCCGTTGTTCTCGTAGGTGTTGTCGTGGATCCAGTTGTATTCCGGGATCACGCCCAAATCGAACACCGTATCGCGCCCGAACAGCATATACAGGCTGCTGATACCGACGCCGCCCGTCTGGTTGCCCCGAATCACATTGTTGAACACTTCGGTGTCGTCCGCCGACAAAATCAACACGCCCGTTCCCGGCGGCACCAGTCCGACGACGCTGTTGGGGTCGCCAAAATTCGGACGATTGTTGTTCTCGATCACGTTGGCATAGACGCGCGTGCCATACGCGACGCGCGACGGGTTGTTGGGCAGCAGAAACACGAGGATGCCGCCCGTATTGTCGTAGACGTGATTGTTGTACACATCGGCGTTGGTGCTGTTCTCGATCTCGATGCCCGTGACGTTACCATGCACGACGTTATCGCGCACGATGATCGGCGCGCGACTCTGCCCGACATAGATCGCGGCGTCGCGGATGCCCGTCACCGTCAAGCCTTCGATCAGCACGTCGGTGCATTCGACGGGATACACGCCGTACAAGCCCGTGTTTTCGATGATCAGATCGCGGTACACCACGCCGCGCGCGCCGACAGTCAGCACGCCGTTGCCAATATAATTGCGAATGCCGACGCCCTCCAAGGTGATCCCGTTGCCCGACGTGTTGAAGCCGTCCGAGAGCGTGTTTTCGCCGTCGAGCCACGCGCGCCCGGTTTCTGGCGGCAGGCTGGCATCGATTTCGCCGCGAACCGTGATGTTTGGGCGGTCGATGTAGACTGTCTCATGATAGACGCCAATCGGGATCAGCACGGTATCGCCCGGCTGCGCCAGATCGACGGCGGCTTGGATCGTCGTCTCCACGCGGATCGTGCGCGCGGCGGGCGCAGCGCCGTCCGTCGAGACGAACGCCGATACTTCCGCTGGCGCACCTGTAACGGCGTCCGCCACGCGCGCGGGGTTGTCGATGGGCGCGACAACGGGCAAGCCCGACGGTACACGCGCCGGAATGGCGATCAAGTCGGCGGGTTCGTCGGTCAGCGCGCCCAAGAACGCGACCAGATCATCGACCTGCTGCAACGACAGCCCGAAGCCGCGGATCTTTTCGTCGGGGATGATGCCGAAGGGCGAACCGCCGCCCGTCGCGTAGAAATCGATCACTTCTTCGAGCGTCGTGAACTGCCCAGTGTGCATGTACGGCGCGGTCAGCGCGATATTGCGCAGTCCCGGCGTGCGGAACGCCCCACCCGCATCGGGAGCGTCCACGACTTCGCCGCGCCCCAAGTCGGGGTTGTTCAGGCTCAAGTCCGGTACACCCAAGATGTGAAATGTATTGTGGGTGAAGTTGGGCAGCGCGTGACATTCGATGCAGCGCGTTTGTGCGCTGCGGAAAATGTCGAAGCCGCGCCGCTCGGACGGCGTAAGCGCGTCGGTGTCGCCGGCTGCGAAGCGGTCGAAGGGCGCATTGGTGCTGATCAGCGTGCGCTCGAACGCCGCAATCGCCGTCGTCACGCCGTCGAGGGTAATCACGTTCGGATCGGCGGCGTCGGTGCCATACGCCGCTGCAAATCGGGCGCGATATTCGGGAATCGCGCGGAGTTCTTGCAAGAGTGCGTCCAAATCTGCGCCCATCTCATCCATTTTCGTCAGCGGCTCGATCATCTGCGCTTCGAGCGAGTCGGCGCGCCCATCCCAGAATAAATGGGGGACGAAAGCGACATTCCACAGCGAGGGCGTGTGCCGCCGGAACGTGCCGCCGCCTGTTGCCGGGGAAAGCGCGCGTCCATCCGCGAAGCCCAAATCGGGATGGTGGCACGACGCGCACGCGCGCTCATTGTCGCCGGACAAGACCGGATCATAAAAGAGCAGTCGCCCCAATTCCGCTTGGCTGACAGCGATGATCGGCTCCTCTGGAAATGGCGCATCGAGTCCGCTCACAGCGCGGGCGACTTGGCGTGCGCCGCCGCCTTGCTGCGCGGGCGGGATGGGCGTGTCCTCCGACGGGGGTAGGAACGCGAACAACGTCCCCAGCGCACATGCGAAGATCAACGGCAGCAGCACGAGGACGCGCCAGCGAGATCGGCGGGCGGACGTGGTGGCACGGTGAGCGGTTTTGGGCGTCGTCGCCATGGTGAATTTCCCTTTGCGAATCGTAAATGCCCATCCAACGTGGATGGGCATTGTAACGGTTTTAGGGCGGTGTGGCGATCCCCCATTGGGGTGGGAATGATGGATTGCGTGAGTGTGTCGGGGCGAGGCACGCCGCGCCCGTCAAGTCGTTATGGATTGACCATCCACCAGCGCCCCGTTGTACTCATGCAACGTTTAGGGAGCGCGTTTTGGCGCACGTTTGAACCCGACCGCTATAATGGGTGCATACGAGATATTCGTGATCATTCAAAGGCGCGTCCTATGTCCCTGTTGACTCCGCTCGGTTTGCTCGTGGGCGCGCTTGCCGTGCCAATCCTGCTGTTGTACATGCTCCGCTTGCGCCGGCGCGAAATTGTCGTGTCGAGCAATTTTTTGTGGCAGCAAATCCTCAAAGACCGCGAAGCCAACACCCCTTGGCAAAAACTGCGCCGCAATCTGCTCTTGTTCCTGCAACTGTTGATCCTCGCGTTCTTGGCGTTCGCGCTGGCACGCCCGTACATCGTCGTGCCGGGCGTCAGCGCCGGACAGATCGCGCTGCTGCTCGATGCGTCCGCCAGCATGAACGCCACCGACGCGCCCGCCGGGACGCGCCTCGATGAAGCGAAGGCGCGCGCCGTCGAAATCGTCGATGCGATGCGCGCGGGCGATACCATGACCGTGATCCGCGTCGCCGCCGCGCCCGTCGTCTTGCTCCCGTACACGGACGACCGCGCCGCCCTGCGTGCCGCGATCCAGTCCGCCGCGCCGAGCAGCGGGAGCGCCGATTGGGACGCCGCGCTGACGTTGGCGGCGGCGGGCGCGCGGCGGGGCGACGGCGACGCGGACGCCTTCAGCACGGTCATTGTCGGGGATGGCGGCTTGGGTGATGCCGCCGATCTGCCGCCCATCCCGGGAACGCTGCGCTACGTGCCAATTGGCGCGTCCGCCGATAATCTGTCGCTGTCCGCCTTGGCGACGCGCACGGGCGTGGGCGAAACGCCGCAGTTGTTCGCGCAAGTCGTGAATCATGGCGACACCGACGCCGAGACGATCTTTTCGCTGCGTGTGGACGGCGAATTGTTCACCGCCGAACGATATACGATTCCAGCGGGCGGCGCGCTCCCGATTGTCAGCGCGGCGCTGCCAGCCGACTTCGAGACGCTCGAAGCGCGCTTGACGCCGCCCAGCGATGCGCCGTTTGCTGACAATTTGCCGACGGACAACGCCGCCTTCGCCGTCACCCCCGGCGCGGGCGCAACGACGGCGCTGGTCATGACCGACGGCAATCTGTTCTTGGAACAAATGCTGCGCACCCTGCCCGGCGTGCAGCCGTTTCGCGGGAATCCCGACGCCGGATTGCCTTCGGGCGGGACGCGCGGCTACGATTTGTACATCTTCGATGGTTGGCAGCCAGCCGCTTTCCCGGCGGAAGGCGATTTGTTGTTCATCAATCCGACACGTTCGACCGCGTGGTTCGAGGTCGGCGGCGCGGTCGAGGACGTGCGCGCTATCCGCGTGGAGCGCGCCGATCCGCGTATGGCGTTCGTGGATTTCGGCACGGTGAACGTCTTGCGCGCGAAAATGGTCGCGGCGGATTGGGCGGACGCGCTGATCGAGGCGGACGCAGGGGCGGACGGCGAGTCGCTGCCGCTGCTGTTGGCGGGCGAGGTCGATGGACGCCAGATTGCGATCCTCACGTTCGACTTGCGCGATTCGGACTTGCCGCTGCAAATCGCGTTCCCGGTGCTGATGGCATCGCTGTTGGACTGGTACGCGCCGCAAAGTCTGATCGCGGGCTTGGGCGAAGTCGGGGAGGCGGACGCGGTGGCGCTGCGGGCGGGCGATTCGTTGGCGCTGAATCTGCCGACGGGCGCGGACAGTGTGCGCGTGACGCTGCCCGACGGTGTGACGCGCGCGATTGCGCTGTCGGGCGCGCCCGTGTTCGCAGAGACGGATCAGCTCGGCGTGTATCGGGTCGAGGCGCTGGACGCGGCGGGCTTGGTGACGGATGAAGCGGCATTTGCGGTCAATCTGTTCGACCCGTTGGAGAGCGCGATTGCGCCGCGCGCCGATCTGACGTTGGGCGGGACGATCATCCCGACGACGCAGGAAGAATCGGTTGGACAGCGCGAATTCTGGTGGATACTGGCGTTGATCGGGTTGATCGTGCTGCTGGCAGAGTGGTGGGTGTACCATCGGCGGACGCGGGTGCGCTTCGCCTCGTAGGAGCGACCCGGCGGTTCGTCCGCGCGTTTCGGGTATGTCACAGCATGACTCTTGATGTCCATCAGGAAGGGAGCTGAAGACATAGAAACGGCAGCCTCACCCCCCAACCCCCTCTCCGAAAAACAGAAGAGGGGCAGACCAACGGTGTTTTGGCTCGCTCCCCTCCCCTCAGCCGAATTCGGTAGAGGGGAGGACATGTTTGGTTTTCTCGCTGATTCACCTCACCCCCTGACCCCCTCTCCACTGCGTGGAGAGGGGGTCAGGGGGTGAGGTTCTTGAAAACGTGTCCTCTCCTCAGCCAGTACGGGGGAGTCGTTTGGTAGACTATCTCCCTCTCTTTCAGGGGGAGAAAAATTGCGCGCCATAGGGGTGAGGTTGCTGTAAGAACTTCCCGGTTGGACTAGTAGGCATTGCCTCCTCTATTCGTAGCGCATCGCCATCAGCGGATCGGTGCGCGCCGCCGCTTGTGCGGGCAGCCACACCGACGCGATCACCAGAATGAGCGTCAACAATAACGTTGCGGCTATTTCTGACGGCGCGAAGTCGAAGTAAATGCCCATGACGCGCTGCAAACTGAGCTGCTGCATCGTATTGGCGAACAGGGCGATAGGCAAGCCAACGATGATCGCCATCAACAACATCAACAGCGCCTCCAGCACCATGCCGCGCGCGACTTGTCCGCGCGTCATGCCCAATGCGCGCAGAACGCCGATCTCGCGGCGGCGATCCAGCACGAATACGGTGAAGGTGCTGATCAACCCGGCAACGATGATCACGACGAACAAACTGCTCAACAGCGACGAGACGTTAGCAATCGAGGCTAAGCGTGCGCCGAAGGCAGCGATCATCTCGGCGCTGTCGAAGGTCACAACGCCGCGCGTGGCATAAGCGCGTAAAAGATCGCGGCGAACGGCGCTGGCGTCCGCAGCGGGCGTAAGCTGGACGCTTAAGCGGTCGATTTCGCTGTCACCCCACAACCGCGCGTACACGGCGCGATCCAGCACCATACTGATCGCGTCAACGCTGATGCCGCCGAGCGCCGTCCCAACAATCTCGAAGGTCGTTTCGCCCGTTGGCGTCTCCAGCGTCAATAACCCGCCCGGCTTCAGCCCCGCGCCCATCGCGGCGAATCCAGTGTTGAGCAAGAGCGCGGGGCGATCCGCGTCCATCAGTCGATCATACGCCGTCGCCTCATCGCCGTCATTCCAGATGAATGCGCCGCCCGCCGCGCGAAATGCCGCCAGATCGACGGCGCGCACGCTGTAGCGCGTTCCGGCTTGCTCGAAGGTCGCCAGCGACTCGGCGATCAAGCCGCTCACATCGGCGCGCGCCGCGATACCCGCGATCACATCGTCGGGGATGGCGATCAGCGGCGTGAATGGGTTCGATCCCGCGCCGCTCACGGTCAAATCACCGACATTTTCGCCGCGCGACCATCTGTCCGTATAGGCAGTGTAGCCGAAGTTGGACGAGGCGATGAACTGGCTGAACGCCACCCCGAACATCAACAGCATCGTCGTCGCCAAGACCCGTTTGGGGCGGCGCGTCAGGTTGCCGGCGGCGATCATGCCCGTCACGCCGAACATGCGCGCTAACAGCGGGGGCAGAAAGCGGCTGAGGGCGATCAACAGCGGTGCCAGTAACAGCAAGCCGATGAAAATCGATATGAACACGCCGTTGGTGCCAAACTGCGCGGCGATCAGCGGCGGGACATTGAGCGTACCGGACAGCAGCGCCATCCGCATCACCAGCAAACCGCCAAACAACACAAATGCGATGATCATCTGTCTGACGGGGAATGCCATCCGTCCACTATCGGCGCGCACGCCTGCCATCGCTTCGACTGGATCGACGCGCGCCGCTGCGCGTCCGGGCAGGTAGCCCGCCAGTGCCGATATCCCGATCCCGAAGGCGAACGCCAGCGGTGTCAGCCACGTTGGCACAGTCAGCGCGGCTTGGCTGCGCAGCGGCGATGATCCCAAAAACTCTTGCGGGAGCAGCTTCGCGCTGCCGCCGAGCTTGACCATCACGTAACCGAGTGCAATCCCGATCAACGTGCCAACAACGCCGAGCGCGGCGGCTTCTAAAACATACAATCGGGTCAGCCGCCGCCGTTCCATGCCAAACGCGCGCAAAATGCCGATCTCGCGCCGTCGTTCTGCGACTGCCACATTCATCGTATTGAAGATCAAGGTTGCGCCCAAAATCATGATCATCACCGAGATGACGGAAATCAACATCGACGAGAGGATGGTGAACTGACTCGCCGCGTTCTGTCGCGCCGCCGGAGTATCGACTACAGCATTCGCCGGAAGGCGTGCCGTCAGCGCCGCGCGTACTGCGTCGGGCGCATCGGTCAGGATGCTGATCGAATCGAAGGGCGCACCCAACCCGGCGGCGTCGTGCGTCGTCATGATAACGAGATCGCCGCCGTTCAGCCGCGCCGTCCCGGTCGCACCCGACAACAAGCCGACCACCGTCAAACTACGCACGCCGCCTGCGCCGATCAGGGTCAGCGGATCGCCCAATGCGATGCCTTTTTCGTCCGCATAGCGCGCGGTCAACACGGCTTGACCCGGCGCATCGAGCCATCCGCCCGCATCAAATGTGTAAGCGCGAAAATCGCGGTCACGCGCCGGATCGACGCCGAAAAACACGAGCAGTTCGCTTTGTCCCAGCAGCAGCCCGCCGCCCGTGTACAACGGCGCGGCGTTCGCTACACCGTCCGTCGTCTGTACCATGTCGAGCAAGGAGGCGATCTCGTCGGCGGTCAGCGTGGTAGCGTGTGCGCGCACGTCCAGCGCAGCGCTTCCGCCCAAATCACTTGTGGTCTGGTCGAGCGACGCGGTGAGCGCCACCGCCAGTGTTGGCGTGAAGATGAATGCGGCAACGCCCATGATGATGCCCAACAGTGACAGCAAGGCACGCAGCCAGCCGCGTTGGAGGTGACGGAGATTGAGAAGTCCAAGAAGCGTACTCATCAGATTATCCTGCTTTTATGCGTGCTGCGCCGCGAGTGTCTCGACGATGCGTCCATCGGTGAGCGTGATGATGCGATCCGCATACGCAGCGGCTTTCGGGTCGTGCGTGACCATCAGAATCGTGCGCTCGCGCGTCTCGACGAGTTCGCGCAGCAAATACATCACGTCTTCGCCCGTCTTGGAATCGAGATTGCCCGTCGGCTCGTCCGCCAGCAGCAGCGGCGCATCGTTGATCAGCGCGCGGGCGATGGCGACGCGCTGCTGTTGTCCGCCCGACAGTTCGTCGGGACGATGATTCAGCCGCGCCTCCAAACCGACGGTTTTCAGCAGTTCGACTGCGCGGGCGCGCACAACATTCAGCTTTGCGCCGTCGATCAACAGCGGCAACGCGACGTTTTCGACCGCTGTCAGCGTCGGCAGCAGATTGAATGCTTGAAAGATCAGCCCGACTTGCTTCCGTCGGAAACACGTCAGCGCAGCGTCGTCCATCCGACTGATCGTCTCGCCAAACAACGTGACCTGCCCGCTGGTCGGCGTCGCTAATCCGGCGACCAGATGCAGCAGCGTGCTTTTTCCGCTGCCCGATGCGCCCATAATCGCTAAAAATTGTCCCGCCGGAACGTTCAACGACACATCATCGAGCGCGCGGACGGCGGCGCTCCCCGTTCCGTAGACTTTCGTGACCTGATTGAGTTCAATGCTCATGACTTCCCCCGTTGGTACGAAATAGGCTCTTGATGCGGGTTTCACATTGGCGCAGCCAGCGGATATCGGCTTCGGCGTGCAGCAGCGCCACATCGATCAGGATGAGCTGCAAGACGCTCTCACGTTCAACGGCTTGGCGCGCTTCGGGCGTCGGGGCGGACGCCGCATCACGGCGCGCGGCTTGCTCGATGCAAAATTTGCGATCCGTGAGCTGCATCATCTGTTTGAGATAGACGCCCTGCTGTGCGCCCACCACCGACAGCACCGCGTCGGTATCATCCGCCTCCATGAACAGGATACGCACGAACAATTCATCGCGCAGGTTGCGCGGTTCGGGCTTGAGCGCGCGCGTCCGCCAATCCGCGAATTCGGCGTGTCCGGCTGGCGTGAGGCGATAGACTTTTTTATCGGGCTTATCATCCTGTTCGACGGCATCGTGCTGGATCAGCTCGTCCGCTTCGAGCCGACTGAGCGTCGTATAGATTTGCCCAACGTTGAGATTCCAAAAGTCGCCCAATTTGTCATCGAAGGCGCGCTTGAGGTCGTAACCGTGACGCGGTGCTTGGGCGAGGATGCCCAAGAGCGCATGTTTGACCGACATAATCCCCCGTTCGTGCATAGACGGTTCTATACATAAAAGTATATATTCAATTGAGTAGGATCAATCCGTCGAAGGATGGAGATTTTTGAGAAAATGGGGTTTGATTTCGTTAGGTTGCGCCAGTGAGGGGATGACACGGTTTCAAGAACCTCACCCCCGACCCCCTTTCCACTGCGTATAGAGGGGGAACACAAGGCGGAAACTCCCCCTCTCCACAACGTGGAGAGGGGGTTGGGGGGTGAGGTGAATCAGGGAGAAAACCAAACATGTCCTCCCCTCTCCACTGCGTATAGAGGGGGAACACAAGGCGGAAACTCCCCCTCTCCACAACGTGGAGAGGGGGTTGGGGGGTGAGGTGAAGCGATCCGAAACTGAAGTCAGTTAATCCGCGATACCCACTTTTTGCCGTACATACGCCGCTTCGACCACCGCGCGCAGCAGAAATTCCGCCGTATCCTCCACGCCGATTTCCTGATAGCCCACGCCCGGCAGCCGATTGAGCGTCACCTTATAGACGCCGCGCGCGGGCTTGTCCACCAGTGCGGGCGGGCAGACCGCGACCCATTCCAAGCGACTGGCTTCCAAAATGGCGAGTTGGCGCGCATGGTCGCGGGTGATTTCGACAAAGGGCGGCGGCACGACCGGATAAAACAGCCAACCCGACAACAAACACACAGCACGTTTGATCCCCGCCGTCTCCAGCGCCTTCACAATGTGCGCCGTGCCGTCGGAAAACACCTGAGTCGCGCTTAAATCGGTACCCGTCCCAAGCGTGATCACGGCGGCGGCGGCGTTCGCCACCGTGCGCTGAAGCGCGTCGGCGTCATTCAGTTCGCCGCCCATTACGGTCAAGTGGGCGTCCGTCACGGTGATTTTTTGCGGGCTGCGCGCCAATGCCGTGACACTCCAACCGCGCTTCAGGGCGGCTGCCAGCACGTGGCTGCCTGTTCGCCCCGTCGCCCCAAATAAAGCAATGTGCATCCGGTTATTCCCCTGTGACCGCGCGTACTAGACCGGGAACGCCGGCATCTTTAGGGATATTGCCCACTGTCTTGTGAATCAAGCCGTCGCGCACATAGTAGGTGAACCATTCGGGATCGAGCTTCACCGCTTTGCCCGTCGGTTGTATGACCGGGATACCACGCACCAACCCCCGATAGTCGATCACGCCCGTCTGTGTCCCGGTTAAATTCACCTGAAATTTGACGTGCTGCGGGGTTTCTTCGAGGTACTGCTCATTGAATTGGAAATCCGGCAGCGCCCGCTTGCGCGCCTTGTGCATGTCCAGCGATTGCGCCTTGCCAATCCGAATGAATAAGCTGATGGGGAACGGGATGACCCCTTGTAGTTGATAGTCGGGCGCGATCAATGCTAACGCCTTGTCCCATTCGCCCGCCTCGACTGCCCGTAGATGTTGAACGACGATCTCTTTTGCCGACATATTTTCACTCCTGATTGTTAGCTAACTGACAAATGATGCGTAAAAGTAAGCATTGTCAATCAACGCGCATAGGGGCAGTCCAGTGGGACATCCGCCGGATCGCGCTTTAGACTCATCCGCCACGATTCGGGCGTGCGCTCTCAACCTTGAATTACGCGCCTGTGTGCTGATGGATCAACAAATTTTGATACGCTTGCAACAACAGCCGCCGGAACAACAAGCGTTCTTCGAGCGTCATGCCCTGCGTCGTTTGGTCTTCGATCTCGCGCCACACCTGCTGCAATTGATATTGCAGCGCGCGTCCCGATTCAGTCAGATAGACGTGCAGCACGCGCTGATCAACCTTATCACCACGCCGTTCGATCCAGCCGCTGTGTTCCAAGCGTTGCAGCATATTGGTCACGGTCGCCCGCTGCACATGCAGACGGTCGGCAATTTCGGATTGCGTCGCGCCTTCTTCTTGGAGCAGCGAGACGAAAAACATCTCCTGACCCACATGCAGCCCAATTTCGTTGAGCATGGTATCGGAGATCGCACGGCGGAGCTTGCACACTTCCATCAGGACAAAACTGATGGAGTCGGAAATCGAAAACGCATCCATCCTACGCTTCATTTCTCGCATCGATAGGACGATGGATGAAACCGACGTTTGTTATTCGGCTAACTAAACTATAGCCATAAAAAAGGGATTGTCAAGCGCATTTCGTGGATGATGGAGAATGCTTCGCTGTTATGGGGTGGCGAGTTTGCCGACGATGGTGGCGATCCGCCGAATGCGCGTCGCTTCGGCTTTGGCATCCAACACGTGGCGCACATATTCCTTGCGCATCGTGTGCGAGAGCGCGTCGAAGGCAGCCCGCGCGCCTGACTCGGCGGCGAGTGCTGCGGCGAGATCGTCAGGAACATCGACGGTTCGCGGCTCGGTATCCAGCTCAATCGTGACCGCGAGTTCGTCGCCTGCCTTGACGCCCGCCGCGTTTCGATGTTCGGCGCTCAACGCCAGCATGAACACAGCGCCAAACGCCGCCACGGTGATGGAATAGGTGTAGCCATTGAGGGTCACTTTGACGCGCGGCTTCTTGCCCGCGCCCAAGTCTGCGATGATCTCAGCCGGGACACGGATGCCAGTCGCGTTCTTGCCTTCAGCTTGGATAATTGTGGTGGTGAAAGTGGTCATGCGCTAGGGCGCGGTGCAATCAGCCCGACCACGTTCCATAGCCGCCGTCCGGTGTTTCGCCGCCTGGCGTGGTACTGGCAGGCGCATCGTTCACCGTTGGGCTGGCGACGGGCGCGCTGCCGTTGGTGGTGGGGGTTGGAGGTGGCACGGATGCCGAAGCGGGTTTCGCGGCGGGTTTCGCGGCGCGCGTGCTGACCGCGGCGGCGGTCTCGCGCACGCCATTCACGTCGGTTTTCACGTTGTCGATGTCGGACTTCACACTGCTGAAGGTGTCTTGCAGGGGTTTGGAGATCGGGTTGGTGAAGCGTTTGATCTCGTTATTGAGCGATTGGCGCGTGGGCGGCTCGGTGGGGACTTTGAAATCGATCCCCTCTTTGTCGAATTCTTTTTGCAGCATGGCAGCCGTCTCCGACCACATTGCCTTCGCTTTGTTCACCCACTTGCCCGCTTGATACGCCCACTGGATCATCTGTTTGGGTCCCGCGACGATCAATGCGATCAGTAGGAAGGCGATGAGTTCCATCCCCCCAACGCCGAGAAATTCCATCGCTGCGCCTCATTCTGTGTCTAGCAACAAGGGCATGGCACGCCATGCCCAAACATCATTTTAATCGTGCAGGCGTACCAACGGCACGCCCCTACGATTGCGGGTATGCCAGTAGGTACAAGCAAGAAGGAAGTTTAGGATAGAGACCTCACCCCCCGCTCCCCTCTCCGTATCGGACAGGGGGCGGGGGGGGTGAGGTTGCTTTTATCTACTTTCTCGACGAACTACTCGCACGCCCTACCCCCTATAACGTGCGATCTGCACGTCTGGATTGCTAGACGGCTTTGCTGGTCGCTGTTGTGGGCGCGGCGACCTGTCGTTGGCGCGCGAGGAACACGACCAGCGCGATCACAAACGCCACCACACACACGACTTGCGCGACGTTGATACCGCTCACCAGCGACACTTGGACGCGGATGAACTCCAGCAAGAAGCGCATAAAGCTGTAGGACATCACATACAGCAGGAAGAACGAGCCGGGAGCGAACTGCTTGCGGCGGCGTTGAAACAGCGACAACAGCACGACGAACGTCAGCAAGTTCCACAGCGATTCGTACAGGAACAGCGGATGGAACAACGTTTCGGTTTGTCCGTCGCCACCCATGATCGGATATTGAACCGTGCTGCGATATTCGCCGATGCGATGCTGCAAATCAATCGGGATGCCCCATGGCAGCGTCGTCGGGATGCCGTACAGCTCTTGATTGATGAAGTTCGCCCAGCGCCCGATGGCTTGTCCAAGCGGCAGACAGATGCCCGCAATATCCAGCCACGCCCAGACGGGGAGCTTGTTGCGGCGCAGATAGATATACGCGCCCAAGCCGCCGCCAATGACCGCGCCGAAGATGCTCAGTCCGCCCGTCCAAATCGCAACCGCGCCATTTTCCAGATTGAAAAAATTTGCGAAAAACCAAGCGGTATCCATCACCACGCCGTCCGCCGTCAGCGACAGGGGCGGGAAAATAACGTACCACAAGCGCGCGCCGATGATCGCCGGGATGATCGCCCATGTCAGCGCGCCCCACACATGATCCGGGTCTTTGCCGTCGCGTTTTGCCAGCCGCGTCGCCACCCACGCCGCCACCAGCATCGCAAACACGATGATGATGCCGTAGTAGCGGATTTGCAGCCGATCCCCAATCAGAATGAATTCCGCTTGAAATTCCATATCGCCCCACCCTCTGTCGAGATGCGTCTTTCAGTCGAGATCGTCTATCAGTCGAGACGTGCATCTTTGTCGAGATGCTGATACACATACCATAAACGCTGCACGCCTGTGATGTTCGTGCCAATCGCCAGCAGCCACAGGCACGGCAGCAGCAGCGGGGGGATCAGCAGCGCCACCAAAAGCGCCAACACGCGCTCGAAGCGCGAGAACAGCCCAATCTTGACGGACAAATCGGCTTCACCCGCGCGCGCCCGCACATAGCTGACGACGAAACTGCCCATCAGCGCCGCCAGCGCGATTAGCAGCTGATCGAGGCGGTCTTGCGTCGCAAAATAATACGCCAGCGCCCCAAAAATCAAGCCATCGGCATAGCGGTCGAGCGTCGAGTCCAGCACCGCGCCGAAGCGATCTGTGCGCCCCATCGCCCGCGCCACCGCGCCATCGAGCGCGTCCAGCGGCAGGCTCACGACCAGCAGCAGACCGCCAAATTGTAGCGCGCCCATTGCAATAAAGGCAGACCCAATCGCCACTACGCCCAAGCCGATGAGGGTAATCGTATCGGGGTGAATACCCAGTCGGTGAACGGTCATGCCCGCGCGCGCGGTGATACCAGCAAACAAGGCGCGCGCGCGGTCGGAGAGGGTCATGGGGGGCGGCGGGGACATGGGCAATCTATCGGGCGACGATCCGCACCTTAAGCAATCGATTTGATGGTGAAGATGAGCGCGCCGGCGGGCGCTTGGACGGTGACTTTCTCGCCCTTCTTCGCGCCGAGTAAGGCTTTGCCGAGCGGGCTATCGCTGGAAATTTTGCCCTCGCTCGGATTGGCTTCTGCCGAGCCGACGAGGTGATAGACTTCTTTGGCGCTGTTGCCTTGTTCCTGCACAGTGATTTTCGATCCAAGCGAGACGACATCTTTCTTACCCGTCGCCTCGATGATTTGCGCGCTGCTGAGGATGGTTTGGAGGCGCAAAATTTCGCCTTCGACGAAAGCTTGTTCGTTCTTCGCGTCTTCATATTCGGCGTTCTCGCTGAGATCGCCGCCTTCTTCCAACGCTTGACGCAGCCGCTCCGCAACTTCGGGGCGGCGGGTTTCATCCAAGAATTTCAGCCGTTGTTCCAACTGTTTCAAACCTTCGGGGGTCAAATACTGTGGCTGATTGGACATCGCTCACGGCTCCTCACTGACGGTTTATCTGTTAAAGATACCAAGCTAAAACACGAAAGACACAGTGTTTGGCTGTGCCTGATGGGATCGCCCGGTGGGGAAACACCCGGTTTAAGTTGGTTAAATCGCACGAGTAGGATAGCACAAAACCCGCGATTCGTAAAGCAAATTGCCCATATA
>DAOTUQ010000091.1:0-9308 GCA_034437055.1 Anaerolineae bacterium
ATTTTGGCAAATTGAAACGCCAAATTTGTCTGCGATGAGAATAGGCTCTCCCTCAAAAGATTGAGGGTTTTTGTCGAAAACAACCTATTTCTCCCTCAAATGACGGCTGAGTAGTTACACCTAATCGTCCTAAAGAAGCGATGCGCGAAGCACTCCGACTCGGCAAGAAGCCGCCATCTGCGAGTTTATTTCAAGAACTTGCTGCGAATGTTAGTTTGAACGCTTCTGAACGCGCCTTTGATCGGCTGAAAGCGACGCTGCGAGCGTGGTTTCCCGCCGAATAAGCCCGCATCACCGTTTTTCCCCCAACAATTCCGCCACCCGCCGCAAAATCGCCTCGCTCACGCGCGCTTTCGTTGTCAGCTCCAACCGTTGTTCGCCGCCGCCCGCATCGTAAATCGTGACGCGGTTGGTGTCCACGTCGAAGCCCGCGTCCGGCGCGGTGATGTCGTTGGCGACGATCAGATCGAGTCCCTTGCGCGCCAGTTTATCGCGCGCGTACTCGCGGACGCGCTGGCTCTCCGCCGCAAAGCCGACGACCACGCGGGGCATCTGCGTATCGCCCCGCCGCAGCTTGACCGCGCCCAAGATATCGGGGTTGCGCTCTAGCACCATCGTCGGCGCGTCGGCGTTCTCCAGCTTCTTGATCTTCTGTTCCGCCACCGACGCCGGACGAAAATCCGCGACCGCCGCCGCCATGATCAGCGCGTCCGCGCCGTCAATGTGCGCCAACACCGCGTCGTGCATCTGTTTCGCCGTCTCAACCGCGACGATTTGTACCCCATATGGGGCGGGCAGCCCGCGCGCCGCCGTGATCAGCGTCACATCCGCGCCCGCGTCGATGGCGGCTTCTGCCAGCGCGTGTCCCTGCTTGCCGCTGGAACGGTTGGTCAAGTAGCGCACCGGATCGAGCGGTTCGCGCGTGCCGCCGGCGGTGATCACGACGCGCCGCCGCGCCAAGAAGCCGTCCGCTGCTCGTGACAGCGCATAACGCAGCGCGCTCATCAGCGTGGGGGTATCGGGCAGGCGTCCGCGTCCCGTCAAGCCGCTGGCGAAGCGCCCTTCTTCCGGTTCGATGATGAAGGCACCGCGTGACTTGAGCAGGGCGAGATTGTCCTGCACGGCGGGATGTTCGTACATGCCGCCGTCCATCGCGGGCGCAAGAATCAGTGGACAGCGCGCCGCGAGTACCGTGATCGCCAGCAAATCGGACGCGAAGCCGCCCGCCAGCCGCGCGATGGTGTCCGCCGTCGCTGGCGCGATCAAGATGGCAGCGGCAGCTTCGGCTAATCCGACGTGCGCGATGTGCGTGGGCAGCCCGTCGGTCGCGTCTGTCCGCCACAGATCGGTATAGACGGCGCGTCCAGTGAGCGCCTGAAACGTGAGCGGCGTGATGAATTTCTGCGCGGCGTCGGTCAGCACGACATCGACCTGCGCGCCCGCTTGGGTGAGCTTGCTGGCGAGATCGGCGGCTTTGTAGGCGGCGATGCTGCCCGTCACGCCGAGAACGATCCGTTTGGAGTCGAGCGCGGTCAATGTGTCCATGATTTAGGGGTTTCTTCGTAAGCGGCTGATACCCGATCCTCGCGTTCTGCGATGATTTGCTGCGAAATTGGCGGCTGTCCGTCCAGCCCATGGCGCAGCCGCGCACGCTCCGCTGCATCGTGTCGCAGTTTGGCGACTTGCAAGCGGCGGCGGGCTTCGTCGCGCGTCAGTTCCGCGTTCGGCGTTTCAATTCGCGCAGCCGTCGGACGGGCGCGGATCACAATTTCTAGTTCGCCTGTCGGCGCATGGGCGGGCAGGTCGAGCGTCAATGTCCGGTCGGCGCGGGTCGGCGCCATCAGCGTGATCGATTGCATGGCAGTTTCCCTCGTATCAATGACTCCATTGTAGCCCGTTTTTGGGCGGGCGACTCAGCGGGGCGCCCTTACCGGATGGTGTCCCACACCGCGCGCGCCCATGTCGTCACCAAGACGGCATGTTCCTCCGCATTCACCGCGCGACCCGCATCGACGACGGTCATGCGCCATGCGTGCTGTGGCTGCACAAGGGGCGGCGCGTTTGGATCGCGCGCAATCGGCGTTGTTTTCGTATGGACGATGCTGCGCGCCGCTGCGCTCAAGTCAGCGACGGACAGACCGCGCACCACGAGTTTTTCGAGCATGTCGCGCGCCCAAGCGGCGGCGGCGGCGCTGTAGCGGTCATGCTGAATCATATAGCAGATCACCGTCAGATGATGCACCTGTCCCGCCATCGGATCGGAAAATTCGCGCGCCAACAGCGTATGATACGCATCCTCGCACGTCAAACCAGCGCGCCAATCCGCGCCGCAGATCGCACAATGGCTGATCGCCGCCATCAGCATCCTCCTCCACTTTGGCGGGCAGTATAACAGCTTTCGCGCAAAAAAATGAGCCGTTATGACGATCAGCGATAGGCTGAGAGCCGCTATAACTGAAAGCCGCGCGCCTGTTTGATGAACGCCCGCGCCCCCAACACCAACGACACGCACGGCAGCCACACCAAGCCATAGGCGGTGAACACCACTGCCATGATGGCGACCGGATCGGACGCCGTGCCGATCAGTTCCGGGGTGCGCAGCAGATCGTAGCCGATCAGACTCGCCGCGAGGAACACGATGCCTGCGCCCGCCAGTCGCAGCGTTGTTCGCAGCGCGCCGCCAGCGGGGGAGTCACCCTCCACGAACGAGATGCCTTTCTTGCGCTGCCGGAAATACAGCACACCCAAGCAGTACGCGATCAACAGCGGCACGGCGGCGGCGGAAAAGCCATCGATTACGCCCTGCGCGAACCGCAGCACCGCCAACGCCGCGAGCATCATCAGGCACGCCGCCCATTCGCCGCGTGTCAATCGGGCGGACGGCGCTCCCCCTCTCGACATGGTGGGGGGTGAGGTTGCGCTCATGCGGAATGCCGCCGCCATGTCCGCCAGCGGCTCGTTATCCCCTTGCGCCTTGGGCGCGGGCGGCGCGCGATTGGGGCGTCGGATCGTCAGCGCCACGACCAGCGTCCATGCGCAGCCCGCCGCGATTAGCATGGTCGGCAGCGGCGTTTCGGCGCGCGCCCACAGATCGACGGGCGTCCAACGCGCCCATGCACCCCAAAAGATACCCACAACCAGCGCCGCAAAGATCAGCGCCGCGTACAAGGTCGTCGCCTGCCGTCCGCGCTGCGCGCCCACCCGCTGAATGAACAGGAACAGCGCCAACATTGCCAAGCCGACCAGCGCATGTCCGCCCATCGCGCGTGTGACCAGCGTGCGCGGCACATCGACCAGCGCCGTCGTCGGGTTGAGCAGCAGCCCATTGGCGATCCCATAAATGCCCGTCAGCGCCATCGCTTCAAAGATGCTGCGCGCACGATAGCGCGCCGCCAGTTCGAGCAGCAGCGCCGCCAGCGCGACGTAGCCGGGCAGCGTGATTAGCCAATCGAGCGGGGTGCGCGCGTCGTCAGCAGATGCGAAGAGGATTTCGGGGCGCGTCTCGCTGCTCGTCGTCTCAAATAACGCCGACAACGGTGCGCTTGTCACTTGTGGACGTTCGCCGTTACCGAGATTCGTCCATAAGATGATCTCCGAGCCGAAGAACAGCAGCGCGGCGAATAACAGGCGTGTGCGCCAAATTGACCAATTCAAATAGGACTCCTTCAAAGCGTTTGCGACACGCGCTCCACACGGTGATGTTTCGATTCGGTTACATCCACGTTACCGTCCTTGTGGATTTCGTCCAAACCGATTGTATGTTAGATTATCGTATATCGCGCTTAAATATTTGTTGACCTTGCGCTAAAACAACTTCATCTCTACCCAACAGACTTTTATAGAGTGGAAAGCGATGGCGATGGTAATGTGGATGAGTGATGAAGGGCATGGCGTCCGTGACGACGGCGCGACCAGCCTGCCACCGACCGACGATCAACCGACACTCGATGAGGCATCCTCTGAAATGTCGGATGCAGCACTGATCCAGCGGCTGTGTAACCAAGATTTATCCGCGCTGGGCGGCTTGTTCGACCGCTATTATGCCCAAATCTATCGCACTGCCTATGCCATCACCCGCGACAGCGCGGTGGCGGAAGATGTCGCCCAAGATTGCTTCTTAAAGCTCCATCAATACGCGCAGCGGATCGATACGACCCTTCCACTCGCGCCGTGGCTCTATCGCGTTAGCGTCAATCTCAGTTATACTTGGATTTCACGCCGACAAAAGCGCCGCGTCTCGTTAGAGGCGTTGGTCGATCAGTTGATGAGTCCGGCGTGGAGCGCGCCCGATCATCTCGCGGAACAAGGCGAGATTCAGCGGCGTGTGCAGCACGCGGTCAGCGAACTGCCGCTCAATCAGCGCGCGGTCGTTGTCCTGCACTACTTGAGCGGCATGAGTCTCGAAGAAATCGCGGATATCATTGGATGTCCAGTCGGGACGGTCAAAAGTCGCTTGTATTACGCGCGCGAAACCCTCCGCCGTCGTCTGGGGGAACTGCGCCAGACCTTCGAGGTTGCTCATGGATACGCCGGAATTGGATGATCAACGGCTGGACGACTGCATCGCTGATGCGCTGCGGTACGAGACGCGCGTTCCTCCCGCACAGCGCGCGCGCGCATGGGAGCGATTGCGCACCGCCGCCGTCGAACAAGCGCTGCTGTCTGCGTTGCCCGATCCGTGCAGCGCGCACGGCGATTGCCCCGACGATTGGGGTGAAGCGCAACGCCCCTCGATCCTCGACGCGGCGTATCACAGCGTCAGGCGAACATGGCGCGCGTTCAGGGTATGGATCGATGGGAAACTGCGCGCGACGGGCGGCTTGCTCACAGACGATCAGTGTTACCGCCGCGCCTACACCTACCGCGCGACCTTCGATGTGTCGGGCAACCATTTATACTGCTACAACACCCAGCTACGCTTCGCCTATTCGATGTTTCAGCATTAGTCGCCGCTTTACACCGCCGCTTACGGCATAACCCCAAAGTGGCTGACCAACTCGATCAGTGCGTTGTGATACGCCATCGCGCTCTCTTCGAGAACGCGGATCGTGTGCGTGTGTGTCAAAATGTGGTCAATCGTCGCGGGTAGATCGCGCGCGCTGGACTGATACTCGAAGCTGTTGTGCCAAATCGGCAGAATCACGATATCCGCGTTCAATGCCCAAATGATCTCTTGCTGTACCATCTCGGAGGCGAGCGTTTCGCGCCCAATCAACAGCACCAACGTATCGCGCGTCTGAATTTCCTCGCGGATGCGCTCCCGCCACAGCGATCCCGGACGCAGCGACAGATCCAAATAGGCGTCGATTCCATTAGCGCGCAGCCGTTCCAAGACCAGCAATGCCAACGCGCTGCTGTCGCGCCGTCGATACGAGATGAACGCGCTGGCAGGCGCATCATCGTCCAACAAGCCGAACGCCAAGGCGCTGATCTCGACGACGCGCCATTCGACGCGCACATAGCCCACCGTTTGCAGCAAATCCCAGCCGGGCGGCTGATTCTTCCAGCGGCGCTCCAAATACCGATTGAAGCTGTCCGAGCCAAACGATGGACTGCGCAGCGCCAGCAAATTGGGCGCGTCATGATCGAGGCTGACCATCCACAAGCCTTCTGCCGCGCCCGCTGCCATCTCGCGCGCCAAGATGCGCACGCGCTCCATCGGCGCTTTGGGCAGCGCGCGCCGCTGTATCTTGGTGAGGAAATCGTTAAACGTCGCCATAGGGACTCGAATCGCCGTTCATCACCCCGAAAAGCTCGTATAATACTGCATCATGTGGCTATTCGAGTGAGGAGATCGCCATGCCCGTGCGCGTGGATGTCTGGTCAGATTTCGTTTGCCCGTACTGCTTCGCGGCGTCGTGCAGTTTGCAGGAGCTGCAACAGACGCACGCGATTGAACTGCATTGGCGTTCGTATGAACTGCGTCCGGCTGGCGCGCCGCCTATCGCGCCGTGGTATTTGAAGCGCATCGAAGAATCGCGCCCGCGCGTGCATCAGATGATGCGCGAGACCTATGGCGTCGAGATCAACGAGGGGCGCTTCGGCATCACCAGCCGCAAGGCATTGATCGGCGCGAAATACGCCGAATCGGTTCTGCCCGACGGCGGCTTGGCGTATCACGATGCGGTTTTGCGCGCGTATTGGATGGAAGCGCGCGATATTTCGGAGGTCGCGGTCTTGCGCGAGGTCGCGGTGACACTGGGGATGGACGCAGATTCGTTCGCGGCGGCGCTGGACGATGAAACGTATGATGAGCAGGTCAGCACCGATGTGCTAGACGCGCAAATCAAGGGCTTGAGCGGCGTTCCGGCGCTGATCTTCGGCGGAAAGTTCTTGCTGTCCGGCGCGCAGCCCGTCGAGGTCTTGCGCCACGTCGTGGATCGCATCGAGGCGGACGGCGGCGACAGCCTCGCGCGCGCTTAATGGCGTCGGGGGTTCAACATTTTATTGCATCGCCCGCAAGCGCGGGCAGTGTAGGGGTTTGGCGTGCCATGAGACGCCACGCTCCTACACACCGATTGTGACCCGGTGTGACCAGCGACCTTATTTTGATGCGCTACCCCTGCGTGGGGTGAGCTTATCAATTGATGCGTATCGCGTTCAGCGGTACAATGCTCTCGACTTAGGAACGAGGAACTGCGCGCCATGACACTGCACTTGTGGCACAATTTGCCGCCGGGGCCCAACGCCCCTGACGAAATCTACGCCGTGATCGAAGTGCCGAAAGGCAGCCGCAACAAATACGAATACAGCAAGTCCGCTGGCGTGATCAAGCTCGACCGCGTGCTGTACAGCCCCCTGCATTATCCGGGCGATTATGGCTTCATCCCCCAGTCGCTGTATGGCGACGGCGATCCGCTCGATGTCTTGGTCATGATGAACGAGCCGACCTTTCCCGGTTGCGTGATCGTCGCGCGCCCGATTGGGATGCTGCGCATGATCGACAAGGGCGAGAACGATGATAAAGTGCTGGCAGTCCCCGCTACCGATCCGCAGTTCGATGATTATCACGATATGGAAGATTTGCCGAAGCACTTCCCGAAGGAAGTGGAGCATTTCTTCCTGATTTATAAGCAGCTTCAGGGGACGACCGTCGAAACGCAGGGGTGGACGGATGCGAAGGGCGCGAAAGCGGCAATCATGAACGGCTTGGACATGTACCGCAAAGAGTTCCCGCCGCCATCACAGACGATCTAGAGGTATCCAACGCATGTTGAACGAAACCGCGTCCTCCGTCGAGGATCGCCCCTATTCCCGCCCAACGCCGCGTCACCCGCCGCCGGGCGGCGTTCCGCCGCGCCTGAGTGACGAACTTCGCCAGATGGTGATGAGCGTGCTGACCATCGACCACGAGAGCGCGCTCGGTGACGACGCCGAAGCGGCGCAGCGCGCCCGCCGACTCGGCATCCCGACGGGCGAACCGCGCGTCTTGGGCATCTTCGAGGGGCATTTGACGTTGGACAGCGAAGCCGCATACGCCAAAATCGACAATTTGCTGGCGACGATCAATGCGCTGCCGCTGTTCCGCGAGATCGATGACAAACAGGTCGTGATCGTGCTGCAAGGGCGCGTCCAAGTGCAGCCGCGCTCGCCGTGGCTGAATATCGCGTTGTTCGTCGCCACGCTGTTGAGCGTGCTGCTGCTCGGCTACGAGATGGCAGTGAGCGAAATCGCCACCATCGACATCGCCCAAGCGCGCGATATCATTGATCGCGGCTTGATCGAAATCTGGCGCGGCTTCCCGTATGCGATTTCAATTCTGCTGATCTTGGGCGCGCACGAACTCGGACATTACTTCGCGGCGCGCCATCACAAATTGGCGGTCACGCTCCCGTATTTCATTCCCGCGCCGTTCATCAGCGCGATTGGCACGTTCGGCGCATTCATCCAACTGCGCGAGCCGATGCGCAATCGCAAGGTGCTGTTGGACGTCGGCGCAGCGGGTCCGTTGATGGGCTTGATCTTCGCCGTGCCGATCCTGCTGATCGGATTAGCGACATCGCAGGTTGATGTGATCCGCGCTGGCACGCTCGAAGGCAACTCGCTGTTGTACGCGCTGGCAAAGGTACTAACGTTTGGGCGCTTTTTGCCCGATGGACAAGTCGATGTCTACGTCAATCAACTGGCGTGGGCGGGCTGGACGGGCTTGCTCGTGACCGGATTGAACCTGATCCCGATTGGGCAGCTCGACGGCGGGCATATTTTGTACTCGCTGATCGGGGATCGCGCGCGCATCCTGTACTATCCGATCTTGATCGGCATGGTGGCGCTGGTGTTGGTGACCAATGCGTGGTTTTTCTGGTTGATCTTGCTGTTCCTGTTCGGGCGCGTCTACGCCACGCCGTTGGACATGATCACACGCTTGGACGCGCGGCGCAAGATCGTCGGGATCGTCGGCTTGATCGTGTTTGCGGTCACGTTCGTGCCGCTGCCGTTCTCGGACGCGCTTGCCGCGAGCGCGCCGGTGCTGCCGCCGGGCGACAGCGTGTTCGGTGGATTGGCGCTGCTGCCGTTGGCGGTTGGGCTGGTCGTCTGGTGGACAGGACGGCGGCGCCACTAGACGCAAAAAACCCCGCTTCGCCGGGCGGGGTCTTTCGCAATTTTCATTAATTTCCTTGGGGGAGGAAGTTGTCTTTAGCATACGACATCTGTTGTCGTCGTATGTGGGTCAATCAGCCGATTTTTATCTAGGTACAACGAGAAAACGCGCTATGGGTCGCATCATCCGCTGTCTGATCGCCAATCGCGGCGAAATTGCCGTTCGGATCGCGCGCGCGTGCCGCATTTCGGGCATCGAAGCGGTGGCGGCATATTCCGATGCCGATGCGAACGCGCTGTCTGTGCGGGTCGCAGATCGTGCGGTGCGGATCGGCGGCGCGCTTCTGGCGGACAGCTACCTGAACATCGGCGCGCTGATCGATGCGGCGCGGCGCGCGGGCTGTGATGCTGTGCATCCGGGCTACGGCTTCTTGTCGGAGTCGGCGGCATTCGCGGCGGCGGTGATCGACGCGGGCATGGTGTGGGTGGGTCCCCCGCCGGATGCCATCGCCGCTATGGGCGACAAAATCGACGCGCGGCGACGTATGGGCGCGGCGGGCGTGCCGCTGCCAGTGGGGTTTGAGATCGACCTCACCCCCCAACCCCCTCTCCATGTAGAGCCTGAGGAGAGGACACCTTTTCAAGAACCTCACCCCCTGACCCCCTCTCTACGCAGTGGAGAGGGGGAACACAAGGCGGAAACTCCCCCTCTCCACGCAGTGGAGAGGGGGCTGGGGGGTGAGGTGAATCAGGGAGAAAACCAAACATGT
>DAOTUQ010000092.1:0-4639 GCA_034437055.1 Anaerolineae bacterium
CCGCTGTCCCCGCCGCGTTATGTGCCGCGCGGATCGGCTCTGGCAGCCGATATTTCCCCGTACATGCCATCGTGATCGCCACCGCCGACGCCAGATCACATAAGTGTCCCGGCGAAATATACACGACCTTCGCTGTTGCCCGCGTCCGTAACGCCGCGCCAATGATCTCTTTTTTGTCCACCATCTCCGCGTAGGCACCGCGCTCGTGCGGCGGCTCGGTATAGCGTCCGATCAACAGCGTCTTGCCACAGCCAATCGTCGGCTTTTGCAGCCACAAGCCCATGTGCGCCGCGATCCCGATCCGGCGTGGATGCGCGCGCCCCATGCCGTCGAAGATGAACACATCCGGCACGGTCTGAAGCTGCCCGAACGCCACTTCCAACACGGGTCCCTCGCGGAAACTGAGCAAGCCGGGAATATACGGGAACGGCGTCGGCATCTCTGCCTTGACCGTCTCGATGGCGCGCATGGATGGAAATTCCAACACGACGACCGCCGCGCGGGATTGATCGACGCCGCCCGCATCGGGGCGCACGCTGACATCGACGCCCGCCACCAAGCGGATCGCGGATAGATCGAGCGGCGTATCGAAGCTGATCTGTGCAGCAAGCTGTTTTTGCAGCGCAATCGCTGCGGCGGCGGCGATGTTCCAATCGTGGAGGTGGGGGATATTCATGCTGAAATCCTTTTCGTATTGAAACCGTTTTACCGATTGTCTGAATTTGGACGCCAACTGGGCGCGAAGTCCCCGACGCGATCCCGCGTGACCCGCATCAGCCGCCCCGATGCCAATTCGACCGCATAAATCTCGCTGAACTGATTATCGCCGCTCGTGAACGCGATCCAGCGTCCATCCGGCGACCACGCGGGATAGCGATCATTCGACGGCAGCGGCGAGATCCGCTGCGGCGGCTGGTCGCCGTCCACCACGATCACGAACACATCGCTGGTCACGCGCGGCGTGGCGACATAGGCGATCCGCGTCCCGTCGGGCGACCATGTGGGCATATCGTAGGTGTTGGTGTGGTCTGGCGACTCAGCCGCCAACCGCCGCCGTCCGGCGATATCGTCGGCAGCCGCAATGTAGAGCTGCTGCACCGTCCCCATCAGCGTTGGATCGTCCACGCCGACAAACACGACGCGCGTCCCATCCGGCGACCACGCCCATTCGCTGACAATCGTCAATTCCGGCGCGGCGGACGCGGGCGCAGCGGACGAACCATCCGCGAACGCCAACACCGTCGTGCGCACGCCGCGCTCCGCGTACATGAAGGCGATTTGCGCGCCGTCCGCCGACCAACGCGGCATTGATGCGCTGCCCGCCGCGCCCGAAATGCGCCGCGGTGGCGCTGAATCATCCAGCGTCAGCACGTAGATATCGGTCGCGCCGCGCCCCGCGTAGCCGACCGACGCATACGCGATTTGCGTCCCATCGCGCGACCACGCCGGGCTGTAATCGGGCAGCGCGTTGTCGGTCAGTTGGCGCAGATCGCGCCCGTTGGCGTCTGTAACGTAGATATCGGGATCGCCATCGTGCGCGGACACGAACGCGATCCGCGTGCCATCGGGCGACCATTCGTGACTCGTGCCGTCGATGGGCAAACGCAGTTCGGTCACGATGCCGCGCGCGATATCGGCGCGGAAAATGCGCGTCGTCTGTTCATCGTAGGTTTTGTACAGCAGTTCCAGCCCGCGCGCCGCGCCGCCCCACGCCCGCGCGCCGAGGATGCCGACGCTGAACGCGCCGATCAGCGCGAACAACGCCCGCGCGAACGCACGGGTGCTAGGCGGTGAGGTTAAAGGACGACGCATTACCATACGCCGAACAGCCCCGCGAACGCGCGCGCCGCCGTCGGCAGATCGGGCAGCGCGAACCACACCCACCCGATCAGCACGAAATGGAACGTCAACAGCACCCCCACCATCCGCCACCCTTGCGCGCGGCGCGGCGTCGCCTTCAGCGCGCGCTGCCATTTGCGCGTGCGGTCACTCCACAGCTTATGCGCCGTCAAGCCCGCCGCGTGCCACGCCCCCCACAGCGCGAATGGCACCGTGACGCCGTGCCATAAGCCAATCGTGATCATCGTCACCGCGTTGCAGATCGCCGCCGCCCGCGCCGGATCGACCTTGCGCCGCAGCAGCGCCTTCGACAGCGGCGCATACAGATAGAAGCGCGCCCAACTGCTGAGGGTCATATGCCACGACTGCCAAAATCCGGTGATGGTGTTCTTGGCATACGGATTGGCGAAATTCTCTGGCAGTTGCACGCCGTAAATCATGCCGATGCCGACAGCGATGTCGCTGTAGCCGCTGAAATCGAAGTACAGTCGGAAGGCGTAGACGTACAGCATCCCCCACAGCGCCGCCGTCGAGTCGGTTTGCGACACGGCGACGGCGTTCAGACTGAACAGCGCCAACGTGTCCGCGATCACGAATTTCTTGACCAACCCGACCGCGATCCGCGTCCCGGCGCGCGTCAGTCGATCCGCATCGAGCGCGCGCAGCGTGAGGAGCGCACGATCATCGGCGGCGTGGCGTTCGGCGCGGTCGATGGGGCCCGATGTGTATGCGGCGAAGAAGATGATGTAGGTCAGATATTCGCGCAAGCCGAGCGCGGGGAGCAGCCCGCTCTGACGGTCGCGGATCGTGTGCAGGATGCGAAAAGCGACATACGAGAAGCCGAGCCAGCCAATATCGGGCATTGCTGCGAGTTCGACCGCTTGTCCCGTGTTACGCCGCAAGAGTCCAGCGAGCGCGACGGCGAACGGCTCGGTCTTGACGATGATGAACAGCGCCACCAGCGCGATCATGCCGACGATCAGCGCGGCATTCTGGCGGCGCGCGGTCACGAGCGCGATGGCGATCCCAACAACCGCTGCGATTCCCAGTCCGACGAGGACGACGCCGATATCCGGCGGGCGCGACGTGGGTTGCAGCGGGAAATCCGCGCTGTAGCGCGGGATGGTCAGCAAGCACGCCATGAGGACGATGATCAAAATCGAGATGATGTCAGGCAATCTCAGCCCAACGCCTGCAAAGCGCAACCTCACCCGCCCGCCCCCGCTCCGTACTGGAGCGGGGGAGTCATCGGACGTGAGTTCTCCCTCTCCACGCAGTGGGGTTGGGGATTGGGGTGAAAGCGCGGGGCGAGGGCGAGTCAGAAGCCAGCCGTAGACCGCCATGACGAGCGTTGCCGTCGGCAGCCCGAAATCGAGAAAGCGAATATCCAGCGTCGGTTGCAGCGCGTAGATCGCATAGACGCTGGCGATCAACATAGCCCATGCGCGCAGCCGACGCGGGGCGATCAGCGCGTAGAGCAGCCCGCCGACGATGAAAACGGTGATGTGAATGAGTTCCATGATGGAGGACTGAGGACTGAGGGAAAAGATTCAGAGCGCGCCGCTGGTTCAGTCCTGATCTTTACTCAGTCCTCAATCCTTTTCCCTCAGTCCTTGTCTAGAATCCCTGATAAATCCATGTCGGCGCGCTGTCGGTCGTCACGATGATCAGCAAAATCACGATGGCACACAGGACGAAAGCGAACAAATGTTCACGACGCCGTGAGAAGTTCGGGCGGGGTGAGGCTGGCGGCGGCTCGGCGGGTGTCATCATCATCCCCCTACTGTCGGCGTGATTGGAATTGCGCCGTCCGCTATCGGCGTCAGCGTGACCGGAATCGGCGCGGCGGCGGCATCCGGTGGCACGGTCAAGACGACCAACCACGTTTGGTACAGCGCGATCAGCGCCGTCAGATTATGCACGCCGTAGCCGCGCCGGAACGCTTCGGGATCGCTGTAATCCTGCGTATTCCACGTCGTCAGATGCACGCCATCGCCGCCGACGCCGCGTCCCGGCAGCGTCCCCGCGATCAAGTCGAAATCCCACAGCGGCACGTTGTATTCGTCTGCCAGCGCGCGGATGATCTGGTTGTTGGTGTTGGAGGGTCCGTCGTGGCGGTCGGCTTTCGTCCCCATGATCGGGATCACGCCGTTGGTGAGCGAAAATTCGATCACGTCGCGCAGATTGCGCTCGGTCGCCGTCGGTGCGCCCACGTCATTGGAACCGAGCCGGACGAACAGATACGCCGGATTTTGGATGCGAAATTCGCATTCGAGCATCGTCTCGCGCGGTTCGCAGACATAATCGTTCGCCCACATCGGATCGAACACCGACCACGTATGCAGCCCGCGAATGACCGCCGCGCCCTGCCGCGCGAACGACCCCTGAAAATAATCGACCAGGGGTTGCAAATAGCCGAACGCGCCCAAGTCGTAATCGCCCTGTCCGGCATCGAAGCGATCCAAGAAGTAGGGGCTTTCAATCGTGCTGTCGCCCAATTTCGAGAACGCGCGCGGGTTACGCCCCAATGCCTGCCCGTGCGCGAAGATCGTCCGCACGTTGGCGCGCGTATCGTCGTCGAGGCGCACGATCTGGTCGATGGTGATGTCGTTGATCAGTTCGGGACCTGGAATCGGCGCGCTCAGATTTGGAATAATGATCGCAGACCCCATCCCATCCGGCGATGCGCCATCTGGGGATGCGCCATCTGGGGATGCGCCATCTGGGGATGCGCCATCTGGGGATGCGCCATCTGGGGATGCGCCATCTGGGGATGCGCCATCTGGGGATGCGCCATCTG
>DAOTUQ010000093.1:0-4164 GCA_034437055.1 Anaerolineae bacterium
GGTTGTTTTCGACAAAAACCCTCAATCTTTTGAGGGAGAGCCTATTCTCATCGCAGACAAATTTGGCGTTTCAATTTGCCAAAATGAGGGGAAAAACGACCCCTGAGTAGTTACAAAATCAGCTTACAATGCACATTGTCAACAAATTTATACAGATTACGCGCTGAACGCTGCGACGTTTTGCACCAGAACTGCGTATATCTATGCGAAGCAAACCGATCTTGAATGGAGATTGCTCGATGAAGAAGTTATCCGTATTGGTTGTCGCGCTGGTGGCGGTGTTTGGCGCAACGGTTCTTCCGGCGGCAGCCGTCCCGACTGCCGATCTGACTGCATTAACGGCATTGTTCCCGTCCGATACCGCGGTGTTGGTGGCAGTACGTACCGATGCTGGCTATGTCGAGGCGTTGGACAGTCTGATTGATCGCGTCAATGGCGCGTTCTCCGAACCCGTGATCCCGATGTCCTTGAGCGCCGCGCTCGCTGAAGCGTCGTCGAACATGGGCGGCGACTTCGAGACGGTGTTCGGCTCGTGGTTGGGCGATACGGCGGTTGTTGGCGTCGACCTCAGCTATGCGCTGGATGACGATTCGACCAATGATTATCTGGCAGGACTGGCGGCGATCCAGATTACGGATCGTGCGGCGGCAGAGTCGTTCTGGTCGGACGCGATGTCGATGAACCCAGACAACGTGGGTTATACCGTGTCCGAAGAAGATGGTTTCACCATTTACACGCCCAACACCGACGGCGCTCAGTTGGACGGCACGCTTCCGTTCGCGTTTGCCGATGATTACATGCTGTTGGGCAACCTCGATATCGCGCGCAGCGTCGAGTCGCCGTTGAGCGACAACGCAATGTTCACAGACGCAATGAATGCGCTGCCCAATGGCGACTACAACATCGCTATTTATATGGACACCGTTGCGCTGTTCGAGGCGAACATTGCAATGATGGAAAACTCGAACAACAGTGGCATAAATGCGATGGGCAACATGGATATGCTGCGCTCGTTTGGCGCCATGTCCGGGCAGATCGCCATCGGCTTCACGATCATCGACGGGCGTTCGCTGACCATCGATGCCGTATCGACCTCCGATATGAGCGCGGTTGCGGCGGCGCTGGGCATGGACGAAGGCTTGGACTTCGGCATGACCGCGATTGACCCGTCGTTTGCGGGCTTCATCCCGTCGGGGACGCCCATCGTCACACACATCACCAATTTGAACGCGCTGTCTCAAACGTCCGTCACCGCACTGCGCGCCAGCGTCTCTGGCAGCGCCGCATCGGCAGGTGGCGACTCGCAAGCGGCACTCCAAGAAATCGACAGCGTGATCAACGGCATTCAGTTCGCCGTGCGCGGCGCGACGGGTCTGGAACTCAACGAAGACATTTTGAGCTGGATGACCGGCGACGTGGCAATCTGGTTTGGCTTGACGCCTGCTGTCGGGGAAGCCGACAATATGTTCGCGGCGCTCGCGGATGGCTTGCCCGTCAATTTCGGCTTGCTGATCAATGCCAGTGCCGATCCCGAAAAGGCGGCGGGCTTGGTCGAGGGCTTGAACAATGCGCTCGATTTGGTGGCGGCACAGATGAACGCTGACGAAAACAGCACGGGCGAAATCGCCTTGACCACCGAGACCATCGGCGGCGTCGATGTGACCGTCGTCACACTAACGGATCGGTCGCTGCCCTTCCCGATTGAACTGGTGATCGGCAGCAGTGATGCGGTGTTCATGCTTGGCACGCGCGCGGCGGCAGAAGCGGCGTTCGCGCCCGATGGCAGCCTGCTGGATGATCCGGCGTTCCAAGAAGCGGCGGCGTACATCCTGCCCGATGCGGTACAGGTTCACTATCTCGCGGGCGGCGGCTTGCTCCCGCTGGCGAACTTGCTGATGTCGCAGGGTGGCAGTGAGGGCGATCAGCTCGGCGCGGTCTTGGGATTGATCAGCAGCAGTTCGATCAGCTCGTCGATGGTCGACGGGATGCAGACCGTGCGCGCGGTCATCACGTTCGCGGAATAATCAGCTTCGAGGGGGCATCCGGCTGGGATGCTCCCCTGTTTCATCCCGTTATCCACATATTGAGGAAAATTCCCCCCATGAAACGACTATTCACGCTTGCGCTCATGCTTACATTGCTGACTTTGATGATCACCCCTGCCGCCGCGACACCCGCCCGCATCCCGATTGCGGATTTGACCGCGTTGGCGGCAGTCATGCCCGGCGACAGCATCTTCTTCGGTGCGTTCCGTATCGATGATCGCTATGTCGATGCGCTCGATGGCGCGCTCGACCGGATCGAAGCGGCGCTGCCCGGCATGATTCCGCCGACAGGGCTGCGCGATCAACTCGACGAACTGTCCAAGCCGCTCGGCGGCTCGTTCGAGCAGGTGTTCGGCGCGTGGTTGGGCGATACCGCCGCGTTCAGTCTGAACAATTTTGAAATGGAAATGATGCAGTACGGCAACTTGGAAGAATCGTTAACGGTTGCGATTGCCATCGACGACCAAGCGGCAGCGGAAGCCTTTTTTGATGGGCAGGTCGAAACCGGAGCGATGCAAGCGATCAAGAGTGAAGCCGACGGCGTAATTCGCTACGATGCTTCCAACGACAGCCCGATTTCGCTGACCATCAGCGCCGACACGCTCATCTTGGGCGCAGCGGCGCAGCAGAACGACCGCAGCGCCCGCTTGAACGCCAACGAGCGTTTTACCGATGCGATGGCGGCGCTGACAGAGGACGATTACAACATCGCGCTGTATATCGATATGCAGCAGTATATGGCGTTGAGCCTCGACACCCTCAACCAGTCGATGCGTGGCATGGACATGGGAACGATGAACCCGGCGTTCGATATGCTCGACTCGTTCGTGAGCATCTACGGCGGAGCGGGCATCGGCTTCACGATTGTCGATGAACGCTCGTTTGTGATGGATGTTTCGGTCGGCTTGGATATGGCGGCGTATGAAGCGGCGTTCGGCATCGATATCATGGGTTTTATGCCGTCGTCCATCGATCCGACGTTCGCGCGGTACATCCCGGCAGGGACGCCGCTGTTCGTTCACAGCGCGGGTCTCGCCACCAGCTATAACGCCTACATGACGACGCTGGAGAGCGGCATCATGAGCGATTTGTACGGTGATGCGCTGATGGGTGATTTTGATGCGATCATGGGGCAGATCGAGTTCACGGTGCGCGGCGCGACCGGGCTGACGCTCGATGAAATCTTCGGTTGGATGGAAGGCGATTACGCGCTGTGGTTGAGCTTGTCGCCCGCGCTGGTTGACGCCACCGATCTGCAGACCGCCATGACGCAAGCCTTGCCCATCGATTTTGGGTTGCTCGTGGATGCGACGCCCGATCCAGATGCGGCGGCGGCATTGGTTGAGGGTTTCGGACGGCTGTTCGATCTCGCAGCGGCGCAAGCCGGGCGCAGCTCGACGGATGTCCACGTTGCCGAAACGACGATTGAGGATGCGACGGCGGTCACGCTGACCATCTCCGATCCGTCCATGCCGTTCCCGATTGAACTGATCGCCGCATCGAACGCCGATGTTTTCGTATTCGGCACGGCGCGCGCCGTGCGTTCGGCGCTAAATCCGACGAACGGCATGGACAGCGATCCGACGTTCCAGACGGCAGCGAGTTATCTGCTTCCGAATACGCCGCTCGTCGTCTACGCAGCGGGCGGCGGCTTCTGGTCGTTGGCGCGTTTGGCGGATGCAAACCCGCAAGCTGAACAAATCGTCACGGGCTTGCTGACCTTGCTCAACAGCAGCACCATGAGCCAACAATTGACAGCGGAGGGCGTCAGCATCGCGCGCTTCGTCGTGACACTGCCGGAATAACTACACCCCTGCCTCCTCTGGATGTGCCTGAGGAGAGGACAGCGTTACAGAACCTCACCCCCCTCCCACTGCGTAGCTGAGGAGAGGACACGTTTTCAAGAACCTCACCCCCTGACCCCCTCTCCACGCAGTGGAGAGGGGGTCAGGGGGAAGGGCGGACGCATGAGATAGAATTAAGATTGGAGAACGGATAACAAGAATTCTTCATTGACAGCACAACTATAGCGCTTGTTTTTAAGAGATTGTTTAGAAGGATGCCGACCGAGCAAGTTCAAGGCGATTTTACGAAGGAGGGCAAGGTTATCATCGCTGTT
>DAOTUQ010000094.1:0-10916 GCA_034437055.1 Anaerolineae bacterium
GTTTTGGATAGCTTCACCTCACCCCTAACCCCCCTCTCCATTGCATGGCTGAGGGGAGGACACCTTTTCAAGAACCTCACCCCTTAGCCCCCCACGCTGTGGCTGAGGGGGTTGGGGGGTGAGGTGAACGGTTTAGAGCCGATCCAAAACTCAGGTTAAGGAACGTGCTGAGTAAAAATCACCTCTCTTGTTCTGGTCTCTTACTCAGCACACAGTCCTCAGCCCTTCTTTTAACAGCAACCGTGATCGTCCAACCACGCGCGCACGGGCTTGCCGTCCTGCCAGATCGTAACTTGTTTGCCGAACAGCGTTGCCAGCGAGTCGGCGGTGTAGACCTGATCCGGCGTGCCGTAGGCGATGGCGTGGCGGTTGAGTGCCAAGACTTTATCGAAGCGGCGGTACGCCATATCCAGATCATGCGTACTGAGCAGAATCGTCAGCCCGTCGGCGTTCAGCGCGTCCAACACATCCAAGAGTTCGGCTTGCGCGGACGCATCCACGCCGCTGAACGGCTCATCGAGGATCAACATCTCCGCGCGCTGTGCCAACGCCCGCGCGATGAAGGTGCGCCGCCGCTGTCCGCCGCTCAATTCTCCGACTTGGCGCGTCGCCAGCGCGCTCATGCCAACGCGATCCAGTGCCTCAGCGACGGCAGCATGATGTTCGCGGCGTGGACGGCGCAGCCAGCCAATTTGGCGCGCGCAGCCCATCATCACCACGTCGCGCACGGTCACGGGGAAGTCCCAATCGACGCCTTCATGTTGGGGGACATAGCCAAGCCGCCCGGTGCTTTCGTCCGCGTGGATGATCACGCCGGAACGCGGCTGAATCAACCCCATGATCGCCTTGATCAGCGTCGATTTGCCCGCGCCGTTGGGCCCGATGATGGCGACGCGCTCCCCTGCGTGAACATGAAAACTCACGGACTGGAGCGCCGGATCGCCACGATAGATCACGGTCAAATCGCGCACATCGAGGACAACCGCGCGCGCCGGGACGGACGTGTCAACGCGAAGAACGGGCGCAATCCGAATGGGACGATCTGCAATCATAGGCGGCTCACAGTCTGAATGAGATGATGTTTCATTGTACCTAGACGAGACGAAATATCAATATCTTTCGGAAAGCCGACAGAATTTCACCTTTGAAAAGATGCGCGACTCAACGCAGAGATCGCAGAGATGCAGAGAAAAAATAAGCGACGGGTTCGCTTTAATTTTCTCTGCATCTCTGCATTTATTTTCGTTCTTGCATGAGCTAATGCGTCTTTACGACAGCGCGGCGGCAATCGTCGTTGCGTTGTAACGCATGAAATCGAGATAAGTGGACGCAGCACCGTCCGCGCCGCTCAACGATTCGCTGTACAGCGCCGTCACCACAGCGATGTCCGCTTCGTCCGCGAGTACATCTATCAGATCGGTGTTGGCGGAGACCTCCGCGAAGATCGCCGGGACGCCCTCGGCGCGCACGAGTTCGATCACCGCCGCCATGCCTTGTGGCTCAAGCTCCGCACCCGTCGTGCCGCCCGGCAGCACGGTCGCCACAATCTCGAAGCCATACGCGGCGGCAAAATAGCCCATGAAGTCGTGATTCGTGACCAAAATACGCGATTCTGCTGGCACGGCGGACACGATGGCGCGGATATCGGCATCGAGCGCGGTCAACTGCGTTTTGTACGCTTCGGCGTTGGCGGCGTAGGTAGCCGCGTTCGCTGGATCGAGATCGCTGAACGCCGCCGCGATGTTGTCCGCCCAAATCGCCACGTTCGCCGGGTTCATCCAGACGTGCGGATCGCACGCGCCGTGTTCATGCGCATCGGCGTGTTCCGCGCCCGCTGCTTCGTCTTCGTGGTCGTCCGCGCCACATTCGAGCGTGCCAGCGCCGTACACGCCGATGATGTCGGCTGCGCCATGCGCGTGTTCCGCTTCGGGCGTCGCCAGCGGATCGTCGTTGTGGGCTTCGTCCGTATGGTCGCCACCAAATGCCAAAATTTCGACGCCGCTGGTCACTTCCAAGATGGGAATGCTGTCGCCCGCGTTTTCGAGCAAGCCCACGAGAAATTCCTCGTAGTTCACGCCCACTGCCAGCAGCAGATCGGCTTGGGCGACGCGCGCTACATCATCGGTGGTCGGCTCGTAAGCGTGCGTGTCCGCATCGGCTGGCACGAGCGCGGACACCTCGATCAGAGCGCCGCCAACGTTGCGCGCCACATCCGCCAGAATCGTGGTCGTCGCCACAACCTGCGGCACATCCTGAGCGAAGGCGGGCAGCACGGACAGGAACAACACTGTGAGGGTGAGTAGCAATATGCGCCTATACATTGATACATCGTCTCCATAATAGTGAGATTTCGTATCAACTATAGCGATGCGGAGGTCAGCTTGTCAAGGCGCGGTTCGCGCGTCAATCGTTGTCCATGATGCGCACGCGCACCCGCTCCACCGTCACGTTCGTCCCCGCGCCACCGTAGCGGCTGTCCAGCGGCGCGCTAACATCGCTGCTCAGTGACAGCGACATGCTGTTGTTATAGATGACGCCATAATCTATATTATCGTCCACCGCCAGCACGCTGACCATCTGCTGCACGCGCCAATTCGCGCGCGTGAACGTCAGCGTCGTCGGCGTGGGCGTGATGAAGCGGCTGTTGTAGCCCACCACGCGGATTGTAACCGTCTCCGCGCCGACGCCGCTGCCTTTCACGCCCGGCGGCGCGGTCAAGCGCACGCGATAGCTGCCCGTCCCGCCTTCTGGCAGCAGCAGTTCGCCCAACACAACGTTGACGCCCGCATCGTAGACCGCCGCGTCCACCGTCGCGCTCACGTCGGTGTACAGCACGTCGCCCGCCGCGCTCAACGTGATCGGCACGACTTCCGGCGCATCGTACAGACTTTCGGGCGTATTATCTTCGGGCGCGGACCCGTTCACGACGACCCAATCGGCGTAGTTGGCGGGCGTGAAGGTGATGCTCGACGGCGTGAGCGTGACATCGCTCGGCGCGCTCAACGTCACGGTCACGTTGCTGCTCGGCGCGGCGGACAGGCGCACGGAGAGCTGATCGCCGATGGTCGCGCCCTCCGCGAGGAACGTCTCGGCGTCGGTCAGCGTCAGACCGGGCGCGGTCGTGGTGTTGATTTCGATGGTGCCGGGGATAAGCGAGGCGACGTTGACGATTTCTAAGGGGCTGGTATTGCTGCCAGCATAGGCAAGCTGCGTTCCATTGGGATTCCATGATACCGACATCACCGGCGATCCTGTCGGTTCTTGCACGCGCTGGATTAAGTCGTAAGTGTCCGGGTTCCAGATTTCCACCAAGCCATCAGCATAGCCTACTGCCACGAGTGGGAGTGTGGGGTGCCAATCGACGCTAAAGATGGCTATATACTGGTCACGAAGCGCCACCACATCACTACCCAACCGACGCGGAAAAAAAACGAACGCTTGGAGCGTACCGCTATTGGTGCCGACAACCAAATTATCGCTATCTGGTTCCCACTCCATAGCCCACGGTGCGTCTTGATTATAGGCGACTGCACCACTAGATTCATTGGTTGTGAGCGATACGATTGAAACATAACCGATGGTAGTTGCGTATCCAAGCATCGTCCCGTCAGGACTCCATGCAGCTGATACCAATGGTGTTGAAACTGGTTCAATCGTGCGAACAAGTTGACCGGTCTGGCTATCCCAGATATATACGTGTCTTAGTACGACTGTGAGGATTTGATGCGCGGAGTCATTCCAGTCAATCGCAGCAATTTTGTGCAATCCGTTTCGTTCAGGTGGCACCTGCAGCGCGAGCGAGAGAACAGCCTGCTGTGCATTCCAAGCATTGTCCCATACCTGAATGCTGTAGTCCCCACCAATTGCCAAGCGTGTGCCGTCGTCACTCCAACGCAGCGCACGCACCGGGAATGGCATCACCGGTAGAGTGTTAATCACGGCGCGGGTCTGTGCATCAAGAATGGTGACAATGCTGCCCGCATCGCTGACGGCGATCATACCGCCGTTAGGATTCCAATCCAACCGGACTGCCGCTACACCCCAAGGAGAACCCGACGTTTGCGCCTGTGCAGTGCTGTAAAGTCCGCTCATCAACATGGCGGCGAGCATAAGGTAAACAACTATCCGTTGCATGTTGGTTTCTCTCACTGCTGAAATACAGTCGTGATCCAAGTTTCATTACCGTTATCATCGACCCATAAAACATGCACCAAATAACTTTGCGCAAACCCACGATATCCGTAATCAGGGTTCGTCTGTGTCGCCTCGTGCCGCGCCCAAGCTTCCGCCCGTGTCTCGCTGATATTCACTCTTCGTGTTAAATTCGGACTGCGACCTGTTGGATTGCCGAGGCGAAAGTAGCAGCGTGAAAAACCACAACTGTATGGTTGATCGTCTGTGTATAATCCCAAATTAATCAGATTGCGCGTGCCGACGACCGTCTCAAGTCCAAGCTGTTGATTAGAAGCCTGTCCATCTGCCGATGCCAACCATTGATCGATAACGACATTACTCGGATTGATTGACGTAACGATGCAGCTACGGTTTGGGATAGGAGGCGGGATGGGGGTGGCTGGATCGGTAGGCGGTGCCACATAAGGAGATTGCGTACAGAACGTCCCCATGTTGATTCTCGCCATATCACCCTGACAGCTCGTGACGAGTCGCTGGTCATTGCGCTGCCATACAAAACACGAGGAGGTGTGCTTTACGAACTGCGCCCCTGAAACTGGATTGGCGCTACCGTTTACATGATCAGCGATGGCAGCATCGATGAAACTGGTAATTTCTCCATATGCCTCGTCAAAATTGGATAAATTATTTTCCAATGGTTCTCCGGTTCGCAAGCATTCCATGTAGCCATTAAACCAACGTAGGATGGCAGCATCACCTTCCCCAGCGGCAATTGCGTAGCTGAGGGCAATTGCCTGCCCTTCAAATTGACATTCAACCACGTTATTCTGATATGACCAAAGTGGATAATTGGTCGCAGCAATTGAACCACCCTAGCGACGCATATAAGCAATGCCCGCAGATACATTATCAAATGGGATATTGTTCAGGATTGTACGTGCCATCAAATAGCGATGGTCTCGATTTTCGATACTACCAGGCGCTGTCGTGCCGGGCAGGGCTTCGTAAAGCGGAATTTGCTGGTTGGCATTGGTCTCATTGTAAGTTGCCCAAAAGATAATCCCTCTGAATTGAGCATAATATTGTTGCAGAGTAAGTTGATTGACTTGAATTACTAATGAAACGGTACTATCCACAACAGAACCCGACGCGCCCCCGTCTGTTTGTCCTGAACCGCCGCCATCAGCGCCACTGATGCTCGCCCGCGCCTGAATGGTAAACGTCCCCACGACGGTGCCGACCACATCGAGCGTGATGGGGAACGCCGCGTCGCCCGCGACCAAGCCGCCCACGTAGTCGTAGCTGAACGTTACCGTATCGGCGGTCACATCAATGCCGAGAATCACGTTCACCAAGCCCGACAGATCGGGGTTAAGTGTATCCAAGAGGCTGATAAGCAGGTTGAAAAGTGCTGTGAGGATCGACGGGTCTGCGCCCGGAATGGTCATCCCCTGTGGGCGCAGCCCGCGCGGCACGGTCAGTTCGATGCGCACGGTCTCGTCGATATTGCGGGCGACCCCGTGGGTCGCCCCGATCCATTTCTCTACGGTAAGTTTTTTACTCAGTCCTCCACCCGCGCTGCTTAAAACGCAATCGCAGAGGTCGGATTTTGCGGCACGTCGTTGTAGCGAATCTCGAAATGCAGATGGGGTCCCGAAGCGTTGCCCGACGCGCCCATCGCGCCGACGACTTGCCCCGCGCCGACGATCTGCCCGCAGCTGACGTTGACCGCGCTCATGTGTCCGTACAACGTCGTGTACGCGCCGTGCGCCAGCACGACCGCATAGCCGTAGCCATAGCTGTTCCAGCCCGCGAAGATCACCGAGCCGCTGTTGGCGGCGAAGATCGGCGTACCGACCGCGCCCGCCAGATCGACGCCGGCATGGATCGACGAGAAGCCGCGCGACCACTGATACGCGCCCGTAGCGACGGGGCGCACCCAACCGCTGCCGCCGCCGGGATTATCGACGAAGCCACAACTGCCGGGTTCGCCCTGCGCGAACGAGATTTGCCCGCCCGCGCCGCCGCGACTCGAATCGCCGCCGACGCGCTCTACAGCGGGCGCCCAGACAATCGGCTCGGCTTCGCCGCCCGGAATGACAACGCGCGTCCCGCTCGGCAGCAGGGTATCGGGCAGCGCGCCGAATAACTCGTTGAATTCCGAGTCGATGATCGCATACGCTTCGACCTTGAAGCGCGCCGCCACCGCCGTGACCGTTTCGTCGGACACGACCGTGTAATACACGCCGTCAACGGGCGGAATGTTGATCATGCGTCCGGGACGCAAGCCGCCGATAATGCTGCGCTCGTTCGACCACGCAATCGACTCCGGCTTCAGCCCGAACGACTCGGCGATGCGGAACATCGTATCGCCCGACTGGACTTCGTACTGAATCACCTCGCTGCGCGGGCGATCCGGGATGATCGTGAACGGATCGTAGAGATTCGCCGGAATTTGCAGTTGATCGGCGGGGTTTTCGGAACTCAATTGGACGATGGGTGTCGCCAACAGCGAGAACAATTCATCCGGCGCAATCGTCGGCAGCAGCGCCACCCGCACGATGCCGCCCGTGTCCGTCGTCGGCGCGCGTTCGGACGCGGGCGTCGCGGTGACGTTCGGGAGCGCGGACGCGGGCGGGGCGGTGTTCGTCACCACGATCAGCGTGGAGGCGGGATTCGGCGGGGGCGCGCTCTCAGTTTGCGGGAGCAGCAGCAGCAGCGCCGCCGCGCCCGTCAGCCCCAACGCGCCCATCAAGCTCAAGAACCCGAACGCGCGCCGCCAGCCGGGGAGATCGCGCGCCGACGCACCGCGAATGGGACGCGCGCGCCCCGTGTCCGCCAAGTGGTCGGGCAGATCGTTCGGATCATAGTTTGGAGGATATTGCATTGTTCGTTTTTCCCTCATATCCAACGTCCGCTATCCTAGCCCCCCCGCCGACGCATGGCAAGGGCGATCCCCATTTTGTACCGATTGACAACTATACCGTCCAGACGGTATAGTATATAGATTGAGAGGGAGATGGAATGGACGTATCGCTGCTGGTCGCACTCATCGGGATCGCGGTTGTAGACAGTTTGAATCCGTCGCTGTTCATCGCGCAGTTTTACATTTTGACCACCGTGCGCCCGGTCGTGCGCGTGATCGCCTACATCGCGGGCGTATTGGTCGTGAATTTCGTCGGCGGCGTGCTGATCGTGAGCGGTGCGCGGGCGGTGATCGGGACGTTTTTCAGCGATTTGGGCATCACGGCGCAGTATGGCTTGCAGCTTGCGGTCGGGCTGCTGCTGATCGCGTTCGGCGTGTGGATGCGCGTCAATCGGATGCAGATCGGGGCGGGACGCCAGCTCAAATCGATGAAGCTTGGGGCGGCGTTCGGTTTCGGGATGCTGGTCATGGTCAACGAACTGACGACGGCGCTGCCGTATTTCGTCGCCATCGAGCGGATCGCCGCCGCGAACCTGCCGCCCGCGCTGAACATCGTCGCGCTGGCGGTCTACAATCTGGTGTTCGCGCTGCCCTTGTTCGGCTTTTTGCTGGCATTCTTGGCGGTGCGCGACCGCTTTGCGACGTGGATCACGCGCGCCAACGACTGGATCGCGCGTTGGATGCCGCGCCTGATCAAGTACGGTTCGCTGGCGTTCGGCGCGCTGCTGTCGGTCAACGCGGGCGCGTATCTGGTGGCAGGGGTGACGCTGCTGTGAGCGATGACAGCGAACCGAAACGATTTTAACGCCGAGCAACGCAGCGATGACTATTGCTGCGTTGCCCGGCGCTACCGTCTTTTCCCGTTCGCTGTTACGTCCCTGGCGCATCCGGCGAACGGAACTCGATCACATCGAGCGCGAACGGCAGTTGTGGTTCGACCAGCGGCAGCACCAGCGACGATTGATCGAAGTTGGCGACGATCAAGCGGTTGCGCGGCGCGTCGAACGCGACATCCGCCGCGCCGCGAAATGCCCCGGCGATGTATGCCAGCGTCGCCGTCGCGGGCGTGCCATCGGGGTTGGCGGGCGCGTCCGCGGCGGGCGGCTGCACGAGGACGATGCCGTTTTGCCCCAACGCAGCCGCATAGATCGCGCCGTCGGACGTGACCGTGATGCCGTTGAAACCCGGTGGAAATTCCGCGCCCGCCCCGTGGCGATAGACTTCCGTCGTCGTGCCGTCGGACAGGGCGACGCGGAAGATCACGCCGCCTTCTGGCTCGGTGATTAACAGCGTATCCGTTGTGGCATCGTAGACCAAGCCGCTGACCGCGAGCCGCGCCGCCGTCAAATAGCTTGGCGGTATCCACCAGACCACGCCGTTACGCCCGTCGGCATCGAATTTGTAGACCTGATTCAGCCCAGAATCACTGATATAGATCGCGCCTGTCGCATCGACTGCCACATCTTGCGGCGCGACGAAGCCATCCGCCGGCAGCGCGAAGAAGGTGTCGATCACATCCCCGTTCAGCGGCACGCGCACCAGCGATCCGCCTGAACTGCGCGGATCGGTGTCGATCTGATCGACGACCAACAGCGCGCCATCCGCCGCAAACGCCAAGCCGAGCGCCGCGCCAATTTCGGTGCGCGTTCCCGGTAGTTCGGCGGCATTCCCATCGACATCAACGCGGTAGATCGCGCCCGTCGCATAACTGCCTGTGTAGATGGTTCCGTCTGGCGCGACGACGACCGACGCGGGATAGGCATCACTGTCGGGCAGGGCGGCGAACTGACGCACGCTGACGGTTTCTACGAGCGCGACGGACTGTTGGCGCGCGTTGGCATTGAGCGCCGACGATGCCAACAGCACCGTGATGCCGAGCAAGAGCGCCAAGAATCCGCCGAAGATGAGGATGAACACCAAGCGCCGTTGTGCCAACGACAGGCGCGAAAAATCTTTGAACATGGGGACGTTTGACCTCGATTGTTCACGGGCGTGTCAGCAGCGCGCCCTTGCAATCTATGATAACCGATGTGCTAACGCGCGGGGGGAATACTCAGGAAACGTTAGGCAAGGATAGGGATGAGGCATAAGGGGAAGTACGTCAAAACGTTGAGCGTGGTCACGATGGTGGAGGGGTAGGGGGCGGCACGCCGCGCCCGCAATGTGTGAGCGGGCGTCCCAGCGCGACACGCCCGCTCATTACTCAGAACAGCGGCAGCATCCGCATCGTTTCGCCTGCCGCTTCAGCACCCTCGCGGGCGGCGTCCGGCAGGAAGAAGAATGCCAGCGCGACGATGATGTAAATCGCAATCAGCATCGCACCCTCCAGCCAATTCGACTCGCCGTCGAGCGCGATGAACGCCGCGATCACCGACGCGCCGATCAGCGCGATCAGTTCCGGCGTCGTGAATACGAGCAGCAGCCGCTGATTGAACAACAGCGCCACGAACACCAACACGGGCGTGACGAACATTGCCACCTGCAAGCTCGATCCCAACGACACCGCAAGGCTCAGTTCCATCTTGTTCTTGAGGGCAACCTGCACCGCGACCAGATGTTCCGCGACGTTGCCCACCAGCGGGATGATGATAAAGCCCAAGAAGATTTCGGTCAGTCCGAGCGTCACGCCGACGTGTTCAACCGCGCCCACCAGCGCCTCGCTGACCAGCGCCGTCCCAACGGTGGCGATCAACAGCACGATCACCGAGAATTGCAGCGTCCAGCGCGCCGCATGAACTTCTGTGGCGCCTGCGCGCACAACCGCGACTTGTCCCTTGCCGACTTGATCGGCGGCAGATGCGGATGTGGCAGCTTTTGCCGCCGCGGCTTTGCCCTTGGGCGGGGTGGCGGGCGCATGATCGTTGTGTCCGCTGACCGCGCCCGTCGTGAAGGCGTAGATGATGCTCAAAGCGTACAGGATGATCAAGACGACGGCGACTCCCTCGTTGAAGATCAATTCCGAGTCGGGATTGGTCGCAAGCTGCGGATCGAACAGCGACGGGATCGCCAGCGCGATCACGGCGAGAATCACGAGGGTGGCGTTCAGCCCTGATTGACGGCGGTCAAAGACCTGCACACCGTTTTTCAGCCCGCCCAACAGTAAGCTCAAGCCGAGTACGACCAGCAGATTACCGATGATCGATCCGGCGATGGAGGCGCGCACCAAATCGAGCAAGCCCTTTTGGATGGCGAAGATCGTGATGATCAATTCGGCGGCGTTGCCGAGCGTGGCATTGAGCAGCCCGCCGATGCGGGGACCCGTGTAGATCGCCAGTTCTTCGGTGGCGTCGCCCACCAGTTTGGCAAGCGGGATCAGACCCGCCGCTGCCAGCAGAAATACGAGTGTCTCATCCGCGCCCGCGAAATTGGCGATGATCGCGGCGACGGCGAACACGAGTAAATAGTAGAGCCGCTGTTTGGGCAGTTGAAAAGTCATGGAGGAATCCCCTTGCTTAACGGGTAAAACGGGTCAAGTGATGGCAATATTGTAGCGAGAAACCGATATAGTCGATAACTTTGACATGCAGCAAGATTCAAAGGCAATCTCAGCCTCTAATAGTCCATTAAAAATGGAGTTCAGGATAGAGACCTCACCCCCCGACCCCCTCTCCGGTACGGAGAGGGGGTCGGGGGGAAGGGCGGACGCATGAGATAGAATTAAGATTGGAGAACGGATAATAATAATTCTTCATTGACAGCACAACTATAGCGCTTGTTTTTAAGAGATTGTTTAGAAGAATGCCGACCGAGCAAGTTCAAGGCGATTTTACGAAGGAGGGCAAGGTTATCATCGCTGTTGCGAGTGCGTGTGCGCGACTCGTCTTCTCGAAAAACAACGTCTAAGACCCAATGACAG
>DAOTUQ010000095.1:0-93247 GCA_034437055.1 Anaerolineae bacterium
CCCCCTCTCTACGCAGTGGAGAGGGGGAACACAAGGCGGAAACTCCCCCTCTCCACGCAGTGGAGAGGGGGCTGGGGGGTGAGGTGAATCAGGGAGAAAACCAAACATGTCCTCCCCTCAGCCATGTGGAGCGGGAGAGTCAGCATGGCGTCCTTCTGCCCCTCGCCGTACCGGAGCGGGGGTCGGGGGGTGAGGTTGTCTTTCCCGTCATGGTCAAGGCGGCGGCGGGTGGCGGCGGACGCGGGATTCGCATCGTCCGCGATCCGTCGGCGCTGGCAGAGGCGGTCGAAGCGGCGCAGCGCGAAGCAAAGAGCGCGTTTGGCGACGCGCGCGTGTTCGTCGAGCAGTACATCGAACGCGGGCGGCATATCGAAGTCCAAATCCTCGCGGACGCACACGGGAACATCGTCCATTTGGGCGAACGCGAATGCAGCGCCCAGCGGCGGCATCAAAAAGTGATCGAAGAGTCGCCGTCGCCGCTCGTGGACGCCGACCTGCGCGCGCGGATTGGCGCGGCAGCGGTCGAAGCGGCGCGCGCGGTCGGCTATGTCAACGCGGGAACGGTCGAGTTCATCGCGGACGCGCGCGGGGCGTTCTACTTCTTGGAGATGAACACGCGCTTGCAAGTCGAACATCCGGTCACGGAGGCGGTGACGGGACTCGATTTGGTGGCGCTGCAATTTTCGATTGCCAACGGCGATCCGCTCCCGTTCGCGCAAGCCGATATCCAACTACGCGGACACGCCATCGAAGCGCGCTTGTACGCCGAGAACCCGCGCGCAGGCTTTACGCCGTCGGCGGGGCGCGCCCTGGCGTTCAGTGTGCCGCATCTGCCGGGTGTGCGCGTCGATGCGGGCATCGAACGCGGCGATTCGATCTCGATTCATTATGATCCGATGATTGCCAAGATCATCGCTCACGACGCGACGCGCGCTGGCGCGATCCGCAAGCTCGACGCGGCGCTGCGCGCGACCGTCCTGCTCGGCGTCGACAGCAACCGCGACTTTTTGCGCGCGCTGTTGGCACATCCGGCGTTTGCGGCGGGCGACGTGGATACCACGTTCATCGAGTCGCATTTGGACGAGTTGATCGGTGGAGAAATCGACGGGGATACGTTGAATCGTGCGCTGATCGCCGCGGCGCTGCACGATATGAATGCGGACGCGCGCCCCGTCAGCACGCGCGAACCGGATGCCAGCCCGTGGACGCGGACGGATGGTTTCCGCATCGGGTAAAAATTCAACGCAGCGATAATTACAAGCAACCACCGATATATAAATGAGAAAAGATTTTCACGAGTAGCGTCCGTCCACCTCGCGCCCCGCGCCGCTGTCCAAATAGGCGAACGCAGCATCCAAATCAGGCGCGGTGTAGTACAACTGCCCGTGATTGGCGCGCAAAAAGCCCATCGCCGCCATATGATCGAACAGCGTCACCAACGGCTGATAGTAACCCTCCAAATCGAGCAGGATCAGCGGCTTGTCGCTGATCTTCAGCGCGCGCTGGCTCATGATTTCGGTAATTTCTTCCAGTGTTCCCAGTCCGCCCGGCAGCGCCAAAAACGCATCACTGCGCGCGTCCATCATCCCTTTGCGTTCGCGTAGGTCGCGCGTGGTGATCATCTCATCGCACGCGGTATAGCTGACCTCTTTATCGACCAACGCCTGCGGAATGATGCCGATCACGCGCCCGCCCGCTGCGTGGACTCCCCGCGCGAGCGCGCCCATCAAGCCGACGCTTGCGCCGCCATAGACCAACGTATCGCCGCGTGTCGCAATGCGCCCGCCCAAATCGGTTGCCAGCGCCAGATAGCGTGCATCGACCGTCCCGCTCGCGCCGCAGTAGACGCAAAGGTTCATCGTTCATCCTCAATGACTGTGTGGTGACAAAAAAACAGTGTAGCGCAAAAACGAAGCGGGGTGAATATTCACCATTTCCCAGAAATGCCGCTATCGGGATGATTCGGTTGCCAAAAATGCCGCTTCGTCCGCCGCTGACGGGAACGGCAGCGGATCGGGCAGCGCATCGAGCGCCGCGCCGTTCAAGCGCACGCCGTCGATAGTCAAGCCGTCCAAGACACCGGGCAGATGGGCGCGCAGTGCCGCCGTGCGCGCGGGCGGGATGCTCAGATTGCAGACGACCAAGCGCGGGCGCGCGTCGTCACCCCCCAAGGGGATCGCGACCGCCAGCACCATCGTTTGCGCATCCGCACCGGAGAGCAAATAATAGGCAGCGTCGTAGCCGTCCCAGTCGAACGATACCGGCTCGCTGACCGCCACATTGCGTCCAATCCTTCCGGGCATCCGCACGACGTGATTCAAGACGGAATGCGCGAAGTTGCCATCGCGCCCAGTCAGGACGGCGAATTCGTTGTTCGGCGGTGCGAAGATGTACACCAACATGCCCAAACCCGGCGTGCCATCGTTCATCGCGGCGCTGTGTTCTGCCAGCAGCAGCCCATCCACGATATCCGTCTCCCAGTTTGACGGCGCATCGATAGCGAGCAGGACACCCTCGGTCGTGGTTTCGAGGTGCGTCAAAGCAGGCGTCGGCGCGCTGCGGGTGGGGGACAAAACGGGCGACGGCGTGACGAGGGGGATATTTGTAAACGGTTCCAGCGCGGTCGAGTCGTTCGCGCGAGGGGCGTTCTTGATGGTCTGGCATGACGTGAGCGCCAAGAGGATCAATAGAAGGAGACGACGTGCCATACTTACATTCCAGCCGTGTTGTGACTATTCCTTGTGTACGGGTGATGTCTACACTTTCTTTATGGTATCACGTCCGCTCGTGAGGCGAACGCGCCTCTCTAGCGTTTCTCATATGGGTAGGGGCGTGTATGGGTCGGGACAAGTAATGACTCAGGTCAAACGCATCAAGATACGAGGTCTCAATTGACAAGCTCACCTCACCCCTAAATCCCCTCTCCACGCAGTGGCTGAGGAGAGGACACTTTTTCAAGAACCTCACCCCCTGACCCCCTCTCCACGCAGTGGAGAGGGGAAACACAAGGCGGAAACTCCCCCTCTCCACGCAGTGGAGAGGGGGCTAGGGGGTGAGGTGAATCAGGGAGAAAACCAAACATGTCCTCCCCACAGCCACGCAGTGGAGAGGGGGTCAGGGGGTGAGGTGAACCCTAAAGTCACGCAAAATACCTATCCGAAACTCAAGTTGAGTAATGACCGCTGTCTAGCTTCGAGCGTTTAGGTGATGTCGATGTAGGGCAGGTCATCGAGCGTGCGCGCGCGCGCCAGCGGCACGGCGATCAAGCGCGTTTCGTCGCGGCTGTCCAGCGCCAGCGTCGTGAATGACAGCGCGCGATCTGCGAATGGATTGACCGTTGGGCTGACTTCGATCAGGTTGGCGAGCAAGGTGGCGCGCGTCGCCAAAAGCAGGATGCACGTCTCAACGAAGCGCCAGCCCGCCGGATCGTAGGGATAAGCGAGGATAGTTTGCGGTTTGACCAGCGACGTGGGCGGCTGCTGTGTGCGGCGTTTGCGGAACATCAGCGCCCATTCGCGCGAGGTCAGTTTGGCTTCGGCGTTCGCCACCAGCGCGGCGGGCATCTCCGCAAGGCGACGCGCCAGCATCGCCTGTTGTTCGCGCAGCGTGAGGATGTGAATCGTCGCCGTGCGGATGCCCGCGCGCCCGACTTCATCGCGCCGATCCGTGACGACGACCTCGCAAAGCGCGATCTCGCCCGTGTGCAGCGCGAATGACTTGAGCGCGCGCGCGCCGACGAGCGCCGGATCATCCCAGTTCGCGCCGCGCGGCATGGCGCTGCGCCAGAGCGCCTTCACGATTTCGGGCGCGAGGTCGTCGGTGGGCGTGGTGAAGGTGTAGCCGCGTCGTTCGCCCATGAGGACGTAATCAAGCGTCAGGGTGCGCATTACGTCGCGCTGATCTCGAAGACGCGCTCGGCACCGAAAAAACACATGTTGAACTCCATCAAGAAGTTCAAATGCCCCAAAATGGGATAAGGCAGATCAGCACGAGTCCACACGAAGATCAACACAGCAGGCGAAAACGCCGCGACGTTTCCGGTCAATACCACCGTTTTTGCCTCAGCCGCGCCTAGATTACCGCTCAGTTGAATTCGTGAAACGTGGTCTTCCCAGATCAACCCCAGTTCGACCCCCAAACGATAGGGCAGTACGTTGACATCCGCGCCCGCATCCATCAGTGCCAATGTCTCGATACGTCCAGTCGATGTCGTCAATGTCATGTTGAGCAGCGGACGAAAGATCGTTTCGCCGCGCGGATTCTTCAACGCTGTGTAGGCGAACTGGATCGGATCAGACACCCGCTTTTGCCTTTTCTGCTTCCAACCTTTGGAGCAGTTCATCCATGCCCGACTCGACTTGTGGCGACCACACTTCATAGGTCACGCCCGGCTGTATGAGGTTGAGCCGCTTTTCCTCTTCGGCGGTCAGCGGCGTCGGAACGAGGTCGTTGACCAACAACTGCACCACGCGCAGTTTCTCGTCCCGATCCAATTGACGCAGCGTCGTGATCAATTCAGCGGACAGCATGATATCCCCTTCTGTGCAATCGAACACTGAACGTATTTTACTCGACTAGCGCGCCGTCGTGCGCTTCGGCTGCGGGCGAATCTGATTGAAGAAGGTCTGCATCGCGTCGTCCACGCCCACGCCGTTGGTGATGCTGCACGACTGAATCAGCGACTTGTAGCCGAGTCGTTCGCTTTGGTTGCGCAGTCGCTTGATTTCGTTGCTATAGCCGCCCATCAGCTTGTCGAGCGTGGTGGTGGGCGTCCACAAGTCGGATTTGTTGACCAGCAGCAGGAATGAACGCAGATTCGTCCGCGCATCCGGGTCTTCTTCGATCAGGTTCATGACGAAGTTGAGCGCGTCCTTATGCTTCAGCATGTCCGTGTGATCGATCATGAAGATCACGCCGCGCGGGCGCGTCTCGCGGAACAGATCGACCCAATCGGTGTCCCACATTTCGTATTCGCCGCCCACATCGCGCGTCGGTTTCAGCCGCATGAACTCGTCGCCGACATTGGCGTTGAACACGCCCACGCTGTCGCCGCCGGGCGCGGTCGGGGACGGCTGATATTCGCCCAAGAGATGCACATTCCGCCGCAGCCATTCGATCAGCGTGGTCTTGCCCGTCTGCCGCGCGCCCAACACGACGAACGGCAGCCCGAACACCTTCACGTAGACGAAATCGTAGAAGCGATCCACATTTTGCGTGATCCCACGCGACATCGTGTTGATGAACTCACTGCCCGATTTGCCAAAGACAGTGGAAATGACCTGTTCAACCAGATTTGCCATCATCGTTCTCCAAAGTGACTTGTCATGGAACACCGAAATAGAACACAAATGATGCAGGGGTGTGTCAGTGGTACGCCCGCCGTTTGACCATCATGCCCAACGTGACGCGCTGGTACGTCCCACCGGATCGCCCCTACGCCGTCATGCCCCTCCATCATTTGACCTTATTTTCAGAATTCTATCCGTAGGCAGAACTCCGTCCTCAGTCGTATCTGTATGTAATACGCAAATCGTCCGACTAAAGTATCAGGCGCGATTGCGGCGGTCGTGGTAACATCGTGAACAAACGCACAGGTGCAATCGAACCCGTGCTTACCAAATCGATGTGAAAAATCATGAAAGACACGCAAGCGATTATTGAGCGCGTCAGCCGCGTCAATGATACCCATCAACAACTCTATCTCGCCGTCGATGCGTCGCTGACCCAGATGCAAGCTGGACAATCGTTGCTGGCAAAGCTGTCTACGCCCGGCGTCGAGTCGTACACGCCGTACCTGCGCCAACAATGGTTTCCGGTCAAGATCGAAAACCAAACGCTGATTGTCGAGCGCCCATCGGCAGAGCTGTATCAGCCCGGACAGGTCGTGAATCTGCTTGGTGCGGTCGGCGTGCCATTTCGCTTTCGGCGGACGCTGCGCACGGTGCTGCTGCTGGCGTGGGACGCTGACCCGGCGCCGCTGCTGCTGACGATTCCGGCGCTGCTGGTGAATCGGGTGGGCGTGACGTTGGTCTTGTGCGGAACTGCGGCGCGCTACACGACGGAACATCTGCCGCCGGAGGTGGAGATCATTCGCGGGGACGCCGATTTGCAGTGGCAGAACCGTGTGACGACGATTGGGTGGGCGGATCAGGTTTTTGTCGCGGTTAACCCGCAGATCGAAAATATCCAGATGGGGCGCATTTACGCGCTGTTCAAAGAACTGCGCTCCGATGTGCAAACCGCTTATCTGTTTGGCGTGTTCTGTCCGCCGTTGCCCTGCGGGACGGGCGCGTGCGGCGCGTGCCTGCTGCGCACGCGGGGCGAAGCACAGTTGGTCTGCACGACAGGTCCCGCCTTCGATTTGACCACTGTCAGCGGGCTAGGGTGAGGGGCAATTATGTCGGTTCGCATCACGCGCGCGGGGAAAAACAGCATCATCGTCGATACGCCCGTCATGAACGCCGCTGGAATGCTCGGCTATGGCGATGCCTACCGCGACTTGATCCAGTACGATAAGCTGGGCGCATTCGTCACCAACCCGGTTACACACGCGCCGCGCGCGCCAGCATCCAGCACGCGCGTCGTGCCGTTGGAAGCGGGAGTCTTGGTGCATACGGGTCTGCCCAATCCGGGCGTGCGCAAAGTGATCGAGACGTACAGCGAAAAATGGAACAAATTACCCGTGTCACTGCGTCTAATTGTGCATGTGGTGGTCATCACCAACGTGGATGAAGTGCGCCGCTGTGTGTCAGCGGTGGATCGAGCGGAGCGCGTGGATGGGATCGAACTGGGCTTGAGCGACGATATCAGCATCGCGGAAGTGGAGTGGTACATCCGCGCCGTGATCGAGAAAACGGAAAAGCCCGTGATCGTCCGGCTGCCGTTCGGCGCAAGTGTCGACATGGCGCGCGCCGTCGAGGATGCGGGCGCGGATGCGCTGGTCGTGTCCGCGCCGCCGCGTGGCGTCGCCCGCGATGGCACGGGACGCTTGGTCACAGGGCGCGTCTACAGCCCGACGATCAAGCCGTTGGCGCTGCGCCTCGTCGGGCAGATCGCGCGGCGCGTGGAACTGCCCGTCATTGGTGCGGGCGGCATCCATACCGCGCAAGACGCGCGCGATTTCCTCGATGCGGGTGCGGTCGCTGTCCAAGTCGATGCGGCAGTCTGGATCGCGCCCAAACGCTTAGAGCTGATCGCGCGCGATCTCGGTGGACTGGTTTTGACACAGCCCGTCGGCGCGCTCCCTGACGAATGGTTTCCCGGCATGGGCATGACCGCCAAACTGACGCCGTCCGACCCGGATATCACGATGCCCGACACGCCCGCTCAAGCTGATGATCATTTGGATTGAGGACTCTCATGTCTATGTACGAACAACCCGTTATCCTCGCCCGAATCGTGTGGCAAGACCCAAACAGCACACGCGCGCATGAATATGTCTTGACCGAAGGCGCGACTGCCAGCATTGGACGGTTGGAGACCAACGACATCTGCATCAAAGAGCAGCATGTCAGCCGTCAGCACGCGGTCATCAACTACCGTGACGGCATGTTCATGGTCACGGATTTGGGCAGCGCCAACGGCGTGTATATTAACGGCACGCGCATCACCGAACCGTATCCGCTGCTGGCGGGCGACGAAATCCGCCTCTACGTCCCGGTGATGTATTTCTCCGCGATTGTCGATGAAATCGACGAGCGCAAAATCTCGCGCGATGCCAAGATCATCACCATCACGACCAACACTGGCAAAGGCAAATTGGTGATCACCAACGGGCCCCAAGAGGGTTTGAGCATCCCACTCTTGCTCAATTCGGTCACGGTTGGGCGCGCCACCAGCAAGGCGGATTGGGAGATTTGCTTGCAAGACCCGTCGGTGTCGCGCCCGCACGCGCGGCTCGAACTGGTGGATAACGTCTGGGTGATCTACGACTTGGGCAGCGCCAACGGGACGATGGTCAACGGCACCTCGGTGACGGAAAAGGGGCGTGGGCTGCGCGATGGTGACGTAATCACGTTCGGGACGACGGTCGCGCTGTTCCGCGGTGGGTGATAGACAGCCGAAAAGACTTCAACGCAGATGCGATTTCTAGAAAAACAGTCTTTAGCATCGGCGGCGTTTGATTTCAGCTTTCTAGCAGGCACTAAAATGAAAGGTTTCGACCATGGCTATTAAAGCTGTCACCCCAACGGAAACGACCGAGACGCCAGAAACGAGTGCCGCCCCCGTTGAAGCGCCTAACACCCTCGCGCTGGACTTCACCGACGATGAACTGCGAACGTTATTGGCGTTCGCCAAGCGGCGCGGCTTCACCAACGCCACCTCGTATCTCAAGCAGTTGGTCGATATCGACGCGCACAAGCACGACGACGATTTGCCTTTCATGGAGGATACGCCGGACGAGTGGATTCTAGCGGATTTACGCGAGGCATTCCTCGAATTACTCAGTGGCGAACCGGGCATCCCTGCCGAAGAAGCCCTAGCACAATTGCGCGCGGAATTTCCGAATGAATAAAGTCGTGCGTGTCATTTTCATTCCAAAAGCCTTGCGCGCACTGAGATCGCTAAAAAAGCGATATCGACATGCTGATGAAGATGTCGAAACGCTGCTCATTCAACTTCGCCGTGGTGAAACACCCGGCGACCGCGTTCAAGGCGTCGATCCATCTATCGTGTACAAGGCGCGCCTTCCCAATCGAGACGCAGCACGAGGGAAAAGTGGTGGCTACCGAGTTGTCTACTACAGCCGAACCGCCGAGACACTATTTGTGCTGGGAATTTATTCTAAGAGCGATCAAAGCGATCTTGAGGTCGCGCTCGTGCGTCAATTGATCGCTGAACTCGAAGACGCTTTGAAGGCGTTCGCCGCGTCCGACACTGACGACAATCCCCCGCCATCCGCGTAATCCAAAACCCCGTTCAGAGAGGAACAACGATCATGACGCTGCCAGACCCACCGACCACCGATATCGCGGCGGATGCGCCGCCCGAATTGCCCGATACCCTCGCGCTGGACTTCACCGACGATGAACTGCGAACGTTGTTGGCGTTCGCCAAGCGGCGCGGCTTCACCAACGCCACCTCGTATCTCAAGCAGTTGGTCGATATCGACGCGCACAAGCACGACGACGATTTGCCGTTCATGGAGGATACGCCGGACGAGTGGGTCATCGACGGCTTGATCAACGGTTTGCGGCAAGCCTTGCGTGGCGAAGGGCGTCCAGCGCGTGAAGTACTAGCAGAACTGCGAGCGGAACGCGACAATGAATGAACCGATTCAGGTCATTTTTGTGCCAGATGCGATCCGCGACATCAAACGACTGCGCAAACGCTACCGGCGCATTGATGAAGATTTAGAGCCGTTGATCACGCAGCTTGAAGCGGGTGAGACGCCGGGAGATCAGCTTCAGGGCGTCGATCCTTATATCGTCTATAAAGTAAGCTTACCTAATCGAGATGCCGGGCGCGGCAAGAGCGGCGGCTATCGAGTGGTGTATTATTTTCACGCGATAGCTATGCGTTTCCTCATCGAAATTTATTCCAAGAGTGAAAAGGAAAATCTTGACCTATCGGCGCTGCGGGAGCGACTCCAAGCCCTCGACGCTGAGTTGAAGGCGTTCGCCGCGTCCGACAGCGCCGCCGACACTGACGACAATCCCCCGCCGTCCGCGTAATCCAAAACCCCGTTCAGAGAGGAACGATCATGACGCTGCCAGACCCACCGACCACCGATATCGCGGCGGATGCGCCGCCCGAATTGCCCGATACCCTCGTGCTGGACTTCACCGACGATGAACTGCGAACGTTGTTGGCGTTTGCCAAGCGGCGCGGCTTCACCAACGCCAGCTCGTATCTCAAGCAGTTGGTCGATATCGACGCGCACAAGCACGACGACGATTTGCCGTTCATGGAGGATACGCCGGACGAGTGGATTTACGAACACTTTGAACACAGCTACCGTCAGGCTGTACATGGAGAAGGACGCTCTGCCCGCGATGTTTTAGCGGAACTCGACGCGGCATCAGAACATGAGTGATGCAATTCGTGTCATCTTCACCGATGATTTCGAGCGCGAGTTGAAAAGGTTGATCAGGAAATATCGGCACATTGGTGCGGACATTCAGCCTTTAATCGCGGCATTAGAAGATGGCACAACACCCGGTGATCAGCTTCAGGATTTAGCCCCTGCCATTGTGTATAAAGCGCGATTAGCCAGTCGTGATCTGGCGCGCGGCAAAAGCGGCGGCTATCGTGTGATTTATTACATCAAGACAGCGACGCGCATTTTATTCTTACTCATCTATCCCAAAAGCGAACGCGATACCGTCGATACTCGCATCCTCAAACAGATTATCCTACGGGTCGATGCGGAATATCTTGAACTCGACACGCCGTCCGACAGCGCCGTCCGACACTGACGACGATCCGCCGCCCCCCAATCTCGACGCCTAGCGCGCCCCCACCAACACGTTCGCCTCGATCCCCGCAAGCTGTGCGCTCACGTCCCACAAGCGCCGCGCCACCTCCACATCGTGCGACGCGGCTGCCGATGCCACTGCTTTGCTGTCCACAAAATAGCGCCCCGTCACCCCACGCACGTCCGGCGGCGACGGTGACGCGCTGATCGGGCAGCTTTTCGTCCTGCTGACCGCTTATTGGCGTGTGTTAGAGGCGACATGACTAAAAAATAACCACTCGGATTGGCGTCGCTGTCATAATGATGTTATCCTAGTCAACATTCAAACATTTCATCCATCCAATCAGAGTGAGCCGCCGATATGATCGGACGCACATTCCGCAACCGCTACGAAATTCAAGATTTGCTCGGTGAAGGCTCGACCGCGACCGTGTATAAGGGGCTAGATCGTCGCCTCAATCGTACCGTCGCGCTCAAAGTCCTGCTCCCGCATGTGCGCGAGTCGGCGCGGAAACGCTTCTTGCAAGAAGCGACCTCCAGCGCCTCGCTCAATCACCCCAACATCATGGCGATCTTCGACATGGATGAGGAACACGGGCAAGCATTCCTCGTCGTGGAATACGTCGAGGGCGAGACGCTGACAGCGTATGTGCCGTCTGAGCCGGCGATGGTGGCGGAGATCGGCGCGCAGATCGCGGCGGCGCTGAATTACGCCCACGATCACCAGATCATCCACCGCGATATCAAACCCGCCAACATCAAGGTCACGCCCGCCGGACAGGTCAAGATCATGGACTTGGGCTTGGCGCTCCCGCGCGAAGCCAAGCGCGTGACCGCCGAGGGCATGATCATCGGCACGCCCGCCTATCTATCGCCGGAACAGGCGCAGGGCTTGCCGTTGGATTATCGCACCGATTTGTATTCGCTCGGCGTCGTCCTGTACGAGATGGCGACGGGGCAGCTTCCATTCAACTCCGACGATATTCCGGCGCTGTTGATGCAGCACGTCCGCCAGAATCCGACGCCGCCGCGCGCACATGCGCCCGATGTGCCGTTGGCGCTGGAGAGCGTGATCCTCAAGGCGCTGGAGAAGAACCCGACGCACCGTTTCCAGAGCGGCGAGGCACTCGCGGCGGCACTGCGTTCGTCGGTTCCCAATGCTGACGGCAGCGGTATAACATCGAGCGATACCGCGACACGCCCGCATCAAGCCACGCCGACGGGCGCGCGCACCGCAACCGGATCGCTGCCGCCCGCGCCGCTGCGTGTGCTGTTGGCGGACGATCACACGATGCTGCGGCGCTCGCTGGCGAATCTGCTGTCGCAGCGGGACGATATCATGGTCGTGGGCGAGGCATCGGATGGCGAAGTGGCGCTGCAACAGACGCTCGACCTGCTGCCCGACGTGCTGGTACTCGATCTGAACATGCCGAAGATGGGCGGGCTGGAAGTGCTGCCGCTCGTGCGCGCCAAAGCGCCGTCGGTGCGCGTCTTGGTGTTGACCGGACGCGATGAAGATTGGTACATCACCCAAGCACTGCGCGCGGGCGCGCACGGCTACATCTTGAAGTCGGACGGCGAAATCAACCTGATCGACTCGATCCAGAAGGTGGGCGGCGGCGGCATGGTTTTGGGGCGAGGCGTCGCAGAAGTCGTCATGGGCATGGTGCGCAATCGCGGCGGCGACGCCAAGCTGACGGAAGATGAACGCAAGACGCTACTGCTCGTCGCGGGCGGCTACGACAACGCCGCCATCGCAGAGAAGCTCGGACAGCCGCTGATCACGATCATCGAAATCCTCGCCAGCGCGATGAACAAGACTGCAAGCAAAGACCGCCACAACGCGGCGTTGACGGCGCTGCGCCGCGGCGATATCCTGCTCGACGAGCTGCACACGTTGGAAAAGAAGTAGGGGCGCGCCGCTAGCAATCCCGTCGTGGGCGTACCAGCGGCGCATTTCTCGATTTATGCGTCGAGCGCCGACGGCATCGGTTGGTTACAAATCGATGATGCGGCGCTGTATCTCGACTCGGTGACGGACATCACGCGGACGCTGTGCTACGACCCACAGACGCCGCTTCCGCCCGAAGCCACACCTGAACTCGATCCACGCTAGGGGAGAGCCGTCAATGCGCATCGTTTGGATCATTGGAGTCGCGTTGGTGCTGCTGGTGGGCGTGTCGCCCGTCGGCGCGCAGACCTATGGCACGAATTGGACGGCGGCGTATTGGAACGGGAGCAGTTTTATCGGCGCGCCCCTCGTCTCTACTTCTCTTGGCGGCGGCATCGACTTCGATTGGCAGCTCGATAGCCCACAGCCGTCGATCAACGCCGATGACTGGCTCGCGCGCTTCACATCAACGCAGACCTTTGCGGCGGGACAACACGAGTTTGTCTTCATCGCTGACGACGGCGTGCGCCTGTACATCGATAATATCCTGATCTTCAATGATTTTATCGAGCGCCCACTGACGATCAGCCGCCTGATCCGAACGGTGACGGCGGGAACGCATTCACTGCGCGTCGAATATTTTGGCGGCGCGGGCGCGGCGTCGCTGGAATTTTATTGGCAGCTTGCGATGAACCCTACTGTTGCCAATGGCGATTTTTCGCAGCCCATCGGCTCGAAAGAGCGCAATTGGGGCGTGTTCGCGTCGCCTACCGCCGCCGACATGACCTATCGCGTGCAAAACAACGTGTTCGAGTTCTACCGCGCGCCGCAGCCAGCGGGCGGGAACAGCGCCGTCGTGCTGCAAAACACACAGTTTGGTTTCAACGTCGGGACGACGCTGGAAACGCGCCTGAAAATGGGAAATAACAGCGGCGTCCGCAAACGCGCCACAATCCTGATCCACGATGGCGATTTTGGGGATTTCTTCGTCTGCACCTTCTGGCTGCCGCCGAACACGCCACTGCAAACCTATCGTGTCGTCGGCAGCACGCGCGAAACGTGGGGCGCGACGCACATCTCGATTTATGCGTCGAGCGCCGACGGCATCGGCTGGCTGCAAGTCGATGATGTCGAGCTGTTCCCGACGACGCAAAATTTCCAGCAGACGCTGTGTTATGATCCAGAAACGCCGCCGCCGCCCGTCGCTACACCGGAAGTCGATCCGCGCTAACATGATTTTGACGGTGGGCGCGGCTGCTTCGTAGGACGACATCACGGCGCGCGACGATGAAAATTTAATGGCGGGCGTGCCAGCGGCGCGCCCTTACAGAGGACGTTACCCCATGACCGACGAAATCGATCCGCTCGACCCGTACACGCTCGAACTTCGCGTTGGCGCGGCACTGCGCGCGCGTGGCTGGATCCTGTGCGCGGCGGAGTCGTGTACGGGCGGACTGATTCTCTCGCGCTTGACCGATATTCCGGGCAGTTCCGCCTATATCGCGGGCGGCGTGGTGGCATATTCCTACGAGGCGAAACAAATGCTGTTGGGTGTGCGCGCCAAGACATTGGCACGCTTCGGCGCGGTCAGCCACCAGACGGCGGACGAGATGGCGCGCGGCGCATTGACGCGCTTCGACGCCGATATCGCCATCAGCGTGACGGGGATCGCCGGACCCGATGGCGGAATGCCGGATAAGCCCGTTGGCTTGGTCTATATCGGCGTCGCGGCGCGCGATGGCATCATCGCGGATGAGGTGCTGGTGCAGCGTTACCTTTGGGATGGTGACCGCCTCGCCAACAAGCGCGCCAGCGTGGACGCCGCGCTGCGCTTGGTCTTGGCGATTTGCGGCGGCGGCGCGTAGCGTGCAACACGCTAAACCTTGAAAATATGCTCTGGGTTGATGCCCGCGCGATATTTGATCTGGGGCGTGGTGGTCTCAGTCATGCGTCCCGATAACTCCATCTGATTCTTGGCAAGCGCGAATGAGGTTGGCACATCCTCGCCCGCAGCCAGTCCACGATAGAAGCCGGACGAAAATTGAATCGCCGCATTGTCACCAATCGGAACCGACATGCCTAACGCGACATCAATCGATTCGACTATCGCCACTGCTTGCGCTTCGCTGTAGCAGGCGTTTAACACCACACAGCGAATATTCTTCTTCAAGATGCTGAATAAATTTGCCAGCGCCTTGATCGGGACGGTTTGCGCATTGTTGATTTCATCGTTGAACACCAATTCGCCGTTTGGATTGCCATGCCCGGCGATATGGACGATTTGCGGTTTGTAACGCAGTAGAAACTCTTGAAGCTGACTAACGCGGACAGCAGGCGCGCCGATCAACTCGAAGCGATTGCGCAGTTCGGCGCGAAGCAGTACATCGTCCACGCGGTTCAACTCTTCATCAACATGGATGCGTCCCGTATCGCGCGGATTCGCTGCCATGAACAAGATTTTGATCTTTTCAGCCGTTGGCAGCGTGATGGCAGTTTGCGGGGAGTCTGTGGAGCCGGGACGACTTGCAGAGGGTGTGCCATCGAAAATCTGCGCGATCAGCGCGTTGATGCGCGTTTGTTGATCCTCGCCCAATTGGCGCGAATCGCGCACGCCCTCCATCATCACGCGCAGCGCCGGAACATCACGCTCGACATCGCCAAAATTATTCAAAAACGCGATCAGATTAACCGAAAAAATGAAGCCTGCGCCGCTCCGATCAATGCTCCCAAGCATTTTGGGGTAGCGGCTGAACGCCAGCGCGAGGATCGCATCGCGCTTCGTATCACTGGGCATCACACTCGCAAATAAGTCTGCGATCTCGCGCATTTGGTCTTGATTCAACGATTTCCTCATGTTCTCTCCCCTGTTGGTAACGATTGCGGCGCACAATGATAATGTATAACGCATTTACGCCGCTGTCAGCCCCACAATGAGGGGGAAAGTACGTTCGTGCTGCAATCGATGAAATACCATGCGGGCAAGCGATGATACGCTGCATCCAAGCGTCCACCATCGCACCCGAACTAAGTGCGTCAAAAAAGTTCTTAAAGCAACTTCACCCTCCAGTCCCCTCAGCCACGCAGTGGAGAGGGGATTTAGGGGTGAGGTGAAGCTATCCGAAACTCAGGTTACTTAAAGTTGCATCTGCATCAACACTTGATGCAGCGGCTCACGCACAAAGCCGTTGCGCATGAATAACGGCGCGTATTCTTCTGGGCAGAGCGGCGGGACAGCCCAATTTTTCCCTGGGAACGCTGCGATCAACGCCGCCAGCATCGCTGTTCCCGCGCCGCGCCGCTGCAACAGGGGCGGGATCGCCAGCGCGCGGATGGCGATGCGGTAGGCGAGGTTCGGCGGCGCCGAGACCACCGCGTAGCCGTCTCCGATGCGGTAGGCGATGTTGGGCGGCGTAGAATGCGTCAATGTGGCACCACTAAGCTGCCACGGCAGATCATCTGCGCCCCATGCGGTCAGCCAGCGCCCCGCCTCGACCAGAGCGACGTTTTCGAGCGATAACGTGGAGTCGGCGGGGACAACCGGATGATCCGCGCTGCGGCTGAAGCCAAGCAAGCGCCACACGATCTGAAAGCCGACCGATTCGTACAGCCGCACGGCGCGCGTATTTTCCTCGAAGGCTTCGAGTACCAGCATCGTATCGCCACCCGCGCGCGCTTGGTCGATGACCGCGTTCAGCAGCGCCCGCCCGACGCCTGTCCCCTGCGCTTCTGGCACGACCCCCATGCCCGCAATCCGCGTCGTTTGTCCGCGTCGTGCCAAGAACGCAATCCCGACGGGCTGTTCGTCCTGCACGGCGATCAAACTCCAACCGAGATGAATGTGCGATAGGGCGATGTAATGGGCGAACGCGGCGGGGGTGAACTGCACATCGCCCGCGATATAACCCTTAAAGGCGCGCTCCATCGTCGTTTGAAGCGCGGTGAGCGAAACGGTGAACGCGGGTTGAAAGGTGGTTTCCATAGTAAACCTCACGTGGGTAGGAATTACAACCTTTCCATCGTACCACGAATGTGTTGCACGCCGCGCACAACGGATTACAATCTAGCCATCTCTAGGTTGAATGGGAGAACAAGTCTATGCGTAATCGTCATTTTGTATTCGTCGCGCTGTGTGCGCTGGCGCTGATCGTGCCGGGCATGTCGGTTTTGGGGCAAGGGACGACCATCACCTTTTTGACGCCGCCGTGGGCAGTCCCGCCGGATGCCGACAAGCTCGCCGCGTTTGAAGCCGAGTCGGGCATCACCGTCGAAATCCAATCGCTGCCCAGCGATCAGCTTTTCAGCCGCGTGCAAGTGGCGTCGGCTGGCGGACAAGAACCCGCCGATGTGATCTTCCTCGCCGAAGAAGCCCCATCCAACATCGTGGCAACGGGCAACATGCTCCCGCTCAACGATTACATCGACGCTGCGACGGAACTGGACATCGACGATATCGACCGCCTCGACTTCTGGACGGTCGATGGCAACGTCTACGGCATCACCAGCTATGTGCAGTTGGTCATGATGGACTACAACACCGAGAAGTACGCGCAAGCGGGCGTCGAGGGGCTGCCAGCGACGTGGCTTGACGTGTGGAATGCCGCGACGGCGCTCAAAGCCGAAGGCATCGAAGAATATCCGATTGCGATGGGCGCGATTGACTGGTCGTGGTACTTGATCGCGCTGTCGATGGGCGACCCGATGTTCGACGCCGATCTGAATCCGGTGTTCGCGGACGAAGGCTCGAAGGGGCGCGAAGCCATGCAGTATCTGCTCGATCTGTTCGGTTCGGAACTGATCAGCCCAGAACTGCTGTCTGGCTCGACCACGCAGCATAGTTTGTTCTGGAACGGCAGCGGCGTGTTCCATCAGGGCTGGCAAGGCTCGGTGCGCGTCGGCAACAACCCTGATATCAGCCAGCAAGCGCCGAACGTAGCCTATCTGCCGCTGCCGGAAGTGGGCAATACGTGGAGTCTCGATGCCGCCATCGGCATCAGCGCCGCCAGCGACGCGCCCGATGAAGCGTGGACGTTCATCGAATGGTATCTGAGCGCCGACAACCAGACCGACATCTACAACGCGGTCGGCTTGATCCCGTCGCGCCAATCGGTGCAGCAGACGTTGAACGACGCGGGCGCGATTGAGGGTTACGAGGAAATCGCGGCGCAGAGTGGGCGTGTCAACCAACTCCCGCGCTATGCGCTGTGGTGGGGTCCCTTCACCAACACGGTCGGCGAAATGATCCTGCAAACGGCGCAGTCGGGCGGCATGACTGCCGACGAAGTGATCGACGCGCTGGCACAAGAGTGGAACGACTTGAAGGCAGAATACGAATAACGAACAACCAAACTCATCCCAAGCTGTGCAAGCACGGCTTGGGATGAGCTTTTAGACCGCTTCCTGCACTAGGATAATTCGATTTCTTGTGTGTCCCGTGTGTTTCCTACCCGCATCCTATATGGATTCGCCCGCAATGATGCGCGCAACTTGTTTGGGAAAGCGCACATCGTCAATCGGTTTGGCGATGAAACCCGCGAAGCCGCGTTCTTTCGTTTTGGTGATGGACGCCGCCGGATCAGACGCGGACACCGCGATGATTGGCACGTCTTTGTACAAGCCCGTACCGCGAATTTGATTGAAAATATCGTACCCCGAAACGTTGTCTGCCAAATTGAGATCGAGGATGATCAGGTCGATTTGGTCAACTGCGCCCAAGCGCCAGACCGCGTGCGAATACCCGTCAGTGCTTCAACCGCTATCGCCCGAGTCGCGTGTACAGCGCATTGCACGAGTTGCTTAGGGGTAGCGTGGTTCACGTCGGTTTGAAAGCGGCGGTGGTTGCCCGCGAGTTGCTTCAAGTGGCGTTTGGCGGCGCGTGTCCCCTTGCGCGGCAACCCACGTCGGAGACGTTGATGCTTGACGCCGTTGCGCTCGATCACTACACTCGTCATCACGTCGCCATCGCTGGTGGTCACGCCCGTCGATCATCGTAGGCAATCGCGCCGCGTTTGCAAAACGTGTCGGCGTCGGCGACTTTAGACACCAAGCGCACGTCGTGATAGACCCGTTGATGCAATCTGAACGTGGCGAAGATCTTTGCGCCCCAAGCGCGTTGACTGATGGTCTCGCAAGCGGTATTCGCCCGCTCCAATGTTTGGAGCAGAAACACGGCTTATTGGGGGGTGGGTTGCAGTTTTACTTTCGCAGTCAGTTTTATAGCACAAGTGCAGCATAAATCGCCTCGAAATTCAAAGCATTGAAAGGACAAGGCGCTCTCCCGCCCCATGCCTAAAGGCAGGGGTATCTCGCGCCGAACGGATGAGTCTGCGATTGCCCAAAGACCGCGCTTTTTTGTTGATCATCCTCGTGCCAATCGTCATATTGGTGGCGTTATTCATCTATGTGCCAGCAATCGACACGCTGGGAACCTCGCTCACGTCGCGTAATTTGCGCCAAGCCAATCGCCCGACCGAGTTCATCGGGTTGGCGAATTATGAGCGACTGTTGAACGACGATGAATTTTGGGCGGTGACAGGGCGCAGCCTGACCATTGTCGTGCTGGTGCTGCCGCTCGAATTGGCGTTGGGGTTGGGCGTGGCAACGCTGCTCAACGAACGCTTTCCGGGACGCGCCTTGGTACGCACATTGGCGATCTTGCCGTGGATGCTGCCGCCCGTCGTCAACGGCTTCTTGTGGGGCTGGATATTGAACGGCGAATATGGCGCGCTCAACGGGTTGTTATATCAATTCGGAGTGATCGACGATTATCAATTTTGGCTGCGCAATCCCGCGTCGCAGTTGATCTGGGTGTCGATTGTGCAGACATGGACGCGCTTCGCCTTCCCGATGATCATCCTCTTGGCGGGCTTGCAGTCGATCCCACCGGAGTTATATGACGCGGCGAAGGTCGATGGCGCGGGGATTTGGGCGCGCTTTACGCGGATCACGTTCCCGTATTTGCTGCCGTCGTTCGCCGTCGCCTTGATCGTCGAATTCATCGCCGCATTCCAAATCTTCGATGTCATTTGGACGCTGACCGCCGGCGGACAAACGGGCGGCGCGATCAATCCCGGCACGAAAACGCTGATGCTCTATAACTATGAATTGGTGTTCCGCGATCTGCGGATTGGTGTCGGATCGGCGCTGTCGTACCTGATCATGATCATGTCATTGATCGTCGGCGTGATCTTCTTGGCGCGGTTGTACAATCAAGGCACACAAGCGAAAGGGCAAACGATTTGACCACCTATCGCACCCTAGAGCGCGAACCCGCGCCCTTGACGACGACGCGCACGAATACGCGCGTCCGCAAAAATCTGCGCTTGGCATTCTTGTATGCGCTCTCGGCACTCGTCTTGTTCTGGTCATTGTCGCCGATCTATTGGGTGATCGTCTCCAGCATCAGCACGCGCGCCGAACTGGTCGCCTCGCCGTATAAGGTTTGGTTTCCGAGCCAGCCAACATTTCAGAATTACATCGATCTGTTCACGACGGGACCCAAATACCGCGATGGCGGTTTCTTGCCGACGGCGGATTTGATGACCGCGGGGCTGCGTAACAGCCTCGTCTACAGCCTGACGACGGCGGCGCTTGTGACCGTTGCGGCGACGGGTGCGGGTTACATCTTCGCCCGGATGCGGTTTCGGCTGAAGGGCGCAGCGTTCTTCTATTTCATGTTGATGATGCCGCTGCCGATCTGGGTATCGCTGATCGCGCTGTACTTCATCTTGTCGCAGCTTGGGCTGATCAACAGTTTGGTTGGCTTGACGCTGATCACGACCACCTTGATTTTGCCGCTGAACATCTGGCTGATGACGACCTACATCCGCGATATTCCGACGGAAATCGAGGATGCGGCGTTCGTGGATGGATGTTCGCGCTGGCAGTTGGTCTGGCGCATCATCATCCCGTTGGCGCGTCCGGGCATGACGGCGACGTTCTTGGTGGCGCTGTTGACCGCGTGGAACAGCTTTCTTGTGCCGCTGATCTTCACCAATACAGCGGCGTCACAGCCGATGACCGTCGTGCTGTCCTTTTTCATTGGACAGTACGAAGTGGCATGGGAATCGATGAGCGCGGCGGCGGTCGTGACCATGCTCCCGCCGATGCTGCTGGCGCTGTTCTTCCAACGGTATCTGGTACGCGGTCTGACGGTGGGCGCGGTGGCGGGGTCGTAATAGAAATCCGAAAACATATTCACATGCGGTACGGGCGACCTGCTGGGTCGCCCGTTATTCGGGTGATAAATCTGGGTGACTCAGCGAGGCGCCCCTACGATTTCGCCAACAGCGTGTAATCGCGCACGCCGACGCACACGCGCTGACCACGCGCGATCTCCAACGCGCGCGCCGCGCCTGGCATCAGCACGACTTGAATCAGCGGTAACTCGGCTGTGGAATGACGTGCGATATCCGCTGTTTCGGTCGCAATCATCGCGCTAGGGTGTCCCATGCTGGCTGGATGTCCGACCGCGACCCCATCGGGCAGCGGGTCGATCAATCGTATCGTCGCGCGTTCCATTGCCCCCGCGAAACTGACCGACTCGACCACGCCGACGCCGACGTATTGCCCGCGCAAATCTGCGACGCTGTGCGCCAATTCGACTTCTTCGGGGCGGAACATCAGATCGACATTCTGCCCTTCGAGCGCCTCTGTCCCGGCGGGCGCAGCGATCTGTTGTCCGCCGATATGGACGGCGCGGCTGTTGCGATGGGCGGGGAGCAGATTCGCTATGCCCAAAAACGTCGCTGTGAACCGCTGGGTCGGGCGGCGATACAACTGCGTCGGCTGACCGACTTCGAGCAGTTCACCCTGATCGATCACGCCGATGCGATCCGCCAATTCAAACGCTTCTTCCTGATCGTGCGTGACCAGAATCGTCGTCATGTTCAATTCCTGCTGAATCGCGCGCAGCCGGGCGCGCAGCCCGCCGCGAATCTTCACGTCGAGCGCGCCGAACGGCTCATCGAGCAGCAGCACCGCTGGATTCGGTGCCAGTGCGCGCGCCAAGGCGATGCGCTGCTGCTGTCCGCCGGACAGTTGATACGGCATCCGCTCGTCGTAGCCGTCCAGTTCGACCAAGCGCAGCAGTTGGGCGACGCGCGCCTCGCGTTCGGCACGATTCATGGGCGCAACGCCCCGTTTGCGCACAGTCAAGCCGAAGGCGATGTTTTGCGCGACGGTCATATGCTGAAACAACGAATAATTCTGGAACACGAAGCCCGTATCGCGCGCTTGCGGCGGCAGATGCGTCACGTCGCGCCCGCCGAGCGTGATTCGTCCCCCGTCCGGCTGAATCAGACCGGCGATCATGCGCAAAAGCGTGCTTTTGCCGCTGCCACTTGCGCCGAGTAGAACGAACAATTCGCCCGTCGCCACCTCCAGCGATACGTCTTGGACGGCGTAGCGCGCATTCGACGCGGTGCTGTAGCGTTTATTCACGTTATTCAATTGAATGGACATACGCCCTCCGTTCCCGATTGACATTCATCCGTGCTTGCAGCCATGTCATGACAACCAACAGCAAGACGGCGATCCCACCCAATAACAATGATACTGTATATGCGCCCACGCGGTTGCGATCCGACAGCGCGCGATAGATATAAATCGTCGCCGTCTCGGTGATGCCCTCTAGCCCGCCGCTGACCACCGCCACCGCGCCGAATTCGCCCAATGCGCGCGCCAACGTCAAGACCGCCCCGTAAACCACGCCGACCCAGATGCTTGGCAGGACGATGCGCCGGAAGGTTGTCCAACGACTTGCGCCCAAGGTATAGGCGGCTTGCTCCGGTTCGGGGCTGAGCGTCGCCAAGACCGGGCTGACTTCGCGCGGGACAAACGGCAAACACACAAACATCTTTGCCAACAGCATTCCCGGCAGCGCGAACACGATGGCGAAGGGCGGATCGATCCAGCCGCCGCGCCCGAACAGGACGATCAGCGTAAAGCCTGCGATCACGGGCGAGAACACGAACGGCAGATCGACCAGTAGATTGAGCAAGCGCCGCCCCATAAACCGCTGGCGCTCCAATACCCACGACACGATTACGCCGAACACGACGTTGAGGGTCGTCGCGCTGATCGAGAGGATGAACGTCAATTGCAGCGCGTGTGACAAGTTGGGATCGTCGAGGGCGTCCAATACAGGCGCGAAACCGCGCTCCAACGTGCCGCCGATGATCGCCCCAATCGGCGCAAGCACGAGGACGAACGCATAGCCCAAGACCAGCGCGATCAACAAGAACGCGCCAGCGGAACGCGGTCTAAGTTCGCGCATGGCTTCGCCCCCGCACCTGTAAAATCTCTACCAGCGTCGTGATCGTGAACGCGACCAGAATCAGCACGGCGGAAATGCCCGTCGCGGCTGCAATGTCGCCCGCTTCGATCTGCGAATAGACGTAGACGGTGGCGGTCTGCGAACGCATCGGCACATTGCCCGCTACGATGATAATCGAGCCGAACTCGCCCAGCGCCCGCGCGAAGCTCAAGAGCGCGCCGCTGATCACCGCTGGACGAATGACAGGGAAGATCACGCGCCAGAAGGTCGTCCATTCGGAGGCGCTCAACGTCTGGGCGGCTTCTTCTTGATTGATGCTCAGGTTGAGCAGGACGGGCTGTACCGCACGAATCACGAACGGATAGCTCACGAACAGCAGCGCCAGCACGATGCCCGGCGGCTCGAAGATGATGCGCTGTCCGGTCTGCGCCTCGATGAACGACCCCAACGCGGTTTGTGGCCCGTACAACAGCACCAGCATCACGCCTGTGACCAGCGTCGGGATGGCGATGGGCAGATCGATGAAGGCATTGAACAGCGCCTTGCCCGGAAAGGTGTAGCGCACCAGCATATACGCCGTCAGGACGCCCATGACCGTGTTGATCACCGTCATGATCAGCGCCGTCGTCAGTGTCAGCCGGATTGCGGACAGTGCCATCGGGGTCAGCAAGCTGTCGAAGAACGCCGCGACTCCCCCCTCGAAGCCTTTGATTAACACCACCGCCGTCGGGATGCCGATCATCGCGCCCAAATAGATAATCGCCGTCAGCCGCAGACCCCATGCGCCGAGATCGAGGCGCGGCGCGGAGTCGGATGCCAGTTCTAAACGCTGAGTCGCGTTCACGGATGAACCCTTTCTAACCTGAGTTTTGGATCGCTTCACCTCACCCCCCAACCCCCTCTCCATTGCGTGGAGAGGGGGTTGGGGGGTGAGGTGAACGGTTTAGAGCCTATCTGAAACTCAAGTTTTCTACAAACAAAAACCGCTCTAGGATCAGAGCGGTTACGTTTGCGGTATTGTGTGCCGTCAACCGTGCGCAATCATCCCCTAGAACGTGGATTCGCATCCAACGCGAGGACAATAACACATGCGGCGAGCGGCTGTTTGAGTCATGACCCAAACGATAGCGGATTCGCGTCCGTTTGTCAAGTTAGATGACCGGAGTTGTCGCCTTTACGCATTCGGCATGACGGTTGCTTCGGGCATCATTTCGCCCATCGGCGGCATCTCAAAGCGGAAACCATGCCCGCCGCGCATTCCCGGCATCATTCCCTCGAAAAACGGCATTCCGTCCATCATCTCTGGCTGTCCGAGCGTCGCATCGATGGTCAGCGTCTCGCCCGCGCGCGTCACGGTCAAGCTGATGACATCATCTGGCTCGTAGGCGATCAAGCGGTCGCGCAGTGTGCGTTCGGCATCGACGGGTTCGCCGTTGACCGCTGTAATCACGTCGTCGGCTTGCAGTCCGGCGATAGCAGCGGGCGATCCTTCGATCACCGCGACGACCAGCGCGCCATCAGTCAGTTCGACGGCGCGTTCCGCCGCGACCTGCTCATCGAGCGTGACGAACGTCAGCCCCAAGCGTCCGCTGCCGCCGATGTGCATCTGGAACGGACGCATGTCGCGGTCACGGTTATTGCCGCGTCCATTGTCGCTGTTGCCGGGTAAGGCGAACTCGAACATCATCTCGTTCTCGCCCAACGTCACGTCGAAGGTCAGCGATTCCTCGCCGCGCGTCACATCGAGCGACACGACCGCGCCCGCGTCGAAATCGCGGATTGCACGACGCAGTTCGCGGGCATCCGTCACGGCGCCGCCATTGACGGCGGTAATCACGTCACCGGCTTGCAATTCTGCCACCGCAGCGGGCGAGTCCGCCAGGACTTCGACCACACGCGCGCCGCTGTCATCGGCGTCTTCAATCGAAATGCCCAAGAAACCGTGTCCGGCGCGTTCTGCCATCGGTGGCTGTGGTTCTGGTGTCGCCTCTTGCGCGGCGACAACGCCAATGCCGGCGGCACTGACTGCCAATGCCGATCCCAACAACAGCGCGCGGGCGTGGTTGCCCATTAATTTCCGAAGCATGATCTTTCTCCCTGATCTTCAATGCAGCGGCATTCTCATCAACTACACTGCTGCCGCTTAACTGACTTTAGGATAGGATACGCGCTTAAGTGAATGCTGAGGAATCTGCAAACTGTGTGTAAAATCGCGCCACGATTGAGCGTGCAGCCGGCATGACACGCGCGGGCAACGGGCGAACGAGCGGGTCGCCCCCTACGCTCCGGCGTTCGCGTCGATCAACGCCAAGCGCGCGATGACGGGGAAATGATCCGAGCCGCCCGCCGACTCGTTGACGCGCGCCTCCACCGCCACCCAGTGATCGCTGTGCCAGATGTAATCGATGCGAATCACGGGCGGGATCGAACCCAACAGCGGATTGGTCGCGCCCAAGTTCGGGAAGGTCAAGCCGAGTCCCGCTCCGGCTTGACGGAAACTATCGCGCAAGCGCGCCGCGAGCCGCCCATAGTCGTCGGATTGATCGGTCAAGTTGAAATCCCCGACGACCAACAGCGGCAGTTCTTCAGCTTCGATGCGCGCCAAAATATCCGTCACATCCAGCGTGCGCACGCGCGTGTTGACCGAAATACCCGGCGACGACGGATGCACATTGTAGACCATGATCAACTGCTCGTTGACCACGATCTGCGCCCACATATTGCCCAACTGCCGCACCCAATATTCGTCGGCGTAGATCGGGTAGCGGCTGTACAGCCCGACGCCGTTCACGCTGGTCGCATAGGGATGCAGCGCGTTATAGGGATAGATGTCGCCCAAGCGCGGCGTCAGATAATCGTCGGCAGGCTGGGTGAACTCTTGCAGCGCGACGATATCAGCGCCCGACCCGCGAATCAGCGCCAATGCCGTCGCTAGTTCGGCGTCGTTGAGCATCCGGTGCATATTCCATGTCAGAATCGTCAGCGTTGGCACATCGTCTGGGATGGGCGTGGACTGGCGCAGCGACACAGGGAGCAGCATCCCACCATACAGGATGACGAACGCCGCCGCGCCGGGTGCGATCAACGCCGTCGCGCGCCACCGCCGTGTCACCAGCAAGATGAGCGTGCAGGGGAGTGCCGGAATCAGCAGCATGGGCATCAGATTGTTGGCAATCGTGATTGCGTGCCAGCGTTCTCCAATAATGAAGCGTGCGATCAAATAGACGAGCGCCGCCAGCCCGTACAACGTCGCGCCTGCGGTCAGTAGATCGACCAACGCGCGCCCGATGCGCACAGGAGCAGACCGGGGGCGAATGGGATGGGTGATGGGCAGGGGTGGCGTGGTGGATTTGGATGTCAACATCGCACAATTGTACCGTGTGGGGCGGTGGGCGCGTAGGGGCGAAACCAAACTGGAAGGGTGAACAGCATGGGCATATCAGAGCGCGTCACGCCGCATCCTCGGCATTTCAACGAGCGAGATTATCCCTCGTTGGTGGACGGGCAACCCGCTGGGTCGCCCGTTCAAACGTCTGATCGGCTACGGAAAGGAGAGCGAGGACGTGAGGTGAAACGCGCCTACTTTAGCCGCCCTACACGATTTTCAGCGACCCGACGACCTGCGGCTGGTTGCCGCGCAGATGCTCGACAATCGCGCCGATTGCTGTGCCTTCGTTCCGATTGTACCGCTGCGTCGAGCCGGGTTCGGGCAGGCTGCCGCCGCTGTGATGGAGCGCCACGACGAATTGAAACGCGCCGTCGAACACGGGCGATCCCGATGAGCCGGGCAGCGTGGTCGTGGTGTATTGCAGGATGTTGGCGTCGGCATATTCAACGCGGTTGTTTTGCAGCGAAATCTGCTTTTCTTCGCCGCTCGGATGCTGAATGATGCCGATGCGCGCATCCGCGAACTGATCGAACATCGCTGTGCGCAGCGGCAGCGGCGTGAACGTGTTCGGCGGTACGTCGTCCAGTTCGACGATGGCGTAATCGAGCTTGTCGTGCGTCTCGAAGATGCCGCCCGCCTTGTACTTGGCAAAGCGCACATCCCGATCATTGACTTTATCATCCAGCCCGCGCTCGAAGTTGAATTTATACTTCGCGCGCCCCGCCTCTGCCGCGTCTTTCAGCACATGATTGTTGGTCATGAGCAGCGTGGGGGCGATCATGAAGCCCGTGCCATACGCATCGCCGCGCTCGGTCGGCAGCGTGATATGCACGACCGCCTTTGCTGCATCGATAGCGCGCAGCAGGATATTGATGTGGCGCAGCGCATTGTCCCCGATCAGCTTCTCTTGGACGATCAGTTCATCCTGTTCGCCGTTCCAATTGCCCATGACGCGCGGCGGGATCGGCGCGGCGCGATCCGCTTGGACTTTCGTCTGATCCGCAATGTCATTCAAGACGCGCTTGAGAAATTCGGCATTATCCCCCTGTCCGGTGAAGTTGACCGCGCTCTTGACCAAGATCGACAGGGCTTCGCGCTCGGCGTCGATTTTGCCAAACGTGAGCAGGAACATCACGGTATTGATCGCTGTCGTCAGCGGATCGCCGTTGAGATACAAGTTGTAGCGGATATCGTCAGCGCGATTCATCGTGCCGAACGTCTGATCGATGAACGCGATTCGGCTGGCATCCTGTCGCCATGAGGGAATCCGGCTGATGATCTGGGTGAGGCGCGGAAAATCGTCGTCGCTGCGAAATTGGATCGCCATAATCGCTCCCGTGGGGTCTCAGAGCGCGCCGCGCCCTGTACGCTGATGAAATGCAACGGCTTGAATAGCCTCTATTATGCCGCTGAACCCGCCGCGTGCAACGTAATACGCACATAAACCCCCACAAATGCGGGCGCGTTCGTTAACTATGGTCTAGATTTAGTGACATACTCCCCACACCTAAAGGCGGGGGTTTTACGGCGCTTTTCAGATAAATCGGCGTTAAACGCCAACGTTTGTTTGAATTTCGATGTATAATTGATCCGATTGTGAAAACAAGCGCGTTTTCAAGGGTAGAAATCGTGTCCACTTCTGGTGCGCAAAGTCGAGTACTCTTGCTCAATGGGCATACGTGGGAACCCCTGTCGGTCATTTCCGTACAGCGCGCAATTAACTTGGTGCTGGCAGAAAAGGCAGTCGTCATCGAACAGTCGGGAAATTTCTTGCGCACCGTGCGCGACAAATTCCCGATCCCGTCCGTGATTGCCCTGCGGACGTATATCAATGTTCCGCGCAGGCACGCGCATTGGAGTCGGCGCGGCGTGCTGGTGCGCGATAACTTCACCTGCATTTACTGTGCCGCTGTGCCGGGAACGACCATGCGCGGCAAAATCTTGTCCAAGAGCGATTTCACGGTCGATCACATTGTCCCGAAGTCGCGCGGTGGCAAAGATACGTGGGTCAACACGGCGTGCGCCTGCTACGCCTGCAATCATCGCAAAGGCGACAAGATGCCCAACGAAGTCGGCATGAAGCTGGCATGGGAGCCGAAAACACCGAGGACAAGCTATTTGGTCGTTGCCATCGGCAGCGGGGTGGACTCGTGGAAGCGGTATATCGAGTATTGAGCGGGGATGGGTTTACACACCATTCCCGTTTTTTTGCCCGATGCGCGCCCTGCCGTCCTACGCGAACAGCGCCGCCACCGCGATGCTGAAGCCGGGAATGAGATCGCCGCCGTCTAGTGTATCAGCGTCGGTGAGAACCGTCGTCGGATCGCCCTCTGCGCGATAGATCGTGACGCGCCGATAGCGCGGATCGACTACCCACACGAACGGCACGCCGTCGTTGAGATAGCGATTGACCTTCTCGCGGATATCTTTGTTCTGGTCGTTGACCGAGACGATTTCGATGACGAGATCGGGAACGAGCGCGAACGGCTGCTGACGCCAATCGGGGTTCGCGGCGATGTAGCTGTCCAAGCGCGCCTGACGGATGAACATTAAATCGGGCATCCGCGACCCGCTTACCCAATCTTGGCGCGCCGTACCCGGTAAAACGAACGTGCGTTCCTTCGATACCAGACCAAGCGGATGCTTGTCCAGCAAACGTTGCAGCGCGCGCCACAAGGTATCAGCCGATTCGTCATGGTCAGGAAAATGCGGCATTTTCGGTACGATCTCCCCATCGATGAGTTCAAAGCGTTCCAGCGGGATGTTCAGGTAATCTTCGAGCGACATGCCGACGGGCGGCGCGGTCTCAGTCGTGGGGGGGGTGGGATGAGCGATCATCGATTTTGACCTCAAGCGGATAGTTCTTGACTATAATCATACTTGAAACGAAATGCCGCACCAAACGCGACACCGCTACGCGAACAGCGCCGCCACCGCGATGCTGAAGCCGGGAATGAGATCGCCGCCGTCTAGTGTATCGGCGTCGGTGAGAACCGTCGTCGGATCGCCCTCTGCGCGATAGATCGTGACGCGCCGATAGCGCGGATCGACTACCCACACGAACGGCACGCCGTCGTTGAGATAACGATTGACCTTCTCGCGGATGTCTTTGTTCTGGTCGTTGACCGAGACGATTTCGATGACGAGATCGGGGACGAGTTCAAACGGTTCATCCAACCAGTTCGGACGTTCCGCGATGTAGGCATCGAAGCGCGCTTGACGGATGAACATGATATCGGGAATGTACGACCCCGTGACCCAATTTTTGCGCGCCGTGCCAAGCAGGACGAACGTCCATTCGCGCGTCACAAATCCAATGTCTTTGCCACGCATGGCATCTTGAATGGTATCGCGCAGCATGTTTCCAATATTGTCATGGCGCGGAAAGTTTGGCATTTTCGGTACGATCTCCCCGTTGATGAGTTCAAAGCGTTCCAGCGGGATGTTCAGATAATCTTCGAGCGACATGCCGACGGGCGGCGCGGTCTCAGTCGTGGGGGGGGTGGGATGAGCGATCATCGCTTTTGACCTCAAGCGGATAGTTCTTGACTATAATCATACTTGAAACGAAATGCCGCACCAAACGCGACACCGCTACGCGAACAGCGCCGCCACCGCGATGCTGAAGTCGGGAATGAGATCGCCGCCGTCTAGTGTATCCTTGTCATTCAATGTGGTCACCAAATCGCCATCCACCTGATAAAGATAAACCCGCTGCTTGTTCAAATCGATCACCCAAACCGAGGCGATACCATCGTTCAAATAGCGTTGGACTTTATCCAATACGTCACGATTGCGGTCAGTGGGCGACTTGATTTCGACCACCAGATCGGGCAGTAAAGCATAAGGACGATCTCTCCAATCGGGATTGGCAACTTTATACGCATCCAACCGATCTTGACGAAAGAAGAGTAAATCGGGGATCCGCGAGCCTTTGACCCAGTTTCGATCTTGCAGGTCGGGCAGAATGAACGTGACTTCAGCCGTAACATAGCCTGCATTCGCTGCTTTAATGGCGTAGAGTAAAATATCGCGCGTTGCATCATGTCCGGCGGTATTTGGCATTTTCGGTACGATCTCCCCATCGATGAGTTCAAAGCGTTCCAGTGGGATGTTCAGGTAATCTTCGAGCGACATGCCGACGGGCGGCGCGGTCTCAGTCGTGGTGGGATGAGTGATCATCGCTTTTGACCTCAAGCTGATAGTTCTTGGCTATAATCATACTTGAAACGAAATGCAGCACAAAAGGACAAGACACGATGGCGCAAAGCGACGTTCGACCGGACAGCGAACTGCTCGATGATTTCGGGCAGTTGATTATCGATTATCCGCCGCTGCGACAAGATCGCAGACGTATCAACGTCACGGCAAATCAGGGTGTCATCAGTGTGACGGGACACGTTCGCACGCCGATCACGATGCGCTATCTGCTCGACCGCCTCGCGCAGATCGAGGGTGTGCGCGGCGTGACGGCGGCGGCGCTCTACGACGACGAAAGTCTGCAACGGGCGGCAGGGCGCGTCTTGGGCGGCGTCGATGGCGTGGTCGCCAATGTGATCTATGGGATCGTGATCCTGACGGGCAAGTTGGACGACAGTGAGCATGTCGCGGAACTGGCGGCGCAGATCGCGCAGATTCCCGGCGTGGTCGAGGTGGCTGCAAAAGTCGGCTGATGGCGCGCCAATTGCGCCAAGCCAGCCGTTGATGCCACACCACGCATGAGCTTTGGGTATAGCGCGCGCTAACCTTGCAGACAAGGAGTAACGTCGAGATGCGTCCGATCACGCTTGAGCAGTTGACGCCCGACGCGGACAATCCGCTGTCCTTCGCGGGATCGCACGGCGAATTGCTGCGGATCGATGTGTTGGATCACGATCTGATCCGCGTCAGCGTCCGCCCCGACGGCGTGGCGCGGCTGGATCGGACGTGGACAGTCGTCGGCTACGATGGGGGCGATACCCCGCGCGAGGGACGCCTGCGCGACGACCTCACGCCCTTCCCGCGCCCCAACCACGCCGTCACGCGCGCCAATGGGACGGTGCGCGTGCGTACCGACGCGCTGACGCTCACGCTCGATCTGGCTGACGCGCGCATCGCGTGGCAGGACGCTGACGGACGCGCATTCGCCGCCGATTTGCGCCATCGCGCCTATGGCTACGACCGCGCGGGGCGTTCGGTGTTCCACTATATGGAGCGGCGTTCGGACGAACACTACTTCGGCTTCGGCGAGCGCGCCGGAACATTGGACAAGCGCGGGCTGCGAATGCAGATGAAGAACGTCGATGCGCTCGGCTACAACGCCGAGACGGGCGATCCGCTCTACAAGCATGTCCCGTTTTACATCACATTCATCCCAACGCTGCAAACGGCATATGGGCTGTTCTACGATAATTTGGCGACCGCAGTGTTCGACATGGGGCGCGAGATCGACGCCTTTTGGGGCTTCTACCGCTCGTATCAAGCCGACGACGGCGATATCGATCTGTATCTGATCTACGGCGCGGACATTCCCGGCGTGGTCGAAAAGTTCACACGGCTGACTGGGCGTCCTGCCCTCCCGCCGCAATGGGCGCTCGGCTATCTCGGCTCGACCATGACCTATACCGAAGCGCCGGACGCGCAAGCACAGCTCAAAAAGTTTGTTGAACTGTGCCAACAGCACGATATCCCGTGCGATGGCTTTCATCTGTCGTCCGGCTACACGCTCGACGCAGCGGGACGGCGGAATGTGTTCACATGGAATCGCGCGCGCGTCCCCGATCCCGCCGCGATGGTGCAGACGTTCCACGATGGCGGGCTGCGCGTCGCCGCCAACATCAAGCCATACCTGCTGACCACCCATCCCGATTACGATGCCGTGCGCGCGGCGGGCGGCTTCATCCAAGATGCCGACATGGACGAACCCGCGTCGGCGCGCTTCTGGAGCGGCGGCGCGTTCGAGTCGGGCGCGGGCGCGTACATCGATTTCACAGCCGACGCGGGCTATGGCTGGTGGAAAGCGCGCGTACAGGCTGCCTTGTTCGCCTATGGCATCGATGCGGCGTGGAACGACAACAACGAGTTTGAAATTTGGGATGACGCCGCGCGCTGTGCCGGATTTGGGCGCGCCATCCCCATCAGCATGGCGCGTCCGCTGCAAACATTGCTGATGGCGCGCTGTTCGTGGGACGCCGCGCGCGAACACCGCCCCGATGCGCGTCCGTTCGTGCTGACGCGCTCTGGCACAGTCGGGATGCAGCGGTATGCGCAAACGTGGTCGGGTGACAACGAAACATCGTGGCACACGCTCAAATACAACATTCCGATGGGCTTGGGCATGAGCCTGTCGGGGATTCCGCACATCGGACACGACATCGGCGGCTTTTACGGGGCGCTCCCCGACCCGGAATTGTTCGTCCGGTGGGTGCAGAACGGTGTATTTCAGCCGCGTTTCACGATTCATTCGTGGAAGGGCGGCGACGTCAATGAACCGTGGATGTATCCCGACGTTTTGCCCCTCGTCCGCGCCGCGATCCAGTTCCGCTACCGCCTGATCCCGTATTTGTATTCGTTGGCGTGGCAGGCACATGCGACGGGCGCGCCGCTGATCCGCCCTCTGGTCTACGAGTTCCCAGACGATCCGCGTTGCGCGACCGAATCGTTCGATTTCCTGCTTGGATCGCATCTGCTGGTCGCATCGATCCTCGAAGCGGGCGCGCGGACGCGGCGCGTCTATCTGCCGGCGGGTGTCGCTTGGTGCGATTGGTACACGGGTGAATGGCACGCAGGCGGGACAGAAATCGACGTCGCTGCGCCGCTGGATCGCTGCCCGTTGTTCGTGCGCGACGGCGGCATCATTCCACTGCGCGATCAACCGCGCGACCCCGCGGCGGTGACGGCTCATGCCTTCGTACACCATGTCGATGGTGCGTTGACGCTGTATACGGATGATGGCGATACGATTGGCTATCAACGTGGGGCGTACACGACGCTCCGACTGACGGCGGGGCGGAACAGCGCGGGGAAGATCACGACGAACGCCGAAACGCTGCATGACGGCTATCCCGCGCCGCGCATCACGTTCGAGACTCACCGCTAATGGATTTCCGAAAACAAAGTCAAATCATGTCGGGGCTTATCGCTGGAACGCCCGCCCATTCACGGATGTGCCAGCGTTAAGCCCGACATGGTTTGGCTTCTATTTCGCTTCATTCATACGCACAGCGGGTAGGGCAGCCATCGCCTACCACGTGGAGCGGGAGTCGCCCTTACGCCTTCGGCACGACCGTGTTGCCCTGCGTGGCGGCGGCTTCTTCCATCGATGTTTGCTTGATTGTCTGCGCAAACGTGATCAGGTAGCCGTGCGGCTCCTTGATCGAGTACACGCGGTCGCCCCAATATTCCGTGCGCAGTTCGTGCGTGATTTCCACGCCATGCGCCTTCACATGCTCGTAGTGCGCATCGATGGTCTGTCCCTCTGGCAAATACACCATCAGATCGATGCCCGCTCCCGCGTTCGCCGGCACCGCGCCCGATCCGTCCAGTTCGACACCGAGCGCCAACATATCCGTTCCCATGCCGACGAACCCGAAGAAGATCACCCCTTCTGGCGTCTTCATCGCGTCATGCTTGGTGAAGCCCAGTTTTTCGCTGAAGTAATCCATCGATTCGTTCACATTGCTCACGGTCAACACTGGCATAATCATGGTGAAGCCCCCTTATGGCGAGAACAAATGAATGTCGTTAATCAATCTAACTTTAGAGCAAAAGACCTGTAACGTCAAGAACCTTTGTTCGATATGCACAAACGTTCGTTGAATGAATGAACTTTTGCAGCATCTGAACTGTATATTACAATTGCGCCCATAAATGTCACTTTCACAGGGGCTGTTGTTGATGAACTTTGCAACCTATACACCCGACTCCGACGGCTTCATCCGGCATTGGCTGACGTGCGGCGTCATCACAACGTCGCTGGAAAACGTAGAGCGCATCGTTGATCCCGTGCGCGCGCCGTTCAGCGGCGGCGGACGCTGGATACTGAATTATTGGGCGTGGTCACAGGCGTCCAAGTCGCTGAAACTGCGCGTCTATCGCAACTTGCCGCCGCTGGCATGGACGCCGCCGGATCAGCATCCCGTCCTGCACGGTGACGGCATCGGCGGCAAACGATGGGAGTATGCCGCCGTCGAGGAAGATGGCGCGGCAGACTTCAGCCGCTTCAATTTCACGCCGACGCGAATGCAGGGCTGGCTGTTCGCGCTGCTCGACGTTGACGCGCCGATGATTCTGCGCGCGGAAGTGCAAACGATTGGGCCCGCGCGCGTCTTTCTCAATGGGACGCTCCACACGCACAACGCTGACGAGTTCAGCTATGTGGCGATTCGACGTGTCCCCGTGGCGTTAGCACTGCGCGCCGGACAGAACGCGCTCTATTTGCAGGGCGAGATGGTCGGCTGGCGCGAGGCGCGCTTGGCGCTCGGCTTGCGACTGACGGACGACGCGCGCGAACGCATCCGCGTGCGGCTGCCGCTTGGCGACGTGGACGCGGACGCATGGCAGCGCGCGGAAGCGGGCTTGAACGCGCTGAACGTGAAGCAGTTCGCGTTTCCGACGCTGCCGGGCTATGTGGAGTATTCGCCCCAGCCCCTCGCCCCCTCTCAACGCAGTGGGGAGGGGGCGGCATTTACCTTCGATGCCGACGTCGAACTGCCAATCCCCGAAAACGTGTCCGCGCAGTTGGGGACGCTAGCGCGCCCGCAAAGTCAGGCGCGGCTGACGCTGACGGCGGGCGAGCGCGGCGAACTGCCGATCATGGCGAACGTGACAGCGGGCATGTCCGGGATGCCGGGCGAAAACAGCCTGCTGCTGCATCTGCGTCCGGCGGATGGGACGCCCATCGAACTCAAGCGCGAACTGTGGGCGGGCGCGAAGCCGTTCAGCGCGCAGCCCTACGGCGATTATGACGCGCGCAAACGCGAGGCGCTCGAACATCTCGCGGCGATGCCCTACGACATTCTGGCGGCGATGGCGGCGCTGACGCTGCGCAAAATCGAGCGCGTGCCGTCAGAAGCGGTCACGCTGGCATGTCACTTCATGGAAAATCGCTACGACTGTGCCGATTTCTACGCGATTGGTTTGCTGGCATTGTTATATCGTTTCGACAACTCAAAATTGCATCCCGCCGATGCCGAACGCATCAAGGCGGCGTTCTTGGGCTTCAAATACTGGCTTGATGAGCCGGGCTTAGATGCGATGTGCTATTTCACCGAAAATCATCAAATCTTATTCCATGTCGCCGCCTATCTCGCCGGGCAGTTCTGGCGGCGCGAACAGTTCACCAACAGCGGACGCACGGGCGACCAACAGATGAAACGCGCGCGCCCCCGCGTCGAAGATTGGATTCGGCGGCGGCTGCGCGGGAACTTCTCGGAATGGGACAGCAACGCCTATTTGACGCTCGATGCGTTCGCCATGTTGGCGCTGGCAGAGTTCGATTTGCAGGGACAGCCGCGCGACATGGCGACGGCGCTGCTGGATAAAATCTTCTTCATGCTGGCGTGCCAATCGTATCGCGGCGCGCTCGGCAGCACGCACGGGCGCTGTTATGTGACGGCGCTCAAATCGGCGCGCGTCGAGAATACGTCGGCGTTGGGGCGGATCGCGTGGGGGATGGGTCTGTTCAACGGCGAAACGCGCGCGACGGGCTTGCTGGCGTTGGCGGTGCAGTATCGCGTGCCAGATGTGATCCAGCAAATCGGCGCGGATGTGGATCGCGTGCTGGTGACGCGCGCGCGTTCGCGCGGGCAGTTCCGCCCCCAATTCGATATGCGCGGCGATGAGTGGGACGTGACGACGCTCACGCTGCGCACGCCTGATGTGATGCTGTCCGCCGCGCTCGATTATCAGCCCGGCACAATGGGGATACAGGAACATTTGTGGCAAGCGACGCTCAGTCCCGAAGCGTCGGTGTTCACAACGTATCCGGGCAACAGCCAAGAACACGGCAACGCACGCCCCAATTTTTGGGCGGGATCGGCGCGCCTGCCGCGCGTCGGGATGCACAGACGGACGGTCATTTGCTTGTATCGACTGGAAGCGGGCATCGGCATGGACTTTACGCACGCCTATTTCCCGACGGCGGCATTCGATGAATGGCACATCGCTGGCGGGTGGGCGTTTGCGCGTGTCGGGAACGGCTATGTCGCGCTGTGGGGCGACGGCGACTTGACGCTGACGGCGAACGGACGCCACGCGGGACAAGAATTACGGAGCGGCGGACGCGGCGAGGCGTGGCTGTGCTGTGTCGGTCGAACGGCGGACGATGGCGATTTTGCGACGTTCCGCGCCAACGTGATCCAAAACGCGCCCCTCTCGGACGACGATGGCGTGACGTGGACGACGCCGGACGGCGAAACGCTGGCTTTCGGCTGGGAGACGCCGTTTATGCTGGATGGGGTGGCACAGTCGTGGGACGACTCGCCGCATTATGACAACGCCTATACGCAAACGCCGATGGACGCGAACAGCATGACCATCGCGCACAATGGGTTGACGCTGACGTTGAATCTCAAGCGCAGCAAGCGCAAAAATCAACCCGGATAGAGGGGAACAAGCTTCAACGCAGCGCCGCAGCGATCACGGAAAGAAATTTCCTTTTCGCTGCGTCAAAATGTCGTTAATCCCCACCCCACAGCGCCGCATAATACCGATCATCCGGCGCAATCGACCCGCGCGCGATGGTCGTGCCTGTCCGCGCCGATTTGTACAGGCACGTCAGAAATTCGATGATCCGCCGCGACTCGCCGCCCGTCACCAGCGGACGCGCGCCGCGATCCAAGCTGTCCAACAGCGCGCCGACTTGCGCCGTGATGTCACCGTCCCCGGCGTTGTTCCCGTCGCCGCGAACCTCGTCCGCTGATGTCCATGCGTCGGACAGCGCGCCATCCAGCGGGGTGAACGTCCAATCGTCGTTCCCCGCGCGGTAGAGCGCGTTCACTGCGACGGTCGCACGCTGAAAATCGAGCCGCAGATGCGTCGTTTGGCGCGGCGACAGCGCGCTGTTGATGATGCTCGCCACGCCGCCGTCCGCGAACTGTACCTGTGCCAACGAGACGTTATCGACGTCGATAGCGCGGTCGCGTGTCGCCGTCCAAGCGTGGATGTGTGTCCAATGAGGGTGCAGCCACAGCAGCAAATCCATCAGGTGGATGCCCAATCCAACGGTCGCGCCGCCGAACGCCGTTTCCCACTGTCCGCGCCACGCGACGGCGTAGTAATCGGCGTCCCGATACCACAACGTCTCGCACAGCGCCACGCGCAGCGCGCCAAGCGTCCCGGCGTCGATCAGCCGCTTGAGGTGCTGTGCCGCCGCGCCGAAGCGCCATTGAAAGATGGTACTGAGCGTGCGCCCGGAACGCATTTCGGCGTCCGCGAGCCGATCCCAGTCCGCCAGCGAGCCGCACAACGGCTTTTCGCACAGCACATGCGCGCCCGCTGCCAAGCACGCCAGCGCCAGATCGACGTGGGTGTAGGGTGGGGCGACAATGTGAACCATATCGGGGCGTTCGGCGGTCAGCATCGCGCTTGGATCGGGATAGAACGTCGGAATCGCATGGTCAGCACAGAAACGCGCGCCCTCGTCGGCGTTCGGATTGACGGCGGCGACGAGTTCGACGCGCTCTGGGTAGGCGCGGATGGCGCGGACGTGTTCAGCGGCGAACGCGCCCGTCCCGATCAGCGCGACGCGGCGGCGCATACCGTCTCCGCAGCCATCATTTCCGCAATGCACGCCGCGACCCACGCGCCGATCTTCTCGTGTCCCGCGCTGTTCCAATGCACGTCATTGGGATTGGGGTTGCGATAATCGTCCGGCGTCAGAAGCGCGCTCGGATCGAGATAGGGGATGTTCACTTCGTTGAGGCGCACGGCGCTCGTGTTGGAAAGTACGAGCGGCGAGGTCGGCATAGGGATGATCAAAGCCAAGACCGGCACGCCGGGCGCAACCTCGTCCAACGTGGCGCGCAGGTCACGCAGCGCGCTGCTCATCCTATCGCCCGCCCGCCGGATACATTCAGGATCGTGGACGTAGATCGCCCCCCGCATATTATCGCGCTCACAGAGCACCGGCAGGATGATCGCGCGTCCTAACGCTGCGCCAATGCGCGTATTGAGAACCCAGCGCGTCACCCGGTTCAGGTTCACGCCGTCAACGCCATAGAAGCGGTAGCGCACGATGTCGTCGGCAACCGTATACGTATTATAGGCGGCATCCAGCGCGTATCGTTCGACATAGCTCACTTTGTCGGTTTGGGGCGCGCTGACCTCGACGAAGCGCCCGATGGCGATCAGATTGTCGAAGTAATCGTTGTCGGTCAGCGTGATGAGGATCAAATCGGGCTGCATGAGCGGTGCCAGCGCGCGAATTGCCCTGACCTGATGTTCTTGCCCCGTGGCGGAAAATGCGGCGTTCCACAGCAGCAGCCCATCCGGGATCGTGCGCTCGATAGTTTCGATGTACGAGTGTCCGAGTTCGGCGCTGTAGCCGACGGTGAACGAATCGCCCACTGCCAACACGCGAAACGTATTATCCGGCGGCAGGGCTGCCGCGTCGAATGGATCGTTGTCGGGGTAGCCCTGTTCGTTGACGATCACCCAACGATCTTGATAGGTCGCCCCGCGCGCGATCACCTCGTCGCGCCATGCCATGATGTCCGCCACCTCGTCGGCGTCGAAGCGACAGCCCATCGGCGCTAGACAGAAGTTTTTGATGGTCAAGTTGGCGGCTTCAGCCCGGTCGATGTAGGGGAAGCCGAACGCCGCCAGCGCCAATTCCAGCGCGATGAGCGCGCTGACCGTGAGCGCCGCGCCCCACCGTTTCCAAGTTTGGCGACGCTTGCCGACCAGCAGCAACAGCAGCGCCGCCGCCAATGCGACCACAGCGAGCGGCTGTGCGCCGTAAAAGAGCAGAAAAATGGCGCTGAAGGCGGCAATCAGCCACGCGATCAGTGCCAAGACGATGATGTGCGAAGGACGCATCGATAATCTTCCCTGTCTGCGATCAACGTCCGATTATATTTCCCAGACGGGTTCCCCGCGCAAAATTCGCTGGAGCTGCTCCCCAAACCGTTTCATATTGAGCGGCTTGCCCAAAAAGCCGTCGAACCCCATCCGCCGCACGCGCTCAATCTCGCTCTGATGAACGGTATAGGCGACGATGGGCGCGTTCTTGAGGCGCGGATCAGCGCGCAAAGCGGTGAAAATCTCAAAGCCGTCGTCGTTCGGAAATCCCAAATCGAGAAAGACGAGATTGATCTGCGGTGCAGCGTCGAGAGCTGCGTGGATAAGAGCGATGTATATGCAATGCCGTTCTGCGCCAGCAGAATTTCCAGTATTTCGACATTGGTGCGACTATCATCCACGATCAACGCATGGACTGCCATGATTGTGTTTGTCTTTCCGTGCGCTGGACGGCGCACATGGTTATTCCAAGTCACTATCGTTCCAAAATTGATTGCCCTCAAGGATGAACGCCAGTTGAAGCGGAAAGCGCATCAAGTTGAGCGGCTTGCCGATAAATCCGGCGAACCCGTGTGCTTTTGCCTTCGGAATTTCGATGCTCGGATCGCTAGCAGACACGGCGACGATGGGCGTATAGGCAAGCTCTGGCACTTTGCGGATCGCATCGAATACATCATACCCTGTATGTTTCATCGGAAACATGAGATCGAGCAAGATAATCTCTGGGTGGAAGGCTCTCAGCTTGGGGATGGCGATCTCGATGAAGCCCCACCGTTCGAAATCGATCCGCGCGCCCGCGCTCTCGACGATCATCTGGACGATGAGGCGATTTTTCACATCGTCCTCGATATAGAACAAACGGCGGTTCTTCAAAACAATCGTGCGATCCGATGCTGGCTGCTTTTCTGGGTTATTGTTCAACGTCATGAGGTTACGCTTTCAGGCAAGGTGCCAACTAGATTCGTGGTTGAGAAGGACGGTCATCAAGGCGGGAAAGGTCTTGATGTTCAATGTTTTCGCAAGGGCGCCATCGAAGCCGGCATGGCGCAACCGTTGGACTTCCGCGCACATCAGGCTGTCGGTCAGCGCGATAATCGTCAGTGGGGCGGCGTTGGCATCAGCGCGCAAATCTGCCACCAGCTTGAAATCGTCCGCTCGCAGCATCTGAATGTCCAGCAGGATCAGCGTTGGCGGTGGGATGAGCGCGCGCAGCCGTGCCATGAAATCGATCCTGTCCGTGAAGATGGTGAGGTTCGCGCCGATGCTGGATTCGATCAACATGCGCATTACATCACCGCTCGACGGATCGTCCTTGATATACAGAATATGGGGATGGGTCATGCTTTTTCTTGGCTCACTTTGTCCAACTGCTCCAACAGCGCCGCTGAACGAATAGGCAGCGTGACGAAGAACGCCGCGCCTTCACCGACCTGACTCTCCAACCAGAAATTGCCGCCATGTGCCTCCACCAAGCATTTGGTGATCGGCAGTCCCAAACCTGTCCCATTCATGTGCTGGATGCCGTGATCCGTCTGTTGAAACGGCTCGAAGATGAGGTTGTGATCTTCGGGCGCGATGCCGGGACCGGTATCGCACACCGCGAACATGATATCCGCGTCGCGCCGTTTGGCGCTCAAGGTGATGCTGCCCTGTTCGGTGAATTTGGCGGCATTGGAGAGCAGATTGAGCATGATTTGGCGGATGCGGCGCTTATCCCCGACGATGGACGGCAGATCGACGTCGATATCTTGGATCAAGGTTACCGCTTTATCTTTAATCAACGTTTGTGTAGCGGCGATTACCGGGCGCAGTTCGGACGTGAGATCAACGTTATCCTCCACGAACAAATGCATCATCCCCGACTCGATCTTGGCGATATCCAGCACATCATTGATCAAGTTGAGCAGATGGCGCGCGCTGTCGAGCGATTTCTCAAGCGCATCTTTTTGACGCTCGTTGACCGCGCCCATCATCCCTAACGAGACAAACTCGGTGAAGTTCAAAATCGCGTTCAAGGGTGTGCGCAGTTCATGCGACATACTGGCGAGGAACTGCGACTTGATCTGGTCGGCGCGCTGCGCCTGATCGCGCGCTTCTTCAGCGGTAGCGCGCGCGACTTCGAGCGCCCGATTGAGCTGTTCGAGGTCGGTGCTGCGTTTGCGCAATTGCTCTTCCGCCTCCACACGCTCGGTCACATCGCGTAGGGTAAAGACGCGCCCACGTACTTTGCTATCCCGATCCAGCAGCGGGTTGATGTTCAGCGCGAAAAAGTTTGGCGGCGTCTCACCGGTGCTGATCAACTCCATCGTCACATGCTGTTGCTCCAGAAATGGCGCGGCGAGCGCTGCCCATGTACCCAAGGCAGAGACGAGCGGTTGCCCAATGACCGTGTTACCCTGCCGTTAGCCCGATGCCGATATTGACTGCCATAGCGAGCAAGGAAATTACGAGCGGAAGTGCGATGTTGTTCATCATTCCTCTAGGCGTTTCAACGACCTATATTGCATTGTATGACGGAGTGGGTTGCACAATGAACTGGCGAGTGGGAGGGTCTTTTGCCTGTCTAATCGGATAGGTATTGGAATTTAATTAAATGGCGTCTTTCGGACGCCCGTACTCACGCCAGTGCGTTGCGCACCGCCAGCACAACTGCCTCTGCGCGTGTTTCGACATGCAGCTTATTCAAAATATTGGCGACATGAAATTTGACCGTCGAGACGCTGATGGTCAGCACCGCAGCGATCTCCCCGTTGCTCAAGCCCGCTGCCATTTGTTTCAAGATTTCGAGTTCGCGCTCTGTCAGCCGAAAATCGGCGGACGGTGCGGGCGCGGTCGGGTTGAACAATTCAGCGGCGATCTCGGAAGCCAAGACGATGCTGCCTGACACAACCGCGCGAATGGCGCTGATCAGATCGGCGTTCAGGCTGCTTTTGAGGATATAGCCCACGATTCCGGCGCGCATCATCAGCCGCGCGGTGTCCTCGTCCTGAAGGCTGGACAGCGCCAGCACCTTGATCGCCGGGAAGCGTTGGCGCAGGGCGTGGGCGGTTTCGATCCCGTTCATCTGCGGCATGAGTACATCGAGCAAGACCAAATCGGGCTTCAGGCTTTCGCACAGTTGCAGCGCCTCGCTGCCATTGCTCCCATGTCCGATCAGATCAATATCGGCGGCAGCCTGCAAGACCAACGCGACCGCTTCATGGATATGCACATGGTCATCGACTAACACGACGCGGATCGGCGGCACTTTTGACATCGCTGTCCCTATTGAACTGGTTGAGTCTTCATCTAATTGTAGTGCTTTTCTTACGGAATGTTACATATAATTTTCATAATTCTTATTCTGACGGCACATCTAAATGGACGGCTGAGAACGTAATCATTTCAACGCGCCGCCAACTCGTCATTTTGTGTACAATAGAAAGACAATGTGCAGGGTAGAGGGAGAGCGTGTTTGTCGCGCCAATTGAGCGGTTTGATCGTCAAGGAGCAGAGCGGGTTCTTTTGGGTGGAAGCACAAGATGGGGTCACGTATACCTGTCGCCTGCGTGGGCGGCTGATGGAGGCGGCGCAAGCGTCGGATATCGCGGCGATTGGCGACCGGGTGTGCATCGACGCGCTGCCGGATGGCACGGGCGCGATTGAAGATGTGCTGCCGCGCGTCGGTGTCATCTCGCGGGCAGTCCGCACGGAAGGCGCGCGCGGTGCGGGGTCGCCAGAGCGCGAACATGTAATTGTCGCCAACGTCGATCAAGCCTTCTTTGTCTTTGCCGTCGCCGCGCCGCTGCCCAATTGGAAGATGCTCGACCGCTTTTTGGTCGTTGGCGAACGCGCTGGCATCGAGAAGGTCACGATTGTTGCCAACAAAATAGACCTTGTGGATGATGCGCGCCGCACCTTCGCCCCCTACGAGCAGATTGGCTATCCGATCATCTACACCAGTGCGCTCACGGGCGCGGGCGTGCTGGAACTGCGCGCGCTGCTGAAAGATAAGATTTCGGTCTTCACGGGACCCTCCGGCGTCGGCAAAACCAGCCTCTTGAACACCATCAGCCCGGACGCCGGGCGTGCGGTCAAAGCCGTGAGCAACTACTCGCAAGAGGGCGTTCACACGACGCGCGACAGCCAATTGATCCGCTTGGTCGAAGGCGGTTACGTGGCAGATACGCCGGGCATCCGGCAGTTGGCGCTGTGGGATATCGAGCCATCGGAATTGGACGGCTACTTCCGCGAGATCGCGCCGTTGGTGTCAGCCTGCCGCTTCCGCGACTGTTTACATCGGCGCGAACCGGGCTGCGCCGTGCGCCATGCGGTTGAGACGGGAACGTTATCGCGGTCGCGCTACGAAAGTTATCTCAGTCTGCGCGATGAATTGGATGTCGCTTATGCAATCTAAGTACAAGCAAGAAGGAAGTTTAGGATAGCGACCTCACCCCCCCGACCTCTCCCCACGAAGTGGAGAGGGGGAGATAGCCCACCAAACGACTCCCCCTCTCCGATATGGAGAAGGAGCTGGGGGGTGAGGTTGCTTTAAGAACTTTCTTGACGCACGTAGTCATTCGTCAAGAAGATTGTTAGAGCGACCTCACCCCAAGACGCGCTTTGCTCGTCACCCTTCGCCATATCGGAAAGGGGATCGGGGAGTGAGGTTGCTTTGGGCATATTTTGTAGTCCTTTCTTGATAAATGACTACACACGCTAGCCAAAGATGTTGAAGGGAAATTGCGGTGTCAACCTCACTCGTTGGTCGGAAATTGAGCAAATATGAAATCACTGCGCTGATTGGCAAGGGTGGGATGGCGACGGTCTACAAGGGCTATCAGTCCGAAATTGATCGCTATGTGGCGATCAAAGTGCTGCCGCCGCATCCCGGACAAGATGAGCAGTTCATCGAGCGGTTCCGCCTCGAAGCGCGCACGATTGCCCGCTTGCAGCATCCGCATATCCTCCCGCTGTACGACTATGGCACACAAGACGATGTGTTGTACTTGGTCATGGCGTACATGGACGGCGGATCGCTGAATGATCGCATTCGCAAAAATGGTGCGCTCCCGCCCGTTGAGGTTGAGCGGTTGCTCGGACAAGTGGCGTCGGCGCTCGATTACGCCCATCGGCAGGGGATCATCCATCGGGATATCAAGCCGGACAATATTCTGCTCGACCGCGAGGGCTTCGCGCTGTTGGCGGACTTCGGCATCGTCAAGATCATCGAGGCGGGCGGCAGCGGGCTGACGGTGACGGGCGGCTTGATGGGGACGCCCGCGTATATGTCGCCAGAGCAGGGGCAGGGCTTGTCCATCGATCAGCGCAGCGATATTTACTCGTTGGGCGTGGTCGTCTATGAGATGCTGACGGGCAAACCACCCTATACGGCTGACACACCGATGCAGTTGGTGTTCAAGCAGATCAACGCGCCCGTGCCAGACATTCGCAGCGTCCGCCCAGATTTTCCAGAGCGTTTATCCGAGATCATACGCCGTGTGCTGGCGAAAGACCCGAATGATCGCTACGACTCGGCGGGAGCGCTGTTGAGCGACTTCAAGAGCGCACTCAACGAAAACGGTTTTGCCACCCTGCTCGATCCGGCGGGGACAGGCTTTCGCGTGGGGACGCCACCGACCAGCAGCACATCCAGCACCCGCGCGCCCGTTCTGACGCCGCTGTTGAATACACCGTATCAACCGGATGCCGCCTATCCGAGCGGCATTCCTCAAGATATCAATCCGATGAGCGGTAACGGGACGAACCCAAGTTATCCACCCGGTGCGATGTCGCCGCTTCAGCCCACAATCCTCGCGCAGCCCGGCTGGAATCCGCTGATCTTACTGGTCGGGGTGGTGATCATCGGCTTGTTGGTCGTGATTTTGGTCGTGATTCTGCTCAACTTTTCGCGCCCCCCTGAGCAGCTCGTGGTCATGCCGCCTGACCCTAGCACGCTGATCGCCGCGCAGACTGATGGACTGCTAACGCGCATCCCCACTGTGATCGCCGCGCTGCCCGCATTCGCGCCGTCGTATGGGCGGCTGAGTTTCGGGACGACAACTAACTTGGGCGATACGATCAATCTGCGCGCGGAGCGCTTGCGTCCGCCGGACAGCGCGCACGTTTACGTCGCGTGGTTGATGTCTACCGAGCCGGGAATCGCGCCGCTGAAGCTCGGTGAATTGGTGGTCGATTCGTTGGGCGAGGGCTTGCTCTCGTACACGACTACGGACGTGCGTAATTTGGCGACCGATCATTTCGCGGTTGTGATCAGCCTCGAAACCACGATGAACGATTTGATGCCGAGCGGCGAGATCGTCTACAGCGGCATGATTCCGCCCCAAGTGCCAGCGGCATTGAGCCAGATTTTGAGCGCATCGTTGAGCGGCTTCAACGGCGGCAGCTTGCTCGACGGCGCGATCACCGAAGGGCGCATCGCCCGTCAGCACGCGGGCTTGGCAGCGGGTTCGACCACGCCGGGCGCGCTGCACACCCACGCGGAACACACCATCAACGTCTTGCGTGGCACGCAGGACGACTATACGGGTGACGGACGCGGCGCAAATCCCGGACGCGGCATCGGCGTGTTCTTGTTTTTGCAAGAGATCAGCGACGAACTGGACGATGCCGCCACCGCACCGGGAACGAATGCCGCGCAGCAGTCGCAGATCGAATTGATCCGCGTCTGCGTCGATAATGTGCGCGGGTGGGCGAACGAGGTGATCGAACTCGAAATCGTCATGGCGACGGCGGCGACGCTTGAAGAAGTCGCCCTCCAACGCGAACAATCGACCGCGCTGACGGCGGCGATGATCGACGGCATCGACCTGAACGAGAATGGGCAGGTCGAGCCGTTCGAGGGGGAATGCGGCTTGAACCAGATCGCCACCTATGGCATCGCCGTCAGCAATATGGAACTGCGCGAAGGCGCACAGCCGATATTGATGGAGGTGGTCAGCACGGCAGTGAGCGGGACGGGCGCGGTCGCCGAACCGACGTCCGACGTGCCTATCGCGCCGACCCTCGACGTATCGTCCGAACCTACCTACGATCCGGGCGAATGATGCTGCGCCGCGGCTTTGCTGTTGGATTGCTGATCGCAATGTTGGCGGCGTGTCAGCCCGGTACACCCGTTCCGCCGACGCGCCCGCCCGCCGACGATGGGCGTAATCCGACGGCTGCGCCCGCGCCGCTGTGGATTGAAGCCGTCGATCCGATTGGACGCGGCAGCGTGCCGCGCTTAACGCTGTTGGGGCGGCTCGATCCACCGTCCGGCGCGAGTACCGCGTTCACATCGGCGCTCGCACCGGACGGCACGCGCTTGGCGGCGCTCAACAACGATCAGGTGATCGCGTGGGACTTGATCACGGGCGCGGCGGTGTTTCAGACGGCGCGCGTGAACTATACGCGGCTGTTCTACGCGCCGGACAAGCGCGAACTATACGCGCTCGATGCGCTCGGTCAAGTCGATATTTTGAACGCGGAGACGGGCGGCGTGATCGATGGCTTCGCGGGCTATGAGCGCTTCGGCGGCGTGGTCGCCTATGACAGTGAAAACGGCTGGTTGGCGTTGGGCGGGACGGATGGCGGCGTGCGCGTGTGGGATGGGCTGGAGCGGCGCGCGCGCGTCACGATTGAGGCGCACACCGACGGCGTGACCGCGCTGGCATTCTCACGCGACGGGGCGAGGTTGGCATCGGCGGGGACGGATGGCATCGTGCGCTTGTGGGATTGGGCGACGCGAACGCAGCTTGCCGAGGTCAAAAACGACTCCATCGATGTGACCGTGCGCATCGGCGCGCTGGCGTTCGCGCCCGATGGCGCGTACATCGCCGTCGGCACGAACATCGACGCGCGTTTGTGGCTGCCGGACGCGGATCGGATGATTTTCTTGGACGCGGGTGCGGCGGATGGCACGGGCGGCTCAGGTGAAGTCTTGACGTTCACGCCAGCGGGCGATTATCTGCTCGGCGGCAACGCGCGCACAGGCTTGTTCTTGTGGGCAGCGACGGCGGCGATCACCGCGCCAACGCAAGCCGAAATCCCGCTGCCGCTGCGCTTGCCCGGTGTGGTGGGGAGCGCGTTGAGCGCGGCATTTTCGCCCGATGGGGCGCTGTTGGCAACGTCGGTCATCGATTCGCCGGTCGCGCTGTGGGACATGACGCGCATCACGGATCAGACGGTCGCGCGCGCCGACGTGCCAACCGCCACGACGCGCTTTGCATCGCTGGCATGGACGCCGGACGCGCGCCTGCTGCTGTTGTTCGACGCGGGCGGATCGGTATTTGCGTGGGGACTGCCGCCGCCGGAAAATGCCACGCCGACGACGGAATGATGCGCACGCCGGGATAGCGGGGGTGCCAGCGGTACGCCCCTATCCTAGCGCCTTGATCGCTTTTTCTACGCTGTCTTTGGGCTTGATGTTCAATTGCACATCGATGAACTTGCCTTCTTCATCGATGACGTAGTGCGAACGGATGATGCCGTCGGAGGTCTTGCCAAACGATGTTTTCTGTCCCCACGCGCCCCATTCTTCCATCACGGCATGATCGGGGTCGGAGAGCAGATCATAAGGCAGCTTTTCGGCTTGTTTCCACTTCAATTGATCAGCCGGTGTATCGGCGCTCAAGCCCAAAACGACCACATTGTTGGCGCTAACCGTCGGGAACTGATCGCGGAAGCCGCACGCTTGCTCGGTGCAGCCGGGCGTCCCCGCTTTGGGATACACGAATATAATCACCTTCTTGCCGCGCAAATCGCTCAATCGGAGGGGCTGATTGTCTTGATTGAGCAGTTCAAAATCGGGCGCGCTTTCACCAATTTTCGCCATCGTTCGATCCTTTTGTGAGAATATCTCGTGTATTCTACCGCGCGATCATGTGCGCGGCTTGTGTTATGCTGATGCGCTATGAACAGACAACCTTACATCATTGGCATGTTGGCGCTTGTCCTCATCGCGCTAGTGACCGTGCCGACGCTGCAAACGATCCCGAACGGATCGCAGCACTACTACATGATCGACGCGGGCGAGACGCAAATCGTCCTGAATACGTGGGGGACGCTGCACGCGACGGGCTATCCGCTCTACGTGATGACGGGCAATAGCCTGACGGCATGGTTCCGCGCGTTGGGGGCAGCGCCCGCCGCCGCGCCGTCGCTGGTCTCGTTTGCGTGGGGGATGGTGGCGCTGGCGTTGATCTTCGCGCTCATGCGTCGCATTGCCCGTAACGATTGGATCGCGGCGGGCGTGACCATCGTCTTTGCGCTGACGCGGACGGCATGGATCCATCTTGTCATCCCAGAAATTTATTCGTTCACGTTGGTATTTTTGGCGTTACTGCTGCTCGTGGGGCTGGACAGCGGGCGGGCGGATGGACGATCCAGCGGGTCGCCCCTCCCGATGCGGCGCGTGTTCTGGTTGGCGTTGATCGGTGGCGTCGCGGTGGCGCATCATCGCGCGGTGGCACTGGCAGCGCCCGCGCTGATCGTGGCGGCGTGGGGGGCGCTGTTTTCGCGCTCCGTCTCCCTGTGGCGCGCGGGCTTGAGGTTGCTTATCTGCGTCGCGCTCGCGCTGATCGGCTTCCTCCCCTACGTCTATCTTCCCTTGCGGGCGCATGGGGGCGCGGCGTGGGTCTATGGCGATCCGGGAACGCTGTCCGGCTTCTTGGATCAGTTTTTGGGGCGCGAAGCGTCGCGCTTCATCGGCGTGCCGTCCACATGGGACGCCTTGCGCGCCAATTTTGAATTGGTGACGAACGTACTCATCATCGATGTGAGCCTCGTCGGCATCGCGCTTGGCATCATCGGCTTGCTCGTTGGCATTCGGGCGCGTGACACGCGGCGCGCGGCAATCCTGTTGGCGTTGGTGGGCGGCGCGGCGTTCGCGTTCCATGTGTTTTACTATACCGATGTGCTGTCGGCGCTGATTTTGATGGTCACGCTGTCGTTGGCGGGTGGGTGGGCGCTGTTGGCATTTCACCTTACCCCCCGACCGTCTCGAACGGGAGGACATATTTGGTTGGTGCCTGATTCACCGCACCCCGAAGTGGGACGGGGGGGCGCTGATGCGGAGCGTACAGATTTTGCAGCCGCTATCAACACCCGGCGTACATTCCCCGTCTCTACATGGCGAGGGGTGAGGTTGTTTTTTGCCGTGTCCGCCGCCATCGCCAGCATCGCGCTTTATGCGCAAAATCAGCCGTTCATCGCAGCGTTGACGCGCGATCCCGCCGGACTCGACGCGATCACGTTGGCGCGCAGCGTGCCGCCCGATGCGACGCTGATGCTGCCGTGGGGCGTGCATCATTTCGCCGTCGGTTTCGCGCGCGACGTGACGGGCGAGATCGGCGGCTTCGATCTGGTCGATCACAACGCCGATTTCAGCACTAACGGCGCGCGCCCCATCGTCACATTCGATTACACGCGCTTTCAGCACGGGCGCGACTGGTGGATGGCACGCATCGGGGACGCTTTTCATGTGCGCGCCGTCGCGCCGCATCTGATCCAGGTCAATGCGCCCGTGCGCACCGTCGATCCGGCGGGGTTGGACGCTGATATCACCGTCGTGGACGCGCGCATCGCGTGTGACGCCGCTACAATCCAGTTGCAGATCGATTGGGCGGCGCGGACGACGCCCGCCGAGTCGCTGCGGGTGTTCGTGCATCTGCTGAACGCGGACGGCGCGCTGATCGATCAAGCGGATCAGGAAACGCCCGTTTACGGCTGGAGTGCAACGAACGATTGGCGTCCCGGCGTGGTCGTCGAGGATGCGTATGGCGTGCGGCGACTGCCGGATGCCGCGCGCATCCGCTACGGGCTATATCGGCTCGTCGGGGCAGGCTTCGAGAACATGATCGAGCGCGAACTGTTGGTCGAGTGTGGAGGCGACGTAGATGAATGACAAGCAGCGATCCAACGACATGATGATCGTTCAAAAAACTGAAACCGATGCAACGCCGAGAAAAAAGCGCGCATTCTCGTTCTTTCCGCTGTGTTTCTCTGCGTTGAAGTCCGCTTGTTTTTACGCCTTGACTGTCATCCTGATCAGTTTAGCCGCTTGTGCGCCCTCTGCGTCCGCGCCAGAGATCGCACCGAATACGCCGGACGCTGCCGCGCGCGCCGCGATGCCCAAGCAGCTTGCGACGCTTGAATTGTCCGCGACACCCGGCGACTCTGAACGTGCTGCCACGCGCGCTGTGCTGCGCTTGACCGAACCTGTGCCGCCGCCGCCCACGATCCCCGCCACGCCCACCATTTATGTCGGCGTGTTCTTGGGGGCTGTGTCGAGCGGCGGCGAAGCGCCTGCCAACGTCGATATCGCCCGCTATGAAGGGACGCTGCAATCTGAACAACTGACAATTTTGCCGACGCCGCAGTGTTTGATCGCCGTCGATGCGGGTTTTGGCGCGAACTGGTCGCGCGATCCGGCGATCCCGACGGCGTTGGGCTGCCCGACCGAGCCGCCCGCCGCCTATGTCGGCACCTCGCAGTTGTTCGAGCGCGGCGTGATGTACTTCGTCCCGACGGGCGAAATTTACACGATTGCGATTGCGCCGATCAACGGGCGCTACTGGTATGTGCCGCAAGCGCCCGCCGATCAGGGCTGGGTCGTGAGCGCGCCGGAAGGCTTGCGGATGCCGGTGTTCGGGTTCGGCGCGGTCTGGAAGGCGCTCGATGGCGTGCGCGATACCATCGGCTTCGCGCGCTTAGAAGAAGCGGCGGTCTCGCTGACGATTCAGCGGTTTGATCGCGGCGCGCTCGTGCGCGATCTCACCAGCGGACAAGTATTCGCGCTGGTGGGGCAGGGCGGCGGGACGGCGTGGGGTCCGTTCTAAGAAAAATACCAAGCTCACCCCTGCCGCCGATCCAGAGGGGGTGAGCTTGATTTACAGCGTATCGGCGCTCACGCTCTGCGTCCAGAATTGGCGCGCCAGTTCGCTCTGCGGCAAAAATTCGCTGGACACGATCTCGACAATCGTCCCCTGATCCGCCCAATGATACAGCGCCTCGGCGTTGTCGTTCTCCGCCATCACACAGCCGAAAGTGTACGGGTTGCCGACGTTGCCGCCGCCCAGATACCGTCCATCCGGCAGCAGCACCGCGCCATGAAAGCCGTTGATCAAGCCCGGCACCGTCTGGTAGATGCCCATGAACCAATACATCGTCCATGCGCCGCAGCCCGTCGAGCCGCACAACGTGTAGCTGCTGCCCAACGCGACCTCGTTGTGATCCAAGATTTGGTACACGCCCGGAAACGTCGGTGCCGTACTCATGCCCGACGAGATCAACCACTGGAACACCGGCTGCCCGTTCTCATAGGCGATCATCGACTGGTTCTGGAGGTTGACGACGATGCGCTTGTTCGGCACGGGGTCGAGCGGCAGCGTCACATCGCGCGACGGCAGATTGACCACTTCCCCGACATACAAAGGGTCTTCCCAATCGCGATTCGGGTTCGCCTGCTGAATATCGTAGAACGGGATGCCCGTCCGCCGCGAAATGCGATAGCCCGTGTCGCCCGACTCGACGGTGTAGGTCGTGGAACGATAGCGGATGCGCAGTTGGGCGCTGGTCACACCGTCGCGGATGGCGATGCGCAGCTTGTCGAAGCTGTCGGTTTGCTGCATGAAGCGGCGCGGATCGGTCTCGTTGACCTCGCGCGATTTCTGATCCAAAAATTCTGCGAACGGCGTTTCACGCAGCGTCAAGCCGTCCGCGCCCGCCTCCAACCATGAGGCGAACGTGATGCGATCTGGATTCCAGCGTAGATATTCGTCGGTGAACGGGTCATAGCCGGTCAGCGTGAAGGGCTGCGACGCCAACTGACGCGCCTGATCGAGATAGGGCATCGAATCGAGGATGTCGGGCTGCAAGACGGACATGCTCAAATCGAGCCGCCGCGCCTCCACCACATCCTGCGTTTCCGCTTCCAGTTCCGCCATCGTCCGCGCCACGTCCAAGAAGCGCCCATCTGCGCCCGGCACGCCGACCAGCGCGCTCCCCTCCCACCGATAACCTGCATTGTAAGGGTCGATGCGCGTGGTTTCGGTCATATCGAGCAGATAATTTTGCGCCGTCAGCGGGTCGAGTTCGATCACGGGCTGGATCGCGTAGCCGAATGGCACGCCGCCCATGCCCACATTGCGCGCCGCTTCCGCCGTCTCGCGCGCGTCCAAACGCAAGCCAATCGCGGGCGCGGTCGTCTGCCATACGCGGTCGCTGTCCGCCAGCGTGATCGGCATCTGCGCCCACGCGGATTGGAGTGCCGCCGCCGCTTCATCGAGGGTCAGATTGTCAAGCGGGACGCCCAATGCCCAGACGTTCGGGAAGATGCGCCCCTGTGCGGCGCGCAAACCCGCGAACGCCAACACGGATACGACGCACAGCGCGATGATCGCGGGGAGGATGCGCGTATCGCGCGTCAGATACCACCAAAAATCGCGGCGCGCCAGCTTCGAGCGCATTTTCCACACGTCATAGCGATTCGTCGGGCGCGGTCGGTGCTTGGTTCGCTCGTATTCTTGCGCGGCGGCTTCTTTCTGGCGTTCGCGCGGGACATAACCGCCCGCGTCCGCGCCGCGATAGGTCGTCCCCGTGTCGGACGTGGTTCCCGACGCGGCGTCCGGCGGCGGCGCAGCGGCGCGCGGGGTCGCCATCTGGCGGCGCTGGCGCGCTTCGATCCGGTCGCGCGCCTTGCTGCCGCTGGTGGCGCGGCTTTCATCGCGTTCAGGCTGGATGATCTGCATGGCAATCAATCCCATCTTCTTGACTGAGAAGATTATAGCGCAAACGCCTTCGGCTCGTCACGCTGCACAAAATCAAGTGCAGGGTTAAGCGCATCAAGATACGAGGTCTCAATTTACAAGCTCACCTGACTCCCCAATCCTCGCTCCATACTGGAAAGGACAGGTTTGAGTTGCTCGCGCATTGACCTGCCCCCCCAACACCCTCAGCTCCGGTACGGAGAGGGGGAGTTGTTTGGTGGGCTATCTCCTCCTCTCCGGTACGGAGAGGGGACTGGGGGGTGAGGTTGCTTTTATTTACTTTCTTGACGGATGACTAGATTGCCCGCGCTGTCATAAGCCAGAATCGTTCCCGGATTGGACTCGTCGTTTTCTTCAATCAGGTTATCACTCAACAAGATACGGAGAATATCAAGATCAGGATGATCGGTGATTTTCACCGTTTCACCCCGCCATCGCCGTCCGTGCGCCCCAATTCGTCGTCTGCTCATACGCATGGGCGGCGCGCAGCATCGTCGCCTCGTTGAACGGCGCGGCGATGAGCTGCAAGCCAATGGGCAGCCCCGCCTCGTCATAGCCGCATGGCACGCTCATCCCCGCCACGCCCGCTAGGCTCGCGGGCAGCGTGAATACGTCTTCGAGATACATCTTCAGCGGATCGTTCGTGTTCTCCCCGATTTTGAACGCTGTCGTCGGCGCGACGGGCGCGACGATCACATCGATTTGCTCGAATGCCGCGTCGAAATCGCGTCGAATCAGCGTGCGCACCTGCTGCGCCTTGCCGTAATACGCATCGTAGTAGCCCGCCGACAGCGCATACGTCCCCAACATGATCCGCCGCTTGACCTCCGCGCCAAAACCCTGTCCGCGCGTCGCCTTGTAGGTGTCCCACATATCGCCCTTGTCGATGCGCTGCCCAAAGCGGATGCCATCGTAGCGCGCGAGATTTGCGCTGGCTTCGGCGGGCGCGATGATGTAGTACACGGGCAAACTGTAGTCGGTATGCGGCATCGAAATTTCGACGATCTGCGCGCCCAACGTCGCCATGTGCGCGATGGCGGCGCGGACGGCGCGCTCGACCTCTGGCTGCATCCCATCGATGAAATATTCTTTTGGCACGCCAACGCGCAACCCCTTCATGTCGCCCGTCAGCGCCGCGACGTAATCCGGCACGGGCATATCCAGCGTCGTAGAGTCGAGCGGATCGTGTCCCGCCATGACGTGCAGCAGGCGCGCCGCATCTTCGACCGTGTGCGTCATGGGACCCGCACAGTCCAGCGACGAGCCGAATGCCACCAGCCCATAACGGGAGACGCGCCCATAGCTCGGCTTGACGCCGACAATGCCACAGCACGCGCCCGGCTGCCGGATGCTGCCGCCCGTATCCGTACCGAGCGCGCCCGCCGCCATGCGCGCCGCCACCGCTGCGCTCGATCCGCCGCTGCTGCCGCCGGGAACGCGCGTCGTGTCCCATGGGTTGCGTGTGGTCTTATACGCCGAATTTTCGGTCGATGATCCCATCGCAAATTCGTCCATATTCGTCTTGCCGAGCATGACCATGCCGGCAGCTTGCAAGCGTTGGACGGCGGTCGCGGTGAACATCGGCACATAGCCCTTGAGGATGCGCGATCCGCAGGTCGTCTCGATGCCCGCCGTAGACAGCACATCTTTGATTGCCAGCGGCACGCCCAACAATGGCGCGGTGTCGCCGTTGGCGCGCATCTGGTCGGCGCGCGCGGCGTCTGCCAACGCGCGCGCGCGCGTGACGGTCAGATAAGCGCCGATAGTGGCGTCGTGCTGGTCGATGCGATCCAAATACGCGCGCGTCAGATCGACGGCAGAAAACTCGCGGGCTTGCAGCGCGGTCAGCGCCGCGCTGAGGGTCAGGGTGGTTAAATCGGTCATGTTCTCATCTTATCGTGTGGTCGAAACCGGGTGTGCAGCGGCACGGCGCACCATGCCTCATCTGATGTCCTAGTATAACCTGAGTTTTGGATCGCTTCACCTCACCCCCAACCCCTTCTCCACGCAGTGGCTGAGGGGAGGACACCTTTTCAAGAACCTCACCCCCTGACCCCCCACTGCGTAGAGAGGGGGCTGGGGGGTGAGGTGAACGGTTTAGAGCCTGTCCAAAACTCAGGTTAGTATACGGGCGACCGCGCCAACGTTCAAACGCGCGCTGCGGGCGATTTCACCGCATTTTCCCGACACCGCGCCATGCAGCGGAGCGGGGCAGGGGATGCGGCTGTGGACAGATGTCCTCCCGTTAGCATCAAGCGCACCCGAATCAATTCGGGGTTTTATGCGCATTAATTCGGGTTTATTCAATAATTTACAGATATGACCAAATACCATACCATGATGTTTACACGTAGGCGAGACAAAAACCTGCGGAGCGACATTCAACGGGCATCGGGGCGCATTCGAGGGCGTTCCAAGCAAGGTATCGGGAGGGCGTTCGGCGCAGAGCAGCGACCGGGCAGAAGCGTATCTGACGCGAACCCCCTCACTCGACACATCAGTAACAGGCAAAAGGCTGTCACGGGAACAACCGTAACAGGACGACTTCATTTTGTCAATTTCTATCCAAAAGCATCTATCCCAAAGGGGAAAAATCATGCAGCAGATCAAGTTGTTCGTCGGCAAGTGGCTGGCGCTGTTCACCCTGTTGTTCGGCGCGGCGGGCGGCTATTTCGTGGCGCAAAACGCACCGGTGGCACTCTCGCGCGTGGCGGTGCAGGCAGACAGCCAACCACAGCTCATCACCTGCCCAATGGGTCACACGGGTACCTGCCCCTAATTTTTTTCGCCTGCCCCTGACCCGCTCTCTACACCAGCGAGCGGGTCAGGGGCAGGGTGCTTGAAACTGAGATTGCTTTACGCCATCCCCCGCGCATCATTCCACGCCATCAGCGCCTTCAAGATGGCATCTAGTGCTTTATTGGCGGTCAGGTTGAGCATCCGCTGGATGTCGCTCGCCGCTTTTTCGATATCGCTGTTTCTGAACGCGGGGATGCGCGCCGGATCGATCCGATACGTCGCCAAGATCGCGTCAACCTGCGCCACGGTGATGGTGGGTGCGCTGCCATCCGGCGCGCCATGTTCTCGATGCCAGATCAGCATCAAGCAATACAGCGCCTCCGCTGCAAACCGAGCATCCGAAGTTTCCCCCTGGAGGACATGCACGAATTGGCGCGCGGCTTGCGCGGTCATTCCCTGTCGAAGATAGAGGGTGCCGAACGCATTGACGATGCCGGGAAGCGCCCACGCCAATTGAATCGCCTGCGCCTTATCGCGCGCCTGATCGAGCAGGCGATAGGCGTCCTCGTAGCGATGCAGCATTCCATAGGTCTCACCCAAATGCCAGTCGAACAAAAGGCGCAGCTCGTCGTTCAACAACGTCATGGTCATGGCGCTCCCCGCCTCGTAGAGTGCCAGCGCCTCTTTGATCTTCTTGCGGCTGATATACAACGCGGCAAGATTGATGTAGGCGTAGCACAGCCGCTCGGTATTGCCAAGCCGCGCCAGCAGGGCTGTGTTGCGGTGGAAGTACGCTTCTGCCTCGTCCAAATCGTTGGCGTCGAGGGCGATTATGCCGAGCGCGTTCAGCACGAATTGCAGCACATCGAGCAGTTCGGCGGGCAGATTGGGCTGATTTTCGTCGCCAATCGCGGTCAAGATTGCCGCGAACTCAAGCTGTGCATCCGCGTAACGCGCTTCGTTGCGCGCGATCACGCCGATGTTGGCGCGGATTTGCCAGTACAACACCCATTGCTGGGTATCGTGCGCAATTTGTGCGGCGGCGTTGAAATAATCCGCGGCGGCGGCATAGTTTTTGTGCTGAATGTGATTGCGCCCCAAATCGCGCATAATTGTCGGGTACAGGTCGATCCATTCTTCCTGCTGTGCCGTCGCCAACGCTTCATCCAGATACCGCTGCGCAGCCTCGTAATTCCCCATCTTGAAGGCGGTCTGTCCAGCGTTCGCCAACAAGCGCGTGCGAATCACCAAGGGGATACCGTTCACGGTTGCATTGTCCGCCGCCAAGATCGCCGTGTTCAGGTGTTCGATGAAGGCAATCTGTCCGCGCTGTTGAAAATACGGGTAGAGCAGATCGAAGCACACGACGACCTGCGCGTACTGGTTCGGCTGACGCCCGTCGCCGATCACACGCTCTAGCATCGTCGCAATCGTCGCACGGTGCGCGTCCAATTGGGCGGGTTGCGCGATCAGCTTGGGGATCGCCTCGACCCACAGCGTGACGAACGCCCCTTCGATGGCGTCGAACAAGTTCGTCTTTTCGTTCTGGCTCTGTTCGAGGACGAAGCGTTGGACAATCGGATGCAGCGCGTAGCGCGGCATCGCGCCTTCCGTGCGCATGTTCACCAACCGCAGCGCCACCGACGCCGCACATATTTCGATGATCCGCGCTGGGTTGAGCTTAAAATAAGACTCCATCAGCCACACAATTTCAGCTTGGGTCGCGCCCATCTGCGCATCATACAGGCTGAGGATGTAGAAGATCGCCCGTTCGCTGAGTTGGAAATTCCAAATCCATTGCAGAATGCGCTCGTACAGTTGATCGGTCATGTCGGGCGTCAGCGTCAGCGGCGCAAGCGCGAGCAGATGTTCCGCCAACTTGCGCAGCCCAAAGCGTTTGTGCTGGAACGATCCAGCCAGCAAGCTCAACGCCAGCGGCAGTCCCTTCGTGGCGTCCGCCACTGCCTCGAACAGCGGCAGTGCTTCTTGGGCGAGATCGGGCGCGTGGATGCGCAAGAATTCGCGCACGCCGTTGGTGGTCAACCCGTCGATCTCGTAACGGTCAAGATCAACATCGAGGTCGGGCAGCGTTTGTGCGACCAACAGCAGATGCGCGTCCGCGAACAGCGCCATAATCTGCTTGAAAAAAGTTTCCTCCATAAGGCAGTAGGGCGTGCTTTCGTCGATCACCACCAGATGCCGCCGCCCGCGCAGCGTCGTGCGCAGCGCAGCGTGTTTCTCGGCAGCGTTCAACGTCGTCAGTTGCTCAGCGGTCACGCCCGTCTGCCGCAGCGCCGCGTTGATCAAGCCAGCGTAATCGATATCCCGCGTCGCAACCAGCCACACAACCGGGAACGCGCCGGGTAGGTCGGCAGCAATCGCCGCCGCCAGCGCGCTCTTGCCGACGCCGGGCAGCCCGACAATGCCGAAGTGGTGCGCGCTGTAGGCATCGAGCAGCTTGCCGTTGATGCTGTTGCGCACGGCATCGCGCTCGATCAGCGTTCGGTCGCCATGCACCAGCCCACGATTCACTTGGTACAACGGCAGCAGCGATTTGGGGAGGCTGCCGCGTTCGATCACCCGCTGCCAATCATTCGACGTGCGGTAGACGTAGCTGTCAGCTTCAATCGCTTTCAATTCGACCAACAGCCGTTCCAAGACGCTCAATTTGCCCGCGCTGCCCGCCAGCCAGATCAGATAATGCAGCACCGCGCCCGGTACATCTTTGATGGCGACGGCGCTTTTGTGCCACTGGGTCGCTGTGCGCCGTGCGTGTTTGAAATGATCGTGGACGATCAGATACTTGACCGTCTGCTCCAACAGCGCGTGATACAAATCTGCCAATTCGCGCTGGCGCGCCGCGTGCCAGTCCTTAAGTTCGGTCGTGCGAAATTCCGTGTCATGCAAGAAATGCCCGTATCGATAGCCCCGCAGCGCCCGCAGCCGTCGGCACAGCGTCATTGAGTCGTCCCAATTCCCTTTTTCGAGCAGCGCCCGCGCTTCTTGCTCGAAGGCGCGCGCATCGACCCACACGTTGAGCGCGTGATAGTGCAGCGTCCCCGCTTCGCTCTTGTCAGGAAATTGATCGGCTAGACCGACCTTGTTGCGCACATGGTAGATCGCCTCGCGCAGCCGCTTCATCGGATCGCTGGGATCGAGACCATCGTAGAGCAGGTTGCTTAAGGGCGTGCGGCTGTGGGTCGAACTTCCGCCGTCCATCAAGTAAATCAATAAATCGCGCGCATCCAGCTTGGATAAGTCGAATACTTGTTCGCAGATGACTAATTTGGGATGCGAGCAGAGCAAATACAGCCGGATCGAGAATTGGGTTGCATCGGTCATGGGGCATCTCCATGTCAGGCGACGTTCCACGCATTATACCGGATATCGACCCTGAATTTCGTAAAAATGAAATGCAAAAACGACACGAAAACGACGACGCCTCTGTTTTAATGGGTTTCATGTCGGATCACATGATGTTCAGGCAACCCATGAATACACTTCTCACTCCATTGATCGAATCCGTCGAGGCGATGCTTCGACCAGATGGCACGCTCACGCCACCGCCACCCCAGGAACAGCGCGTTTTTATCGAATATGGGCGCATGAGCATCGTTGAACCGATGTGCGCGGCGCAAATGCGCACTGTCATCATCGGTGACAGCATGGCGCGCATTCGGCGCTGGTACGGTGATGTCGTGTTCACCGACATGCAGATGCGCGATGGGGGGCTGTCGATTGTGCTGGTCATGTGCCAGCTTCAATGCGAACAACCCACATTGATGTACTTCGCGTCCGATCAACTGCTGCCTTATCCCGTCACGCCGCCGCTGTCCTTCGCGGCTGCGGTTCGGCTGCTGCGGGTGGCACGCGCACGTCCGCCGTCCGATCAAGCATTTTGGACGCGCGTTGATGACCTGATTACGCGGCTCGACAGCGGCGAATACGGCATCGTGATGCTGTGGACGCATCTGGTCAACACCGCGATCCGCGCTTACAAAGCCCAGTTTGCTCGCTTCGGCTTCCACGTCGATTTTTGGCAGGGCGAACGCGACTCCCAGCCCTATTTGGTGGGCGTGGACGATACGCCTGACCTGCCCGCGCGCGAAAAACTGGGCGCACTGCTGCAACGAACCCAAGAATTTGCCGCCGATCAGATCGTTTACATCGCGCCGCAAGCCGCTGCAAGCGACTATCAGCACTTTTTCGATGCGGTACGGGCGCGGGCGTGGGTCGCTGCGGAGACTCGGCTCGATTTCATCGGCGTGGGGACGATTACGACCTCCGATGGCGCGCCATTCGCCACCGATGAGGACTGTGGCATCGATTTTGATGCGCTCTACGACCAACTGCGCGCCGCCGCCGCGCGTCACCTCCAAGCCTATCCCGACATCTGCGACACCTTCCGCGAGTACGCGCCGCACGTCGATATCGCGGCGTGGCTGGGCGTGGCGTCGTGGAAATTCGCGGCGCTGCTGCGCGTCGCCAACCGTGAATCCGTGTTCGATGCTGATCACGCCACCCGCTTGAACGGATATACGGGGGCGTATTTGCTCTACACGCTGGCGCACATCGCATCCACATTGCGTTATGCCCGCCAACAAGCGTGGACGGCGGGCGCGATCTTGCCACCCGAAATTCCCGCCGAAGGACGCTTGTTAGAACTGTTCGCGCAGTTTCCGCGCGCCGTCGAGCGCGCTTATGCCAGCGCCGCGCCGCACGATTTGGCGCTTTACGCCTGTGATTTAGCCCATGCCTATCATGCCTTCGCGGTGAAGTGCCGCCCTGTGCGGGCTGTCTACCCAACCCAGCGCGCCGGATGGCTCGGAATGATTCGGCTCGGCGGTCAAATTTTTCGCTCGGTGCTGTCCCTCTTGGGACTGGACACCACGCCCTCAATGGAGTGTTATCATGTCCGCGCAATTTGAACCATTGGCTTTCGCCGCTTATCATTCCTTGACCACATTCATCGCTTATTTGCACCTGCTGGAAGTCCATTATCCCGAATGGGTGAGCATTCATTGGCTGACCGATGGCACGTTAACCATGCCGATTGTGATGATCACCCATCAGCGCACGGGGCGCGCCGATGACAAGCCCGCGATCTGGCTGAACGGCAGCGCCCATGGTGGGACACGCGCGCCCGCCGAGCTGTGTATGGCGCTGATTCAGCGGTTGGTCGTCAGCGATCTGGCGCTGCGTCCGGCGCTCAATCAGATGGCGTGGTACATTTGCCCCTTCGTCTATGACGCTGATGAGCGGCAGGTACGTATTGTCCCCCCGGCGCTGTTCGATCAGGCGGCTATCGTTCCGGCAGACGTGGACAACGACGGACACATCCGTTACATGCGCATCCCCAACCCGGATGGTGCATGGAAGATCAACCCAGAAAATCCGCGCTTGATGATCCGCCGCCGCGCTGGCGAGTGGGGTGATCTTTACTTCGACGTGATCCCCGAAGGTGATCGGGCGGACGCTGGAACGCCCGCGCCTATCACCCACCCGCTCGATCTGGACGCTGTGATTGCCTTCATCGACGCCCGCGCGAATATTGATATCGTGTTCAACTGCGAGGGAACGGGCGGCTATTTCGCCCATCCGGTGCAGGCAAGCGGCGTACTACAGGATGTGTATCTGGGCATCGCGGATAAGGCGACGATGATGACGCGCTTGCCGTGTCTCGATGTGCCGCTCGGTCACGCGGATCAATTGAATCATCTGAGCGCGAATGGCGCGCGCGTGGCATGGCACATTGCGCTGTGGAGCGTGCAGCACGCGACCAAGTTGGCGGTCGATGTCGCCTATCCTGGCTATCCCACGCTGTCGATCAACGATCAGATATCCATCTTGGTCTACGCTCACGATCACTGGGGTGGCGAGGGTTATGCAGAGTGGAAGCCATTCGATCACCCGACTTTTGGAATGATCGAGATTGGGGGGTGGGATATCGACCATTTGTTGATCAATCCCCCTGCCGAATGCTTAGAGGCGACGCTCGAACCGGTCATGAAGTGGCTGCTGTTGGCGATTCAGCAGCTCCCACAGTTGGACATACAATGTACCGTTGAAAGTGATGGTGGCGTGTACAAACTGCGTTCCATGATCAAAAATCTCGGCGGGTTGCCAACGAATATCAACAGTCGCCCATCCGACATGACGCGCCTGATCGTCGAACTCCAACTGCCGGATGGGGTTCGGCTGCGGGCAGGGACAGTGCGGATCGATCTCGGCAATCTCGATGAACAGCCCGATGTTGAAGTCAGGAACCCAACGCAAATTCGTGACGCCGTGCGGATCCATCGCAGCAGCGCGCGCGTCGAGTGGCTGATCGACGCCCCCAAGGGGACAGCCGTTCAGGTCACAGCGCATCATCCGCGCGCTGGCTGGATGACCGAAACAGTGCGCTTGGAATAATCGTCCGTCGAGCAGGGAGATAACCTGAGTTTTGGATCGCTTCACCTCACCCCCAACCGCCTTTCGATTGCGTGGAGAGGGGGAGTTTCCGCCTTGTGTTCCCCCTCTCCACACCGTGGCTGAGGGGGTTGGGGGGTGAGGTTGCTTTTATCTACCTGATTGACGGACGACTATCTTCATGAAATATTTCGTAATCTTGATGAATGCGATATCGTCGTTCGATTTATACTGTAAATGAGATTGTAGATCGAATATAGGCGCAAGCAAACCAACGACCGCGATTTCCACCTCCCCATCCCGCCCATCCGGGCAAGTGCGCCGCTGGATCGACCAGTTGGAGCGCGTCCATCGGCAGCTTACCGGCGAAGATCGCGTTACATCGGGTCTGTTGGCGCGGATGCTGCTCGTCAGCATCGTGCTTGGCGGCGTGCTGCTGACTGCGCTCATCCTTCTGTTTCCTGATCAATTCAACGTGATCGACACGCAAATGATCCTCATTGGCTGGCTGACACTGCCAGTCTGGTTCAGCTTGAATCGGACGGGTCGGCTTCGCAGCGCCTATAACGCCTATGTCCTCATGATTTTGATCGTTTTCATCGTGCCGAATTTCACCGATGGCGCGAGTGCTTCCTCGCTGGCGTTTGCGGCGATTGGCTATTTGCTGGCGGGCATTTTCTTCGACTCGCGGCGGTTTGTTCTCACCATCGCTATCGCATCGGCATGGGTCGGCGTGATGATTGTCGTCAACGCCAACAATCCCGATTCTCCGGTATGGCGTTCGCCCATCAACTACATCGGCATTTGGTTCTTTCTGCTGCTGATGGGCGCACTGGTCACGACGTTCGTCACCCATTTGCGCACGGTCGAGGCGGGGCGGTGGCGCGAACTGGAGCTTGCTAACGCCCAACTGCGCGAATCGGAACACCTGTTGGAACGCCGCGTCGAAGACCGGACGCGCGAATTGGTCGTCGCCAAAGAGGACGCGGACGCGGCGCGGCAAGAAGCGGAGCGCGCCAACATGATCAAGTCACAGTTCCTCTCCAGCATGAGCCATGAACTGCGCACGCCGCTCAACTCGATCCTGAACTTCGGTGAATTTTTGAACATGGGCGTCTTGGGCGACGTGACGCCCGATCAACAATCGGCGCTGACCAGCATCACCGACAGCGGACAGCATTTGCTCAGCTTGATTAACGACATTCTGGACATCAGCAAGATTCAATCCGGGATGTTGAAATTGGTGGTCGAGCAGCAGATCGATCTGCGCAAAGAGATCGACTCCGCGCTGGTGACGGCGCGCGCGCTGTTGGGCGACAAGCCCGTGCCGCTGCATGTCGAAATCGCGCCCGATTTGCCGCGCATCGACGCCGATAAGCGCCGCGTGCGCCAAGTCTTGTTGAATTTGCTCTCGAACGCAGTGAAGTTCACCGACGAGGGCAGCGTCACATTCCGCGCGGAGCGCCGCGGCGATGAGGTATATTTGGCAGTGACGGATACGGGTCCCGGCGTCGAAGCAGCGGATCGAGAGCGGCTGTTTCAACCGTTCGAGCAAACCGAGACAGGTATCAAACACACCGGCGGGACGGGCTTAGGCTTGGCGATCTCGAAAGCGTTGGTCGATGCACACGGCGGTTGGATTGGTTTCGATAGCACGCCGGGACAAGGTTCCACGTTTGAAGTACGCCTGCCGCTTCATCGTCCAACTGAGGTATCGATCAGTTCTAAGGGATAAATATGACTGCTGAGCCGCATTACGTCTATGTCGAGGATGATATCAAGAGCCGCGAAGTGATGCAGTTGATGATGAACCGCGTGATCAAACACTGTACGCTCACGATTTTTCCCGATGGCATCGATTTTCTCGACCGTTTGAAGGCGCTGACGACGCCGCCGACGCTGATTCTGCTGGATATTCACATGCAGCCGTTTGATGGGTTCGCGCTGCTCAATCTGCTGCGCACCGATCCCGCTTATCGGACGACGCCCGTGGTGGCGCTCACCGCCAGCGTGATGAACGAAGAAGTCGAAAAGCTGCGCGAAAGCGGCTTCAACGGGGTGATCGGCAAACCCGTTAGCCCACATTCGTTCCCAAACTTGTTGACCCAAATTCTCGACGGCGAATCCGTCTGGAATGTTGCTAATTAAACCACCATCACACAGGAGTTTGCACAAGACCTATGGAAAAGACCGCGCTCATCATCGACGATAACAAATCGAACCGCGATGTCCTGCACATGATGTTGAAGTTGAATGGGGTGAAGCCCGTCGCGTTGGAGACACCGCGTTACCTCGAACGCGCATTTGAGGGCAATGAGCGGATCGATGTGGTGTTCCTCGATTTGGAGTTCCCCAACTACAGCGGCTATGATTTGGTCAAGCAGTTCAAAGCCGATGCGCGCCTGCAATCGACGCCCATCATCGCCTACAGCGTCCATAGCAGCGAAGTCGAAGCCATCCGCGCGGCGGGCTTCGATGGCTTCTTGAGTAAGCCGCTCGAAGCACATCTGTTCGCGGAGCAGTTGGCGCGCATTTTGAAGGGCGAGTCGGTCTGGTCGTTCTAGGATGCCGCTTGACAAGCCCATTCACCTGATCCCCTAAGCGCCTCAACTCGATTGCATCAGACCACTTGGAAAATGATCGGTCGGGGGATGGTGCGCCATGCTCCGACTTGCCCCATCGTTGTATCAGCCCCGCTACCGCGCCCCCTGATTTGGGGGTGGTTGGTCTTTTTGCCCGCGCTCTCAGGTATAATGATGTGATCTGCTGAGAGTGGATATGGTGTGATGCCCGTAGCCTTAAACCCGATAAAAATTGGAACGATCCAGATCGACACGCCGCTGACGCTCGCGCCGATGGCGGGGCAGACGAATCACGCCTTCCGCGTGCTGTGCCGCGAGATGGGCGACTGTGGCTTGACCTGTACCGAACTGCTATCCAGTCAAGCGATCCAATACGGCAGCAAAAAGAGCTTTCAAATGTTCGATTGGACGGAGACCGAACGCCCGGTTGCCGTGCAGTTGTTCGGCGGCGATCCCGCGATGATGGCGCACGCCGCGCGCGTGGTCGCGGACGCGGGCGCAGATATTGTCGATATCAACATGGGCTGTTGGGTGCCAAAGGTCGCCAAACAGGGCGCGGGTGCGGCGCTGCTCAAAGATATATGCAGCGCGACGGCGGTGGTCGAGGCGGTCGTGCGCGCCGTTGATATCCCGGTGACGGTCAAAATCCGCGCGGGCTGGGACGCGGGCAATCCGACGTGTGTGCCGTTCGCGCGCGCGGCGGAACAAGCGGGCGTGAAGGCGATTGCCGTCCATGCGCGCTTTGCGACGCAAGGCTTTCAAGGCGTGGCGGATTGGTCATGGATCGCGCGTGTGAAAGCGGTGGTCTCGATTCCGGTGCTTGGCAACGGCGACGTGGAAACGCCGGACGACGCGGCGCGGATGCTGCACGAGACGGGCTGCGACGGCGTGATGATCGGACGCGCGGCGCTCGGCAACCCGTGGATTTTCGCGCAAATCGAGCATTATCTGCGCACGGGCGCGCCGCTGCCGCCGCCGTCGGTGATCGAACGCGCCGAGACGGCGATGCGCCATGCGCAGATCAGCGTCGAAACGTCGAAGCTGCCGCCCAAGCAGGTGATCTACGAACTGCGCGGACAGTTGATCAAATACACGGTTGGGATGCCGTTTGCGGCGCGCTTGCGCGACGATTTGGTGCGCGCCGAGTCGCTGGACGCCATCGAAGCGGCGTTCGCGCATGTGCTGGCAGCGGGGGCGCTGGTGGCGGCGTAGGCGGACGGTTAAAAGCGGCTGATCTCGTCATAGGTGTAGTTTAACAAGCAAAGATCGATGCGCAATCCAATTTGTGAAGTGCGATAGATCGCGACTTCTGTGCAGAAATCGGATGGGTTTGCCGTATTCGTTTGGCGCAAAAGGTTAACGAGCGTTTGAGCAATGGGGACGACGACTGGAACCGCGACAGCATTACCGAACTGGCGATACGCTTGGGTGCGCGACACTTGAATTTTGAAATCGTCTGCAAAACCCATCAGACGCGCACATTCGCGTGGCGTTAGACGACGTGGATTGCGTCCAAGTTGTTGGATCAAGATTTCTGAGCCGTCTTTGTGGTAGCGTGCGCTCAACGTGCGCGTCACCTCGTTTTTTGTCGGATCGACCAGCCCATAGCCGAATCCGTTGCCTTTGCGTCGATGCTTTTCTGCATAGTCCTTAAGATACGTCCACAGGTGATCGCTCAAGGTATAGTATGGCTCGACTTCGCTTTCGAGAATATCTTGAAATTGAAGCGAACGAGTCGGAAGCGGCGGAAATACGAAATCATTGCTCTCGAATCGATCCTTGCGCAACCCCACGATAAAGACGCGCTCTCGATGTTGGGGAACATAATGCGCGGCATCGATCACTTTATAAACGATGTGATAGCCGAGTTGATCGAGCGTATCAGTAATGATCTGAAACGTGCGTCCGCGATCATGGGTTTGCAAGTTCTTGACGTTTTCGAGCAAAAAAGCTGCCGGACGTTTCGCGCTGAGGATGCGTGCGATCTCGAAGAATAAATTCCCCTGTGTACGGTCTTGAAACCCGTGTTCGCGCCCCAAACTATTTTTTTTCGAGACGCCTGCAATCGAAAATGGCTGACACGGAAAGCCCGCCAGCAAAATATCATGATCCGGGATGGTGTGCGAGGGAATGTGGGTGATGTCGCCGAACGGTCGGTCGCCATGATTTGCAGCATACGTTTGCTGACAAAATTTATCCCATTCTGAGCTAAAGACACAATGCGCGCCCGCCTGATCGAAGCCGATGCGCATTCCGCCAATGCCTGCAAACAAATCAATGTATCGTATCATGGGGTAACACCATTGTTCTTCCATCGAATCTGTGCCAATTGTACATGATCGCGGAAAAATTCGCTGTAGCTCAATACGTTCACATGTTCGCTATATCGCGCCAATTTAATCGCGGTTGGACAGACGATGAATACTCGATTGTTGCGCATTTCTGCGATCTGGTGCGCCGATATCTTTTCGTCGAGCGTTGCCAAGAAGAAGCCATAACCACGCGCGCCTTCGGTCACAATCTGACGCCAACGTTCCCACAGCGTCCGTTTCGCCGTGAAAATCAAGCAGTCCATCGCATGACGCCGATAATGGGCAGTCGAAGGCATGACGAAATCGGGGCGTCCGTCAATCTGTGGTTGTTCGTCGAAGGGAAAATCTAAACGGCGAAACAATAATCGATTGATTTCCTCGAACGTACTTCCAGCGCGTGATTTTCGAGATTGAGACAACGATAAGTAGAATTGATCGAGCGCAATGTTGCTTCGTCCGATTTCCTGAACAAGGCTGTTAACATCGCTCAATCCCTCGCTCATGACTCGGAGACGAAAAAATGCTTCTAATGCGCGCCGTGTGTATTCGCGTTCATCCTCTAAATACAATCGATAGATTTCACGTTCAAGCTGTGTGATCAAGCTGTCGAACTGCTCAAGAATGTCGCTCGACTTCAAGTTCGCTTGATGGATTAATCGTTCGACGGCTTGTTCAACCAATTGGACTTGGGACGCGCGATGAATTTGTTGACTATCTGCATAGTCTTTAATCAGATTAGACATTCGGTTCTTTCCTTTAATATTTACAGCGGCTGCTTGGCGGGGACGCCCGGTTTGCGCGGGTACACCTCTGGCGTGGGCGCGTGCTTGTTCACCACGACCAGATGATGCGCGTCGGTCACGCCCGGCAGGTCGATGCGATGAATCGCGTCGAGCGTCCCGCCCAACGTCGCCAACGCGCGGCGGCTGTCGGCGGCTTCGGCATGTGCCGTCCCGCCCTTCATCGCCAGCGCGCGTCCACCGACCTTGACCAGCGGCAGCAGATATTCCAACAGCACCGGCAGCCGCGCCACCGCCCGCGCCACCGCGATATCGTAGCGCGCACGCTGATCGCGCATCTGTCCGGCGTCCTCCGCGCGCGCGTGCAGCGCCGTCGCGTTGCGCAACCCCAAGACGCTGATCAGATGCGCTAAGAAGGCGATCTTCTTGCCCGTCGCCTCTAACAGGGTCACATGGATATCCGGGTGCAGCAGCGCCAGCGGCACGCCCGGAAAACCCGCGCCCGTCCCCACGTCGATCACGCGCATTCCGGCGGTGAGCGGCACAGCGTGAGCGACCGACAGCGAATCCAAGAAATGGCGCACGCGCACGCCCTCCGCGTCGGTGATCGCCGTCAAATTGGTATGCGCGTTCCACGTCGTCAGTTCGTCGGCATAGCGCGCGAACGCCGCTTCGTGTGCGGGTGTCAGCGTTACGCCGAACAGGCGCGCGGCATCCTCAGCCAGTTTATCCATCGCATTTACGCTCGTCACCGCGAAAGATGGAGGATGAGAAAGTAATTTGTCGTTGTCGGACGGTGATTGTTCCTCATCACTCATTACACATGACTGCTTTCAATCCACATGATACCGCTGTGCTGTGTAGCGCCGTCCGGGTTCGCGCGCGCCCCAGATGATCTTGTCGGTCAAAATGCGCACGGTCATGTCGTTGTGAACGTCAATTTGGCACGATAGGCGTGGATAGCCAAACCGCGCCGCGAGTTTGTCATGCCACTGTTCGGGCGCGGGTTCGCCCGCCTCGAAGCGCACGCCACAGGTGGCGCAGATGCCGCGTCCGCCACAGTTGGTCACGCGCGTGATAACGGTGTAGGGCGATAAGCCCGCACTCAGCAGCATTTGGCGCAGGTTCGCGCCGTTCGGGACGGTCAGCGTTTGTTCGTCGTCGATCAAGATACGGATTTGATACGTTTCAGCCATGTTCATCCCGCTCATTCCAATAAAGCATGTTTAATTATACCAAACGTCGCGTCCGCTGTGCGTCGTGTGTTGGACGCTGATAAGCCTTAATCGGTTTCCGCTTTACTTTGTTTCAATCCGCATTTACACTGGGAGGTAGGTTTAGTCTTCACGGGAGTATTCACCATGAAATTGTTCCGGTTGTTGGCACTTTGCAGCATCATCGCGTTGTTCGCGTTCGTCGTCCCCGCGAGCATGGCACAAGACCAGACATTCGGCTTGAGCGACTCTGATTTTGCGTTGTTCACCGACGCGAACGCTACCAGTTCGGCGTTCGATACGCTGTCGTATTCGTTCACGCTCGACCTAACTGCTTCGGGCTTGGCGGAGAGCGATGTCAACGTCACCTTGATCGGCAGCGGTGTGTTGGGCGAACAGGACGGCGATACGTTGTTTTCGCTGGATGTGAGCGGCGATATTGGCGACGGCACGCAGACCATGACGGTCGATTTTGAAGCCCGTATCGTGGACGGCATGATCTACGTCAATCTGGGCGATGACAGTGGCTGGCAAGGTGGCTCGCTCGAAGAAATCGTCGGGCAGGTCGGCTCGATGATGGGCGGCATGACCGGCATAGATCCCTCCACGATGCTCGAGGGCGATTCGTCGGCGATGACCGACATGATGGCACAGCCGGGTGTGATGGAAGCAGTGATGGGAATCAGCGCAATGGATCCCGCCGATTTCATCGCCATTTCAAGCGCGAATGCCGATGGACTGACGCAGTTCACCATCGATCTGAACATCGCCGACTTGCTCTCTGCGCCGGAAATGGGCGCCATTTTGGGCATGGCGATGGCAGGGCAGACGGGTGACGACAGCGCCACGATGAGCGACGCACAAATGCAGCAGATGGGCGCGATGATGGGCATGTTGTTCAGCGATCTGGTGCTGAAATTTGACCAATACGTCAACAGCAGCAGCTTGGTCGAGCGCAGCGTGATGACGCTCGATTTCCCCGTCCCGGCGATGCTCACGGGCGGTACCGAAGCCAACCTGAACATGGTCTTTGATATCGGCTTGAGCAACTACAACGAGCCGATCACGGTCGAAGCGCCTGCTGAATTCGCGCCGATGAGCATGTAATCGACGGTAACGCGCACAGATGACGTTGAACGATCATCGTTCGAGCGTCAGATGAAAGGACTGGCACTTTGCCAGTCCTTTTGCTTTAATAGAGCATAAGAATGTTCCCGTTTTTATCGAAGGATAACGCTATGCGACTCTCCCGCCTCGTGTTTCGGCTGTTGCTCCTCGCGCTGTGCGCGCTCACAGTTCCCGTATTTGCCAGCCCGCTCCCACAAGCACCGCCACCCGCCGCAACGCCCGAAATCACCCCCGAAGCGACGATGGATGCGCCGTCCGCCGCGCCAAATGAGCCAATCATCGCGGGTGTGATCGATGGCAGCAAGCCAGTGGTCGTTGAATTGACTGGGAATGGCGCGGTCGATCTGCGCTACAGCGCCGACGATGCCGTGACCATCAATATTCAAGCGCGCAGTCTCGATACGAGCTTGGTCGATACCACGCTGGAAGTCGTGGATGGCGGCGGTTTGCGTCTGGCGTTCAACGATGATCATGGCACGACGCGCGCCGATCTGACGCCGTTCGACTCGCTGATCATGGGCTTACAGCTCCCTGCGCGCGGCGATTATCTGATCCGTATCAACACCTTCAATGGCGCGTCCGCTGGTCGCGTGGAGGTCACGCTCACGTTCGGTGAGGTGTCGCCCGCGCCGCGTGTGGGGCGCGATCAAGTGGAGACGGTCACGGGCGTTGTGCCGGAAAGCGACCGCTACACCTACGGCGTCGAATTGTTCGCGGGCGATGGTGTGACGCTCACCGTTCGCGCCACCGATAACACGCTCGATCCCAAGGTTGCGCTGGTCGCGCCGGACGGGACCGCCGTGGCGACCAACGACGATCACGGCACACAAGAGCCGGGTTTAAGCCGTTACGACTCGCGTATCAGCAATTTCGCTGTCGAGACGAGCGGATTTTACACCGTCGAAATTACGGGTTTCGGCGGGATCGGCGGCGCGTTTGAACTCACCATCGCGCTCGGTGAGGCGGACGCGCCACAGTCGCTGCTAAGTGGCTCGGAGACGGTCGAAGGCTCGGTCATTCCCGGCGTGCCGTTCCAACATTACTTCGACGCCAATGTAGGCGATGTGATTACGATCAGCGCGCGCGCCCAAACGGAAAACTTGGATGTCGATCTGGCGCTCTATAACCTGAACGAAGAACTGTTGGAGAGCAACTACGAACACGGCACCAGCGATTCGACGCTGTTCTTTTATGACGCGCGCATCAACAACTACATCGTGCAGGAAACTGGATCGTTCTTGGTCGAGGTCACGGGCTACGAAGTCGATACTGGGACGCGCATCAATGGCGATCTGGAACTGACGATTGAGCGCGTCACGACGGACGCGCCGCTCGGTCTGGGCGACGATCAAGTGTTCTTGGGCGAAATCGAGCCGAACGGCATCTTTGCGCAGTCGTTCGAGGCGGAAGCGGGCGATTATGTCACGATCAGGGTGCGCTCGCTGACGCGCGGCTTCGATCCGACGGTCGATTTGCTCACGCCTTCGGGCGTGCTGGCAGAGACGAATGATGATCATGGCAGCAATGATTCGTCGCTGGCGCGCTTCGACTCGCAGATCATGCGCTATCGGGTGACCGAGAGTGGGATGTATGGAGTCGAAGTCGGCGGCTACCGCGATACAGCCGGGTCGTTTGGGATCACGGTGACGACGGTTCGCTAGGGTCTGTCTGCAAACTCAGTGAATCACGGATTGTTGCTTTAGCCCTCATCCCTTGCCTGAGCAGAGGAAACATTTTCAGGAACCTCACCCCCTAGCCCCCTCTCCACGCTATGGAGAGGGGGAAGACGATGGGGAAACTCCCCCTCTCCATAGCGGAAAGGGGGAGCGAAGCGCAGCGGGGGGGAGGTTGCAGGAGCGGTTGCGCTTCTTCGTTACAAGTGCCGCGCCAAGCCCTCTGCCTTGAGCGTATTCACCACGTCTTTGACCTTCTGCGTCTGATCTTTGTGGCAGATCAGCAGCGCATCCTCTGTGTCGATCACGACCAAATCTTCCACGCCCACCAGCACCACCAGTTTATCGGCGTAGACCAGCGCGTTTTTGGTGTCGATGGCGAGATGCTGCGGGGTGTTGAAGCGGCTGCCCGCATCGTCCAGGTCGATGACGTCGAAGATCGACCCCCAACTGCCAACATCGCTCCAGCCAATCGAGACCGGAATCACCGCCATCGACTCTGCCCCCTCCATGATCGCGTAATCGATGGAGATTTTGACGATCTGTTCCCAAATTGTCGTCAGCGTTGCGGCATAGGCGGGTGTATCGACGGTCGGCGTGAGCGCAGCGAAGGCGCGGGCGATATCGGGCTGTTGACGCGCAAACTCTGCCATGCCATCAGCGGCGCGTAAGATGAACATGCCGCTGTTCCAACTGTATTCGCCCGACGTGATGAACGCCTCTGCCGTCTCGATATCCGGCTTTTCGGTGAATTCGAGCGCGGCATAGGCGCGCAGTCCGTCGGGTTCGCGCAGGAGTTCGCCGCGTCGGATGTAGCCGAAGCCGGTAGCGGGGACGGTCGCTTCGATGCCCAAGGTCACGATCTGACCGTCGGACGCCAGCGCCGCCGCTGCTGCCAGTGCCGCGCGAAAGCCCGCTTTGTCCGCGATGTGATGATCGGCAGTCAGAATCGCAACGGTCGCTTGTGGATCGCGCGCGGCGATCACGGACAAGCCGAGCGCGGCGGCGGGCCCGCTGTCCTTACCATACGGTTCGATGATAAAGTTGTCCGCTGGAAGCGCGGGCGCATCCGCGCGCATGGCGTCGGCATATTTGTCGCCCGTCACGACATAAATGTGATCGGGCGCGAACAGCGGCGCGAGGCGATCCACGCTCACGCGGAACATCGAGCGTTCTTCGACGAGCGGGAGCAGTTGCTTGGGGGTTGCGCCGCGACTGAGGGGCCACAGGCGCGTGCCGCCGCCCCCCGCCATAATCAGCGCGTAAAAATGATCGGTCATTGATCTATCCTAACGCTGTATCTAAGATGGATATGATGATAGATCAATTCCTGATCGGGTGATATTGTCCGTCTGCGGCTAATCCCACCAGAAGAACCACGATTGATGCGTGATCAGCTCCGCCGCCAGCGCATCGAGCGTCCCCGTCCCCTGCATCACGATATCATCGCAGTACATCATGTGATCGCGCGCCAATGCCAACGCTGTATCGCGGTCAATCAGCGGCGCGCGCGTCCGACAGACCAGTGTATCGAAGGTCGCTGCTACGATCTCGCTGCCCCAGCGTTCCGCCCAATGACGCTGGAGCGCGACGTGAACGGCGGGCGCGGGACAGGCATTCCAGCCGCCATAATTCAGATGCGCGGGGACTTCCCAACTGTAGACCGTCTCGACCAGCGCAATGTACTGCGTCGCGTCCGGTTTGTAGCCGAGAATTTCGCTTGCCAGCGTTTCACGCGGATCGCGTGTCAAATCGTAGACCGGGTTCGTCCATTCGCCGCGCACGTCCGCCTCACCGAAATCGTCGTCCGCATCGAAGTAGGCTGACCAGTGGGTGTCCAGCCATGTGCGCGCGTCAATCCGTGCCGCAGCGCGTACCTGATCAGCGGGGGATAGCCGCCGCCGCGCGTCCGTCAAGTGCGTGTAGTGCGCATAGACGCTGCGCGCTCCGCCGAGGATGACGGGATACTGCCCCGTCACGTCGGTGAGCATACGCAGTCGTTCCCATGTGCCGATCAGCGCATCGGCGGCGACGGGCAGCACATAAATCGGCGTCGGCGTGTCCGCGCCCCTCGTCAGCGCGAAATAGGACGGCGTGGGTGTGAGCGCGGCGGCGAGTTCCGGCAGGGGCGTCAGCTCGTGCGCGGCGATGCCGGCGTCCGCAAGCGCGCGTCCCAAGATTTTCGCATTCATGCGTTCTCCATAAGCGATATTTTGTTCGGATACCTTCGATTATATGCCAAAAGTACGCAAAATGGAACAAGCGTTCAATGAAACGAGGGCGCTGCGGGTCAATTCGGTCGAGCGTTTCATAATGTTGCTTGCAATTTCCATTTTTCAATCGTTGGTTGTATGATTAATTCTATGTAAAGGTTTCGTGAAAAATTTTAATGTAACAAATCGACCAAGAAAAGTGACACGTTTGTTATGGCGCGCGCCCCGTTTGCCCGATAGGATCAATTCAGGGCTGCACGGGGTGTTGTCCCCTCTATGCGGGAAGGATCGCAATGAGCTTGGATGGTCAGCTCGGAATTGGGTTGGTGGGCGCAGGCATATTCGGGGCAGTGTGTTTGGATGCGTTCGCTGCGATGCCAGAGGTGAAAATTGTCGGTATCGCGGATGTCGATGTCGCAAAAGCGCGCTTGATCGCCACGAAGTACAGCGCGCGCGCGTATGCGTCGCTCGACCGCATTTTGGAAGACCCTTACGTCAATATTGTCGCATTGATGACGCCGCCGTATTTGCACGCCGAACAGAGCTTGGCAGCGGTGCGCGCGGGTAAGCATGTTTTCTGTGCCAAGCCGTTGGCGCTCAATTTGCCCGATGCGGAACTGATCTTGACGACGGCGGAAGATCAGCGCGTGCGCGTGGCGATGAACTATATGCTGCGCTTCAATCCGTTTTACATCACGGTTGCCGCCTTGCAGCAAGATGCGATCATGGGCGCGCTGCGCCACATCGATTTGACTAATCACGCAGCGGGGCGCGATATTCCGCCCGATCACTGGTTCTGGGATCGCGCTCGCAGCGGCGGCATCTGGCTCGAACACGCGCTCCCGTTCCTCGATGTATTCGCGTGGATCGCGGGGACGTCGGGCGAAATGTTAGCCGCACAGCATTTCGCGCGTGCGGATGGCGCGATTGAGCGGGTCGAAGCCATCGCGCGGTTTGGCGAGGCGGGCGCGCACCTTTATCATGGCTTCGATCAAAGCACCGCCACCGAACGCACGACGGTGCGCTTTACCTTCGAGAACGGCTATGTTACGCTGCGCGAGGCGCTGCCGACGGTGATCGAGATCACGACGTGGGTGGACAGCGCGCCGCTGATGTTGTATCTGCCCGGCTCGGTCACGCCGGAAAAGCGCGATGGCAAATCGCGGCGGTTGCGCGCCTACGCGCCGCAGGGTAAATCGGTGGTGTCGCGCGAATGTATTCAAAACGCGCTGCGTGATCTGATTTTGTGCATCCGCGATTTGGGACGCCCAACGATGATCAGCACCGCAGACATCCTCAACAGCTTGCGTTTGGCACAGTCAGTTTCGTAGCGCATCTCGACGGTGTGTAGGCGCGGAGGCGTACCGCGTTCGTCATAAGGGTCGCCCAGACAGCCATCTTGAGCGGTAATAATGATGCGCGGACACGGGATGCGGTTGAGGTAAGGTTGGGACTACACCCGCGCCACTTGCCATAGATGGATCGCGCCGTCTGGCGTGACGGTCACGCCTTGCAATCCCGGCGTATAGATGTAGACCGTCTGTGGATAGACCAGCGGCAGCACCTCGTCCGACAGCGGCGCGGCGAACCTCCCCACGTCCAATGTCGAAACCGTCACGGCGGGCGTGGCGTCAGGATCAGCGCTTGAAACGACCGCCCCAGTCATGCCGATCCCTTCCCAAAAACCCAATAAGAATGCTGCCGTCTTGATTTCGGCGTCCGTTCGCGCGCCAATCTCAAGACTCAGCGTGACGACTCCAGCTTCTGCCAGCAGGTCGCGCGCCGATGCGGTGTCGTAGACCGACGTGCGGATAGATAGATCGTATCCCGCCACGCCGCGCGGGGTGATTTGTGACGCCGCTTCGGCATAGCCGCCGAACGCCACATCCGCGATCAATGCCCGATCCAACGCGAGGTTGAGCGCCCCGCGCACGCGCTCATCTGCGAGTTCTGGCACGACTTCCGCGTGAAACTGTGCGATCAGCGTGGTCTGTGCCTGGCGTGTCGCCACGGGATAGATGCGCGCAATCGCCGCCAGCAAATCCATCGGCGCGCCCGCCACGATATCGGCGGTGCCCCTTTGGATGGTGCCGATCAGCCGCGTTGGATCATCGAACGCTGCGAGTTGCAGCGTTTGGATCGCGCCGGATGTGTCGCCCCAATAGTCGGGATGCGCCGCCAAATCGAGCGTGCGCGCCGGTTGGAACGCCACCACCTGAAACGCGCCCGTCCCCCACGCTTCGTAACGCAAATCGTCGCTTTGTGCGCGCGTGTGTTCTGGCGCGACCATGTACAGATAGGTCAGCCGAGCGAGCAGCGTCTGTGGGGTGGCGCTATCGATGCGCACAGTCAGCGCGTCGAGCGCATCGACGCGGGTGATATCACCCATCAGCGCGCGGAGTTCGGCACGTTCCGGTACATCCGGCGCGAGGGCGCGCTCGACATTGAACACGACGGCAGCAGCATCGAAGGGTTCGCCGTTCTGGAACGTGACGCCCGCGCGCAAAGTGAACGTTGCACCATCGTCGTCCACTGTCCACGACTCCGCCAGCGCTGGACGGATTGTAAGGTCGGCGGACACGACCAATGAATCGAACACCTGGGGCGTATACAGTCGTGCTGGTTCGCCGCCGACGTGCGGATCGAGTGTATCGGGCAGCGCGGGCATGGCGACGGTCAACGAGGGCGCGGCTTGTGCGCGCAGGGCGAACGCCGACAGCGACGGCAGCAGGGGGAGCGCGGCGGCGCGCGTTAAGAACTGGCGACGGGACAATAATCGCAACATTGTGAACCTTTGTATTATTTGTAAACCCACATTACCAAATGATACCATGTCGCTTGCGATCAAACCGAAATGATGGTTAAATTAAATCAATAATGTGTGCAAACTCTGTCATGAAGCCAGGTGTCAATATGACAACACTCGTTAAACCCCTCCAAGACCAACCGACCGTCGTCCCGCGCTGGCGGACAAAAGACTGGCTTGAACCGCGCTTGGTCGTCGTCACGTTGATCGCGCTGTTGTCCAGCATCGCGCTCGGCAATGCGGGCGCGCCAGCGGCGCTGATCCTGATCGCCAACCTGATTTCTTATGGCGCGGGCGGGTTGTACGGCGCGCAAGAAGTGTTGATCGGGCTGCGCATCCTCAAACCGAGCGCCGTCAAAGCGGCTGAGAGCGACGCGCCAACGGGCAAGATCGTCATCAATGTCGATCTGTTGATGCTGTTGGCAGCGTTCGGCGCGGCGCTGATCGACCAGTGGCACGAGGGCGCGCTCTTGCTGTTCCTGTTCAGCTTGAGCAATGTGCTGCAAGATTACGCTATCGGGCGCAGTCGCCAAGCGATCAAGAGTCTGATGAAATTGTATCCCGCCGAAGCGAAAATCAAACGGGGGAACGGCGTCGAGGTGGTGCAAATCGATGCTATCCGCGCGGGCGACGTGCTGTTGATCGCGCCCGGCGAACGGATTGCCGTCGATGGCGTGGTGCGCGCAGGACACTCAACCGTCGATCAATCCCCCATTACGGGCGAATCGATGCCGGTTGAAAAGGCGGTCGGCGAAAAAGTTTTCGCCGGGACGCTCAACGGGCAGGGCGCGCTCGATGTCGAGGCGGCGAGCAGCGCGTCCGATACCGTCTTGGCGCGCATCATCCGCTTGGTGGAAGAAGCGCAAGACAGCAAAGCGCCGACGGAACGCTTTTTGGAACGCTTCGAGCAAATCTACGCCGTCGTGATCATCAGCGCCGTCGGCTTGTTCATCGTCGTGCCGCCCGCGCTTGGACTGGTTGATTTTTCGTCCAACTTCTATCGCGCGATGGTACTCATGACGGTTGCATCGCCGTGCGCGCTGGTGATCAGTACGCCGGCATCCTTCATCAGCGCGATTGCGTCGGGCGCGCGCGCGGGCGTGTTGTTCAAGGGCGGCGCGTATTTAGAGGCGCTGGCATCGATCAAGGCGGTCGCGTTCGACAAGACCGGGACGCTGACGGCGGGCAAGCCGTCCGTGACGGATATCGTCCCCGCGCCGGGCATCGCGGCGGCGGACGTGCTGCGCGTGGCGGCGGCGGTCGAATCGCGCTCAGAGCATCCGCTGGCGGCGGCAGTCGTGCGGGCGTATGAAAAGCAGCCGGAAGGGGTTGTATCCGATTTCGCCGCGCTGCCCGGACGCGGCGTGACCGCGCTGGTGGATGGGCGGCACGTCGAAGTCGGCAGCCCGATACACTTGGGCGCGGAACTGCCCGCCGATATGGACGCGGCGCGCGTTCGCATGGAGGAAGACGGCAAGACGGTGATGATCGTGCGGCAGGACGACGCCATCATCGGCATGATCGCGCTGGCGGACACGCTGCGCCCCGAAGCGGTCGCCATGATCCGCACATTGAAGGCGCAAGGCGTCCAAGTCGTGATGCTGACGGGCGACAATCAGCGCGCCGCCGCCGCGATGGCGCGCGCAGCGGGCGTGGATCGCGTTCTGGCGGAACTGCTGCCCGACGACAAGGTGACAGCGATCAAGCAGATCATGGGCGAGATCGGCGCGGTGGCGATGGTGGGCGACGGCGTGAACGATGCGCCCGCATTGGCGACGGCAACGGTCGGGATTGCGATGGGCGCGGCGGGGACAGATGCGGCGCTGGAGACGGCGGATGTGGTGCTGATGGGCGATAAGCTCGACCTGATCCCCTACGCGATTGGTCTGAGCAAAAAGGCGCGGCGTGTTGTCTGGCAGAACATCGTGTTCTCGTTGGCGGTGATCGGCGTGCTGATCGCGGGCGCATTCCTGATCGATCTGCCGCTGCCGTTGGGCGTGATGGGACACGAAGGCAGTACCGTGATCGTCGTGCTGAACGGGCTGATCCAACTGTTGATCATCCCAACATTAGCGCTGCGGACAGCGCGGCAGCTTGTGAAAGCTGTGTAGGGGTGATAGGTCGCCCCTACGCTAACGGCGCGTCAAAATCATCATGAATGATGATTAAGCCAGCCGCGCTGTCCGCCTGTCGTTTCTGGCGCGGTTGGTTTTCCACCGCTATTGCAGCAAATGTCAATTACACGAGGGTGGGGCATAAATCCTTGTGAGCCATTGCCGCCTCTTTATGCCCTACTCAAAATGACTTGTCAATACCAGAAGGCATAGTGTAAAACAGGCTTGAGAGGGAATTATGCCCCACCCTCAGACTATATGGTGATGGATTGAATGACTCATCGAGCAATCACCCTGAATGTGCCAGAATACCTCTATCATGCGCTCCAAAGTGCCGCCGCCGCTCACGATCACTCGCTTGAGCGGGTCATTCTCGATAGTTTACAAACCCTCTTCCAGCCGCTGCCCGCCTATTTGGAACTGGAGCTGCTGTTGACAGCGATGCACGAATACACCGATGCCCAACTGTGGGCGGTCGTACAGCGACGCACGCCGCGCGCCGAATCGATGCGGCTGCGCGAACTGCGCGCTCAATCTGAACGCACCCGACTCCCGTCACCAGAACAAGCCGAGTTAGACGACTTGATCGTGCGCGCGGATCGCACGCTCCGAATGCGCGCGGAGGCGCTGCGCCTCTTGACTCAGCGCGGACACGATCCGCTCAACGCGCCGATGCCGCCCGCCCATGCCGGTTGACCAACGGCGGGACGCTGCCAGATCAGACTACCCCGCCGCGCAAAATTGATCCACAATGGAAATAACGTATCAGGATGAGCGCGCGACGCAATCTTTGCGTGCGTGACGCTCACCCTTCGATTTTTTGGAAAGGCTCCCTCATGATCCGCCGCGTCCTCATCCTGTGTATCCTCGCGCTGATGATCGCACCCACATTCGCGCAAGAATCGACCGTTGTCACCGAAACCGGCGCCCTCAACAACGATACGCCGACGCGCGATTATCCGCTGACGCTGGCGGCGGGCGACGTGGTGATCATCACCGCCGAAGCGACGCGCGGCGATCTTGACACCACGCTCACGCTGACGGATGCCAACGGACAGGTCGTCGCCAACAACGACGACCGCACACCCGATATCCTCGACTCCGCGATAGGCTATGAATCGCCCGATGGCGGGAGCTACACGCTGACCATCGCGCGCTATGACGAGGCAGCGGGCAGCAGCTACGGCGAGTTCCGGCTGACGATCACGACGGGCGACCGCAATCTATTCGCCCTGCTCGATGAGTTGACTGGGATCGAACTCAGCGGGACGCGCTTGACGCTCGATACGGAACATTTTCGCATCCACTACACGCTGAGCGGGCGCGACCGTGTGACCGACGAATACCTGCAAGCGGTGGCGCGCGCGTTCGAGGAATTTCATCGCATCGAAATCGGTGAACTCGGCTGGGCAGCGCCGCCGTTGGATGGCTCCATGGGCGGCAACGATCTTTACGATGTCTATATCAAAGACTTGATCGGACGCGGCGAGGGTGCGCTCGGCTATACGTCGCCGCGCATGATCGTCGGGGACAACCCCAATACACCTGAAGTCGAGACCAATGCCGCCGCCAGCCTGATCGCCATCGACAACGATTTCGACGACACCGAGACGGACAATCGGCTTGGGTTGATGCGCGCCACCATCGCTCACGAGTATCACCACGCGATCCAGTTCGGCTATGACACCAGCGATGCGCATGGGTGGTTCTATGAAGCGACTGCCGCATGGATGGAGACGAAAGCAGCGGGCAAAGAACAAGACGCGACGGATTACATCGAATATGCCTACCAGTATCCCGAATTGTGCTTCGGAACGGACACCGATCCACAGCAGGGGCAGTTGATGTACGGCGAATGGACATTTATGCAGATGCTCGAAGATGATTTCGGGGACAGCGCGGTGCGCGATGTATGGCGCAATCTCGCGTTCCAAGACGGCTTCGCAGCGTTGGGCGAGATGTTATCCGCGCACGGCGAAACGGTCGTCTCGACGGTCGCGCGCTATCGGCTGAAGAATCTGGCGCGCGATTACGAACTCGCGCCGCTGTTCAATGCCACCGTCTGGCGCGAGAACATGATCACCGATCTAGGGCGCTGGTCGTACACCGGCAGCGGCATCCAAGAATTGGGCGCGAACTATTTTGAGCTGCAAGTGCCGCCCGGCGCATACTACATCGGCTTGATCAACGACGGCGGCGCGCTGGAGGTGTGGGGCGTCGGTGTGACGCTCTCAGAGGGCGAGGAAGGCGCGAAGTTGGACGCGATCCCGTTGGGACGCGGCGGCGCGTTCGACACGACCGGCTACGATTACACTTACGTGATGGTGTTCAACCCGACCTACGACGAGAACGTGAGTGTGTGCGACTATGCCGATTACGATGTGGATGTGACGCCCGCGAAATCGGCGCGCAATTTGGCACGCTATTCGTTCGATGCGCGCTTCTTCGCGCCGTTGGGGTGAAGCAAACCGCACTGTGGGGCGCGCCGCTGGCACGCCCCATGCTGACTACCGGATGCGCGGCTTGCCCGTATTCGGGTCGATCACGTCCTCCCCGAAGCCGCCCATGTCCCCGCGCAGTGCTGCGTCCCATTCGGCGTCCGCTTGACTGCGCGTGCGCGCTGCTACCTCGCGGATTTCGACTTTTTGCACGACGACACGCGGCTCATTGACGCGCAGCAGTTGCTCCAGCACCACCGACACAATCGTGACGATCACCGCACCGACGACCGCCCACAAGATATTGTCGATCATCAGCGTGCCGCCGACGCCGATACTGCGTGCCACCACGTCCGACAGGAACGCCGTTACATACAGCATCACGCCGTTGATGATGAACAGGAACAACCCCAGTGTCAGCACGACAATGGGACAGGTCACAAGTTGGATGATCGGCTTGATGAAGGTATTGATCAAGCCGAAGATGACCGCCACGACCACCAACGTCGGCAGGGTGTTCCCGGTGATACGAATGCCCGGCAAAATCCCAGAGACGATGATGCCGATTGCGGCGGCGTTGATGAAGAACCGCAGCAGCGCGTTACGCATAACTCACTCCGTGTCTAACTTTCATCTTGCCCCAATACGATCTTCCCCTCTCCGGTACGGCTGAGGAGAGGACACCTTTTCAAGAACCTCACCCCCTGACCCCCTCTCTACGCAGTGGAGAGGGGGAACACAAGGCGGAAACTCCCCTTCTCCACGCAGTGGAGAGGGGGCTGGGGGGTGAGGTGAATCAGGGAGAAAACCAAACATGTCCTCCCCTCTCCGGTACGGAGAGGGGGTTGGGGGGTGAGGTTTCAGCGTTTGCAGACAAACCCTAGTTTCTCGAAATCCGCCGCCGTGCCAGCAAGAACACCAACAACAGCAGCAAAATCACAACGATGATCGCCCCTGCCAGCGGCGCGAAATCCGCAGCGGGCGGCGTGGTGCCGACATCGACCAACGTCAGCGTGCCGACGGGCGTGAAAGTTGGCACGGGCGGCGTCGGCGTCGTTTCTTCACCGCCCGCTGCACCCGTTTCGGGCGTGGCTTCGACCGTCGGTTCATCCGTCGGGGACGGCGTGCGCGAGGGGCGCACCGTGACGGTGGGCGGAGGCGTAATCGTGCCGAGCGCCGCCGCTGCCATATCGAGCGTCGCTTGGGCGCTCAACGTCGAGCGGGTCTCGCTGGTGGCGGCGCGCTCGGCATCTTGCGTCGAGCGCGTATCAATCGTCACCTGAATGGCGGTCGCCTGTTCCGCTGTCGCTTGTACCGCCGTTGCGCGCGCCGCGTTCGTTGCGGTGCTGGCAACTGCCGTCCCAGTCGCCGCGCTGACCGCCGTTGCGCTGGCGGGGATATCATCCGTCGGCGTGAGGGTGAGCGTGGCGCTCGGCGTCTCGGTTGGCGTGGCTGTCGGTGTGAACGTCTCGGTCGGGCGCGCGATTTCGGTCTGCGTGGCGGCGCTGAAGTCCGTCGCCGCGATTTCAGTGTTAACCAGCGCGGTTTCATTGGCGGCGGCGCGGGTAGCGCGCGTTTCTTGCGTCGCGCGGGAAGCAGCTTGGGCTTGTGCAGCGTTGGTGACGAGTACGGCGCGCGTCGCGGCGTTGGATGTCGCCAATCTTTCGGCTTGGCGCGTTCGTTGGACAGACTCCGACGTTTGCGTCGCCGCGACGCGCGTCGCGGTCGCGCCCGCCAATTGCGTCTCACGCGCGCTTTGCGTGCTGGTGAGCGCCGCCGCTTGCGCGTCTGCCGTCTGCGACGCCGGGATATCGGGCGTGCTTGTTGGCGCCGATGTATTCGACGGCATGAGCGTCGCGGACGGCGTAGCCGATGGCGTGAGTGTGAGGGTTGGCGGGGATGTTTCGGACGGCATGAGCGTGGCAGACGGCGTAGCCGATGGCGTAAGTGTGAGGGTTGGCGGCGATGTTTCGGACGGCATGAGCGTGGCAGACGGCGTAGCCGATGGCGTGAGTGTGAGGGTTGGCGGCGGCGTTTCGGACGGCATGAGCGTGGCAGACGGCGTAGCCGATGGCGTGAGTGTGAGGGTTGGCGGCGGCGTTTCGGACGGCGTATTCGATGGTGTGAACTGCGCGGTTTGTGTCGCTGCTTCTGCCGTGAACGCATCGCGGACGGACTGCGTTTGCGTCAGTGGAACGCTGGTTTCCGTCGCGTTGATGGCGCGCTGCACCGCGCGCGTGGATGCCGAGATCGTGCGCTGTGCATCGAGCGTCGATTGGGCAGCGGTTGCCGTCATGCGAACATCGGCGCTAACTTGTGTCCGCGTTTGTGCCAAGCTTGTCCCCGTAACTTGGACGATGATGGTGGCTTGTTGTGCGGTTCGGCGCACGGAGAGCGTCGCTCTGGCGGCGGTCGCGGAGGCGGCTTGCTGCGTGACAGCGGCATTCAACATGGCTTGTTCCGCCGTGGCAGAGGCGACAACTTGGCGGGTAGACTGTACATCGGATGTAGACTGTGCCGCCGTCGCGGACGCCGCCATTTGCGTCGCGCCTGTGAACGCGGTCGCTTGTACATCCGTGCGCTCTGCGAACACCGTAGCTTGTGCCGCCGTCGCTTGCGCGTTCAACGCAGACTGTGCCGCCGTCGCGGACGCCGCCATTTGCGTCGCGCCTGTGAACGCGGTGGCTTGTACATCCGTGCGCTGTGCGAACACCGTGGCTTGCTGCGCCGTCGCTTGCGCGTTCAACGCAGACTGTGCCGCCGTCGCGGACGCCGCCGCTTGCGTTGCGCCTGTGAACGCGGTCGCTTGTTGTGCCGTCGCTTGGGCGGCTGTCGCGGTTGATTGCGCAAATATCGTGGCTTGTCCCGCCGTCGCCAGCGCGTTGGCGGTCGATTGGACTTGGGTGCGTTGGGCAAACACCGTGGCTTGTGCCGCTGTCGCTTGCGCGGCAACCGCCGTTTGTCCGGCGAACACGGTGGCTTGCGCCGCTGTCGCTTGGGCATTGCGGGTCGATTGTTGTGCCGTCGCTTGCAGCGCCGCCGCCGTGCCTTGCGCGAACGCCGTAGACTGTGCCGCCGTCCCGGTCAACTGCGCGCGATACGTCGCGGTGACTGCCGTCGCCGTTGCCGTTGCTTGCAGCGCGGTCGCGGTGGCACTGGCGGCGGGCGCGGGCGAAATCGTGAATGGAAGATCCAACGTCGTGCTGCGTCCGCCGCTGTTGTCCGCGACCAAGCGCAGCGTGTGCGCGCCCGGCGGGATGCGCAGCACATCCAAGCCCACGATGAATGGTGCTTGTACCAGATGCGCCAAGTCCACGCCATCGATGAAGACCGCAAGATGGATGACGGGCGTCTGACTGTCGAATGTCAACGTGACCGCGCGATTGCCCGTCAGCGTCTCGCCCGCTGTCAAGCCATCCACGATGATGGTGGGCGGAAGCGCGCCGATTTCGACGGGGAACCGAACGCGGTTCTCGCTGTCCTGATCCGCCACATCGACAACGATTTCCGCCGCGCCGGGACGGAACAGGCGCGGATCGAGCGTGTACGATCCCTCCGCGTTGGCGGTCAGTGACGCATCATTCAGCGCGGCGCTGACGCGCGTCAGCGCCGTCTGTGCATCAATGCTCAACGTGAAGGTCGTCGGCGTCTCGATCAGTTGTCCATCGGTCAAACCGTCAATCGTCACAATGGGCGGGAGCGCAGCAATTTCGACCTCTGCTGTCGTTGTATTGGTGATGCCGCCCGCGTTGGTCACGTCGATGGCAAGTTCATTCGCGCCCGGCACGAGCCGACGCGGGTCAAGCGTAATGGTGTACGGCGTATCGAGTGTTTGCGCGCCGCCGCCGATGGTGGCGATGACATCGGTTGGCGCGGTCTGCCCGCTGATGTTGATCGCCAGCGTGACAGGTTCGGTCAGCGCAGCGAGCGTCGCTAGATCGGGGTCGAAGGTCACGACGGAGGGCAGCGCCGCCACGCTGAACGGCAGATTGCCCCCGCCCATGTCGCCGTCCGCGTCGGATGCAATCGCGGTCAGCATGTAATCACCGGGCAGCAGCGCCACCGGGTCAATCTCGATGGTGTAGGGCGCTTCGGTATCGTTCTGCGCCATGACGCCCGCGCCCGTCGCATCCAAGACGCCGAACATCACGCTCGTAATCGTTTGATCAGCGCGGATAGTCGCCGTCAGGGTCGTGAGCGTATCAATCGGCGCGCTCGGCGGCGCGGGGAAATCCACCAATGGAATCGGAATGGGCGCGCGCAAGTTTCCGGCGGGCGTGATCGCTTCGCCCTCCGCCGTCTGCACGCGCAGCGCCAACGCATATTCCGTCCCATCGGCTGGCACATCCACGTTGAGCGTGACGACGTATTGGCTGCTCAACAGCCGCGCGAGATTGCCGAAAATGTCGGTGAGTTCGGTCAGCGTGGGCGATTCGTAAAAGCGCGCATTGGTGGCATCGGACAGCGATTCCAAATATGTGCGGTCGAAGCCATAGCCGACGCCAATCGTGTAGATGGGGACGCCCGTCGTCACCGCCAGCTCGCGCGCCGCCGCTCGCCCGACGACGCTTACGCCGCCGAACTCTGCGCCGTCGCTGAGGACGACCACTGCACGACGCGCATTGGGCGCGGAACTGGCTAACGAGACCGCATCATATGTCCCTTGATACAGCGCCGTCTGCCCGAACGCGACAATCGAGTCGATGGCGGTGTAGAGCGTCGCCTTATCCGTCGTGAACGGCTGGATCACGTCAATCGTGTTGCCGAACGTGACGATGGCGACGGAATCGATGGCGCGGATGTTGTCCACGAACGCGCGGGCGGCTTCACGGGCGCGCCCAATCGGAAAGTCGAACATGCTGCTGCTCACGTCGATCACCAGCACGGTCGAGAAGGGCAAATTATCGTTGGTGATGTTCTCGACCAGCACGACGCGCGCCACATCCGTCAGGGGTTCGATGACGCTGAAATCAGCCGCGCTCAAACCCGTGACGGGCTGTCCGAGCGTGTCATAAACGTTGACCGACACGACCACTTCGGGCAAGTTGGAGGGATCGACGCCCGTAATCTCGGCGCGCGGAACGGGCGCAGCCTCTTGTGCCGTCAACAACCCGGCGACGACCAGTGAAAATAATAAGAGCGATAAAAAGATAGCTATCCGAAAGCGTTTATCCCATGCGACCATCGTCCCCGCGCCTTTCGATGGGCGCACAGCGCCCGATTGCCGTGTTTCGACGAACCCGCTACGTTCAATCTTAACGCGGCGGCGGCGGAATGCAACCCATCCGGCGTTAAAAATGGGTTATCGCATCAATCTAGGTCGGAAACTGATTCGTAGGCGCATATCACGCAATGCCCTGATCACCCCACGCATTGCCTCAGAGTTTGGCGGGCTAAACCGCTGCCCAGTCTGATGCGACCGGCGGGATGAGGGCAAACGATGAAGCTATTCGCTGGCGTTAGAGTAGAAACGCCATTGAATATCGGGCGACAGCGCCGCGATGCCCAGCAGCATCAAGACGCTGACGACCACGATCAACAGCAGCAGGCGTTGATAGCGGACAGCGACCGGCATCACATTCCGCCGCCAGAAAAAATACGTTTGCGCGGCAATCATCGCAAAAGTCGTCATCAGGATGTGCGCGGCAAGATTGCCGGGTATCGCCGCCGTGAACAAAAACACGATGCCAACCACCCACTGTATTGCAAGCAACGCGCTGTAAGAAGTCGCCAGCCGCCCGCTCAAAATATCGTAGTCGCGTCGGGCAGCAAGCCGAATGCTGAAATAGGCACTCGTAAACAGGGTTAGCCCGACGAACAGCCAACGCAGCCCCGAATGAAGAAAGCGCAGGGTCTCATGGATGGTTTCCATCAGTGCGCCATCGCCTGCGCACGCCTCATTCCCTGCCCACCAATTCTACAGCGTCGATCTCGTTCCACGTCCCGCCTATCGTCTGATCAACCGAAATGATTGCGCCTAAGACGGGGACATCAATCGCCCTAATATCGAACGAGAACACGCCCGGACAGGGCGTGTTGCCCGGTGGATCGGCACTATCGGGCAGCGGAATCGGATCGCCGCCGTTGGAGGGGATCAAGTCCACGCGAATGATCGACCCCTGTCCGAACGTTTGATAGATGTTGATTTGCGTTGGAATGACATCGACATCGAAAAACACCGTCAGCGTATCTTGCCCGCCCGCTGTCTCGGATGCCCACGCCGTCGGCAAATCGCTGCACCTTGACGTATTGGGGATGCCCGTCGCTTGTTCGGCACCCCAGCCCACATCGGAGAACTGACTGCTGGCTTCGGCAAAGGTCGCCCATTGGCGCAAGCCGGTGTCGAAGGGCGATGAGCGCAAAATCGGGATCACGATTGAATCTGCGACTGCGCCGGGAAAAAACTCGACCGTGAAGAAGATGCGATAGTCATAATCGCCGTCGTTGGCGTTGCCCGCGAACACCGCTTCGGTGCGCGGATTGAACACTGAACCCTCATTGATGCGCGATACCAATGGGATAAACAGGGGTGCGCCCAAAATGGTGTAGGTTGTACCGAGAAAGGTATCGCGCTCAAACGCGCGGATGAACGCATAGCCGATCTGATCGCACGACAGTTCGCGCAGGAAAAAGCCGATATCGTTCAGACGGGCATCTTGCCCATAACTGCCAGCCACTACCTGCGCGCTCTGATTGCCAAAACTGATATTGGTGGGCGGCGTTCCAGTGGCGACGCCGAAATAAATCTCTGCTTCGTCGCTTCCAACGAACGTATTCGCTTCTGCTTCCTCAGGATCACGCACGTACAGCTCATCGATTTTGAGCAAGACGGTCACGAAGCCATCGACACAGAAGTTCGCTGTACTTTCCGAGAGCGGCAGTCCACGCGGACGCCGATAGGTCGTCGAGACGATGCGCGTTAGCACGCCATCGACCGACGTGCTGAGATCGCCTTCGGGTACGACGAGGTTTTCGCCGCTGCCGGTGATGCGGTTGATCTCGATCTCGCCCTCATAGCGGATCGCCGTCAACGCAGCATCACCTGCACCCGCGATTTCATTCAAGGTGACATCAAGCTGATAGGTGCCATCGACGGGCAGTACGATCACCCCATCGTCACTCGGCTCCATCAGCGCCCCATCTGGCGTATAAAGATCATACAGGTCTTGCGGCGTGACGATCTCTAACCGATCCCCGTTTGCGCCCACGAAGGCACAACGCAGTGGATTGATCTCCAAATCTTGGAATGACACGGTAACGCCATAATCCAACTGACACGCTGGCGCTTGCGCGGCGGCGGGAACGGCGAATAACACCGCCAGCCCACCGCTGATCAATGCGCCGCGCAGCCCGCACTTTATCGCTTTCATGCGATATCGACCCTCATCAACGCGAATGGGTTTGTTCGAGATGGATGACAAAGTTGTTGATGAACCCACCGCGATCACTGGCGACCAAGACGCCCGTCAGTTTGTTCACGACCAACTCTCCAAAATGTCCGATCACGCGCGTGAATTGTTCGCGCATGATCAGCATCACATCTTCCCAACGGACACCGGGCGGAAGCTGTGCCTCGCGCATGGAGCGCCAACTGCCCAGATAATCCATCACCGGATCGACCGCCTTAAACACCAACGTTCCCGGCAGATCATGACGCACGACCGCGTAGAAGTGCCGCGCCATCAGGATCGCGCCATTTTCAAGCGTGAACGCGCTGCGCGGGACGGCAGTACTGCCGCTGGTAATCTTGCCCGGACTGCTGAGGAGCATGATCGCGCGGCGGTAGAGCGCATTGAACTCTGGCATGGTATTGGCGCTGTTGGTCGAGGCGATCAAGACCCCATCGGGCTTGAGGACACGGCGGCACTCACTCAAGGCACGTTCGACATCGGCGACGTGATAGAGCATGTGATTCGCCATCACGACATCGAAACTGCCATCGGTGAACGGCAGATGCTGCGCATCCGCCGCTGCCACACTCATCCCATCGGGCGCATGGCGCGCAGCGTGATTGTCCAACATTCCGGCTTCGACATCCACACCGACATAGCGCGTATTGGGCTGTAAAACGCGCAGGCGGTCATAGTAACTGCCCGCACCACAGCCTACATCCAAGACGCGCTCATCCCCGCGCCATTCGACGCGATTGATGATCCAATCCGTGAATTGGATAGATGGCACGCTGTAGCGCGAATGAATATCCTGACGAATCTTCAGGTTTTTATCGTTAGCGTATTGGCGACGCAATAAGATCGGGTCAGCGTACATAGGCATCATTCACGACAAGTGGATAAAATTAGCCCCCATTATAATCGAAAACCTGCAATCGGACATTGAACATGATCGGATTGAAAGATGTATTGGCGGCACAGCGACGGATTCGCTCATTTTTGCCCCCGACACCGTTGGAATTGGCACCGTCATTGGAACAAGTTTGGCTGAAATTGGAGATCGTCAACCCGACGCACTCGTTCAAAGTGCGCGGCGCGCTCAATGCGCTGTCGGCATTGAATGCGGATGAACGCGCGCGCGGCGTCGTCACGGTGTCCAGCGGCAATCACGCCCAGGGAATTGCCTGGGCGACGACCATGCAGCCCACACGCGCGGTAATCGTCATGTCGGCACATGCCGCGCCGCGCAAAATCGCGGGGGTACGGCGCTTCGGCATCGAACCGTTGTTGATCGACGGCGATTACGATGACGCTGAACGCGCGGCGCGGGCATTGGCGCATGACGAGGGGCTGACCTACCTTTCGCCCTACAATCATCCGTTGGTCGCGGCGGGTAATGGCACGGTTGGCTTGGAAATCGTGGAGGCGCTGCCGAATGTCCGCCGCGTGATCATCCCAGTCGGTGGCGGTGGGTTAATCGGAGGGAGCGCGGCGGCGATCAAGGCGCTCGATCCGACGATTGAGGTGATCGGCGTGAATGCGGCGGTGTCGCCCGATATGTACAACTACTTTTACGGCGAGTCGCGTCCGCTGTCGTTCGCTACGCTGGCGGACGCGCTGCCCGGCGCCATCGAACCCGAATCGATCACACTGGAACTGACACGCTGCTACGTGGATCGGATTGTGCTGGTGGATGAAGCGGCTATCGCGGCGGCGCTGCGCTGGATGGTGGCGGCAGCGGGCTGGCTGGCGGAGGGCGGCGGCGTGGTCGGGGTTGCGGCGCTGCTGTCGGGGGCGCTGACGGCGAATGTGCCGACGGCGGTGGTCATCAGCGGCGCGAATGTCGATTACGCGGTGGTGCGCGGGGTGCTACAGGGTTAAGGCATCAAAATCTTTTTTCTCACTCGTCAGGGCGAGGTGTTGGGGTTTGGCGTGCCAAACTCCATGCGCACCGCTGATTCCTTATTTTGACAACCATGCGCTGTCCAGCAGGTCGCGCCGACAGCGCCCTCATCGTGTGTCCGCTTCAACTGCACAGGCACGCACCCGTCTTATTCCTAGCACTCGCGTTAAATCTTTGCTAGAAATCCTTGACGCCGCCCCAACCCTCTGCTATAGTTCCGAATGTGATTTAGCACTCTCAAGGCAATAGTGCCAGATAGTTTGAGCAATCAAACATCGTGCGCACAAACAGGAGGAGCGACATGAATATTCGTCCGTTGGGTGATCGCGTTATGATCGAACCGATTGAGCAAGAAGAAACCATTGCAGGCGGCAAGCTGGTTTTGCCAGAAACTGCCAAAGAGAAGCCACAGCAGGGACTCGTCCTCGCCGCTGGCGACGGACGCCGCGATGAAGATGGCGACCGGATCGAGATGGACGTCAAGGTCGGGGACAAGGTGCTGTTTGCCAAGTATGCCGGCACGGAAATGAAATTGGAAGGCAAGAAGCTGTTGATCATGAAGGAAAGCGACATCCTCGGCATTATCTCCGAGTAAGGGCGCTTTTCAACTGCTTCAACCGCATTTCATTGATTTTTCCACATCAACTGAGTATCAATAAGGTGAGAAACCATGCCAGCTAAACAACTATTGTTCCGTGAAGAAGCACGTCGCGGCTTGCAGCGCGGCGTCGATAAGTTGGCGGAAGCCGTCAGCACGACGCTGGGACCCAAGGGGCGTAATGTCGCCCTCGACAAAAAATTCGGCGCACCGACCGTTACGCATGATGGTGTGACCGTCGCCAAAGAAATCGAACTCGACGACCCGTATGAAAACATGGGCGCGCAGCTGCTTAAAGAAGCCGCCACCAAGACCAACGACATCGCTGGCGACGGCACGACCACCGCGACCGTCTTGGCACAAGCGATTGTCAACGAAGGCTTGAAGAACGTCGCGGCGGGCGCGAACCCGATGATGCTGAAGAAGGGCATCATGGCAGCAGCGGAAGAAGTTGCCAAGAACATCCGCAGCCAAGCCGTGTCGATCAGCACCAAAGAAGAGATCGCCAGCGTCGCCAGCGTGTCCGCTCAAGATGATGACATCGGCAACCTGATTGCCGAAGTCATGGACAAAGTGGGCAAAGATGGCGTCGTGACCGTCGAAGAATCCAAGGGTTTGGAATTCGAGACGGAATACGTCGAGGGGATGCAGTTTGATCGCGGCTACATCAGCCCGTACTTCATCACCAGCCCCGAATCGATGGAAGCCGTCATCGAAGAACCGTACATCCTGATCTACGAAAAGAAGATCAGCGCCGCGCAAGATATCGTCCCGCTGCTCGAAAAACTCGTGCAGATTGGCAAGCGCGATGTGGTCATCATCTCGGAAGATGTCGATGGCGAGGCACTGGCGACGCTGGTGCTGAACAAGATTCGCGGCATGTTGAACGTGCTGGCGATCAAGGCGCCCGGCTTCGGTGATCGTCGTAAGGCGATGCTGCGTGATATCGCGGTTCTGACGGGCGGCACGGTCATCAGCGAAGAGACCGGACGCAAGCTCGAAACCGTCACCCTGCAAGACCTGGGGCGCGCGGGCAAAGTCCAGTCGAACAAGGACGAAACCGTCATCGTGGACGGCGCAGGCGACAGCCGCGCGATTGCCGGACGCATCGATGAAATCCGCAAGGAAATCGACCTCAGCACCAGCGATTATGACCGCGAAAAACTGCAAGAACGCCTCGCCAAGCTGTCCGGCGGCGTCGCAGTGATCCGCGTCGGCGCAGCCACTGAGACCGAGCTGAAGGAAAAGAAGCACCGTGTCGAGGACGCTCTCAGCGCCACTCGTGCGGCGGTTGAAGAAGGCATCGTTCCCGGCGGCGGCGTCGCGTTGATCAACGCGATTGCGGCGCTGGACAACCTGAAGTTTGCCAATGAAGATGAGCAGACGGGCGTGTTGATCGTCCGCCGCGCGCTGGAAACCCCGATGCGCAAGATTGCCGCCAACGCTGGCGTCGATGGTGCCGTCGTGATCCAAGAAGTGCGCCGCGCGCAAAAAGAACAGAACAACTACAAGATCGGCTACAACGTCTTGACCAACGAATACACCGACATGATCGCGGCGGGCATTCCTGACCCGGCGAAGGTCACGCGCGGCGCGGTCGAGAACGCAGCGTCGATTGCGGCGATGATCCTGACGACCGAAGTCTTGATCACCGACGTGCCAGAGAAGAACGGGGGCGCAGCGCCCCCGCAGATGCCAGAGTACTAAAGCGCACGATCTTGCACGGGTGAGGCACGCCTCGCCCGTGCAGTTCGCCGGCAGGTGCGGGTTTGCAGCACACAGCGTAGAAGAGTCAGCGGCGCTCTCTCAATATCAGGGAGCGTCGTTTTTCATTTCGACACTATAACACTTAACTTGACTCATTCTACTATCGGATTATAATGAAATTTTCGTAGTAAAATTATCGATTCATCGAGATGGTTGCTCTCGCTCATCAAAAGATCGTTTTTGCTTTGTGCTTCATGCTCTTTTGTCTCGTCCTGAGTGCCTGTGATCGTCCCTTCAGTCTGGTGAGCGTCGCGCCCAACCGCACAATGATGCCCGATGCGCTTCCGCTCACCGCCGCCCCCGCGCAGATGCCGCCGCCCGATGCGGGCATCAGCCGTCCATCCGTCCCGCGCGCGGCTTTTTCCCATTCATCCGCCGTCGGCAGTCGCCCGCCAAGCGCGTCGCATAAGCGTAAAGCAAGTGTGGTGTCCGAGATGGACATGACGTCGGGACGGTAAATTTTTCCATTCGATGCTTGGCTCGGTTCAAGTGGATCGGGCAGGGC
>DAOTUQ010000096.1:0-6233 GCA_034437055.1 Anaerolineae bacterium
CAGCCACAATCCCGCTGCTTGGTGAAAGACCAGCGGTGCTTGATTGCCCGTCGTGCCTGACCAGTTGACATAGCGCGCCAACCAGTCGGGAAGTTTTGCCTCAACCTTGCCGCTGAGCGCCGCCAGCGCATCGGGGAGCCGAATGACGGTGCTGTCGCACACCCACACCGCTGTAAATGACTTGAACCAAGCATTGGTTTGACTTTGTACCCCGCGCCAAAGTACTTTTTTGACCGCCTGCGCCAGCAAGCACTCCATGAAATGCGCGGCACGGGCGGTGAAACGGCTGTTGAGTCCCTGACGACTCAGCGGTTGGCGTTGGCTGTTGACATACGCATGGGTCAGGGTTGCCAAACTACTGGACTTGTCACTCAGCCAGTCACTCATCAAGGTCAAGGCATAACCACTCCCCGTCATCTTTTTTTCGCGTTGAATGAAGCCAACGCTACGCGCGATGCTGTTTGCGTCGCTCCCCAGCACGGTTTGCCAAGTTTTGGTCATGTGCGTTATCGTTGTCATGGTTGAGGGGACACTTTCATATGCTTGGTGGCTATGAAATTATCACCTCAACTTTCCTAAATTGCTTAACTTGACAGGTATGGGGTGCGCGGCTGGTACGCCCCGCTTGCCCGTAAAGCGCCCGCTACCGTTGAATGTCCGCCACCGAGCCGCCCTGCGCCGCCAATTGAATGCGCACTGCGTCCGGCGGGATTTCGAGCGTGACGACCAGTCGTTCGATCAAGCGCCGGAATATGGGCGTCGCCACGACGCCGCCCCAATAATCGCGCGGACGATCCAATTTGATCAGGATAGCAATTTGCGGATCGTCGGCGGGCAAGAAGCCCACGAAGGAGGCAATCGATCCTTGCGGATCGTAGCCCGTCGGGGTTGGGATTTGCGCTGTCCCGCTTTTCCCCGCAATTGAGTAACCGGAAAGCGCCGCCGCGCCCTCATAACCATCGCGCACAACCGCCACCATCATTTCTGTGACGGCAGCCGCTGTCTCCGCCGAAATCGGGCGGCGCAGCGCCGTTGGGACGGATTCGATCACGTTGTCGCCGTCGATCACGCGCCGGACGATGTGCGGCTGCATGATCAAGCCGTCGTTGGCAATCGCAGACACCGCCGCCAACATTTGCATCGGCGTCACGGCGATTCCCTGCCCGAACGACGATGTGGCGTACATCGCCTCGCTCCAATCCTCATCACCCGGCACATGCACCGTCCCCGATTGCTCGCCTTGCAAATCGACGCCCGTCAAGCGCCCGAAGCCGAAGCGATCTATCATCGTGTAGAAGTCGGTGGGTCCCATGCGCAAGCCGACGGTTGCCGCGCCAACGTTAAGCGAATCGACCAACATGCGCGTCACATCGACCACGCCGTAGGCATTGCGATCCCAGTTGCGCACGGTGATGCCGCCGACTTCCAGCGCGCCCTGATCATTGTAAGTGAAATCGGACGTGATCGCGCCCGTCTCCAGCGCCGCCGCGACGGTGATCACCTTCATGACGGAACCCGGTTCGTATTGTTCGCTGATTGATGGGTTACTGAGGAGGCGCGCGTCTGCGATCTCGAAGTAGTTGTTTGGGTTGAAGGTCGGATAATTGGCGACCGCCAAGATTTCGCCGTTGCGCGGGTTGATGATCAAAATCGTACCGGTGGTCGATCCGGTTGATTCGATGGCGCGCGCCAGTTCGTCCTCCGCGATGTACTGCACGTCGCGGTCGATGGTCAGCACAAGATCGCGCCCGGTTTCAGTCTCCCAATCTTGCAGCAGCAGTTCAAACGGAATGTTGCTGATCTCGCGGCTGCGCTGCGATCCGGCAAGCTGCCCCTGATAGTAGCCCTCGACGCCATAGTAGCCGATCAGATCGCCGCTGACGAAGCCGAGAATTTGCGATCCGAGCGTGCCTTGTGGATAGCTGCGGCGCGGGATCGGCTGCATCGTCACCGCCGAGCCGAGTTCCAAATCCACGACGCGCCCCGCCATCTCTGCGCTGACCTGCGATGCCAGTGGCAGCCATGAACGGTCGCTGGTGATCGCCTCGTAAACGTCAAGCTCGTTCAATTCCAATGCCGCCGCCAGTTGCGTCGCGGCGCGCTGTCCGTCGGAGATCAAGATCGGGCTGATGCCGATCTGATATTCGAGCGTGTTGACCGCCAGCGCCTCGCCGTGGCGGTCATAGATGTTGCCGCGCGCCGCCGCCAGCGAGAGCGTGCGTCGATAGCCGCTGTCGCGCAATGTTTCGAGATAGCGCACGGTTTCGAGCGGGAGCTGGAATTGGAACGATGCCAACCGCACCAGCAGCACGCCGCTGACCAGCACCAGCCCGGCGATCACGAACTGCAAGCGAAACTTGAGCGTCTCCAACTGTGGATTGGGTTGTGTCCGCGCGCTCATGGTCATTCTCCCTGTGCGAACTGTTGAAACTGGCGCGCCAGCGTGTCGAATTGCCCTTGCAGCCAGCCGCTGAACGATTCGTCGTAGATCGGTTCCGGCGCAATCACGAACGGTTCGGCGGACGCCACATCGACGCTGCGTTCGATGGTGGTGTCGCTCGGTTGATAGCCGGGAATCACGATGTATTCGATGTTATCGGCAATGACGGGTTCAAAGCCGAGTTCGGCGGCGCGCGCCTGCAAATACGGCATGCTGCGCAGCGCGGCGATCTCGGAGCGAATCTGCTCATTCTGCTGTTCGAGCGTCGTGCGATTCGCGACGAGGCGTTCGAGTTCTCGTCCGAGCGTCGCTGCTGTCGCCGCTTGCGACAAATACAGCGCGCCCATGATGATGCCGACGAACAGCGCAAGGGTGATCAGCGCCAACGCTTGGCGCTGCGGACGCCACTTGGCGGGGTTGAGGGTATGTTGAAGGGAAGCTGTGCGATTCATAAGTTGAATTTTACTCGAAAGCATCACTTTACTATACTCGCTGGCAGGAGTCTGAACAACATATTGGCAAATAAAAACGCCCTATCTCGAAAGATAGGGCGCTGCTGCATTCATAAAGACTTCGCGGGGATAGAGCGCGTCTCATTCCCCCTGCTATAATGCTTATCATCATTATTGACCAGCCCAACCAGAGGTTTTGACTCATGACCCTCTCTCTCCAACCCCTTCGCATTGGCATTGTCGGCAGCGGCAATATGGGCGAAGGACACATGAAAGCGTTCTTGAACGTTCCCGGTGTGCGCGTCGTCGCGTTGGCGGACGAACGTCCCGAACGGCTCGCACAGTTGCAAGCGCAGTACAACATCCCCTACATTTTCACCGATTTTCACGATCTGACGCGCCATGAAGAAGTGGACGCCATCAGCATCGCCACGCCCAACAAGTTCCACGCGCCCGCCGCCATCGATGCGCTCGAACATGGCAAGCATGTGCTGTGCGAGAAACCGCTGGCACGCACGTCCGCCGAAGCCGAAGCGATGGTGCGCGCAGCGATTCAGCATGGGCGTGTCCTCAAGACGATCTTCAACTGGCGCGAACGCGGCGACTCGCAGACGCTCAAGAAATATGTCGATGAGGGCAAGTTGGGGCGCGTGTATTACGCCAAGGCGTATTGGATGCGTCGCAGTGGGATTCCCGGTATGGGCGGCTGGTTCACCAACAAAGACCTGGCGGGCGGGGGCCCCCTGATCGATTTGGGTGTGCATGTGCTGGATATCGCTATGTTCCAGCTCGGTGAGCCGAATGTCCTCTCCGTCAGCGCCAATGTCTACTCCGAGTTGGGACCGCGTGGACGCGGCGCTTGGGCGACCAATGTTTGGGATCCGTCGGAAGGTAAGTACGAAGTCGAGGACTTGGCGACGGCGTTCATCCGGTTGGAGGGCGGCGTGACGCTGCTGTTGGAAGCGAGTTGGGCGCATTACGGCAGTCACAGCGACGATTTCGGCGTGCATCTGCATGGCACGGACGGCGGCGCGGAAATCAACGTCAAAAATTACGAGTGGGACGACACGCTGCGCATCTACACCGACGTTGCGGGACAGCCCGCCGTGATCGCGCCGCGCTTGCCCAAGACCCTAGGGCATGAAGTCGTGATCAAAAACTTTTGCGAGATCATTCGTTCCGGCGACTGGGACGCGCACAAGGGGCGTGAAGGGTTGCGGCGCGCGCAAATTATCGATGCCTGCTATCAATCGGCGTTCGAGAACAAAGAGATTCAGGTGCAGGATTTAGCGGCGACGTTGTAAAGGGGCTGCCGATGGCGACGATTGACGATTATCTTTGGCTTCCATACCAATTGAACATCACACTGGACGCGGATGGCGGCGGGTACGGCGTTGCAGTGGTGGAATTGTCCGGCTGTATGACCTTCGCGCCGCCATGGGACGCCATTCGCCCCGATGTGCGCGCGGCGATGGAGTCGTGGATCGGGATCGCCCTCAAACACAGCGATTCGATTCCTGAGCCGCTGTTGATCGGAGCGCGGTAATCGCTCATGCAGCGCATCGTCGTCAAAGTCGGCACCAGCGTCCTCACGGGTGGCAAGCCCGGACTGAATCGCGCGCGAATGCTCAACATCGTGCAGCAGATCGCGCGGCTGCACGGCGAGGGGCATGAACTGGTCTTGGTCACATCCGGCGCAGTCGCGGCGGGGCGGGAACACTTGAATTTCCCCGATTTGAGCGCCACCCTCCCCGCCAAGCAGATGTTGAGCGCCGTCGGGCAAAGCCGACTGATGGGTGTCTACAACGACTTGTTCGGCATCTTTGATGTGGTGATCGCCCAAGTCCTGCTCACGCGCGAAGATATCAGCGAACGCGCGCGCTTCCTCAACGCGCGCGACACGCTGACCACGCTGATCGAGCATCGTATCGTCCCCGTGATCAATGAGAATGATACGATTGCCACTGAAGAAATTCGCGTCGGAGACAACGACAATTTGTCCGCGCTCGTCGCCACGTTGATCGAAGCGGACATGCTGATCTTGCTGACCGATCAACCGGGCTTGTTCACGTCCGATCCGCGCCGCGATGCCGATGCACAGTTGATCGCGCGCGTCGAGAAGATCGACGCGGAGACGTTCGCGCGGGCGGGCGGATCGGTCACGGGCTTGGGGACGGGCGGCATGGTGACGAAGCTGCAAGCGGCGCAGTTGGCGGGGCGCGGCGGTGTCGTGACCGTCATCGCAGCGGGCAGCGCGCCGGATGTGCTGGCGCGCATCGTCGGCGGCGAAGCGGTCGGGACGCGCTTCGAGGCGGACGCCGCCCAGATCGAGAGCCGCAAACGCTGGCTGCTGGTCGAACGGACGCGCGGGACGCTGCATGTCGATGCGGGGGCGGGGCGGGCGATCTCGGCGGAGGGCGCCAGTTTGCTGCCGATTGGCGTTTTGCGTGTGGAGGGCAAATTCGAGCGCGGCATGACGATCAGCGTGGTCGCACCGGACGGAAGCGAAATCGCGCACGGTTTGACCAGTTATGACAGCGACGATGCGCGCAAGCTGTGCCGTGTGCAGTCGGGGCGCATCACGGCGGTGTTGGGCTATAGTTATGGGGATGCGATCATCCATCGCAACAACATGGTGCTGTTGAAGTAGGGAGCGTGAGCATGAGCGCGTTACGCGAACCGCGCCCGAAGTGGGCGGAGGACGCCTATCTCGACTTCGAGGCGACGAGCGAGCTTCGCCATGAGTTCATCGGTGGGGATGTGATTGCAATGGCGGGGGCAAGTCGAAATCACAATTTAATTGTGGTGCGAGCAGGTGCGCGCTTAGAAATTCAACTCGAAAAACGTCCGTGTGAGGTTTATTCAAACGATATGCGTGTGCGCATGGGCAAAGACTATGTGTACCCGGATATCGTGGTTGTTTGTGGCAAACCCGATATCGTCGATGATCGCGGCGATACCTTGCTCAATCCAACGATAATCATCGAGGTCTTGTCTCCTTCGACTGAAGCGCAGGATCGCGGCGAAAAATCATGGCAATATCGCGCGCTCGACTCGCTGCAAGCCTATCTCTTGATCGCTCAAGACCGAATGCACATCGAACACTATCACCGCGAAATCGATAAGACATGGAAGGTCATGGACATCACGGACGCGGACGCGGTGATCGATATTCCATCCATCGGTTGTACGCTGAATGTGGCGGATATCTACGAAAAGGTCACGTTCGACCCGCTAGACGAGGATGAACCGACATGAGCGCCTTGCGCGATTATCGCCCGAAGTGGACGGAAGCGGAATATCTTTATTTTGAGCGCGCCAGCAACGTCAAGCACGAGTTT
>DAOTUQ010000097.1:0-13867 GCA_034437055.1 Anaerolineae bacterium
TGAGGGTGGGGCATAAATCCTTGTGAGCTATTGCCGCCTCTTTATGCCCTACTCAAAATGACTTGTCAATACCAGAAGGCATAGTGTAAAACAGGCTTGAGAGGGAATTATGCCCCACCCTCAAAACTCAGGTTATTGAAGATCGAAGCCCGAGTCAGTGAAACCACCCATTGCGGTTTGATTTGTATAATCTGCCCAAAGGTTGCGATCTGGTTTGCGTTTGGCAAGCGCAACCGTTATGATGCTCACTGTAACAAATCTGCACTTAAACGTTGAAGTTTGAGGAGTTTGAGCAATGAAGAAATTCTTGTCCCTTGCCCTGATCGTGGCGCTTTTTGGCGCATTGGTCGGCGGCGTGGTTGTTCGTGCGCAAGACATGATGATGGCGTGTCCTGAAGGCGACGCAGAAGTCGTCATCGCAGCAGGCGCAGTGGGCGTCGAGTTTGAACTCGTCACCGAACAAGCGGCGCGCTATACGGAGATGTGTCCGAATATCACCATCACGCTGTTGGAGACGCCCGATCTGGCGACGGATCGTCTCGGTCTGTACCAACAATTCTGGGAAGCGCAAAGCGCGGACGTGGACATTTATCAGACGGACGTGATTTGGGCAGGCATCATCGCGGAACACGTCGTTGACCTGAACGAATATGCACCCGAAGGCTACTTCGATCAGTTCTTCCCCGCGATGGTCGAAGGACAGCAGATCGACGGGCGTCAGGTCGCCGTTCCGTGGTTCACCGACGCGGCGGGACTGTACTATCGCACCGATCTGGTCGAAAAGTATGGCGTGGAAGTGCCGACGACGTGGGACGAATTGACCGTCGCCGCGCAAACCATTCAAGACGGCGAACGTGCCGACGGCAATGGCGAATTCTTCGGCTACGTCTGGCAGGGAAACGCCTACGAAGGCTTGACCTGTGACGCGCACGAATGGCTCGTCAGCGAGACCGGTTCGAGCTTCATCACCCCCGATGGCACCGTCAATGTCAATACGCCAGCGTTTGTCGCGGCGCTGGAGCGCGCGGCGAGCTGGGTCGGCGGCATCAGCCCCGAAGGCGTGACCACCTACGGCGAAGAAGACTCGCGCGGCGTGTGGCAAGCGGGTAACGCGGCGTTCATGCGCAACTGGCCCTATGCTTACGGCTTGGGCAATGGCGACGACAGCGCCGTGGTCGGCATGTTCGACTATATGCCGCTGCCGATGGGCGCGAACGGCGCGGCGGCGTGCTTGGGCGGTTGGCAGTTGGCAGTGAGCCAATACAGCGACAGTCCGGCGGCTGCCGCCAGCGTGGCGCTGTTCATGGCGTCGTATGACGAGCAAAAACTGCGTGCGTTGTCCCCTCAAGGCGCGAATCCGACGATCCCGGCGTTGTATGACGACCCGGAACTGATCGAAGCCAATCCGTTGTTCCAACGTATGGGCCCGATCCTGGCGACGGCATTCCCGCGTCCGTCGGGCATCACCGCTGCGCGCTACAATGACGCCTCGACCATCTTCTTCAGCGGCGTTCATGCCGTGCTGACGGGCGAGACCGACGCGCAAACGGCAGTCGAAGATTTGGAACTCGATCTGCAAGACCTGCTCGAAGATATGGGCATGTAAGACGGTGTGGGCATGGGAAACCATGCCCATTTTTACCGCGTTCGCGCCGCCAGCGGCTTTGAGCTTCTGGCAGCGTGCATTTGAAACGTGACATGATCCGCAAATGCTGTATGTTCGCTCAAAATCGCCGCTAACGTTACCATCAACCCGATCCCCCAACGATCCACCCCCGATTTCGTTTGTCCATCATCAGCACCGCTCGCGGCGCATTTACCCTGTTGATATTCCTCGCCCTTTATCGTAAAAATACGATATGGATGCAACTCACGAACCCAAAGTCTACACCCTGACCGCTGACGAATTCCGGCTTGCGCTGATGATGAAGGCGCTCGGACATCCCGCGCGGATGCAGATCGTCCGCTATCTGAGTGCGAATCCGCAGTGTATCACGGGCGATATCGTCGATGTGCTGCCGCTGGCACAAGCGACCGTCTCGCAGCATCTCAAGGTCTTGCGCGAGGCGGGCTTGATTTGCGGCACATTGGAGGGACCCGCGACCTGTTACTGACTGTGCGATGAAACCGTCGCATGGTTCAAGGCTCAAGTTGGGGGACTGTTTTGACACGGATTGGTATTTCTTTTTCGCCCATTTCATCGTAAAAATACGATAAAATAAGGGACTTGTCCATGAACGCAACTTCGCTCCCCGTCGCCGTGATCGGTGCGGGTCCCGTCGGCTTGGCAGCGGTGGCACACTTGATCGAACGCGGCGAGACGCCCATTGTGTTTGAGGCGGGCGACACCATCGCGCAGTTCTGCGGCGCGCTGACGGCGGATGCGCCGCCCGTCACGTCCGATACGCTCGATGCGTGGCTGAGCGACCTCGACAGCCCGACGCGCGCCGTCGCCGTGCCGCCCGGCTGCGTCGCGGACGCATTAGAATAATCATATCTGCATGGACGAAGCGGGCATACAATGGGCAATCTCAACGACGTGATCGACACCTACCGCGACGGCGTGCTGACGTATTTACGCGCGCTCGATCATGCTGACGCGCCCGTGCGTAGACTGTCCGCGCGATCATCGACTGCGATCCGTTCTGGAAACTGCCCACGAATGTATTTTCGTCCTTCTACGGTTTGTCCGACGCGCGCGCTGAACGGCGGGCGCTTGTGAAGTCCGCGCCATGAGCCACCTCGACCGTTACGCACATCTGCTCGCGCGCGCTGAACCCCTCGCGCGCTTCACCGCCGCGCGGCTCGGCGGGAACGCCGATTATGTCTATGTCGCCCGTACATCCGAGACGGAAATGATCGATGTTGTGCGCGCGGCGTGGGCGGACGATCTGCCCGTGCGCATCCTCGGCGGCGGCGCGAACGTGTTGGTTCTCGATACGGGTGTGCGCGGGCTGGTGGTCGTCAATCATGTGAGCGTGATGCAGATCGATGCTAGCGGCGCGGCAGCGTCTCCACCTCTGCATATGGAGGAGAGTGAGGTTAAAGTAACGGCGGGCATGGCGCTCACGATCTTAGCGCGCAAGCTGGCGGCAGCGGGATTATCCGGCTTCGAGTGGGCGGCATCCGTTCCCGGCACGGTCGGCGGTGCGGTCGTCAATAATGCGGGCGCGCACGGCGGCGACATGGCGGGGAACGTGATCGATGCCGAGATTGCGACGCCCGACGGCGTTTCGACGTGGACGAACGCCGATCTCGCTTTCGACTACCGCACATCGGCGCTCAAGCAGCGCACAGACAAGCGATTCTTGGTCACATCCGCGCGCTTGCGACTGACGCCCGACGATCCCGCCGCCATTACGGCGCGCATGGACGGCTTCATCGCGCAGCGCAAGCGCACGCAGCCGCCGGGCGCGAGCTTGGGCAGCATTTTCAAGAATCCAGCGGGCGATTATGCTGGACGGCTGATCGAAGCGTGTGCGCTGAAAAGCTACACCATTGGCGGCGCGCAGGTGTCACCCGTCCACGCGAATTTCTTCATCAATACGGGGGGCGCGACGGCGCGCGATTATCTGACGCTGGTCGAGACGGTGCAGCGCATCGTCCACGAACAAACGGGCGTGCGGTTGGAGACGGAAATCGAAATCATCGGTTGAGTGCGCCTCGCTCTTTGCCGCCACATCCCCCGATTTTATGTTATCATCTACAAGATTGAGCGTTCTAACAGGCTGTCCATGAGTTCTCGTCCCCAACCCTCCCGCCGCGAACGCCGCGCCAAACGTACCGCCGCGACTCGGCGCGTTGAGCGCGCGCGTCCGGCTGCATCGAGCGCGCCCACGCCGCGCGCGCTTCCCGCTGATCGCGCCATGACCGGGCGTCCAACACCAGAACGCCGCCGCCCCGTCCGTTCGGGTGCGTCCATGCTGTCGCCGGAACGTGCCGCGCCTGCGCCGCGTCAGTCGCGCGAGCTGCGCGCCGTGCGCAATCCGGCAATCTGGCGCGATGCCACCATCCCCGCGCCACAGACCGACGAGATCGCCCACACGGGCGGGCGCGACTCTGCCCATGCACAGATCGGCGGGCGCGTGTTCGTCAGTTGGCGCGTGTTCAGCGGGCTGCTCGTCGCGGCACTCATCCTGACCATCGGGCTGCTGTTCGCGTCGGACGCTTTTTACGTCAATACCATCACGGTCACAGGCTTGGACACGCTGACACGCACGGACGTATTCACGCTGTCCGGCTTGCGCCAACTGCATCTGTTCTGGGTCGATCCGCTGCAAGTCGAGCGCGCGCTGCTGCAATCGCCCGCGATTGCCAACGCGCAAATCGTCGTCGGCTTTCCACCGGAGGGCGTGCAAATCGTGATCCAAGAACGCGAACCCGCGCTCGTCTGGGAACAAGCGGGTTTGGTGTCGTGGGTCGATGTCATTGGGCGTGTGATGCAGCCGCGCGAAGAACGCTCCACGCTCTTGCGCGTGACGACCGACCCGCAGATCGAAGGCGCGGTCGCCGCGACCGTGGAACTCGATATCGTCACGGGCGCGCTACAACTCCATCAACTGCTGCCCGATGTGCCGACCCTGCGCTATCACCCTGATAAAGGCTTGGGCTATAATGATCCACGCGGATGGGAAGCGTGGTTTGGCACGGGGACAACCATGCCGCAGCGCGTGACCGTCTACAACGCGATCATCGCGGACTTGGCGCAGCGCCGCATTCCGTTCCGCGAACTCAACGTCACCGACCCGGATGCACCCGTCTATTGCTGTCGAGGGAATTGAACGACTCCATGAACAATCTGGTTGTCGGCATTGATGTAGGCACGACCAAAATTTGCACGATTGTCGCGGACGTGCGCCCGGACGATATTTTTGTCGTGGGCGTGGGCATCGAACCCGCGCGCGGGATGAAAAAAGGCGTCGTTAACGATATCGGACAGCTTACGGCGGCGCTCTCCGCCTCCGTCCACAAGGCAGAGCGCGCCAGTGGCTACGATATCAGCCGCGCCTTCGTCAGCGTGGCGGGCAATCATGCGGCGTCGATCAACAGTCGCGGCGTGATCGGCATTCCCAATGCGCGCGGTGTGCGCGCCGAAGACCTCGATAAAGCCATCGACAGCGCGCGCTCCATCGCCATTGCGCACAACCGCGAGGTTTTGCATGTGATCCCGCGCGCCTATTCCGTCGATGGGCATGAACACGTCCGCAGCCCGATTGGGATGCACGGTTTTCGCTTGGAAGTCGAACTGCACATCATCACGGTGGCATCCACCAGCGTCGCCAACCTCGAACAAGCGGTCGAAGCGGCGGGCGTGATGCCGGATCGCTTCATCTTGAATCCGCTGGCATCCGGCGATGCCGTGCTGACGGATCAAGAGCGCGAAATGGGCGTCGTCGTGATCGATATCGGCGGCGGCACGAGCGATATTGCCATCTTCATCGAAGGCACGGTGTGGCACAGCGCCGTGATCGCCGTCGGCGGCGACCTGATCACCAACGATATCACCCACTGGATGCACGTTCCCTTCGACGTGGCGGAGACGGTCAAAGTTCAGCACGGCTGCGCGCAAGAATCGATGGTCAGCCCCAGCGAGACGTTCCTCGTCCAGCCGTTCGGAGAGGGCTTGCCGACGGAAGTCCACCGCAATGAATTGGCGATGGTGATTGAGGCGCGCGTGACCGAATTGTTTGAACTGGTGCAGACCGAAATTAAGCGTTCGGGCTACGATGGCTTGCTCCGCGCGGGCGCGGTGATCACGGGCGGCTGTGCGCTGCTGCCGGGCATTCACGAGGTGGCGCAAACGGTGTTGGGTGTCCCCGTGCGCATCGCCAAGCCGGAAAAACTGACGGGCGTGGCGGATGTACTGCGCAGTCCGTCGTTCAGCACCAGCGTCGGCTTACTGCGCTTGGGGTTGCAGATGGACGCCGTTGCGCCGACGAACGGCAACGGCGATCACAATGGGGGCGCGTCACCGCTGAAAGTCGGGAATCTGCTGCGCGGCTTCTTCCAACGCTTGCTGCCGGATGATGAGCGGTGAACGAAATGGGCTGAGATACCGCTCGCCCATCTAGGTTTGAAGCAACATCCCCATTCTTTAGCCCCGCCTTAAACCAATGCGCGCGGTTCGCGGTTGCGTTCACCTTATGCCATCGCTATCCTTATCCATTGATCGTTCATCCTGACTTTAAAGGTTATTTCCGATGGTAAAACCGGTCAAGACTATCAGCATTATCCCAAATCTCCCCGTGCCGTTGGCGCGTTTACATGAACTGGCATACAACCTCCGTTGGGCGTGGAACTTCGATACGGTCGCTCTGTTCCGACGCTTAGATCGTCACCTGTGGGAAAGCACCGGACACAATCCGGTCGCCATGCTCGGACAGCTCGATCAAGCGCGGCTCGAAGCGGCGTGCGACGATGGTGCATTCATGGCGCATTTCCATCGCGTGCTGGTCGAGTTCGATGACTACATGCATCCCGAATCGACGTGGTTTTCGACCCAGCATGGCAAGAACCATCCGGGCGCGTTCGATGCGCCGACGATTGCCTATTTCTCGATGGAATTTGGCATCACCGAATGTATGCAGAATTATTCGGGCGGCTTGGGTATTTTGAGCGGCGATCACCTCAAGAGCGCCAGCGACTTGGGCATTCCGCTGGTCGGAATCGGCTTGATGTATCAAGAGGGCTATTTCCGCCAATACTTGAACGCCGACGGCTATCAGCAAGAATCGTACCCGATCAACGATTTCTCGAATCTGCCCGTCACCCTGATGCGCGATGCCAACGGCGCGCCGATGCGCATCAGTGTGACGCTGCCCGGACGCGAAGTGTACGCCTACATCTGGCGCGCCCAAGTCGGGCGCATCGCGCTGTACCTGCTCGACTCGAACATTCCCGATAACCCGCGCGAGGAAGATCGCAACCTGACGGATCGGCTCTACGGCGGCGACCGCCGCACGCGCATCCGCCAAGAAATCTTGATGGGTATCGGCGGGATTCGCGCGCTGCGGGCGCTCGGACTGAATCCGCCCATCTGCCATATGAATGAAGGACACGCGGTATTCTTGGCGCTGGAGCGCGTCCGCCTGTTCATGATTGAGCAGGGCGTGACCTTCCAAGAGGCGAAGAACATGATCGCGGAGTCGAACTTGTTCACCACGCATACGCCCGTCCCGGCGGGGCTGGAACGCTTCGGCTTCGACTTAATCGATGAGCATTTCACCGATTACTACAAGTCGATGGGGCTGACGCGCGATCAGTTCATCAATTTGGGGCGCGAGAACATGGGCGATTACGTCTTGTTCTCGATGCCCGTGCTGGCGCTCAACTTATCCGGTGGCGCGAACGGCGTTGCCAAGCTGCATGGCGATGTTTCGCGCAAGCTGTGGCAGTGGATGTATCCCCAAGTGCCAGAACACGAAATTCCATTGGAATCGATCACCAACGGCATTCATGTGCAAACGTGGATCAGCCACGATATCGCGTCGCTGTTCGACCGCTATCTTGATCCAGCGTGGCGCACGGAAGAGTGGCGCACCGATATTTGGGACGGCATCGACGCTGTGCCGGATACCGAATTGTGGCGCGCGCACGAACGCCGCCGCGAACGCCTCGTCACGTTCACGCGTAAGCGGCTGCAAGAGCAGCTCAAGCGGCGCGGCGCGCCCCAACACGAGATCGAAGAAGCTGCCGAAGTTCTTGATCCCGATGCGCTGACTATTGGTTTCGCGCGGCGCTTCGCCACGTACAAGCGCGCGACGCTGGTGTTCACCGACCCTGCACGCCTATTGCGGATGCTGAATCATGCCGACCGTCCGCTGCAAATCATCTTCGCGGGCAAGGCACATCCGCACGATACGGCGGGCAAAGAGTTCATCCGCCAGATCACCAACATCGCGCGCCAGTCGGAATTTCGTAATCGCGTCGTCTTCCTCGAAGATTACGATATGCACGTCGCGCGCTACCTCGTGCAGGGCGTCGATGTGTGGCTGAACAACCCGCGCCGCCCAAAAGAAGCGTCCGGCACAAGCGGGATGAAGGTGATCTACAACGGCGGCTTGAATTGCAGCATTCTCGATGGTTGGTGGGCAGAGGGCTACGATCCCTCCGTCGGTTGGTCGATTGGCAACGGCGAGGAATATCCCGACGAGGAATCCGCACAGCAGGATTACATCGAAAGCGAAGCCCTCTACAATGTGTTCGAGCATGATATTGTGCCGACCTTCTACACGCGGTCGGGCGGCATCCCGCGCGGCTGGATGGATAAGATCAAGACGGGGATGAAAGTCCTGGCGCCCTACTTCAACACCCATCGCATGGTGCAAGAATACGCCAATATGTACTACATGCCCCAATACGAACGCTTCACCTCACTGCTCACGCCGTCGCTCGACGTGGGTAAGGCGTATTCGGCATGGCGCGGCAAGATCGAGAGCGCGTGGGGACAGGTGCAAGTCCGCGATATGCAGGTCAGCAGCACCGAAGTCAAGGTGGGTGTTGATCTGGATGTCACTGCGAAAGTCTACTTGGGCGCGCTCACGCCGGACGATGTGCAAGTCCAGTTATACTACGGTGCGCTCAATCAACGCGGCGAGATCGGGCATGGCGAGGCGTTGACGATGCTGCCCGTCTTGCCGGTCAGCCCGCCGGAGAGCGTCGTCAATGGTGGTGATAAAGGGGTGGCGGCTGCGCCGGTCTTGACCCCTGTCCCCAGCGAACCGGGTATGTTTATGTTTGTGGCACATGTGACTTATCATACGAGCGGCGAGCGCGGTTTGTCCGTGCGCGTGCTGCCGAAACACGACAAACTGCCGACGCCGTTCTTGCCGGGCATCATCCGTTGGGCGTTGGTTTAAGTACAGTGATGAGCGCTGTGCGCTGTGTAACGAGGAAAAACAGCTTGCCTGCCCTCATTACGCAGCGCTCATCGCTCACTACTCCTATAAAAGATTGAACGAGGATTCGCATCATGCCCGATCAGCCTAAGCCGTCTCCCGCTAACGACAAAACCATCCCATCGCGTCCAGAGTCGCTGCGGCGCATCGTGGCACAAGCCACCCAGACCCCGCCAACCGTGCCGACCAGCACACCCCCACCGAACGAGCCGAACAAAAATCTCCCATGGGCGTTAGCGCAGTACTTCAGCGGCGATATCGATTTGGGGCAAGAATTGGCGGCGCGCTTTCCGCAGATGCCGCTGATGTCACAGATCAACCTGCGCGTGCAGGGGACGAAACAACGTCACCACGTCGCCGCAATCTCGACGCAAGACGGCGCGGCGGGGCTGCGCGTCGAGATTGATCCCGGCACGCGGATGGCAGTTTTCACGTATTCGCTGAATTCGATGTTGGCGCTGCGCTTCAGTCTAGGCGGGCTGAGTGATTTGGATCGCAATCATTGGCTTGAGCCGATGAAGCGCGAAACCAGCGAAATCGCGTTCCTGTGGGGCGCACAGCGATTTCGCAGCGATTATGTGATCGCTGTCCCACACAAAATGTATACCAATCTGTTTGCTTTTTCGCCGCATTATACCGAAGCGGCGGCGCGGCTGACGATTGAAGTCTCGCGCAAGTTCATCGCGTGGCTCGAACCGCTGTGGGCACAGCCGGACGAGTCGGGCGCAAGCGGCACCAGCGCAAACATTCCATCATGGTGAACCTATGAATCATCTGCAACACGAGACCAGCCCCTACCTGCTCCAGCACGCTGAAAATCCAGTCGAGTGGTATCCATGGGGCGCGGCGGCGCTGCAAAAGGCGCGCGACGAGAACAAGCCGATTTTACTGAGCATCGGTTACAGCGCGTGCCATTGGTGTCACGTCATGGCGCACGAGAGCTTTGAACACGCGGAGACTGCCGAGATCATGAATCGGCTGTACGTCAACATCAAGGTTGACCGCGAAGAACGCCCCGATCTGGATGATATTTACATGCAGTCCGTCCAACAATTGACCGGACAGGGGGGCTGGCCCATGACCGTGTTCCTGCTCCCCGACGGGCGTCCGTTCTACGGCGGCACGTATTATCCGCGCGAGGCGCGCTATGGGATGCCCGCGTTCCGGCAAATTCTCGAAGCCGTCCACGACGCCTATACCAAACGCCGTCCCGATGTGGAGAGCGCCGCCGCCCAGTTGACTGACAGCTTACAGCGCGACATGCTCAACATCGGCGGGCGCGACGACGAACTGAACGCCGATTTGTTGGATGCGGCGTTCGCCAAGCTGCGGCAGGGCTATGACAAGCAGCACGGCGGCTTTGGCACACAGCCGAAATTCCCGCAGCCGATGAACTTGGAATTTTTGCTGCGCATCCACGCGCGCACGGGCAGCACCGACGCGCTCGACATGGCGACGCACACGCTGCGCACGATGGCGCGCGGCGGCATCTACGATCAAATCGGCGGTGGCTTTCATCGCTACAGCGTCGATCAAATTTGGCTCGTGCCGCACTTCGAGAAGATGCTCTACGACAATGCACAGCTCAGCCGCGTGTATTTGCACGCCGGACAAATTACGGGCGACTCGTTCTTCCGGCGCATCGCGGAGGAAATCTACGATTACGTCTTGCGCGAAATGACCGCGCCCGATGGCGGCTTTTACAGCACGACGGACGCCGACAGCGAGGGCGAAGAAGGTAAATTCTTCGTCTGGAGCAAGGCTGAACTGCAAGATTTGCTCGGAGACGATGCGCCGATTGCGATTGAGTATTTTGGCGTCTCGACGCGCGGCAACTTCGAGGAACACACCAACATTCTCAACGTCCCGAACGACGATGAAATCGCCGCCCAACGGCTGAACCTCCGTGTTGAGGTGCTGCGCGAACGCTTGACGGCGATCAAAGACAAGTTGTTCGCAGTCCGTTCACAGCGCATCGCGCCCGGCTTGGACGACAAAATCGTGACGGCGTGGAATGGCATGATGCTGGCAAGCCTCGCGGAGGCGGCGCGCGTCTTGGAGCGCGCCGATTACCGCGCCGCCGCGCTGCGCAGCGCCGAATTTCTGCGGGATGCGCTGATCGCAGACGGGCGTCCGCGCCGCACGTACAAAGATGGCAGGGCGAAGATCAACGGCTATCTCGAAGATTACGCCAACTTGATCGACGGCTTCATCCAAGTCTACCAATTGACATTCGATCCGGCGTGGTTCGCGCTGGCGCGTTCGTTGGCAGATACGGCGCTGGCGCGTTTCCGCGCGCCCGACGGCGGCTTCTTCGATACGAGCGACGATCACGAGGCGCTGATCGCGCGCCCACGCAGTTTAGAAGATAACGCCGTCCCGTCTGGCACATCGATGCTGACCAAGACGCTGACGCTGTTGGCGGCGTACACGGGTGAGGACGCTTACGCCGCGGCGGCGCGCGCAGGCTTGCGTCAATTGGTCTCCGCGATGCGCGAGTATCCGCAAGCGTTCGGAGAGGCGCTGAACGCCGTCGATCTGCTGGCGCGCGGCGTGAGCGAAATCGCGCTCGTTGGCGATCCGGCTGCCGACGCGACAAAATTGCTGCTGCGCACGGTCAACGGCGCGTATCGTCCCAACAGCGTCATTGCGCTCTCGCCAATGGACGTGCCGGACGAGTTCGCGATTCCGCTGTTGAGCTATCGCACCCAGCGCGGCGGACAGCCGACGGCGTATGTCTGTCGCAACTTCGCCTGTCAGATGCCCGTGACGACGGCAGACGCGCTGCGCGCACAACTGCCATGACGCCACAGCCGAAAGAGATTGTCCGCCGCGACAAAATCATCGTCGTGGATATCGAAGCGACGTGTTGGATCGATGAGCCGCCGCCGGGACAAGATTTTGAGATCATCGAGGTCGGCGTCTCGGTGTTCGACATGAAAACGCGCACGCCGTCGCCGCCCGTCAGCATCCTTGTGAAGCCGACGATTTCGACGGTGAGCGAATTTTGCACGTCGCTGACCACACTCACGCAAGCCCTCGTGGATACGGGGGTGACATTTGCGGCTGCGTGCGCGCGGTTGCAAGCGGAATTCGACACGAAACAATTCATGTGGGCGAGTTGGGGCAACTACGACTATGAAATGTTCAAGTCGCAGTGTCACCGTTTTGGCGTCGAATACCCGTTCAGCGGCAGACACATGAATTTCAAGACGATGTTCGCGCAGGCATACAACAATAAGGCGCGCGTCGGCATGGCGGAGGCGTTGAACAAGGCGGGTTTGACCATCGAAGGCACGCATCATCGCGGTGGCGACGACGCCTACAACATCGCGCGTATCTTGGGCGTCGTGTTGGAGAAACACGGCGACGATGTGCTGTTGAAGTATTGGTGAGCGCATGTCCATCGCGCAAACGCCCCAAGAATCGTTCCGCTTGATCCTGCTCACCGTCGTGAGCGGCGCATTCGCGGCGGCGGGCTATGCGCTCGAAGCGCGCCCGATGCGTTGGGCGGGTGGCATGTTCCGCTTCATCAAGACGTTCGATGTGGGTTCGGACGGCGTGATCGAATTTCAACTGTTATCCTATGTCGTGACCGAATTTGCCGAGCCGAAGCCGTCGCGTTTCCGCGTCACGCTGTCGCGCGGAGAAAAACACCGCACGTTGAGCGCGCTAGTCGTGGAGGATTTTGGCGTGGCGATTCTGCCCGATGCCGATCATTGGTGGACGTACACTGATGTGACCAGCTTGGGGAAAGCATTGGCGGAGTCGGGGCATCTGATCATCGGCTATGGGATACCATGGTTGGCGGGCGATCTGGATGTGCAGGATAAAGGGAAAAGGACTGCGGACTGAGCAAAAATATTCGATCTCGCGCGCAGTTCTTTCGCCTTCTGTCCGGCGTCCTATCTTGATGAGGAGTGGTGGAAATGAAAATCGGCATTTTAGGCGCGGGACTCGTCGGAACGAACTTGGCGAAGGCGTTGATCAACGCCGGACACGAGGTCATGCTCAGTTCGCGCGAACCGGACGGCGAACGGATGCAAAAGACGATTGCCGGACTGGGCGCGAACGCGCGCGCTGGCATGGTCGAAGACACGTTGAACTATAGTAACGTCGTTGCCATCGCCCTCGACTGGGACGCGATCTACGATGTGGTGAAAGTCGGGGATTGGACGGATAAAATCGTGATCGACATGACCAATCGCTTCGGCGATCACGAGTCGCCCGCGCACGAATTGGCGACGCTGACCAAAGCGCACATCGTCAAGGCGTTCAACACCATCGGCGCGGAAAACTATCCCAACCCGACGTTCGGCGGCATCCCAGCGACCATGTTCATCGCTGGCGACAACACGCAAGCCAAACATACCGTCGCGGAGTTGGTGCGCGCTATCGGCTTCGATCTGGTGGACGCGGGCGATCTGCAAGCCGCACACCATCTCGAAAACTTGGCGGCGTTCTGGGCGCATCTCGCGTTCCGCGCGGGACACGGGCGCGCGATTGCGTTCAAACTGCTGCATCGGTGAAAGTGATTCTAACCTCACCCCCTCTCTATACCGGAGCTGAGGAGCAGACAGGTTTGAGTTTGTCCCTCATTGACCTCACCCCCCAACCCCCTCTCCGTACCGGAGCTGAGGGGAGGATATGTTTGGTTTTCTCCCTGAATCACCTCACCCCCCAACCCCCTCTCCACGTTGTGGAGAGAGGGAGTCTTCGCTGTGTGTTCCCCCCTCTCCACGCAGTGGAGAGGGGGTCAGGGGGTGAGGTTCTTGAAAAAGTGTCCTCCCCTCAGCCGTACCGGAGAGGGGGCAGGGGGTGAGGTTGTCTTTGAAAGTTTAGTGACCTGAAACGTAACTACTCAGCCATCACGACTTTTTGGCTCATAACGGTTGACAATAGACCACTTTGTAGTGGATTTTGGTCGTGATCTTCGTGCCACGAAGTTCTTTATGGACATCTAAGGCTTA
>DAOTUQ010000098.1:0-3197 GCA_034437055.1 Anaerolineae bacterium
GATCTCGATTCTCGAAACTGCCCGACGACAGCGACGCACCATCCTTGATGTCCTCTCTTTAGTCCTCGCTCGCCAGCCTACCTTTTATGGATAGGTGAATAAATACCCACGCTGTGGAGAGGGGGAGCAGGACAGGTCACAACGGGTTTGAAAGCCCCCTCAGCCATGCAATGGAGAGGGGGTTGGGGGTGAGGTGAAGCGATCCAAAACTCAGGTTCATTTATACACCCGTGATTACTTCTATGCCGCTGTGGTTCAATTCCTTATGGCAAACATCCTCTTCATCGCCTCCATCCACCATCCCGAACAACTGCGCGCGTACCCTGTCGGTGCGCGTCCGCTGTTCCCGCCGAGCATGGCACAGCATTTTTGGGAGCGGGCGCTGCGCAAGCGCGGTCATACCCTCGCGGCGTTCTATCGCAATCAACCCATTGTGTCACTTGGACACGGCGGACAGACCCAACGCCATTCACAGCGCCTGACACCGCGCAAGCTGATCGACGCCGCGCTGAACCGCATCCCCCCGCGCGCGCACCCCGATATCCGGCTGCGCAACGCGGCGCTGCTGGCACAAGCGCGCGAATTTCGCCCCGATATCGTCTGGATGGTCGGTGACAATACGGTCATTTACCCCGAAACGTTGGCGGCGCTCAAGCGCGAAACGGGCTGTAGCGTGGTCTATGCGTGCGGCACCTCCCCGATTGTGTTCAGCCACGCCATCGACCGCGCCGCCGCGCGCTTGTACGATCTCGTCCTCGCCAGCGACTACTATCATGGCGTCCAGTGGCTCGAATTGGGCGCGCGGCGGATGGAATGTTTGCCGCTGTCGGCGTGCGACCCCGATTTTCACCGTCCCTACGCGCTGACGGACGCCGAACGCCGCGAGTACGCTTGCGATATCGCGTTCGTCGGCACGCTGACGCCCGATACACTCTACAGCCGCCGCGTGCAGGCGCTCGAAGCGTTAGCAGACTTCGATATCGGCATTTGGAGCGTCCACGATGTCCCCGCGGCGCTGAAAAAGTTCGTGCGCGGGAAGGCATTGGGCGAGGATATGCTCAAAATCTTGTCAGCGTCGAAGCTGTGTTTCAACACACATGGCGATTTTGTGTTCTACGGCGGCAATTTGCGCTTATTCGAGGTGGCGGGCGCGGGCGTCGCGCAAATTGCGGAGGACTTGCCCGGTACGCGCGGGTGGTTCCCCGACGTGGCTGGACAGCCGACGATCCTCATGTACAGCGGCATGGACGATTTGCGGCACAAAGTGGGCGCGCTGTTGGCGGACGATGCCGCGCGCGCACGCATGGCGACGGCGGCGCGGGCGCACGTCTATGCACAGCACACCTATGACGTGCGGGCGGCGCGGTTCGATGAATTGATCGAAAATTTGGAGTAAAATCGATACGTCGAAAGTAAGGTGTCGATCATGAACGAGCTAAATGGTTGGGATGAGTTCATAAGTGATGATCAATCAGATGCCATCAACGCGATGATCGACTTCCTGTCGCTTACCCTCAAACATCGTGCGCCCCTCATCAGCGAATCGCGCCTCGAACGCCGCTTGCGCGCGGGCGCGTTCGCCGTTCTCGTGGAGGCATATCCGCCGACGAGCGCGGATTTGTCCGGCTGGCTGGCACACATGGAGGCGTTCCGCCGCTGCACCGACACGATCCAACTGACCGATATGCCGCTGGCACATGTCCACGCCGCCAATCTCGCGGCAGGCGCGCTGTTGGTGCAGCGCGGCTTCGATGTGATGATCAACGTGACGTGTCGGGATCGCAATCTGATCGCGCAGCAGGGCTATCTACTTGGCGCGGCGGCGCTTGGCATTCACACCATCTTTTGTCTAACGGGCGATCATCCGCGTTGGGGCGATCACCCCGACGCGACAGCCGTATTCGATCTCGACTCATTCGCGTGGCTGGCGCTGGCGAAACAGATGCGCGACGACGGGATGCTGCACAGCGGGCGTGCCATCGACGCACCGCCGCGCGTGTTCTTGGGCGCCGCCGCCGCGCCGGACGCACCGCCCATCGAGACGCGCCCCGATCATGCGGCGCGCAAAGTCGCGGCGGGCGCGGATTTCTTGGTGACGCAGCCGATTTTGGACGTTCCCGCGTTCGCGCGCTACATGGCACGGTTACGCGATCTGGGTGTGACCGAGCGCGCCTTCGTGATCGCCGGGATCATGGCGGTCACATCGCTGGAACAAGTCGATGCGCTGCGCGCGACGCCCGATATCGCCGTGCCGGATGCGGTGTTCAACCATTTGCGCGGGCTGACCGAAAGCCAGCGTTCTGATGCTGCCATCGCGCGCGCCGTCGAGACGATTCATGCGGTGCGTGCCATCGATGGCGTGGACGGCGTGCTGTTGTATCCGTTTGGCAGCACGCAGAATGACCTCATTGATATGATCGCGCGCGCGGAGATATGTCCCCATGAAGCCAACGTATGATCAGACGCGCGCCGCGTGGGAAACCATCTGGGATGGCGCATCCATGCAAGTCGAACTCGACGCGATCCAGTCGCGGCGCGCGCAAGAGACGCTCAATCGCTATCGCCTTTTCCTGCCGAAAGACAAGCCGATCCTCGAAGCGGGCAGCGGCTTGAGCGCCGTCGTGATCACGCTGCGACGCTTCGGTTATGATCTGATTGGGTTGGATTATGCGGTCAATGCCCTGCACATCTCGCGCGCCTACGATCCGACGCTGAAATTGACGGCGGGCGACGTTCACGCGCTGCCGTTCGCGGACAATGCGCTCGGCGGTTATTTGTCGTTCGGCGTGCTTGAACACTTCGAGCATGGCATGGGGAACGCGCTCAAGGAAGCGTACCGCGTCTTGGATCGCGGCGGCGTGCTGGTGCTGACCATTCCATATCCCAACGTCGTTTATCGCCTCGTGAAATGGAAAAATCGCAACCAGCCGCGCGCCGGCTACTACGAAACGGCGTACACCCGCGCCGAACTCGTGCGCGCGGTGGTCACGGCGGGCTTTCATCTGGCGGTTGCCGAACCGACCAGCCACGATTTCACGCTGTGGGGGTTGGGGGGCGTTTTTCGCGCGCCTGGCTACTACAAGACCAGCCGCCTCGCGGAGATGCTCGGCGCGGTACTGCGCTTCATGCTGCCATGGGCGTTCAACTACATGACCTTGATCGTCGCGCACAAGCCGGGATAATTGGCTGGATGCGTT
>DAOTUQ010000099.1:0-3559 GCA_034437055.1 Anaerolineae bacterium
CCCCACATCGCCGCCGATCCGCAGCGGTTGCAAGAGCGCATCGACCGCATCGGGGAAAGTGTCAATCAAATGCGCGAACAGTTGGATAATCTGCGCTTGATCATGTCTATGGATGCGTCGCGCGCCGCGCCGTGTGACGTGAATGCGGTGCTAACGACGTTGGCTTACGATCATCACTACGCCACCACAGCGCGCGACCTCACGCTAACCGCCCAATCGGACGGCACGGCGGTGTTGATCGCCGTCGATGTGGAACATCTCAAGAGCGCGCTGCGCCAACTGCTGCTGAACGCCATGAGCTATACCCCCGCTGGTGGGTGCATCACGCTGAGCGCGCGCCAGTCAGCGGGGCGCGCCGAAATCAGGGTCAGCGACAGCGGATCGGGCATCGATGCACAGCGCCAAACCGAAATGTTCGATTTCTTCGTCAAGGGCGATGCCGCCATGTCCATCGATCAGGGCGGCGTGGGCGTCGGTTTGAGCATCGTCAAGATGGTGGCGGATGTCTATCATGGCGCTGTGCGTGTGACCAGCGTTGTCGGGCAAGGCAGCACGTTCACGCTGACGTTTCCGCTGCTGACGCCGAATGCCTTGTCACAGAAGCTGTTTTCAGACGCCACCGCAGCGCCAACCCCCATGCCAATGGGCGTGAGCATAGCCACATGAGCGCCGCCGCCGTGCGCCCGTGATGGAGGCGCGTGTAGACGAGCAGATCGCGGAAGTAGACGCGCGTTGCCAAGGCGGTGCGCGTCGCGGATTTTTCGCGGTGGATGATCGTGTGCGACGTGAGAAAGCGAAACTTGCGCCCCGCAAAGCGCCGCGCCAAATCATCCTCTGGGAAGTACAGCCATAACGCCTCGTTCAAGCGCAAATCATCGCGGCGCATCAGACAGCACGAGCCGGGCAGCGCCGCAACATCCCGTTCGTTGTCGCGCGTCCAATCCCCGTAATAGTGTGCCTGATCGAGCTGGCGGACGTGTGCCGGACGGACGAAACGCAGCGCCGTCTGCGTCCAGAGTAAATAGCTGAACGTCGGAATCTGCGAACACGTCCGCTGCACGTCGCCCGCGCTGCCGTCAGATTTGGGATAGCACAGGCGCAGCGTGCAGCCCGCATAATCGGGGTGCGCCTCCATAAACGCCACCAGCGCCGCGAGTGCGCCGGGCGGCGGGATGGTATCGGGGTTGAGCAGCAGCGCGTATTTGCCGTGTGCGACCGCCACGCCGAGATTGTTCCCGCCGCAAAACCACAAATTGCGTCCCGGCGTGAGCAGGACGACGCGCGGAAATTCGGCGCGCACCAAGTCAGCGGACGGCGATCTGCCCGCAGCCGACGCGGCATTGTCCACGACGATCACTTCGGGCATCGGACGGCAGTCATGCAGCGCGGTCAGACAGCGCCGCAAGTCCTCAGGTGTGCGGTAATCGACGATCACGACTGACAATAAAACCAAGCTGCCCTCCTATAGCCCTCGTCGAAGTTCGTATACGCGGAACGTCTCGCGCTGAAAGACCCTCTCCGCCGTGAACCCGACCGCCGCCAACGCTTCGAGAAACGGCGGATACGGCGCATTCAGCGGGACGACCATGTAGCGCGGCGCGGGATCGGGCTGCGCCGCTGCGCCCTGTGCCAGCACCGCCGGCGTCGGATAGTAGACGCGGCGCTTGTCCGTCCACGCGCCCATGTAGTAGCCCAGTTCCCAGCCGAGCCACCGATCATACACGATTGCGCCGAGCGCCCGCCCGTTCAAGTAGTCCGCGATTTCATCGATGCCTTCATAATCGCGCGCGCCGCCCTCCGCCGGATCGAGCGGGATATCGCGCCGCAGCGATGCCGCCGCGCCCACGTTGACGATCCCCGCGCGGACATTGAACGCGCCGTTGATCAGCGACAAGCCAATCGCGCCCATCACCAGCGTCACCTCCGCCGACGGCAAGAAGCGGAACAACGCCCCGCGCAGCCAGACGCCGCCGCGCGCCGCCAAGACGCACACGGGCGGGAGCAGCGGCAGCAGATAGCGGTCATACAGGTTGAACGGCAGCAGCCAATGCGCGACGAAATAGCCGACGACGAACAGCAGCAGCAGCCCGTCCGCCCAACGGGGACGCACAATGAGCGCCAGCGGCACGGCGAGCGCGAAGATCACGAACGGCGATCCGATCAGCGACACGGCAAAGCGCAGCCACACGCTCAAGCGCGGCGCGATCTCGTCGGCGCGGATGCTGGCGCGTTCGGGGTCATTGTTGACCGCCGCTTGCGCAAAAATGCTCACGGTGGGCAGTCCGCGCGCATCCAGCGCCGCCGCGCGCGCCGCGTCCCACGCGAACACCAGCGCCACCCCGACGATGAGCGGGAGCAGAAACCAAACTAACGTCGTCGCGCGTGTTTTCACCGCGCCGCCCAACCCCTGTTCCAGGTGAAGCGGGGGTGTGCCAACCTCACCCCGCTGCCATACCGGAGAGGCGGTCGGGGGGGCAGGTCGCCACAACAGCACCACGCACAGCGGCGCAATATAGATTCCCTGCGACTTGCACGCGAATGCCAGCGCCACGAATACGCCCGTCCACGCCGCCGCGCGCCATCCGCATCCGGCGGCACACGCCAGCGCCAACGCCGCGAACGTCGCCATCAGCCCGTCGGTGAACGCCGCCGCGCTGTAGGCGATGCCATACGGCGACAGCGCCGCCAATCCCGCCGCGATCAGCGCCGTCCAACGCTGACGGGTCAGCCGCCATGCCAGCGCATAGACCGCCGCCACCGTGATCACGCCCGCGAACGCCGCTGGCAGCCGTGCCGCCGCTTCGCCGCGCAGTGCGTCCATGTTCAGCACGCCCGCCGCGTCCGGCGTCACCGCGGTGAACTGCATCGACAGCGCCAGCACGTAAATTGCCAGCGGCGGCTTGTCGAGCGCGCCGCCCCCGTTGTAGCTCAACAGCCAATCGCCGCGCAGCACCGCCTCGCGCGCAAACGTAGCGAACCACGCTTCATCGGGGTGAAAGCGCAGTGACCATGCCGTGCCGCCGAAGCGCAAGAACGCGGCAGCCAGCAAGATCGCGCATAGGGCGGCATAGACGGCGCGGCGGTCTTTCATCATGACGGCTTCAAGGTCGCTGTGTTCCTCACGCTGGTCAGCGCGCCGTCACTCCTTGACTTGATCGACATCGACTTCGACATACTCGAAGTAGAGCAGATCGCCCACGTCACAGTTGAAGTAGCTGCACAGTCCCTCGACAATGTGGGCTTCATATTTCCGAACATCGTTGCGAATCCAACTGGTAATCGTGTGATTGGTCACATCGACGAACTCGGCAAGGTCTTTGAGCTTGATCCGCCTATTCTGCTTACACTCTTGCTCTTGAATAAGGATGAGCAAGCGATTCTTCAACACCCGCTGTTTTGCCTGTGTCATAATCCACTCTGTGTTCAAAGTCTAGTTGACAATTCGTAACTACTCAGCCGTCATTTGAGGGAGAAATAGGTTGTTTTCGACAAAAACCCTCAATCTTTTGAGGGAGAGCCTATTCTCATCGCAGACAAATTTGGCGTTTCAATTTGCCAA
>DAOTUQ010000100.1:0-43906 GCA_034437055.1 Anaerolineae bacterium
ACGGACATCCTCGAAAAGATCACGGCATATCGAACGATGGGCGTGCGGTTGTTGTGGGTGATCTATCCGCGCAGCCGGACGGCGTTCGTCTACACGCCCGACTCCGACACGGTGACGACTGTCCGCCTCGATGCCGCCCACCCCGACGCGGCGTTGGATGGCGGCGACGTGCTGCCGGGCTTCGCGCTGAAATTGGCGGACGTGTTGGCGTAAGCCGCAGCCCCACCGATAGCGCGATCTCTCCACACCCCATGAAAACGAGCTGCGGCGTGAACCCAACCCATGTACGCGCGTGCGGCTGGCACGCCCGCGCTTCACGGGCAGCCCTTCATGCCGCTCACCTGCGACTCAAAGCGTAAATTTGTTCGGAATCAAGCAATTCGTTGATGCGCCCACGCTTATAACGGGGTAAAATCGCGCGCTGTATGCAATGGGATAAAGCATGACGCGCGAAATCTCCATCACATTTATGAGCGGGCCCAACGACGGCAAAACCATCCGGTTCGAGCAGCCCGACTTGGGCGACGAACTGGTACTCAACATCGGGCGGCGCGAGGGATGCGATATCCATCTCCCCTCTGATAACCAAGTCTCGCGTTTGCACGCGCGCTTAGGCTGCAAGGCGACGCCTGTCACTGCCAGCGATTCGGTCGTTGATCCGGTCGTGCTGTATTTCTGGCTCGAAGATTTGAACAGCCGCAACGGAACCTTCATGGAGCGCGACCGCAAGGCATTGTACGGGCGCATCAGCTTGCGTCCCGGCACGATGTTTCGCATCGGGCGGACGTGGATGCGCCTCGATGTGCCGATGTCAGTCTGAGGACAAGCATGATTATCGACGGACGCTATCGCATCATTGAGGCAATTGGCGCGGGTGGCATGGGCGCGGTCTATCGTGTCCATGACCGTCTGACGGGCGAGACAATGGCGCTCAAGCGCGTGCTGATGGATGCCGCGCGGTTGGATTTCCGCACGCGGTCGAGCGCCGAATCAGCCGATGATCGGCGGATGGCGCTGGCGCGTGAGTTCAAAACATTAGCGGCGCTGCGTCACCCCAACATCGTCAGCGTGCTGGATTATGGCTTCGACTCCGAGCCGTATTTCACCATGACGTTAGTCGAAAACGCGCGCGATCTGCGCGCCGCTGCCACGCCGCTCGACGGGATGGGCAAAGTCGGCTTGCTCGTGCAAATGTTGCAAGCCCTGATCTATCTGCATCGACAGGGGATTGTCCACCGCGATCTCAAGCCCGCTAACGCGCTGGTCGATGCGACCGGACGCTTACGATTGCTCGATTTCGGCTTGGCAATTCAGCCCGAAACGGCGCGCGAGACCGCCGGCACGCTGCATTATATGTCGCCCGAAGCCTTGCGCGGCGATTACATCGATCAGCGCGCCGACTTGTATGCCGTCGGCGTGATCGCCTACGAGTTTTTCACGGGCGAACACCCCTTCGCCGACAGCTCGATTCATCGGCTGTTGATGGATATTCTGACGCGCCAGCCCGACACCACGCGCATCCCCGACACGACCATGCTGCTGGCACCGCCTGCCGCCGCGTCTGTGACCGCTGACGATCTGCCGACGCGCGCCCCATCGGACACGAATTTTTCGCAGACCATTCACATTGTGGACACCGACGGCGCGCCGCCTGAATGGGTCATGGATCATTCCGCGCTGCGCATCGAACCGAATACGTCACCGGAAAGACCGCCAAACAGCGGGCATGATGCCACACAGATCATGCGCCCGATCAGCCTGAACGCGCCCGATGTGCCAACCCTGCGCGCGGTGGTCGGACGCTTGCTGGCGAAAGACCCCGCTGACCGCTATCCGAGCGCCGAGAACGCGCTGGCGGACTTGTGCCGTGCCGTTGGGCTGCCGCCGCCGCCAGAGACGACCGAAATCCGCGACAGCTTCTTGCAAGCGGCGCGTTTCGTCGGGCGCGATGCCGATTTGGCGCGGCTGACGACGGCATTGGATGCCATCAATCAACCTCACCCCAAGCCGAACGATCTTCATCCGCCCGCTTTAAATGAGGCGGTGCCGCTTTCAGAGGGGGAGTCTCAGCGCGGTTGGCTGATTGGCGGCGAAAGCGGCGTCGGCAAGTCGCGCTTGATCGACGAACTGCGGACAGTGGCGCTCGTGCGCCATGTGACCGTGCTGCGCGGGCAAGCGGTGGCGGGCGCAGATGGTGGCGCGGGCGGACTGCCGTATCAATTGTGGCGCGCGCCGCTGCGGGCATTGCTCATCCGCCTCGATGAGCTGCGCGCGCCGCTGACGCCCACTGAACGCGGCTTACTGCACATCCTCGTGCCGGATATCGATGCGCTGGTGCCGCCCGATGCGACAGCGACGGCAGCAACCGCATCCCCCATCGCAGACAAAGACCGTGGGCAGCGCCTTGCCGTCTTGATCGTGACGCTGCTGCAAAGCTATGGTAAGCCGACGCTGCTGCTGCTCGAAGATTTGCAATGGGGTGCGGAGAGCATCGATCTGCTGCAAAAAGTGCTGCTGATCAGCGAAACGTCCGATGCGCCGCTCCCGCTGATGATCGTCGGCACCTATCGCAGCGACGAACGCCCCGAACTGCCCGCTGATCTGCCGCGCATGACCGCGATTCGCTTGGAACGCTTCACGTCTGTCCAGGTCGCGGCGTTGAGCGCGGCGATTTTGGGCGACGCCGGCTCACAGACCGCCGTCCAAGCGGTGCTAACGCGCGAATCGGGCGGCAACGTCTTTTTCCTCATTGAAGTTGCGCGCGCACTCGCGGCGCACGCCGGCGGACTCGACGCCATCCACGCGAACAATCTGCCCGATACCATCTTCGCGGGCGGCGTGCGTCAGGTCGTGGTCGCGCGCCTCAACCGACTGCCCGCCGCGGCGCTGGAACGACTCAAGTTCGCGGCGGTCGCCGGGCGCGATCTGGACATCACGTTGTTGACCGCCGTCGGCACGCTGGACGACGATGATCGCTGGCTGGCGGCGAGCGCGGATCGCGCCATCTTGGAGGCGGTCGAAGGCGGCTGGCGCTTCGCCCATGATCAAGTGCGCGCGGCGCTGTTGGAGGCGCTGACCGACGCCGAACGCAGCGCGATCAGCGGACAGTTGGCGCACGCCGTCGAGTGGCTGTACGCGGATCGACTGGACGATTACGCCGCCACGCTGTTGGATTGGTACACGGCGGCGGATGATGCGGACAAGGTGGCGATCTATGTCGTGCGGTCGGCGCGCGCGGCGCTCAACCTCAATCGTTATCCAGACGCGGCGGCGTTGTTTCAGCGCGCGTTCGATCTGCGCGTCGCGGACGGCTATGCGCCCGCTCAGATGGGCGAACTGTTCCATGATGCCGCCCGCGTGCAGCACTACATCGGCAGATTTGAGGCGGCAGCCTCGTTGATCGAGCAGGCAATCACGGCGTATCGGACGGCGAATGCACCGTTGGATGTCGCCAAGACGCTTGACTTGCGCGGTAATGGCGAACTGCGGCGCGGCAATCTGGACGCGGCACAAGCCTGCTTCGAGGAGAGCCGCGCGATCTATCAGGCGGCGCACGATATGACCGGCTTGGTCGCCAGTGATCTCGATCTGAGCGCGCTGGCATTCCGCCGCGATAATCTGCACGAAGCGGTTGCACGGGCGATCACCGCGCTGGAACGTGCGCGCCAGACCAACTCGAAGCGGCTGATTTCACGCGCGGGCAATTATCTAGGCATCGCCTACGATCAGTTGGGCGATCATATACGCGCGCGGCTGTATCTCGAAGAAGCCGTTGCCATCGACCGCGCGTTGGATGATCGCAGCGGCATTTGTTACAACCTCGCCAATCTCGGTTCGGCGCTGCGCGCGTTGGGCGAACTCGGCGCGGCGTCAGCAGCCGTGAACGAGGCGCTGCTGCTGGCACAGCAGATCGGGGATCGGTATGCTGAGGGACACGTCCTGGGGATGGTCGCCGACCTGAACGTGGTTCAAGGGGATTATGCAACGGCGTTGACCTATTATCGGCGCTCGTTGGCGATCAACCGCGTGACCGGCTCGATCCTCGATACGACCTACGACCTGCTTCGGATCGCGAATGTCTGGCGGATGTCGGGCGATGTGGCGACGGCGCGCGGCTGTTTAAGCGACGTGCTGCCCAGCCTCGTTGCAGCGCCGATTGGAAGTTTGCGCAGTATGTTCATCAAGATGATGGGCTTGCTGTTGGATGCAGAAGGCGACACGACGGCGGCGCTGCCGTTGTTGGCATATGGCGCGCGCGTCGGATCGCACGATGATGAACAGATCGAATGTGAACGGCGTGCCGCGATCTTGACCGAGACGCTGCCAGACGGTGCCGCCTTGGCAGCAGTCGGCGCGGCATGGGACGCGGATCGAGCATGGGAACAAGTGATAGCACATTTGGAGGTGAAAATTTCATGATTCACATCGCCAACGCCCCCGTTTCGTGGGGCATCTTCGAGTTTGAAGGCACAGCCCAGCAGTATACCTATCAACAGGTTATGGATCAGATCGCCGCGACGGGCTACACGGGCATGGAGTCCGGTCCGTGGGGCTTTCTGCCGACGGATACCGACCTCATGCTTTCGGAACTGGCGGCGCGCAAGCTGAGTCTGCTCTCGGCGTTCGTACCGTGCAACTTCGCGGACGCCGCCGCGCTCGATGCCGCCGAAGCGCACGCGCTGAAAGTCGGGCGCTACCTCGCGGCGCTGGGCGCGGTCTGCGTCGTGCTGGCGGACGATAACGGCAAAGTCCCCGAACTGGTCAAGCACGCCGGACGCCGAACCGGATCGGCGCTCTCCAATGATCAATGGGACACTTACGCGGCGGGCGTCAACCGCGTCGCGCGCACATTGTTTGACGCGACGGGCTTGAAAGTCACCTTTCATCATCACGGCGCGGGCTACGTCGAGACGCCGGAAGAAGTCCGCCGCTTGTTGGCGCGGACGGACGCCGATTTGGTCGGGCTGTGCCTCGATACGGGGCATTACCACTTCGGCGGCGGCGATGCGGTCGAGGCGATCCGCGAATTTGGGGCGCGCGTGCGCTATCTGCATCTCAAAGACTGTGATTTGGGCATCCGTGATTTAGCGAAACACGAAAAAATGGATTATTTTGCGACGACCGCGGCGGGCGTCTTCTGCGAACTGGGCAAGGGCGCGGTCGATTTTCCGGGCATCTTAAGCGCGATGGAGGCGCTCGGCTATCAGGGGTGGGCGATTGTCGAGCAAGATATCTTGGTCGATGATCTGGATGCGCCGCGCCAATCTGCCGCGCGCAACCGCGACTATTTGCGAAAATTGGGGTATTGATGGCACGTTTCGGTTTGATCGCCGTCTGGATCGTGGTGTTGTTCGCGCGCCTGTCCGCCGCGCCCGCCGCCGCGCAAGACTTCCGCCCGGAATTTGGCGATCCGCCCGTCGCCGCGCGCATCAGCATTGACGCGCCGGACGCTGACGGGATTGTGCGCATCGACGGCGCGCAAGGCTCGGTCTTTGGCAATGCCACCGTCGCCGTGCGCAACTTGTACACGGGCGAGACGGTCTATACGGTGGCGGGCGGCTTGGGCAGTTGGACGGCGCGCCTGTACGGACCCGGCGAAACGCCCTTCTGGATCAGCCCGAATCAGGGCGGCGTGCCAGAAGCGCGCCAAGCCATCGCGGGATCGCTGCCGGGTGGTCCCGGCGTGATCGTCTACGGGCTGCCCTCTGCGACGACGCAAACGGGCATCATCACGCAGATCGCGCTTGACGGCTTCACCGATGAATGGGCGCTGTATCCCGTCACAAACATCGGGGAAGCGCGCGCCTTGGTCAACAACGATTCGCTGTACATCGCGCTCGCCAGCACCTTCTTTTTGCTCAATTACGAAACCGTCGAAATCATCTTCACCATCGACACGATCACCTATGGCGTGCGCTTCGATCCGCGCCGCTTGGATACGCCGCAGTTACGCCAGTTGAATCCCGGCACAGCAGATTTCGGCGCCCTTCCGGCGGCATATCGGCTCAATCCGATCACGGGCGGCGCGCTCGAAGTGCGCATCCCGCTCGATTTTGTGGATCGCGCGCTGCGGCTGACGTTCAATGGCGCGCGCTGGCTCGATGCCAGCGGCGCGGAACTGAGCAGGATCGATGTTGGGCTGAACGTGCTGCAAGTCGATGAGCGCGATGGCATCGTGCGTCCGGTCGATGCCACTGATCGCGCGGGCGCGCTGCTGTTCGACGCGGGCGGGCAGATTAGCGCCGTTAATGGCGCGTGGACGGCGCGCGGACGCGCCATCCACGCGGGGCGCAGTGGCAACGACGTGCTAAGTCTCGCAGCGGGCGACGTGCTGCATATGGAGATGGATGTGCGGCTGACCGCTGATGCCCTGCCGCCGTCGGCGCGCATCATTGCGCGCATCCACTTGCAGCCCATCGCGCGCTTGAGCCGCAGCACGGGCGACGGCGATCCGATCTTCAGCGCCGTGTCGGACAACGGCACCAATTTTGGCTGGACAAGCCTCGTCACGGCGTCGGGGATGCCCATCGACAACGTAGATAACGGCGTCGATCTCGGCACGTCGGGGACTGTGACCGTCGAGCCGCATCAAATCGTCGGCGCAGGCGGCGTGGTCTTCTTCCCGATGGATTTTGAGATTGCGCTCCCCGACGATCTGACCGTCGGCTTATATGTCCCGGTCTTTGAGGGGGCGTTCGCGCTCCCCGACGGCACGATCCGCCCGTGGAATGAAGCGGACGCCGCGCCGACGATGACGCGCTTGCCGCTGGTGTTCAATACGGGCGTGGCGACGAGCGTGCCGCTCCCATGGGCGCTGCTGATCGATACGCCGAGCGACGGCGCGCGCGGTATTCTCCCCGACGATGCCGATATGCAGGGGGCATTGTCCAACCGCGTGCGCTTCAACCCGCCGACCTATATCTTGCCACCCCAAGCGCCCGGCGACGACGATTTCACGCTCTATACGCTCGAACCCTACTTGCCGACGCTGCTCCCCAATCGCTATGCCAGCTCATCCGCGCCGCTGATCCCGCTGCGCTTGCCCGGCGGACAGATCGTCGTGCGCATCACCCGTCCTGACGGGACAACCGACGATATCGGCGTCGTCCCCGTCGTGCAGAGCGCACTCTCGTCGTCCGAGTCGGATGAGGCATCGCCGTTCGGCGTCACGTCGCCCGTCGATATATACCGCTTGACGACGCTCAATCCGCGTTTGACGGCGTATGCCTTCGATCAGTACGGCGAGTATCGCATCGAGCTGCGCGGCGAGGTGTCAGATCGCTTCGGCAATCGCTACACGGGCGGCGGATCGTATCGCGTGCTGATCGCGGAACCGCTCGATCTCGTCCCCGCTGTCTTGCCGGGAACGCCGTTCGAGACGGGCGACACCTTCCATCCTGGCGCGCATATCTATCCGTCCGTCCCGGCAAATGTCACGATCACGCTGCGCGTTTACCCGTTGGACGGATCGCCCGTGATCGAGCGCACATTCACGGGGCGCGCCAATCGTTTTGGCGTGCTGGCGGATCGTCTGAGCGAAGCCGAAGCGCCGTTCATGTTCGAGACGCCCGGCGAATACACCATCGACTACGAAACGCGCTATACGGGGGCGGATGGACGCCAGTGGGCATCGAGCGCGCGCACAGCGGGCGTGATCGCGGCGCGCGCGGAACGCGATATCGTCGCGCACGGATCGCGGTTGGCTTTCGGCGCGGCTGAACGGCGCGCATGGTACACCGTAGACGATCCAACGACGGCGTTCCCGTATCACAGCGGCGATGTGCTGTGGAGCGTGGATGATCCGGCGGCGCGCGTTCGTCCGGTGCTGCGGATTCAAGATGTGACGCGGACGTATGAACGCTGGCTGCTCGCCGCGCTCGATCCCACAGCAAGTATCGATGGCGTGTCGTTGGAACGGCGCGCGGTCGAGGATGAACTCCCGCTTGGCGTGTTGGCGGACACTGCCGAGCCGAGCTACAGCTATCTCAGTGCCGTTCGTCCGGGCGTGAGCGCGCGCCAGTTGATCGATGGCAGTTTGTCGATGGTCGATCCCGGATGGACGCCTGACGACCCCTTCAATCGGCAGATCGGCGCGGGCTTTGGCGGGGATCGTCCCGGCGATTTTACCTTCCTATTCGGCGGGGCGATTTTGCGCTACGCCGATGCGGCGGGCTTGCCCGTGCGTGCGGCGGCGATTTACGGGTCGCTGCTGGTCACGATCAGCGCCGATGATCCGCGTGGAACGCGCGTTTATCCGCCGGGACGCGGTGCGGCGGGCGCGGGCGATGGCGGCGCGCTGGTGACGGTGCGCGACGACGACTCCACGCTGTTCTTCCATCCGACGAGCATCCGTCCGGGCGATATCTTGCGTGCGGGCGATGTGTTCTCGCTGGCGGGACAGGTCGCGCCGCCGCTTGGGGCGCGGGTCAGCGCCGTGATCACCGCGCCAAGCGGCGCGATCCGCCAGATCGACGGCGCTGCCAACCGCGTCGGTTACTTCTATGATCCGGCGACCCGCTTCATCGTTGATGAAGCGGGCGTATGGACGGTCGATCTGGTCGTGCAGCACGAGGGGCGCACATCGGCGGGCGTGATCGAACCGCCCTATCCGACGGGCAGCGTATTGGGCGCGGACGGCGGACGCTTCTACATCTACGTTTTGGCGTCTGATTTGGACGTGTTGGATTGGAATCCGCGCCTGACTGACACGCTGATTCCGCCCGCTGTCGCTTACAATTTCAGCTTCACGCTGCCGACGGGCTGGCGCGATCTGCGCGCGCGCTACACGGTGACCACGCCGGGCTATATCGTCGATGAGGGCGAGATTCGCCTGAGTGGGCGCAGCTTCACCTACTTGTATAATCCATCGGTTCTCAGCGAACGCTACGATTTCTTGGAGAACATCACCCGTTCGCCCGCGCAATTGGGCGCAACGCGCGCGCACGTCACCGATCAGCGCATCCTGACCTTTTACGCCAGCGGCATCGATGAGGGCGGCGCATTGCGGTCGGTCGCGCGCACGTTCTTGTTATGGTATGACCGCCTCATCAGCTTGGATTAATCGCTCACGCGAAAGGACTAAAGTTCGTCATGCACATCTCATCGCTCTCCTTGTTCCGCCGGCTGATCGGCGCGGCGTCCGCGTTCGTCATGGGCGTCTTGTTGTTCAGCGGGCAGCCCACGTTCGCCCAGCAGCGCCCGACGCCACCGCCGACGCCCGATACCCGTCTGCCCACGTTTGCGCTGCCGCTGACGAGTCTGGGCTATTACATGCGCATCGCCCCCAATGAATTGACCCTCGTGCTGTTCAATAATCAGGGCTTCTATCGGGGCGTCCCGGATGGCGACCTGACCAACATCACCCTGTTCGATACCCTGTTGGGCGATCCGATCCTGACGCTGCGCGGCGCGACCGATTTCGCGCTCGATGTCGTTTACACGCCGGACAGCGCAGCGCTGGTCAGCTACCATCAAAATGGCGATCTCAACATCTGGGATACGACCAGCGGCGACTTGCTGCGCACCGTGCGCACATTTTATATCGACAACTTCAGCCGTCTGTACGCGACCAACGACGGCGAACGGGTGATCATCTTCAATCGCGGCGTGACCGCGCCGTCCATGATCCTCAATTTGACGACGGGCGCGGTCGAGCAGTTCATCGGGCTGCACTACGCCAGCTTGAACGATCTGCGCGTCAACTCCGAGACCTTCGCCAGCTTCGGTGCCGAGACGCAGTTCATAGGTTTCGCCGTCGCGCCGGACGAAGCGCGTATGTATTTCGCTAATGGCAACGCGGATATCTTCCGGTGGGACGCCGACGGGCGCGAACTGGTGGTCTGGCGCGAACCGGACGACAAAACGGCGTATGAGCAGTCGTTTGCCATCCGGCGCATGGCGTTCTCGCCGGACGGCGCGATCATGGTGCTGTCGGACGAATTACGCGGCGAACTGCGTTGGATCGACGTGGCGACGGGCGCGGTCTTGGGCAGCATCAGCGGCATCGATCTGCCCGCATTCGCGCTGTCGCCCGACGCCAGCCATATCGCTTGGGTGAATCGCCGCGCGGGGGCGGTCTATCTCGCGCCGCTGACGCCCGATGCTGCACCGCGCCTGATCGCCACCTTCGATCCCTCGCATCAAGCGACGCCAAACACGACGCTAACGTTCACCGCTGACAGCAGCACGCTGTATATCGGCGGACTCAGCGCGCTGTCGGGCAGCAATGCCGTGTACGTGATCGATTTGCGCGGAGTCGAGTCATAACGTGGGACGAAGTGCGGGCAACGCAGCCTGATCGATGGGTGCTGTTGGAAGGCTTCGAATCGTAGTGCGCATGAGTGGAATCAGCAGATGGATGAGACTCATCGTGCGCACATCGTAACCGCTACCCCGCCGCCTCAAAGCCGACGCGCGCCGCCGCTGCCAACAAATCGGCGCGCGTCGTGATGCCGCGCAGCGCCTCGATCCAAGCGCGCAGCGATGGGCTGGCGTCCCGCAATGCCGCCACCGCGCCGCCAATCGGATCGCTGCCGCCCGCGCCCGGTGTCCCCGCTTGGTAGCCGCCGTAGAATGCGAAGAACGCCTGATTCAGCTTGCGAATCCCATAGCCATTGGCGACGAACAGCGCGCGGCGTTCTTCCATGTACGCTTCGGCGTCGTCGATGCGTCCCGCCGCCAGCAGCACATCGACGGTGCGCCGCGTCTCATCCAGCGCCGCGCCGAAATCAAACGGTTGGGATTGATTGAAAGCGATGCGTTGGGGTATGGCACGCGCCGCGACCTCAGGATAATAGCGTTCCGCCACCAGCCGCCCGACTTCCTGCCCAAACAAATTCGCCGTCGTCTCGTTGATGATGCGCGCCTCGCCCGCGAAATCGTAGCTCAAGCCGAGCGGGAAGAAGTACAAATAATGATGCAGCCACTCGTGCGCGAACGTCTCTAACGCCGATGGGATCGAACTGCGCTCCAAGATCATCGCTGGATACAGCGCCAAGCCGCCAATCGGGACGATCAGCGATGAGACGCCCAAGGCAGCATCGACTTGGGCTTCGAGCGCCGCCGCCGCATCAACGGTCAGCGGATTCAGGTTGAAGCCGATATCGAATGTGATTTCGGCGCGCGGCGAGACGACCAACAACTGCGGCGTCTCGGTGAAGCGCATTGCGATGGGCGGCAGAAGCTGTCCGGCGACGCCGAAGCCCTGTTCGACCAGCACCGCCGCGACTTGCCCTTCGAGGATGCTCTCCGTCAGCGTTTGCCGCGCCGCCAAATCCGCGCGCAAGCTATCGCGTTCGGCGCGGAGCGCGGCTGATACGTCGTCGGGGTCGTCCACCGCTGGATCAGCGTAGATCGCCGCGATATCGCCGTCCAAGCGTCCCGCGCGCGTCAGATCGTCCATGTATGCGCGCACGAACGCCGCGCGATCTGCTTCCGTCATGAACGGATGCGCGCCAAACAGCGTGGCATCGGCTTTCGCCGCCAGCGCGCGCAATTCCCAGCCGATGTAATCGAAGTGGCGCGCGCCCACGATCACGCCGACGGCGCGCCATGGATCGCTGAGCAGCAGGGTTGACGACGGAATCAGGGCGATCAACGCGCACAGCAGCGCGAACCGGATCAGCCGGGTGAGAAAGCGGAGGAGTCGGCGCATGAGAAAGATTTTAACGCAGCATACGCACAGACGCACAGAGAAAGACTTTCAATTTTCTCTGCTTCTGTGCGTACTCCGCGTTAAAAGCCCTTGATCCAGAAGGTCTCGAACTGCCACACATCGTCCGGCGACGGCGTGCGTTCGGTGCTGTAGCCTGCGAAAGCATCGTAGCGGTTCTTCAGCGGCGTCCAATCGGTCTGTATCGACGGACACGCGCCCAAGTACAGATTGGCGACCTCCAAAATCTCCCGATGGGGCAGTTGATCTGGCACGCGCAAGCCCATGCGCGGGTTGCGAATCATCCAGAACAGCGCGCCCAAGATCGATGCCGCCACTTGCAGCGTGGTCGCGCTCTGTCCCGGCACAAGCTGGCGCGCCGCGTGGATATCCAACTGCGATCCGACCCACCACCCGTTGAGATCGTGTCCCAACAGCAGGACACCCAGTTCGTCGCGCCCGTCGATGATTTCGTCATTCATGATACGAATCTTCGGCGGCAGGTCGTAGGCGTTCATGCGTAGTTCGTGCAGCGACGCAATCGCGGCATCGCACATCATATAGGCGTAATGCACCGTCGGGCGATAGACGGGGATGGCGTGGTCGTCGTAGACGGTCAGATAGTCGCTCAAGGTGAACGCTTCGCCGTGCCGGATGATCGCGCCGATGATTTCGCCGCCGAGCGGCACCCACGAGCGCACCCATGTGTTCATGCCCATCTGCGACAGGCAAATCTGATTGGCAAGCCCGTACAAGTGCGCCTGCGCGCCATCCGGCAGCCGGCGCTCGTGCGTCCCCCAGCCCATTTCGGCGGGTGCGACGCCTTCTTCATACAAGCCTTCGACCGACCACGTATTGACGAACTCGCCCACCTGTTTGGGCTGATCGCTGATCTGCGTGTCACGCTCGGAGATGTGGATCACTTTCACGCCTGTGAGCTGTGCCAGTTGATTGTACGCGGCGGCATCGAGCGCCGACTCCAGCGCCGCGCGTTTGTCCGCTGGCACGTCAGTTTGCAAGACGGCGCGCGCGATAGCTTCCAGTCCGATTTTCGCCCAATGGCTGACCAGTCCGGGATTGGCGCCGTGTTCCACGACCGCCGTCGCGCCCGCATCGTCCCCGTTGACGCGCCACGTCGCAGCTTGACGGCGCAAATCCATGTGCCGCCCGTAGAGCGTGCGCAGCGTTGGATGCTTCATCTCCATCTTGTCGTAGGGATCCCACACCTCGACCGATGTATTGATGTACATCACATCATGGTCATGACACCATTGGACAAGCTCCACACAGTCGATGTTGTACGCGACATCGATCAGGATATCGCCCGCGCCGACGTACTGTGTCAGCGTCGTCGCCACGTTGTCGGGCGTGATTGTGTGCTGAACATACATGACGCCCGCATCCAACGCGCGCTGAATCGTGCGGCGATTATCGAGCATGTCCATGACCGTGATGCGCGTGAAATCCATCTCGATATGGCGCAAGATCAGCGGGAGTGTACACTGCGCCACCGAGCCACAACCGAGCATCAATATCCGTCCACCCAATGCGATTTTCATTCGATAGCGATCCTTACGATTATTATGGTTGACTAAAATGTAAGGGCTATTATAGTTCAGGTGGGTGGCGTTTCCAACGTTGACAGCGTGGCTGGCAGGGCAACCGCATCAAGATACGAGGTCTCAATTGACAAGCTCACCTCACCCCCGACCCCCTCTCCGTATCGGAGCTGAGGGGAGGACACCTTTTCAAGCACCCCACCCCTGACCTCCTCTCCACGAAGTGGGGAAGGGGAACACAAGGCGGAGACTCCCCCTCAGCTCCGGTACGGAGAGGGGGTCGGGGGGTGAGGTTAATGAGGGAGAAAACCAAACATGTCCTCCCCCTCAGCCGGTACGGAAAGGGGGCTGAGGGGGTGAGGTTGCTTTTAGCTACTTTCCTGACGGACGACTATTTCATGCCCGTCGTCGCAATGCCCGCCGTGATGTACCGCTGCAAGAATGCGAATACAAACGTGATCGGCAGCAGCGTCAGGACGGTCATCGCTAAAATCAAATTCCACTGTGCGTTGAGTTCGCCTTGAAACGAGTTTAAGCCCACTTGCAGCGTGAAAAATTCGCTGCGGCTCAATACGATCAGGGGCCACAGGAAATCGTTCCAGCGCCACATAATCGAGAAGATTGCCAATACTGCCAGCGCCGGACGCGCCAACGGCAGGATGATCTGCAAGTAGATGCGCCATTCGCTCGCACCGTCGATGCGCGCCGAATCGATCAACTCGTCGGGGATGGTCAGCATGTATTGGCGCAGCAAAAAGACGCCCGTTGGCGTCGCCGCCGCTGGAATGATCACGCCGAGCAGGTTGTTGTTCCAGCCGATCTGCGTGATCACGAGGAAGACGGGGATGATGATCACCGACAGCGGCACCATCAGCGTCCCAACGGTCAGCATCAAAATCGAGTCCCGCCCGCGAAACTGATACTTACTCAGCGCGAACGCCGCCATACTGTTGATCAGCAGGGTGATCGCCGTCGCTACAATCGTCACGACAAGGCTGTTCCCTAGGTACCTCACAAAATTAAAACTGGTGATGCCTTCTTGATAATTTTCCAAGCCGAAATAGACCGACTCGACGGCGGCGCGCTGGTTGATGTTCACGCGGATGATTGCCGTCGGGTTCGCCGGATCGACCATCTGCGCCTCGATGCCCACGCGCCGCACCTGTGCCAGTTGGCGCGTTGATCCATCCTCCATCGTCACGTTGAACAAATTGAGCGGCTCATCGTAGCCCGCGATGGTCACGGTATCCTGTCGATAGGGTAGCAGTCGCGGCGGAAAGCGCAAGAGTTCCGCTTGCGGTTTGAACGACGAGATGACCAACCACAAAATGGGACCAAACATGAGCAGGGTGCCAAGACACAGATACAAATAGGTCAGCATGTCGCTGAAACTCAGGCGTTTACGCCCGCGCGTGTTGGTGAGGTAATCCAAGACCATCCGCATAAGCCGCTCCCTCTACGCGACGTCGCTGTTGCGACCAAGCCGCAGTTGAATCGTGGTGAGCAGCAGCAGGAAGAACGCCATCACCAACGATGCCGCCGCCGCTAACCCGTATTGGTTCGATTGATTGGAAAATCCGGTCGTGTAAATGTACTGCACAATATAGGTGGTGGCGGTGCCGGGTCCGCCGCCCGTGAACGAAAACACTTGATCGAACACTTGTACGGCACGAATCAGCGACAGCACAATCACCACAAACATCGTGGGCATCAGTAGCGGCAGCGTGATGCGCCGGAACGACTGCCACAGATTCGCGCCGTCAATCGAAGCGGCTTCGTACAGTTCGGTCGGGATCGCCTGTAAACCTGCCAGCAGAATCAGCGTATAGAAGCCCATTTGCGCCCACACACTGATCACAACCGCCCACGCTTGCGCCCATTGGGCATTCAGCAAAAATGGCACACGGTCGCCGCCCAGACTCACAATGACGGCATTCAACAAGCCGTCTTGCTGCAAAATCCATTTCCAGACCAGCGCAACCACGACCGGAGACAGCAGCACAGGATAAAAAAATGCGCTGCGAAAAAAGCCTCTGCCGACCAATTTCCGGTTGAGCGCCAGCGCCGAGATCAACGACAACAGAATGATGGAGGTGACTTGGGCGACCACATAGCCGCCCGTATTCATCACAGCACGCCAAAAAATATCGGTCTGGCACGTGTTCGGGTCAAGAAAGTCGCCGCATGTAAACAGCCGACTGAGATTATCCATGCCCACAAACGGACGATCCGCTGGAAACAAGCGCGTCCCGCCCGTAAAGGCATAGTAAAAGTTCAAAAGCATCGGCAGCAGGATGAAGATTCCAAAAACAAGTAAATTCGGCAGCACAAAAACATATGCCATGCCGCGCACGCCGACCAAATTTTGCAGCGGGTGCATGACAAAATCGACCAGATTGATCATGCTCTGAATGAGCCAATCCAAGGGTTTTAAGATGGCACTAAAGAGGGAGCCTGACAAATTTTTGATCGGGCGTTCATCTGAACGCGCGGGTACGGTCATGAAATTTATCCTAAGCGCCTGAGCCAATGCGAACAGGTGAAATAGGGGGGCAGAGCCGATGCCCTGCCCCAACTGAGGTTAGCTGACAGCCGCTGCTGCCAACGCCGCGTCCACATCTTCTTGGATACGAGCAACCGCATCATCGAGCGACAGTTCGCCGGTGATGGCTTGGGTCAAACGATCACGAACTGGGTTATTGATCGCAAAGGCGCTCGGTCCGTACTGCAACGCATATGCCTGATCGTCCAGATTCAACGCCTCAGCCGCGAACACTTCCAATGCCGACTTTGCAGCGGGGAGTTCGGTTTGGTAATCGAGTTCGCCCAAATTCTGATGACCGGGGATGAACAGGGTACGTTCCACAAATTCGCGGTACACATCGGCGCTCGCCAAATACTCCATCACGCGCGCGACTTCTTCAGGGTGTTCGGTTTGTGCAAACGCGACAAACACCGTCCCACCGGGCATGCCCGTGCTGCCGCCGGGACCCGTCGGGTTCGGCACAGCTTCCCAGTCGAAGGCATCGCCGATGTTCGCGGCGAAGTTGCCGATTTGCCAACTGCCCGACATATAGACTGCCAGTTCGCCGCTGACAAAGAACGGCGCGCCCTGGGCATACGTGCCGCCCGATCCGATCCAGACTTCAGCAGGGGTCAAGCCATTGGTGTGCCAGTCGATGAGAAGCTGCGCCATCGCGCGGAAGCCTTCGGTATCGACCGAGAAGTTGCCCGCTTCATCGAAGTACGTTGCGCCTTCAGTGAAGGCAGGACCCGCGAAGCGGTGACCACTGCGATCAATGGCGATGCCATAGACTTCTGTCGCTGCGGCAACCTGTGCCGCCGCTTCTGTCCATTGTTCCCACGTCACGGCGTCGCTGGAATCGCTCGGCACTTCGACGCCCGCCTGTTCAAACAGCGTGCGGTTGATGTAGGGACCCGTCACCGTGAATTGATTCGGGAAGCCGTAAATCGGGTCGCCTTCTTCATCGGGAGAACGCAGCCATTGCAGCACTGCCGCCGGGAAACTGGCTTCCCAATAGGCGGGGTCAGCGAGGTACGGACGCAGATCGAGATATGAGCCGCGATAGCGTTCGCCAGCGGTCACGCGCGCCATATCGGGCGCTTCGCCCGCTTCGACTTGCAGTGGCAGTTGATCGAGGACCTGGATATACGGCACGGTATCGACAATGACGCGAATGTCGGGGTTCTCCGCCTCGAAGCGATCCAGCAGATCGCGCAGGACGACGCCTTCGGTGCCATCGTCGTACCATGTAATGCGCAGTTCGACCGGCGCTTGGGCGCGGACACCGACGGCGCTCAACAAAAGCACGGCGAGCATGACCAACAAAATCGAACGTTTCTTCATAGTTTTTTCTCCTAAACGGACTTCTAAGCGCCATTATGTCGTAAATGAATAGGCTGTGCAAATTTCGCACGCCGTTCATCCCCCATGTGGTGGAGCTTCATCTCCCCACAGGCGCTCATGTAATTTTTATGTTCACACGCCACAATTTCAACATGAATGATGCAATCCAACAAGGGGATTCAGCATGGCTGACAACAAAACGGTCAAGTTCATCGACCCGAATATCGGCTTGGACGAAGAACGCAAAGCGGTGATCGACCTGCTCAACAAGCGGCTGTCCGATATCGTTGTGCTGTACTTCAAGACGCGCAATTATCATTGGAACGTGACGGGCATCCATTTTGGGGCGCTGCACGAATTCTTCGAGAAGCAGTACGACAACCTCGAAGCAGCGATGGACGAAGTGGCAGAGCGCGTGCGCCAGCTCGGCGGGATTTCGCTTGGCACGCTGGCGCAAGTCGCACAGCACGCCGCGCTGAAAGAAGAACCGGGCGTGGTGCCGACAGCGGAGCAGATGATCCAGAACTTGCTGGCGGATCACGAAACGGTCATTCGGCAACTGCGCGAGGATGTGGACGCCACCGCCGAAGAATATGGCGACATGGGGACGAGCGATTTCCTCACGGCATTGATGGAAGACCACGAAAAGATGGCGTGGATGCTGCGCGCGCATCTCGAAGGCTAGCCTAACCTGAGTTTTGGATCGCTTACGGTTCCGGTGCGATCACCGGAACCGCCGTCAAATCCCCGCCGATAGTCCCGTAGGTCGCCGCCATCCAGCCCACCAAACCATGATAATTGATCTGCACCCACTGGCTGTCGGCGCTGCGCCCGACGATTTGCACGCGCGTATCGCGTAGAATCGATGTGACGATGGGCGCGTCGGCGTTGGGCGCCTCCCGCACCCACAGGGTTATGTTGAGCAGATACGTCACGCCCGTGAGCGGGGGCGTCGTGGGCAAGGGGACAAGCGTTGGCGGCGCGTTCGCGGTCGTGCCAGCCGCCGGATTCGGGGTCACTGCGGCGGCATCTGGTACGACCGATGCCGCTGGAATTGGCGCGCCGTCAGTCGTGAACGAGCCGAACGACGACGACATCCAGCCCGTTTGCCCACCATATTCGATCTGTACCCACGTCCGATCTTCGTTCGCGCCCACGATGGGCAGCGTCGTGAACGCGGGGACGATGATCAGCACGTCCGCGCCCGTGCTGGCATCGGCGCGCAAGTTGACCGGATTGTTGATCGTGTACGCCGTCGCGTTTTGCGGCGCTCGCCCCACCACACGAAATGCCGCCATAGCTGGCGCGGACACGCCCGCCGCGCCGCCGGACGATCCGACGGGCAAGCTGCCGCCGCCTTTCCATGTTGACGCCAGTCCGCGCAGGGTATCGAGCGCCGCCGCGCCGAACACTTGGCTCGGCTCAACGTGCGAATTCTCGAAGTATTCATTCCAACTGACGACGAGGATCACATCCGTCCCGGCGGACGCCGCGCCGCTGAAGCTGCGAATCAAAAAGTCGCCGTCTTGCCGTCCGCGCGGTGATGTCGCATTTGTGCGCCCCGCCAGCGCCGATTCGTCCCAACCGGGCATCGCCGTCGGGCTGAAGAACGATCCCGCTGTGCGCCCGCGCCAGCCTTGCATCGCGGACGCCGGATCGCCCGCCCACGCTGTATTGAACAGGTACAGCCCATCGAATACGGATAACACCGAGGTATCCGTGCCTTCCGCGACCCAGAGTGCCGTCCGTCCCGGATCGGCTTGTGCGCGGATGTTCTGCCATTCTCCGAGCGAGAAACGCCCCTGATTCCAGAAATAAATCACCGGACGCCCGCCATAGCGCAAATACGCCGAATTGCCCGCGCGCGCGTTGACGATCTCGCTGATCGACGCCACAACATCGCCCGCCGTCGCGTGGTATTCGCCCGATCCCATGTCGATGCTGACGCCGATAGAAAAGCCGCGCGCCGACGCTTGCGCGAGCAGGATATCGAGCGAGCTTTGCGTCATGTTGCCGTTTTTCGCGCCGTACCAACTGAGGATGAAAGCGTCGATGCCCGCGCTCCGCGCCTCGTCGATCTGCCGCCCGACCACGCCCGCGTCGAGCGAGTTATACGGCGCAATCGGGCGATCCGACAGCCGTCCGTCGCTCCATGTGCCGCTGCCGTACCAGCCGAAATAGTACGCCCATACTTGGCGTCCTTGCGCGCGCGTCGGGGACGCCGACAGCGCGATCATCAAACACAAGCTGATCAGCACAGGGGCATGGCGTGCCATGCCCGCGAAAATGCGTTTACGCATGTGGAGTTCCTTTCTCGCATCGGGTCAATGCCTGTGCCAAGAAATTATTCGCCGCAGAGCGACGTAGAGAAATAAATCTGCGTCTCTGTGCGGTGAACCATTTTTCAACGCATCGACCTGAGCTGATGAAGCGCCGAAATCAAATCATGCCAAGACGATGTTTAGCTGTTTTTCTCGGCGTCTCGGCATTCAAGTCTTTTTCGGCGCGCGCTGACTTTACGTTCCCGGCAGCCGATACAGAAAGCCGGGACCTCCCATAAACATGCCGCCATCAACATTGATCGCCAGATCGTTGGCGTAAGCGAAGGGCGTGCGCACCATTTCCGGCGGGAGTTCGTCGCGCATGTAGACGATGGGGGTATGTCCGTGAATGATCTGCTTGCCGCCGAAGATATTGAGCATCTGCTGTGCGCGTCCGCCACCCTCTGAATACGTCGGGATCAGCGTGATGCGTTCGTAAAAGGCGAAGCGTTCGCTGAAGTTATCCAGCATCGTCTCCCACGTTCCCATGTCGTCGTCGAATATCAGCCGCGCGAACGCCGCGTTGACCTGCTCGACCGTGCGCCCATAGGACGAATAGAATAGCGCATCGGCGTGAATGAACAGCTTGTCGTCGAACCGCGCCATCGCCGGGAGCGTCTGCAACCACGCCATCTGATGCGATGTGACGCGCTCCATATCGGTTTCTTCGCCGCCATTGCGCAGCCACGCTTGGCGAAAGCCGCCCTTCTTGCCGAATTTGTGCGCGGAGAGGAACAGGAGTTCGTGGTTGCCCATCAGCGCGTGGATAGCGCCGCCCGCCGCGTCGGCTTCGCGCTGCAAACGCATCACCAGTTCGACGGCAGGAATGCCATCGGGCCCGCGATCCACAAAATCGCCCATGAACCACAACTGTGCATTGCCGCCGTTCCAACTTTGATTGGCGCGGATCAAGCCGTTCTCGCGCAAAACCCGGAGCAGTTTGTTCAACTGTCCGTGAACATCGCCACAAATGTAAATGGGGGGCATCGTGATGGTTTTCGACTCCTGTATTCGCATCGGCGCGTCGTTTGTATGACGAATGGCGCGCCCGTCAACCGATATACGCGCTCATGTTAAATCATTTTGGCGTGGTTCTGTAGGGCGGTTCATGGCGCCATCATTTTGACGGAAGCTGGTTCGATCTTTAGGATGCTCACATCGCGCCCACGCGCTACAATGCGCGCCACTTACACAGCCAAAAGCGAGATAAACGAATGCGTCGTTGGGGTGTGCTGTATTTTTTGCTGGCGATCATCACCATGATTTTCATCTACCCGCTGTCCGATGCAGGCGCAGAGGGCGCGATCATCTTTCAGGTGATCTACTGCACCTTCTTGACCATCGGTGTTTACGTGACCAGTCAGAATCGATTGCAAGTCGGCGCGGCAGTCGTATCAGCGGCAGCGATGATCGTCAACGTGATCATCGTCGGCAATTCGTCCACGACGACGGATCGCGTCGCGGTGTTGGTCTTTGGGTTGACGACCACTGCCTTTAATCTGATCATGATTTGGGTGCTGTTGGCGTACATCTTCTATCCCGAACGAATCGTCAAAGATGGACAGCACAGCGCCAGCGACATGATCTATTCGGGTGCGGCGGTCTTTCTGCTGTTGGGCTATCTATTTACGCCAATTTATAACGTGATAGAGACGATTCAGCCGGGATCGTTCGCATTCAACACCGCGCCAGATATGCCGATCACATGGCAGCGATTGATTTATTACAGCTTCGCCACGCTGACGACGACGGGCTACGGCGACATTTCCGCCATCACCCCGTTCGCACAATCCCTCGCCATCGTCCAATCGGTCACGGGCGTGCTGTATATCGCCATTCTGATGTCACGCTTGGTCAGCTTGCACATGCAGACGACGCAGAACGCGCTCAATGACCGCAGCAAATCGGATTGAGGCGTATGTGCTGCCGCGCTGTTCCGACATTCATCTGTCGCTCATGCGCAAACGCTGCGATCCAACCTATAATTCTACACAGGTGTAGAAAATGAAGCGCAAAGACAACGCAACCTATCGCCGCATTCTTGACGCCGCCGAAACGCTGTTCTCGCAGTCGGGCTATACCGCCATCACGCTGCAAGATATCGCGCGGGCGTTGGACATGCGCCATGCGTCGCTGTACTACTACGCGCCGCATGGTAAAGAGGATATCTACATCGCGGTCATGGAACGCCATTTCCGACATCACGGCGAGGGGCTGACCAATGCCATCATTGGAGCGGGCGACGATCTTCGGGCGCAGCTTCACGCGGTCGCGGTGTGGTTCGCCACCCATGCGCCTATCGATTTGGGGCGGATTGTGCGCTCAGACATGCCTGCCATCAATCCGCACGACGCCGAACGGCTGATCGAGATCAGCTTGGACGCGCTGCGGGTGCCGATTGCCGCCGTCATTCGCAATGCGGTCAAGCAGGGAAACACGCACGTTGCGGATGCCGATTTCGCCGCGATGGGTTTGGTGGGCTTGCTTCAGAGCGTCCACAACATCCCGGCGCGTTTCATCCCGAACGAGGCAGCGCGCGTCGCAGCAGCGATCTCGTGTGCCGATATGCTGCTCGACGGATGGTTGAAGCGATAATCGACGCCATCTCTTTTTTTTGCCGAGATATTCTACAATTTTGTAGAATTTTATACACAGGAAGATCGAACATGGTCACAGCAACGCAAGCGCCCTCAATCGTCGTGCGTCGCGCGGGACACGCCGACATCCCTTTCATCGCGTGGTGCAATCACGAGGCAACCTCGCCCATGCCGGACTTTTCGTACTGGGATCCGCTTTTGGAAGGCACGAACACGACCAGCATGGCGTTCATCGAAGCCGTGTTCCGCGCGGATGCGCTGGCATGGGGCAGCCCGGAAGATTTCTTCATCATCGAGGACAACGGCACGCCCGTCGGCGGCGCGTCCGGCTTCGTGATGGATGCGGACGATTATCGTCCGTTGAAACTCGACCGCTTGGCGCAGATCGGCGCGGACTTGGGCTGGCAACCGGAACACGTCGCCGCGTTCCAGCACGGCTATGAAGCGGTGTGGAGCGATCCGCATGATCCGACGCTTGCGCCGTCCGCGTCGTGGATTATCGAATGTGTCGCCGTCGTGCCAGCGGCGCGCGGCAAAGGCATGGCGAAACGTCTGCTGCGCGCGATCTTGGACGCGGGCAAACAACAGGGTCATACGCGCGCGGGCATCTCGGTGACGATGGGCAACGATGCCGCACAGGGGTTGTACGAGGCGCTCGGTTTTCAGATGTACATGACCTATGGAACCGACTATTTCGACGGGCAGTTTCCCGGCACGATCAAGTATCGGATGCGCTTGGATTGACAGGGGGATGGGCGCGCCTTTGCTATTGCCCGCGTCCCCCGTCCGGTTTATGATCAAGCCCATCAGCAAAATCAGATAACGGGACGCAAACTATGGCGACGGACATCAACGCGCGCGGGTACGCCCACGCGGACGCGCTGGTTTCGACTGAGTGGGTCGCGGCACACCTCGACGATCCCAATGTGCGCATCATCGAATCCAACGAAGACCCCCTGCTCTATCCATCAGGACACATTCCCGGCGCGGTACAGGTCGATTGGACAAGCGATCTCAACGACCCGCTGCGGCGCGATTACATCAACAAGGCGGGTTTCGAGGCGCTGGCAGCGCGCATCGGCATCACGCCCGATACGATGGTCGTGTTCTATGGCGACAAAAATAACTGGTGGGCGACCTATGCCTTTTGGGTGTTCCAATTGTTCAAGCACACCAACGCCAAGATTATGGACGGCGGGCGCGCCAAGTGGGACAAAGAGAGCCGCCCGCTGACCCGCGACGTGCCGACGTATCCGGCGACGACCTACGCCGCGCCCGAACGCGACGACGTGACGATTCGCGCCTTCCGCGCGCAGGTCTTGGCGCATGTCGAAGCATCGAAACCGCTGGTCGATGTGCGCAGCCCCGCCGAATTTTCGGGCGAAAAGCTGCACATGCCGGAATATCCGCAAGAGGGCGCGCTGCGCGGCGGACATATTCCCGGCGCGAAAAGCGTGCCGTGGGGCAAAGCGGTCAACACCGACGATGGCACCTTCAAGAGCGGCGACGAACTGCGCGCGCTGTACGAAGCGGGACAGGGCTTATCGGCGGACGATGAGATCGTCGCCTACTGCCGCATCGGGGAACGCTCGTCGCATACCTGGTTCGTGCTGACGTATCTGCTCGGCTACAAGAACGTGCGCAACTACGACGGCAGTTGGACAGAGTGGGGCAACAGTGTCGGGCTGCCGATTGAGAAGTAGAGCGGATTCTGTGCGCGCCCTCACCCCGCCATTCCCTTGCCGTATCACTTAACGGCAAGGGGATATGGGGATGGGCGGGCTGAAGTTTGTGGACACATTCGGGGGCTTGGCGCGCCAAGCCCCCACAAAACCAGCCGCTCCATTACGCGCTTGATTTCTCGGTACTCCCCGATTCGCCCAAAATCCGCTACACTTACACTAGATTTTCAGTCATGACGATGCGGAGTCCAAGCATGGCAACCGATTCGCGGACGTGGTTCTACACGACGCCCGAAGCGCGTCCTTATTTCATCGAAGAACGAGTCAACCATACCCTGTGGAAAAATCGGCTGGCGAACATCTATATGTCGTGTACGCAAGCCGACGTGCCGATCAAGATGGAAGGGCGCTGGCAGAACGAAATGCCCGTCACGTTTGAATGGGCGCCGGGCAAATACTTCATCTTAAGCACAGGCGAAGAAACGAAAGAACTGATCGGCGTGATGCGCCAAATCTTGATGATGCGCCCCGCGTTCATGTATCAAGGCATCGACGGTCTGCATGTTGTCGAGTGGCACACGGATATCGACGCGCGCTGGCGCGAGATTCAGGGCAAACCCCAGTATCAGGGCTTGCGCCGTCTGAAACGTTAAGCGGCGTTATGCCTACGACCACCATTGTCCTGCCGACCTACAACGAGGCAGAGAATCTCCCGCGGATGATCGACGCGCTCATGGCGCTCACTATCGACAGCTTGCGCGTCTTGGTCGTCGATGATGGCTCGCCCGACGGCACCGGCAGGATCGCCGACGAACTCGCGGCGGCGCATCCCAACCGGATGGCGGTGCTGCATCGGACGCAGAAAACTGGGTTGGGACCCGCCTACATCGCTGGATTCAAGGCGGCGCTGATGGGCGGTGCGAATTACGTGATCCAGATGGACTGCGATTTTTCGCATCAGCCCGAGTATGTCCCGAAGCTGATCGATCAATTGGAGGCGGGCAGCGACCTCGTGATCGGGTCGCGGTTCGTGCGCGGCGGCGGCGTCGATGAGCAATGGAGCGCGTATCGCAAGTGGTTGAGCTACTTCGCCAACCGCCTGTACGTGCCGACGATCCTGCAAATGCCCGTTTACGATGCGACCGGCGGCTACCGTATTTGGCGGCGCGAGACGCTGATCGGGCTGGATTTGGAGCGCATCCGTTCCAACGGCTATGTGTTCCAAGTCGAGATGGCGTATGTCGCCTTTCGACTCGGCTACCGCGTAACCGAACTGCCGATCTACTTCCCAGATCGCACCGTGGGCGAGTCGAAAATGGATTTTCGCATCCAACTCGAAGCTGCCCTGCGCGTCTGGCAAGTGCGCGCCCAACATCGCGCGCTGAAGGCGACGGATCGACGGACGGCGGCGTATCAGGCGGGATGAGCGGACATGCACGATCTTCCATCGCTGACGTTGGACACGTTGAAAATCGAAGTCTCCAAATTCGTTCGCCAACTGAACACGACAGGGATTCCAACCTTGTTCGGCGTCACAGACGGCAAAGCCGTCGGAACGTATGTTGAACAAACGCTGCGTGATTATTTACGAACGCGCTATGCTTTCACGCCGGGAAACGCAGCATTGGGGATCGATTTCCCCGATCTCGACATCGATTTGAAGGTGACTTCAATCCGACAACCCCAATCGTCCAGTCCCTTTCGCAGCGCAAGTCAAAAAGTTTATGGTCTCGGCTATGGGTTAATCGTCGTCGTTTACGATAAACAGGATGATCCGCAAACGCAGACGGCGCGGCTGACGATCCGGCATGTTGTGTATGTGCCACCAGAAAAAACGGGGGATTATCAAACGACGTTTGGGATTCGAGAAATTTTGCGCCGAAACGGAAATAGCGATGACATCAGCGCGTTTTTGGAAGAACGAAATTTGCCCGTTGATGAGGTCGAACGCGAAAAACTCACACAGCGAATTGTGCAGCAGCCGCCAGCACAAGGCTACTTAACGATATCGAACGCGCTGCAATGGCGACTGCAATATGGTCGCGTGATCGCGTTAGCCACGACTGATAGCGCCGATGGTCTGGAGAATCTACTTGCATAAAGATTTGGGTGATTTCCAAACGCCGTTCGCATTGGTCGAACAGGTCTTGAATTGCCTCCATCGTAGCGGCGACTCATGGGAGCGTGTTCTCGAACCGACCTGCGGAGTCGGCAATTTCATTCGCGGTCTGGTTGATCATGCCAAGATTGCGCCCCATGCTGACATACAAGGGATTGAACTCCAACCCGATTATGTCGTTCGCGCAGCAGCCATCCACGCCGAAAATGCGCGCATCTTCAACGACAACATTTTCAATTTCGACCTCAAAACATTGACTTGGCAGCGCGACGGGCGTCTTTTGGTAGTTGGCAATCCGCCGTGGGTCACAAAGGCTGCCCTGGGCGTGCTGTCAAGTGAAAACACGCCTATGAAGCAGAATCTGAAATCGCTCTCTGGTTTAGATGCCCTCACTGGCGCGTCGAATTTCGATATTGCTGAAGCCATTTGGATCAAGCTGCTGTCCGAACTCGCCGATCAACAGCCCACGATTGCGCTCTTGTGCAAAATGTCCGTCGCCCGGAATGTACTATCTTACGCCGCGAAAATGAAGCTGCCGATTCATGCGGCTGAAATCCGTAAAATTGATGCGCATAAATGGTTTGGCGCGGCGGTCGGTGCTTGTTTATTGATTGTCCACATGGGGGATAACAATCGATTGGTCGATGTCCCCATCTACGCTGATTTAATCAGCTACGTCAGCGTAGCCCAATTTCGCGTTCGGGATTCTAGTATGAATTTGACGATGGATCGCCCAATAGGTGACGACATTTCGATGATCGACGGTGTAAGTCCGTTGGAATGGCGACAAGGCGTCAAACACGATGCCGCCAGCGTGATGGAACTGCGCCGCGATCTCGACGGACGATTGTGGAATAAATTGGGCGAATGCGTGGATGTTGAAGCCGACTATGTTTACCCGCTGTTGAAATCTACGGATTTGTATCATGGGCGCGTGCATGACCTTGTAAGAGCAGTCATTATGCCCCAGTCCTATATTGGTGAAGCAACGCAGCCCTTACAGCACCATGCGCCCCGCTTGTGGGACTATCTGAATCGGAATGATGCCGCGTTCGAACGGCGTAAATCATCGATTTACGTCAATCGTCCGCGCTTTTCGATCTTTGGCGTGGGCGATTACACCTTCAAGCCCTACAAAATTGCGATCTCCGGGCTGCACAAAACGCCCCGTTTCGCTACCGTTGGGCAATTCGATGCGCGTCCCGTCGTCTTCGACGATACATGTTATTTCATCGGCTGCGATTCGCCGCATTTGGCGGCACTGGTTACGACTCTGCTCAATCAACCGATTTGCCTCCAGTTTCTGGATACTGTCACATTTGCAGACGCCAAACGCCCCATCACGAAAAAAGTTTTGCAGCGCATCGATTTAGGCAAATTGCTACAGCAAGTCGATCAAACGCTTTTGTTGGAGGCAACAGCGGTTCGGTTAGAACAAATTGATTTTTCATATGACATGCAAACAGCGGATTGGGAAGCGGTACTTCATGTGCTTTCAACCCAACCGACACTGATTTAATCGCCAAACCCGCGCAAAATGTGCTATCTTGATCGCAAGCAAACGAGTTCGCCATGATGGACGAAACCAGAAGCCCCGATCCAGAGCTTGAAATCCGTGTCGAGCGCATTCGCGTCTCGTGCGCGGGCTTATGCCGGATCCAAGATGAACACGGGCGCTATTTGTTGGCGCTCAACACCAACCGCCTCAGCAAGGGGCTGCGCATCTTCATGCCGCTTGGCGGCGGCTTCATCTACGAAGATGAGGCGCTGCTCGAACGCTTCGATGCGATCCCCGAACTGCCGAACACGCACGAACTGCGCCTGTACATCCCGCCCGCGCGCCTCAACGACTTCCGCACCTGGTTCTTGAGCCGCCGCGACCGCGAGATCGATCCTTTGCGCGAGTTGGTCGAAGAATTGGTCGATGAACTGCGCGCGCTGCCCCAACTCGACCTCAGCGACGTGGCATTCGAGCGGCGCTTTATCCACGACTCGGAGCGGATCACGGATCGCACGGGCGTTGAGGGCGAAAAGACGCAGTATTGGTTAGAGATTTTCGACGTGACGATCACGACGCCCGCGCTGTGGCAGACGCTTTTGGACGCCCCGACGGATGGCGGCTTGCGCTGGGTTACGCCGGAGGCGATTCGGGCGGGGCAGACGCCGGACGGCGAAAGCGTCGAAGCGCGAACCATTTTGGAACAAAGCTGATCAAGCCGCCGGGCAGATAGACGATCACCAACATCAGAATCAAGCCGTTGATCACGCCGCGATATTCGCGCACTGGGCGCAAGACTTCGGGCAGCGCGGTCAGCACCAGCGCGCCCAGAATGGGACCAAACACCAACGACGTGCCGCCCAAGACCGCGAATGCCAAAATGTTGACCGCTTGCGCGAAGCCATAGCCGTCAGGGCTGATGATGCGCGTCAAATGTCCGCTGAAAGCGCCCGCCGCGCCCGCCAACATCGCACTGACGATGAACACGACATTTTTTACGTAGACGACGTTGATCCCCATGTTGGCGGCGACTTTTTCATCTTGCCGGATCGCCGCCATCGCGCGCCCGAAGCGCGACTGATGCACCCGCAGAATCACGAACACGACGACGACCAAGAACGCGATCAAATGCCACGTTTCGGTCAGCTTGGGGATGCCCTTGATGCCCAACGCGCCGCCCGTGAGCGCCACGCGCTCCCCGACAATGGAACTGACCAGCGGATCGAAGTTCAAGATCAGGATGCGGACGACTTCCCCGAATCCAATCGTGGCAATCGCCAAGTAGATATCGCGCAGCCGCAGCACGGGCAAGCCAATCGGCAGCGCGATCAACCCCGCCGCCAGCATCCCGCCGCCAATCCCGACCGCGAAGGGGAGTTCCGCCGTCTGCGTCAAAATGACGCCGACGAACGCGCCAATCGCCATGAATCCGGCGTTGGCGAGCGAGAACATGCCCGTATAGAGCGTGAAATAGATGCTCAAACCCAAAATACTATTCACAAGCATGAACTGGAAAACGGGTTCACTGATGCCGATATTTCGGAAAAAATCCATTTTACGCCCGCGTCTGCGCTTTCTCTCCGACCAATCCCTGTGGACGGACGAGTAAAATCACGAATAATAAGGCGAACACGATGGCATCGCGGTAATTACTGCCGCCCGCCGCCACGCTGAACACCTCCAGCGCCGCTACGACGAAACCGCCCACCAGCGCACCTTGAATATTGCCTAAGCCGCCCAAGACGATCACCGTCAAGCCCTTGAGCGCGATGCCCTCCCCGATGAACGGCGTCAATTGGTTGTACGCCAGTGCGTACAGCACGCCCGCCGCGCCCGCCAGCGCCCCCGCGAGGAAAAAGGTGATGGTGTAGATCGCGCCGACGTTGATACCGAGCAAACTCGCCGTTCGCTGATTGAATGCCACCGCGCGCATCCGCTGTCCAAGCCGCGTCCGCTGAATCAGCACGTTCAGCAGCGCCATCAGCACGACAGCGACGATCAGGATCACGATTTGAATCGGCGCGATCCGCAGCAGCGGCGATCCGTCTATCGTCGTCCCGATCAAGATTGGATCGGTGGGAATGGTGCCGATGGGGAAGCGTGCCGGGTTCGTGCCGAACACCAACTGTGCCAGACTGACGAGGACGACCGATGCACCAATCGAGCTGATCAACTGCGCGATGCGCGGCGCGTTCCGTTTGCGCAGCGGCGCGAACGCGATTCGTTCCAGCGCGAAGCTGATCAGTCCCGCGCCGAGCATCGCGGCGGGGATGGCGATCCACAGCGGGAGCGCGGCTTCGGTCACGATCACCAGCCCGATCCACGCGCCCCACATGAAAACGGCGCTGTGCGCCAGATTCAGCACGCCCAACACGCTGAAGATCAGCGCGTAGCCGAGCGCGAACAGGCTGTAGACCGAGCCGAGCCAGATGGCGTTGACGAGTTGTTGTGCCATGAGCGATGCGGAGTGAGTGATGAGGAATGAGTAAAAGACAGAGAACTGCGACTCAGTTGCCGCTCGTCCTCACTCAGCACTCACCACTCATTACTGTCCTGCTACTCCGCGCCCAAGACGCTGAACGCACCGTCCACATTCACCTGCACGACCGGATCATGCACGGGATTGCGGTCTGCGTCGAAGTTGAACGCGCCCAACGGGGTCGCAAAGTCGCTCAAGCCCAAGAGCGCGTCACGCACCGCTGTGCGATCTGCCGAGTCGGCGCAGCGAATGGCGCTGGCGATCATCCACGCGCCCGTATACGCTTGCGCGGCGAATTGATCCGGCTTGGCTTCATGGGCATTCTCGAATGCCGCTGTAAAGGCGACGCTCAATTCGTTCGGGCTGGCGACGTTCCACGCCGCGCCGACGATCAAGCCTTCGCTGTCCACGCCCGTCTGCTCCAAGACCGCCGGGCTGTTCAAGCCGTTGCCGCCCATCAGCGTGCCTTCATAGCCCTGTGCGCGCGCCTGTGTGATAATTTGCACGGCTTCGACCGTCAGCGCCGAGATCGCAATCGCATCGGGATTTTGCGCGATCATGTTGGTCAACTGCGCGTTGAAATCGGCGTCCCCCGTCGCGTAGGTTTCTTCCGAGACAATCGTCACGCCGTTGGCTTCGAGCGCCGTGCGGAACACGTCCGCGCCGCTGACGGTGAAATCGTCGTCGTTGGCGTAGATGATCGCCGCCGATTCGATGCCCAAGCCCGCGACCGCGCCCACGACCGTGCCGGGAATGACCGACGCTTCGGGCAGGCTGTTGCGGAACACGAAGTCGCCCATATCGGTGATGCCCGCGGCGGTGTTGCTGACGCCCAAGACGGTCACGCCCGCATCTTGCGCAATCGGATCGGCGGAGAACGCCTCGCGCGAGAGCGTGGGTCCGATCACGGCGACGACTTGATCTTCTTCGACCAACTTGGTCATGGCGGCGATGGCTTGCTCGTTGACGCTGGTGCTGTCCTCGAAGATCACGTTGAGCAGGGTGTCTGCGCCCAAGTAGCCGCTGTTGTTGATCTCATCGACTGCCAACTGAATCCCCTGCTGTTGCACCACACCGTAAACCGATGCGCCGCCGCTGAGCGTCAGCACCGCGCCAATCGTGACCATTTCTGGCAGCGCAGCGGGATCGGCGCAGGTCTCGCGCACATCCGTCCCCATCAAGCTCTCCATCATCGGCATGTTGTCTTGTGCCAGCGCGGGCGTGACCAACAAGGCAGCGGTGGCGATCCCCGCGATCCAACGAACAATTTTCTTTGACATGCTGATTCCTCCGAAGTGTATTCCTAAACGATGCGTATTTATGCGCGTATAGTGTAGCGTAGGATAGGGCGCGATTCAAACGGACAATGCGCCGACTTCATCCAAGCGCCGCGTCAGATACGTCCGCTCCGCCGCGTTGCCGCACAACGCCAGCGCGCGCTGATATGCCGTGCGCGCTTCATCATTGCGTCCCGCACGGCGCAGCAAATCCGCGCGCGCCGCGTGATACAGGTAGTAGTCGTCCAATTCATCCGCGAGCGGTTGCAAGCGCACCAAACCCGCGTCGATGCCCTCCGCATAGGCAATGGCGGCGGCGCGATTCAGCCGGACAATCGCCGTCGGCGCGATCCGCTCCAATTCGCCGTAGAGCGCGGCGATCTGCGCCCAATCGGTCGCGGCGGGTTGGGCGGCTTGCGCATGGAGTGCCGCAATCGCCGCTTGAATCTGATAGACGCCCGGCTGTCGCGCGGATAGCGCGCGTTCCAATTCCGCCACGCCGCGCGCGATGGCGTCCGCGTCCCACAGCGCGCGATCTTGCGCTTCGAGCAGGATCAAGCTCCCATCGGCGTCGGCACGGGCGTGGCGGCGCGCGTGATGCAACCGCATCAGCGCCAGCAAGCCCAACGTTTCGGCATCGACGCCCAAGCCGGGATGCGCCGCCAACAGCGCATCGAGGATTTCTGCCAGTCGAATCGCCTCCGCGCACAGATCAAGGCGGATCAGCCCGTCACCGGACGGCGCGACGTAGCCCGCGTTGAAGATCAAGTACAGCACCGACAGCACCGCGTCGAGGCGTTCGGGGATGGCGGCGGCGGGCGGCACTTGATACGGAATGCCCGCATCGCGGATTTTGCGCTTGGCGCGGACGAGGCGCTGCTGCATCGTCGTCACTGGCACGAGGAACGCCGCCGCGATATCGGGCGTATCCAGCCCGCCGAGCGTATTGAGCGTGAGCGCGACCTGAGCATCGCGCGCCAAGGCGGGATGGCAGCAGGTGAAAATTAGGCTCAGGCGCTCGTCCGGGATCAGATCATCGGTATTTGCGTCGGCTTCGACCTGATCGGGCGCGGCGATCCGGCTCAGACGGTCGTCGCCGTCATCGTTGCGTTCGCTCTCGGACGCCGGCTCGATCCAACGGCGTTGGCGGCGCGTCCGGTCGCTGGCACGATGGCGCGCCGTGGTCGTCAGCCACGCGCCGGGATGATGCGGCACACCCTCCACCGCCCACCGTTCGAGCGCGGCGATCAGCGCATCTTGCAGCGCGTCCTCTGCCAGTTCGATATCGCCCGTGCGCGCCACCAGCGCCGCGAGGACGCGCCCGCGTTCGGCGTCGAATACATCTTGGATGGTCTGGTAGGTTGCGTTCATGACTCATTCACCCGATCCACTATGGAGAGGGGACGTGTTTGCCTTGCGTTCCCCGTCTCCATATCGGAGACAGGGTGAGCTTTTTCTCTGAAGTAACTTTTAGCCTGTCACCGGCACGTTATTGATGTTCGCGCCCGCGTTCAGCCGCGTGAAGCCAGCGGATACCCAACCGCGCACGCCGTTGAAGTCGATTTGATACCATTGATTCGCGGTCGTGCGCCCGATCACGGCGGCAGTCGAGCCAGCGGGCAAGCGTCCGACGCGCGCGAAGGTGGTGCTGGGTCCTTGGCGCATATTGACCGAGAACGGATTTGCCGTCGCCGTCACCCCCGTGGGCGAGACGACGGGCGCGCTCGGCGCGGCGGGCGGGGCAGATGGCGCGCTGCCATCGACGACCGCGATATTCCCACCGTTGGCGATCACGATGAAACCGCCCGCCACCCAACCGATAATGCCGTTGGCGTTGATCTGATACCACGTACTCGCGCCCGTCCGCCCGATGATCGGATACGTCTCGTTCTGATTGACGCGCGTCAAGATCGCCGCCGACGAACTCGGCGTTTCGCGCACGTTCAGACGGAACGCGGCAATGGTCGCATTCGCGCCCGATGGTGCGACGGGGATGCTCGGCGCGGGGTTCGTCACCTGCTGTGTCAGGCGATAGTCGATGAAGGCATTGCCCACGAACTCAACGTACTCGATCACGATGGTGGCGCTGCCCGAATTGGTGAAATTCGCAGTGTACGTCTGCCCGGTCGCACCGCCAAATTGATTGATCAGCAGCACCCCATTGACGAACAAGCGCACACCATCATCGGCGCGCAGTGAGATTTGGTAATTGCCATTGGGCAGCGCGAACGTTCCCGTCCAGCGCACCGAGAAATTATCGACGGGCAGGCTCGGCAGCGGCGCGTTCAGTCCCCAGTCGTTCGACGGGCTGCTGACGCTCAAAATCGCCGCTGGATCGCCGCTCAGGCTGGTGTTGTTGTAGTACTGCGCGACCCATGATCCGCCCGGATTGATCGTCACATTGGTGTTGGTCGGCACGGCGAAGTTGGGCTGTGTGGTCGTCGCGGCGTTGCCGAACGACATATACAGGAACGCATCGTTGGTGACTTCACGGTAGTCGATCTGGATGTGAAACGTCCCGGCTGCCGGAACCGACAGCGTGGTGGTTTGCAAGGTGCCGACCTGGTTGGTGGTGATGAAGGTATCGATCACGGGCGTATAGCCGTAATTGAAGGTGATACGGGCGTTATCATCCGCCAGCAGGAAAAAGCGATACGTCCCCGCCGCCAATGAGACATCGGTAGCGAAGCGCGCCGAGAAATTATCAACCGGAATCGCCGGATCGGGCGATCCCAAGCCCCACGCGAACGCGATGGCACTTTCGCCGCGCGAAAGGGTGGTATTGCCTTCTAGCGTTGGATTGTTGTAGTACTGCGCCGTCCAGAACGTGCTGATCGGCTGCGCGCTGGCAGGGGATGCCGCCGCGCCGAATGCGAATACGCCGAGCGCAGCGACCAGCAGCGCCAGCGTCATGAAAGTAAGTTTACGGTTCATTCCAATAGCTCCTCAAGCGAGAAATTCGACTCATCAACTTCATTATAGGGAGCTTTTGGCGCGCGTCAGGCAATCGTCGGTTTGGCGGCGTGTGAGCGTCGAGTCGGGTGGTTATAATCGTTCACCTTTTGATTGCTGCCCCTAAATAACCTGAGTTTCGGATCGCTTCACCTTACCCCTAAAGTCACGCAAAATACCTATCCGAAACTCAGGTTAAATGGCGAAAATGCGCTATCTTCTAGGCGTTGTCATCAATCCCGCGCCAAACTGCCCTGTCTGAAGGAAAAATAAAATCCCATGCCCACTTTTTCGATCATCCACACGCCCGCCGGACGCCGCTTGTTGCACATCGACGACGCCGACTTGCCCGATGGTTTCGACGCAGAGCGGAGCGCGTCCGGTTGGCTGTGTCCGCTGACGCCCGCCAACGCCGCCGCGCTCCGCCAGCAGCTCACGTGGACGGCGCCAACGCGCACCGGACTGCGCAAATCGATTGGCTTGGGCGACCGACTGGGACGCGCAACCGTCGGACACCTGCGTGCCGTGCGCGAGGGCGACATGTTCCCTGTGTTGGCACAGCAGTCGATGCGCGAGATGCAAAGGGCGTCGCGCACGCCGCAGGATGTGATTGACGATGCGACATGGGGCGTCCTCGAAGCCGATTACCGCGATGGCTGGGGCTGTGACGCCGATCATCTCAAAACAACCGCCGATATCGATGCGTGCGCCGACGCGGGTTACATCGCGTTCACGCTCGATCCGGGCGCGTATGTCGATAACGCCGCGTCCGATGCAGCGGGCAAATATGGCGCGGCATTGGCACACGTTGCGGCGTTGTCGGCGCACATCGCGCGGCGCATGGGGACGACGCCCTACGACCTCGAAATCTCCGTCGATGAGACGGATTCGATCACGACGCTGGATGAACACCGCTGGATTGTCGCGGAACTGCGGCGGATGGGCATCCCTTTCACCGGACTCGCGCCGCGTTTCGTCGGGGACTTTGAAAAAGGCGTCGATTACATCGGGAATGTGGACTCGTTCGAAGAATCGTTCGCCCAACACGCCGATCTGTGCCGCAGCATGGGCGGCTACAAGCTGGCGATTCACAGCGGCAGCGACAAATTCAGCATCTTTGGCATCATCGCGCATGATGCCAATCCGCTCGTGCATCTCAAAACGTCCGGGACAAGCTGGTTGGAGGCGCTGCGCGTGATCGCGGCGCACGAGCCAGATATGTTCGCGCAGATTCTCGCACTCGCCATCGAAGGCTATCCGCAAAATCGCGCCAGCTATCATGTCAGCGGCGATCCAGCGCGCATTCCGGTGGACGCCTCGCCCGCCGCCCTGCTCGATCAATTCGACGCGCGCGAGGTGCTGCATGTGGCGTTCGGCGCGGTGCTGGCACAGTTCCGCGCGCCACTCTTGGCAGCCATCGACGCGCATCATGCAGCGTACAGCGACGCCTTACACGCGCATTTCCGACGGCACATTCAGCCGTTCGCGGGGTGACGCCCGCGCCCGCGGCGCATGCGCCGGCGCGTGGGAGCGTGTCCCGCTAGGACGCGCGCATCAGGACACGCCGCGCGGGCGGAGGATGTAGTACGAATCGCGGAAGCGTTCCAGCTCCAAATCGTACTCGTCGATACGGCGCAACCCGGACGGCATCACCTTGTAAATGGCGCAGTTCACTTGGGGCGCGAACTCGAAAACATCGCGCAAAAAGCGGCGCGAATAAATCCAGTAGCGCCCATATTCAAACTGGGCCTTGGCGATGCGCCCTTCGGACAGCATCCGTGCCGCGCCCTTGAGGACGGGGAGATCGTGTCCTTCGACATCGATTTTCAAAAAGTCGATCTGATCGATCTGATGGTCGGCACAGTATTGATCGACGGTATCGATCTGAACGTCGATCACGCGCTCACCTTTGTCGTTGACGCGCCCGGTGTAGAGCGAACTGAGCAAGCTGTTGGAATAAACGTGAAATTGGCGCGTTTCGCGCGTGTCGCCCATGCCAATCGGATTCAAGACGACTTGGGGCGGAAAATTCCGCGCTTGTAACTGAGCAAACGCCGTCGTTCCCGGCTCGAAACAGTGAACGACTGCCGCAGGGTTGTGTTCAAGGATGCTGTGCGTCCATTCCCCAATATTCGCGCCGACATCGAACGCCGTGACCGCGCCATTGGCTGGCACGGCGGCACGCATCGCTTTCAATTCGCCATTGGTCAGATAGTCGTAGTTGTTGTCATTGAGATAATGATCGACATACGTGCGCGCAAATTGGAACAACGTTTGGTTACGGGGGGATTTGAGGATCGCGCTGCGAAAGAAACGCTTCAGATTTTGGAGCATGAGATATCCTTGTTGGGACTTTATTCGATTGGATTATAATCGCCGCGAAAAGATACCTCAACCGCATCCGATCTTCATTTTAACAGGAGCTATGATGATGCAAACGGTTTTGTGCTACGGCGACTCGAATACGTGGGGCGCGTCGCCGGATAACACGCCGCGCATGGACAGCCACACCCGTTGGGCGGGCGTGCTGCGCGACGGCTTGGGCGCGGATTATCAGGTCGTGGAGGAAGGCTTGAATGGGCGCACGACCGCGCAAGATGATCCGTTCGAGGGCATCCACAAGAACGGGCGCACCTATCTGCTGCCGTGCTTGCAGACGCACGCGCCTATCGACCTCGTGATCCTGATGCTCGGCACGAACGACCTCAAAAAGCGTTTCGATGTTCCAGCGTCGGATGTTGCGCGCGGGATCGGCGTACTGGCGGATATCATCTTGACGCCGCGTCCGGGCGCGGATGGCGGAGCGTCCAAGCTGCTGATCATGTCGCCGCCGCCATTCGCGCCGATGGCGGGGCTGCCGTTTGACGATATGTTCACGGGCGGCGAGGAAAAATCGCGGCATTTGGCGCGCTTCTACGCCGAAATCGCGGTGCTGCGCGGCTGTGCGTTCTTCGACGCCGGGAGCGTGATCGTGTCCAGTCGGCTCGATGGCATCCACTTCGATGCGTCAGAACATCGCAAGTTGGGCGCGGCGCTCATTCCGGTGGTGCAGAATCTGCTTGCCTAGCGAGAAGCCGTTGCGGGCGTGCCACTGTTCTAAAATCTCACCCCCCCAACCGCCTCTCCAGTATGGAGAGAGGGTCGAGGGGGTAAGGTCAATACGCATGGAAGGGGATTGGGAGCGGATTTATTCTATGAGCAGCTCCCCTGCGCCAACGTGTACTCGATCACCCGTTGATTGTCGTTCTCATTCGATTCCGGAATCGCGTTGCCCGGATCGATCACGAGGACAATCCGGTGGACTTCGTTGTACCACGTCGAAATCGTGAGCGGAATATTGACGCGCACGGTCACGCCGGGCGGGATCGACGGGAATGCCGCCGTCGTCCCAACTTGCACGCTGCCATCGGCGGCGCGCGTGTCGTTCACGCTGACCACGCCCGCGTTCGCCGCGACGTTGCCCAAGTTCGCCACGTCGAAACCAACGGTGAACGGCTGCGCACAGATCGGACTGACTGGATTCAGCACCACGATTCCCGCGACCAAGTTGGGAGCGGCGGCGGGCGTAGCCGTTGCCGGGACGGGCGTAAAGGTCGGCGTGGCGGGGACAGGCGGCGGTTGGACGCGCGGCAGTGCCGACGTATCGCCCGTGACGGTCACGACGGTGGGCGACACGAAGCCAATGCGCCCGTTGTCAGTGCGAATCTGATACCAATTGGTGCCGGTGTTCGAGACGCCGATCACCTCCGCCGTTTGTCCTTGCAGCAGCGTGGTCACGACCGGATACGCGGTGCTGTCGCCCGTGCGCACGTTGATGCTCGAAACCGTCGGCGTGACGCGCGCTGCGGTCGAGGCGGGCGCTTGCGTGACCGCTGGAATGGGAGTCGCCGCCAAGCCACCATCGAACGTCGGGGCGATGGCGACGACGCCGAAGCGCGGATCATTCTCCGTGACGGGGAACAAAGGGGGCGTATTCTCGACGCGCAGCGGCGAGACGGTATACGTGATAATCGTTCCGCCGCTGATCGGTACGGACAAGCGCAGTTCATACGCGCCGTCTTCCGTCAGCATCGTATCCCACACGCCGAGCGTGTTATCCAGCACAGCGGCAGCTTGGCGCGCGACGGCGGGCGTCCATGTCGCGGCGGGGTTGGCGCTAAAATCGATGTTGAGCAGGCGAAATTCGACGAAATAGCCGGTCATGTTGGCGACATTGGCAGAGCCGCGCAGCGTGACGCTGCCGTACAGCGTATAAATCGGCGGCGGCGATGTGATCACCGCGTTCGGATCGAGGACAATGTTGGGCGGCGCGTCTTGAGCGGACGCGGGCAGTACCCCCAACGCCAACAAGAGAAGTGAGAACAAGGCGAATAAACGACGCATGGTCAGTTCCTTTCATTCAATCGTAATTGATCTCCCCCGCGTGAGGCGTCGATACGAATCCATGCAGGTGAGGGTTCATTACAGCCGATATGACGTTATCCTATCACCTTTCGCGCTATAATGGGGCGGGTCGAGTGTAGGATATGCCGATGGTCTTTCGACGATTTGCCTTCTATCCCTATCAAAGTGAGCCTAAGATGCGACGTAGCTTGATGTGCGGTTTTGTGCTGCTGCTGCTGGTGTGTGCGATAGGCGTGCAGGCACAGACCCGCGAAGATGATATCCCCTATGTCCCGTTCGCCGTAACCGGCGGGCGCGCGGACAATTATCATTATACGATTCGTGACCGCCGCGAAGATTTTAGCCGCTTATATACTGCCATCAACACGACGATTCCCGTCATCAATCAGATCACGGGCGAGCAGTGGAACGCGCAAATCGTCCTCGTCATGATGGGGACGTCCGGCGGCGGCAGAACCGCCCTTGCACGCATCGACGATCCCTACAGCGCGTGGGTTACGCGCCGCGAGACGCGCCAGATTTTCGATCCGATGGTGTGCCACGTGCGCATCTTCGATGGTTGGGTGTCCGATCCACTGCTCGAAACGTCCGTCGCGCGCGAGTTGTTTCACTGCTGGCAGATGCAAACGTTCGGCGTCGAATTCAGCGATTTTTCGGTGCGTGCCAAGTTCTTCTGGCTGCAGGGCGGCGCCGAATGGGTCGCGTATCGCGCATTTCCGGCGCAATTTCCACAGCCGTATCACAACTTCTTCGACCCGCGCGTCGATGTGACCCAAGCGCGCTATGATGCCTTCTACTTTTGGGAGTTCATGGCGGGGAGCAACGGACTCGGTGATGATCAGCGCGTGATCGCTCAGATGGACGCGCTCAGCGCATCGGCAGAGTCGTTCCCGTTGGTCTACGACTATGAACCGACGGATCTGTTTCACAATTGGGCGCTGACACTCTATAACGGGTCGCTGCCGCTGTCCCCGTCGCTCGATCTAACGGGTTCGACTCTTCCGGCGGGCAACAGCGGCAACTTGACGACCTCGATTCAGCGGTTCTCGGCGGACTTCAAGAATCTGTTCGGATTTCAGGTCGAGGATGGCAATATCGCCTATCTGACCATATCGGGCATGGAAGATGGCAATTACGCCGCCAGTTTGCAGGTCGCGGGCGGGTTGCAGCGGTTGTCGGACGATGATCCGTTGGAGTTTTGTCCGGCAGACAGCGGCAATATGATCATCCTCAGCCGCGCGAACGGTGCCGCTGGCTCGGCACCGATGCTGACGCTGGAGTGGGGGCAAAATCCCAGCCCGAACGCCTGTAAACCCAAGCCAGAAGAAGTGACCAACGCGGCTAACTGCGTCGTCGGGACATGGGTCGTAGACGAATATCCGGTCAGCATGGCGGATATCTACGCCACCATCGATACATCGGGCTTCATCTACACTTTTGGTGCGGATGGCAGTTTGGCAGTGGTCTATGGGATCGTAGCGAGCGCCGAGAGGATGACGATCCGATCCAACGTCAGTTATTCCGGTAGCTATGTGGTTGAGGCGAGCGCCAGCGGAAACTATCGCGTCAGCGACTTCACCCTGACCATCGATCCGGGCGGCAGCTATACGGCAACCATAAACGGCACGACCACCGATATGACGACGCCCTATTACGACAGCGCATCCGACTTTGCGCCGTGGGGTCCCGCTAGTGAACTTGAGTGTGACGGCGACAGCATGACGTGGAGTACGCAAGACGGCACAGGCACGTTCAGCCTCACGCGCGTCTCGTGAACTTGTGGCGGGTATGTAGGACTAACACATGATGGTTCGACGTTTTGCTTTCTATCTGACCTATGCCGCGCGCAATCTATGGCGCGGCGCGCGCTGGTCAATCTTTGCAATCTTTTGCATCGGCGCGGGCGTCGCCACCGTCGTGGCGCTGCGCGGACTCGGCTTGTCGATTGGCGATTCGCTGGTCGCCAACGTGCGCGCGGTCAATCGTGGCGATATCACGCTGTCGGCGGATGGCGTGGGCGCGCTGGCGTTCAATTTCATCGGGCGCGGCGAGGAAGATACCTTCTCGCCAACGCGCGTGGAGGGCTTACGCGCGTGGACAGCCGAACGCGGCGGGCTTCTGACCGAATACAAGCTCGTCAGCAACTTTCAGGTGACGGCATTCGACGCGGTGACGGCGGGGCGTCCCCAGTTCGTGAATGTGTTATTGGTCGATCCGGCGACCTTCCCGCTCACATCGGACGATCCATCGCGCTACGGTGGGATGCCGCCAATTCTCGCGCACGATCCGGCGGGTGTGCCGATCTCGGATTTGCTCGTCAGCGAAGATACGATTGTCGTCAGCCAGAACCTTGCGGATCAGCAGGACTTGGCGGTGGGCGACACCGTGCGCGTGAGCAACACGACGCGCGTGTTCACCGTGACGGGCATCGCGCCGACCGAGGCGGAAGCGAACTTGCGCAATCCGTTCGCGGCGTTCTTCGGCTTCGCCTATTTGAATTTCAACTTATGGGACGATCTGCAAGTCGATCCCAATCCGAATACGGTCAGCATCCTGCTGCCGTCGGGAACGGACATCGACGCGGCGGTATCGAGCTTGTTTCAGCAAGGGCTGGCGAATCGGGCGTATGTGCGGTCGGTCACGCGCTTGTTGGAACAGAATCAAGTGCTGGCAGACCTGTTAGGGCGTTTCATCGTGATCATGGGCTTGGGCGCGCTGTTGATCGGCGGCGTCGGCATCATCAACACGATGCTGGTGATGGTCGGGCGGCGCACCAACGAGATCGCCGCGCTCAAGACGTTCGGGCTGAAGGGACGCCAGGTCGCCGCGCTGTTCCTCGCAGAGGCGGCGCTGTTAGGCTTGCTCGGCAGTTTGCTCGGCTGCGTCATGGGGACGCTGCTGACGGGCGTGGTCAACCGCTATGGCGAAACGTTCTTGCAGCAGCGGCTCGTATGGACGATCTACCCCGAAGCCATCGCGTTCGGCATGATTTTGGGCATGGTCGTGACGTTGGTTTTTGGCGTGCTGCCCGTGCTGACGGCGAACCGCGTCCGTCCAGCGATCATCTTGCGCCCGAACGAGACGGTCATTCCGACGACGGGCTGTCTGCATTCGCTGATCGCGCTGTTGGCGGTCGTGATCGTGATCGGCGTCGTGGCGGGGCGCATCCTGACGGGCGGGCTGCCGCTGAACATCGCGCCGCGCGTGACGATCTCCGGCGAACTGCTCGGCATCATCTTGGTGGCGATCACGCTGTTGATCTTGGGTTTGCTCGTCGGGCTGCTGTGGTTGGTCGTCTGGTTCGTGAGCAAACTACCATCGTTCGGATGGGTCGATCTCCGCTTGGCGCTGCGCAATCTGACGGCGCGGCGCGTCCGCACGGCAACGACGTTGTTGGCGCTGAGTACGGGCATGTTCGCGTTGAGCAGCATCTCGTTTGTGGGCGCAGGCGTGCGCGATATTTTGCAGTTCCAACTGACGCAGAACGCGGGCGGCAACGTCCTCGTGTTCCCGCTGTTCAGCGTGTTTAGTCAGCCGTTAGCACAAGCGGCGCTCGACTTGACCTTGGGCGGCATGGCGGGCATCGAACATCGCACGCGCTGGTTCACGCGCACGGCGCAGATCGCGCGCGTGGACGGCGAACGCTACGAGCCGCCGCCCAGCGACAATGATTTTCCCGGCTTTACCACCTTCGTCCCATTGGTGATCCGCGATACGGATAACCCCGACTTGCGCACGGGCGACGTGATCGCCGGGCGCGATTTGACGATTGAAGATCGCGGACGGCGCGTGATGGTGATCGGCGGCGCAGACAGCATCGTGGAGTCGCCGGTGTTCCCCGTCGGATCGCGCATCGAATTAGAGATCGACGGCGGGCTGTACGAGTTCGAGATCGTCGGACACACTGGCGGATCGGGCGTTTTCAACTTCGGACAATACAATATTCCGCCAAACGTATTGGAAAACGTGCCGAATTTCGGCTTTTTCGTGCTGCAAGTCACGCCCGAAGCCCTCAACGATGTGCTGTTACGGCTGTCGGAAAATCCGCTGATCTTCGCGCTCGATATCACCTTCATCGATGGATTGGTCGGGCGTTTGGTCGATCAATTCGCCGCCCTACCGACCTTGGTGGGCTTGCTGTCGCTGTTGGCGGCGGGCGTGGCGATGGCGAACACGGTTTCGCTGGCAACGCTGGAGCGGCGGCGACAGATCGGGATTCTGAAAGCGGTCGGGCTGAAGGGCGGGCGCGTCTTGCGGATCATGCTGCTGGAGAATACGCTCGTCGGCTTGCTCGGCGGCGGCATTGGGATCGGCTTGAGCGCGTTGGGCGCGGCGCTGTTGACGTGGCTCGGACAGGGCGAAGCGGTGCCGATCCCGCGCGAAGCGCTGCCGATTGCGGCGCTGCTGTTGTTCGCGGCGCTGTGCATCGCGTGGCTGGCAACCTTCTTGAGCGCGCGGGTGGCGACGCGCGAGCGCGTAGCGAATGTGCTGCGCTATGAGTAGCAAACTACATCCAAAAGGGTAGTCGTTCGTCAAGAAAGTACCAACCTCACCCCCCGACCCTAGGGCAAACGCACGAAGATACAACGTCTCATTCACCCCGACCCCCTGACCCCCTCGCCATGCAATGGAGAGGGAGTCGGGGGGTGAGGTCTCGATCTTGATTTTGAAGCGGCGTCTGCTCAACGTGATCGCTCGAACAACAACGAAATCAAGCGCGGCGCTTTGCCCGCATCGTCCGCGTGCCAATGTTCGCCCAAATGCAGCAGCGTCAAGCCCGCTTGCTGTCCCGCTGCGACAAACGCTGAGATGTGATGGACGAACGCGGGCATCTCGGCTGGCGTTTGTTCGCGCTGGAACACCGCCTTTCCCCCCATGTACTGCCGGAATGGATGCAGCTCGCAGACGAAAAAGTGTCCGCCCGGCGCTAAGACGCGCGCCACCTGCGCGAAGATCGCATCCAAATCCGCCAGATGCTCCAACACCAGATTGCACGTCACCAGATCAGCACGCGCACCCGCGCACGGCAGCGGTTGGGTCAAATCTGCCAGCGCGAACGCCGTCGGGACGGGGTAGAACTTTGCTTGGGCGCGGCGCAGCATCGATTCCGAAAAATCCAGCGCGAGGATGCGCGCCCCAATCTGCGCCAGAAAGGGCGTGTTTTTGCCCGTTCCACAGCCCAATTCGAGGATGATATCGTGCTGCCGTCCGTCAAGCGTTTCGCGCGTGATCTGCGCATCAAGATCGCGCGTGAGATTCCGATCCGCGTCATAGGTCGCTGCCCATTCGTTATAGGCTTGTTGAACGCTCATCATGGTTCCTAAACCCTTATGGCTCATCATGCGTCATTATAACGCATAGCGCGCCGATTTCGCTTCTGTATAGTATTTATTCACCTACCCGTGCAGACCGCATTTTGCCCCAGTCCTATTGGGTTCATTATGTGTTTCTTGGGTTCAAATTTGTGGATTTTGAGCTTAATCCCATGGATAGGTGAATA
>DAOTUQ010000101.1:0-96133 GCA_034437055.1 Anaerolineae bacterium
GTCAGGCGGCGTCGGGTTATAGCCCGTCTCTGCCAATGGCAGCTTGTGGTTGGAAACGAACGCGACATCGGGCGCATACGGTTGTCCATCGACCAGATAGCCGCCATGTTCACCCGTCAACTCACCTACATCTTTACCACGTATGAAGATGTAAATTTCACCTGAAATGAGCGATCCAAGACTGGATGCGTGCGGATTCGACGGCACTTCGACGATCTCCCCGTTGATGAGTTCAAACATCCGGTCTGCGTTTTCGGGCAGGTCAACAAACTGCTCGAACGCTTCAACCGTCATAGGCGGCGTTCGGATTGCCATGCGCATGATCCTCCCGTTTGGTCGGGCAAAGTGAGTCTGAGACGCTTTCAAGAATACGATCTTTCACAGTGTAACATCACTTCATATGGAGCGCGGGTTACGCTGTGCGCTGGACTTCGGCGGGCGTCGCTCCGAAGTCCAGCGCACGAGCTTTTGCCAGTCGATGTCGCCTTCTGGGGTACAAAAATTCGTAATAAATTCGCCTGTAAAGCGCGTAATGATTCGGCTGTATGCTGTATCGAATTCTCCATTTCGTTCGCGCGCTTGATGTCCGAGCGGTTCAATGATTTCTGTATAAATCGTGTCGCTACCGGAAATTAGCGCCCAAAAATCTTGTCCGCACCATTTGATGTATGCACCGCCGTCTTTGATCGGATTGGCGTCAATACCATACATACAACCGTTAATGGCGATGGTTTCGATATTTGGGTATGTTGCGGCAAGGGCAGATTTTGCGGTGAGAAAATTATCTTTCATCTTTTTGATCTGACTGGAATTGCCCCAATTTGGACCCGATTTGATCGCGACGATGTAAATCCGATTATCACGCTCGAAAAACAGATCAATACCAGTCAATTCGGATAGTGGGACTTTAATACCGCCGAATACTCGACCGCAGACGAAAACGGCTACACCCTCCATAAAATTTCCGAACAAGGTTTCTTCCTGTGAAGAAAGGAACGCATCTAATACACTTTTGACGAGCGTTTCTGCCGTTGTTATATGCTTTGCTCTGAATAAATAAGGATTCTTGCGCAGGAGTACCGCACCTAAATTCAACGCTTCAAGTTTGGCAAGGCGATTGGCGTGAAATGTGCCGATATTTGCCTCAACATATGCGACAACATCTTTCAAATTCAGCGGGGTATAGCTCACAGCAATCGATCCTGAAAAACAGCCACTTCTTTCTCGACCATTTCGACATATTCCGGCATGATATCGATTCCGATGGCTTTTCTTCCCATTTCCAACGCCACAATCACGGTTGTGCCGCTGCCCATGAACGGATCGAGAATCGTATCTTCCGGCTGCGTGAACAATTTGAGGAACCATTCGGGCAGCGCCTTCGGGAAGGCAGCGCTGTGTCCGCGATTGCCTGTCTCCGTCGCCAGATGCACCACATTGGTGGGATAGACTTTATCGCGCCCGACCCAATTGGAAACATTCTTGCCGAAGCCGCTCTCGACTTTCGACGTGTCGCGGATTTTGTCCGTCTCGCTCAGATTACTTAGCCGCGATTTTGCCCAATCGCCAATCGGGACCATGACTTCATCTTGATACATCTTGAAGGTCTTGCTTTTGTTGAACTGCAATAACCGTTCCCACGAATCGCGGAAGCGATTGGGCCACTTGCCGGGATACGAATTTTTCTTGTGCCACACAAATTCTTCCGTCCACAGCCAGCCCTGCCCGCGCATCGCCTTGATCAGGTCGATCACGTAAGTATGGCGTTCGCCGTCAACGACGCGCTCTTTGATATTTAGCACGAACGTCCCCGTCGGGCGCAGCACGCGCAGCAGCTCGCCCGCAATGGGCGTAAACCATGCGACATATTCATCGGGATGCACGCCGCCGTAGGTGTGCTTGCGCTGATCGGCATACGGCGGCGATGTGAAAATCAGATCGATGGAGTCGGAGGCGATCTCCGCGATTCGTTCTTTGCAATCGCCCAACATCAGCCTACAGGTGTCGATCATATGTTCCCCCGATACAACGCCGCCGTCGCTGCGATCATCGTGTCCGCGCTGAACGTCGTCTCTAAGCGATCTTCGCCCATTAATCCCATGTGCCGTCGCAGCGCCTCATCGCCCAACAGCGCGATCAGCGCGTCCCCCATCGCGGCGGGATCGCGCGGCGGGGCAAGCAAGCCCGTCTCACCATCGATCACGATTTCGGGGATTGCGCTCACCGTCGTACTGAGGATCGGCGTCCGCCCCGCCATCGCCTCCAACAGCACCAGTCCGAAGCCCTCTTGCAGCGTCGGCAGTAGGAACACGTCGAACGCCGCCATCAGGCGCGGCACATCGGTGCGCCAGCCGAGAAAATGCACACTGCGCGCGATGCCATACTGCCGCGCCTTCCGTTCCAACATTGCCCGTAGCTTGCCATCCCCGACGATCACCAACTGCGCCGTCGGGAATTGCAGCAGCGCGCGCGCGAACGCCTGCAAGCCGTAAATTACGCCCTTCTGCCAGATGAGCCGTCCCACGAACCCGATCAGCGGCGCATGGGGTGGCACGCCCAATTCTCGGCGCAGCGCCACGCCCGACGCATCTCGATCCGCCGGGATCGCGGGGGGGACAATGCCGTAGTGGATCGTGTGCAGCTTGCGCGGCGGCGCGAACTCGATTTCCGCGCAGAAGCGGCGCACCGCGTCCGAAATCGGGATGCCATCCGTTGCCAGCCGCCATAACAGCGCGTGTATAGCCCGCATCGGCAGCCAGCGCCGGAACGGATCATCGGCGTGGCGTGACGCGATGATGCGGCGCACACCCGCCAGCCGCGCCGCTGGAATGCCGTATACATCCGCGTGGATCAGATGCGTATGGACGATATCGGGTTGCAATTCACGCAAGCGCCTCCGCAAAAGCCCGATGAGAGCCAGATCGAGATGGCGCCGGATCAGCATTCGCTCGACGGGAACAGGCGGCATCCCGCTTTGGAGCGCGTCCACGAAATCATCGACGGTGTTTCCGGGCGGATGCAGCAAGATCAGCCGCACATCGACGCCTGTCGCTGCGAGTCCGGGCAGCAGCGTGAGCAAATGCCCTTCCGCGCCCGCAATTTTCGTCGCCTTGATGATGTGGACGACGCGCATCACTCGCCGTCTCCACGTGGAGACGGGGTTGGCGCGTGAGGTTGTTTTTCGTGTTCCAAAAACCATGCAACGGTGCGCGCCAAGCCCGTATCGAAATCGACGATGGGCGCGAAATCGAGAATATCTTGCGCCAAGTCGATGGCAGCGCGGGAATGTTGAATATCACCGATGCGCGGCGGCGCATGTTCCGGCGCGATCTGCGTCCCCAACAGCGTGTTGAGTTTGGTCGCCAGTTCCAACAGGGTGACGCGCCCGCCCGTCGCCAGATTCATGACTTTGCCCGGCGCATCCGGCGCGCCCAACGCCAACAAATTCCCATGGACTACATTGTCGATATAGGTGAAATCGCGCGATTGGGTGCCGTTGCCATAGATCATCGGCGGCTGTCCGCGCCGCAGCGCCGCGATGAAGCGCGGAATCACGGCGGCATACGGCGACATTTCATCCTGTCGCGCGCCGAATACGTTGAAATACCGCAGCGCGACCGTTTCCAAGCCGTAGACGTGCGTGAACGCCTGACAGTAGTATTCACCCGCCAGTTTCGACACGCCGTAGGGCGAGAGCGGATGGGGCGGCATCGATTCGTCCTTCGCGTCCCCTTCCACATCGCCATACGCCGACGATGACGCCGCGTAGACCACGCGCCGCACACCCGCATCGCGCGCCGCGATCAAGACGTGCAGCGTTCCCGTGATGTTAACATGATGCGTCGTCAGCGGATCGTCGATGCTGCGCGGCACGGACGGCAGCGCCGCTTGATGAAAAACGTAATCCGCGCCCGCGAAGATCGGACGAAGCGCGTCCAAGTCGGTAATGCTGACGGCGTGAAACGCGATATCGCCGCGCATCCCATCGAGATTTTCGCGCTTGCCCGTCAGCAGATTGTCGATCACGCGCACGCGCGCGCCGTCCGCCAACAAGCGCGCGACGATGTGCGAACCGATGAAACCCGCGCCGCCCGTCACCACGAATGTATCAGCCATGCGATTACCCTTGCTGTCGGCGTCGAATCCACATCAACGTTATAAATGCTGGAACCCACAGCGCCAGCCCACTGATGCCAATTGCCAGCGCGATCAGCGGCGGCACGATGCTGACTGCGAATGCCAAACCGCCGAATAAGACGCACACCGTATAGATGATCGCCAAGGTTTTGCGCTGGCTCAAGCCCAGACTCATCAGCCGATGCGATGTGTGATCTTTGCCACCCTGTAAAGGCGACCGTCCTTCGCGCACGCGGGTGAACACCACCAAACACGTATCGAAGATCGGCAGCGCCAACACCAGGATTGGCACCATCCAGGTCACGCTCAGCGGCTGCGCGCCGAACTCCAGCTTGATTCCGAGCGTTGCCAACACGAAGCCCAATACCAGCGACCCCATATCGCCCATGAAGGTGCTGGCGGGATTGAAATTATACGTCAGAAAGCCGACGGCGCTGCCTGTCATCGCGGCTGCCATCGCGCTGACGAGCGTCAGCCCCTCGTTGAAGGCGATCAGCGTGAACCATGCCGATGCAATCGCGGTCACGCCCGCGGCTTGTCCGTCCATGTTGTCGAGGAAGTTGAGCGCATTTGCCAGCGCCACCACCCAGAACACCGTCAGGATGTAATCGAGCAGCGGCACGCCGAACAGCCGAATTTGAATGCCGACGGCGATCAATATCAGCGCGCTGATCGATTGGGCGACCAGCCGCACGCCGATGCCCAAATTGAAGCGATCATCGAGCAAGCCGATCAGCGCCAGAAACGCTGCCCCGCCCACGACCGCGCCCAACTCGACCCAATGTGCCTCGCCGCTGAACAGCAGCAGCGCCAGCGCAAAGCCGAAGAACAGCGCCATGCCACCCATCAGCGGCTTATGATCCTGGTGGATGTTGCGCTGAGTCGGTGCGGCGACCACGCCCAAACGCAGCGCAATCGAACGCGAGAGCGGCGTCAAGCCTAACGAAGTGGCGAAACCGACGACCAAGATGGGGATGAATTGGAGCGCATCCATCAAATCGTTTTTCCTTGTATGGATAGGCGGGATTATCGCACAAAACGCGGGGACGGTGTAGGGCAGCAGCGGTGCGCATCAGGGCAAACGCATCAAGATACGAGGTCTCAATTGACAAGCTCACCTCACCCCCTTCCCCTTCGCCACGCAGTTGCTGAGGGGAGGACACCTTTTCAAGAACCTCACCCCCTGACCCCCTCTCTACGCAGTGGAGAGGGGGAACACAAGGCGGAAACTCCCCCTCTCTACGCAGTGGAGAGGGGGCTGGGGGGTGAGGTGAATCAGGGAGAAAACCAAACATGTCCTCCCCTCGCCATGCAGTTGGGAGGGGGTCAGGGGGTGAGGTGAATGATACATTGTATCTTCGCGCGATAACCCTGCGGGCGCATTGCAGCCGCATTACAGCGAACTCAACCTTAATTCTGAAATTTGTGTGAAAAAATCAACCCCAGTCCCTATTTCTGCGGCATACTAACGACCATTCTCATATGGATTTCATACATGGCGCACAACGGTGTTTCGTTCACCGTCGGCGATCTGCTCATCATTGACGATACCATCGATAACCTAGATATGCTGACTGAAATTATGGGCAAGCGTGGCTTTCGCACCCGCGCCTGTTCTTCGCCAGAAATGGGTTGGCGGGCGGCACATGAAAGCACGCCCGATTTGATCTTGCTCGATGTCGGACTGCCCGGTATGGACGGTTTCGCGCTCTGCCGCCGCTTCAAGGCGGATGGCGACTTGAAAGATGTGCCGATCATCTTCATCAGCGGCTTCGATCAGGTCGATCACAAAGTCAGGGGTTTTCAAGCGGGCGGCGTCGATTACATCGGCAAGCCGTTTCATGCGCAAGAGGTGATCGCGCGCGTCGAGAGTCACATGGCGCTCAAGCGACTCCGCCAACAAGAGGGCGAACTCGCCGTCCTGCGCGAACGCACGCGCATCGCCCGTGATCTGCATGACGCCGTGAGTCAAACGCTGTTCTCCGCCGGGCTGATGATCGAAAATTTGTTGACGTATGGCGAACATGATACCAGCACCCACCAAACGCTGTTCCGCCTCAGTCAACTCGCGCGCAGCGCCACCGCCGAGATGCGCACGATCCTCTATGAACTGCGCCCAGAGGTGCTGACGGGCGCGGACTTGGCGGATTTGCTGACGAATTTGGCGGACGCGGTGGCGGGGCGGACGGGCGCGGCGGTCACGACTCGGCTGGAGTCGCTGACTCTGCCTGCCGACGTGCAAATCGCCTTCTATCGCATCGCGCAAGAGGCGGTCAACAACATCATCAAGCACGCGCGCGCCACCGCCGTCGTCTTCGTCTTGCAGGATGATGATGTGGAGGGTGTAATGCTGTTGATCGAGGACAATGGGCGCGGTTTCGACTCCGCCCACATCCGCGCCGGACGCTTCGGGCTGGAGAACATGACCGAGCGCGCCGCGCACATCAACGCACAGTTGCACATCGAAACTGCACCTGACCATGGCACGACCATCCGGCTCGACTGGCAAATGGTAGGCGAACCCGTATGAACCCGACGATTCGCATCCTGATCGTGGACGATCATGAGGTTGTGCGCGAGGGGCTGACCAGTGCGCTCAAGCAGATGCAGGATGTATTGATTGTCGGTGAGGCGGGCGACGGCAAAGAGGCGCTGCGCCTTGTGCGCGCGCTGCGTCCTGATGTGGTCTTGCTGGACATCGAAATGCCAGAGATGGACGGCATTCAAGCGGCGCAGCTTATCCGCGTACAGCATCCGCGCACCCGCGTTGTCATGCTGACCAACTTCGCGGATCAGACGCGCATTCAGCAAGCATTGGCGGCGGGTGCGAACGGCTATCTGCTCAAACGTGCGTCACTGAGTACGATCATGGACAAGATACGCGCCGCCTACGACGGCGAAGCGGTCATGTCGCCCGAAGCAGAGACCGCGCTGACGCGCCACTCGCCCATCGACCAATATGGGCTGACGGAACGCGAAAAGCGTATCTTGACGCTGTTGGTCAAGGGCAAGAACAACAACGAAATCGCGGAGCAAGTCGCCTACAGCCGCGCGACGGTGAAAGCGGACGTGAGCGCGATTTTGGACAAGCTCGGCGCGAAATCGCGCGTCGAGGCGGTTGCACTGGCGCTGCGACACGACTTGGTGACGAATGAGGCATAGGGACGACCTCGTGGATCGCCCGCTGCCGTGGGCGGATGGGACATTTTACGCGACGACGATCCGGATCGCGTTCTGGAACGGATCATCCAAGCGCACATCGTCACCATCAGCAGTGTAGTTGGCTGCCGCGCTGTCCAGCCGCGCCGTGATCGCGTGCAATGCGGCGGCGTCGGGGACGCGAATCGTAAACGCGCCCAAGCCCACGGTGCCAGCGGGTGACGGCGGCGCGCCGCGACTGCCCCACGTATTCGCGCCGATGTGATGATGATAGCCGCCCGCCGACACGAACAGCGCGCTTGGCATCTGCATCACGATATCGAAGCCGAGCAAATCGTGATAAAACGCTTGCGCGCGCGCGATATCCCCGACGCGCAGATGGATATGTCCAACCGTCGTCCCGGCGGGCATCTGCCATACGGCTGAGTCGCGGGACGCAGCGCGCCCGGCGTCCAACACGCCGTCAATATCCATTGGCAGCGTCGCCATTTCGACGTTGTTGGCGCGCCATACCCATTCAGCGCGCGGGCGGTCGCGGTAAATTTCGAGTCCGTTCTCATCGGGGTCTGCCAGATACACTGCCTCGCTCACGCGATGATCGGATGCGCCTTGCAGCGGGTAGCCGTCTGCCGCCATATGCAGCAGCCAGCGTCCCAAGTCGGCGCGCGACGGCAGCAAGATGGCGACATGATACAACCCCGTCGAGAACTGCGGCTGCGGTTTCGCGCCCGGCAGTTCGACCAGTTCCAACAACGCCAGCGAACTCGCTGCGACGCCGACGGTTGCGCCGTGATCCGTCTGCGCCAAAATGTCCATGCCGAGCGTGCGCGTGTAAAAGTCGAGTGACCGCGCCAAGTCGCTGACCGTCAGTGAAACGATACCAAGCTGCGTTTGCGGGTGAATCGGGGCGTTCATCAGTAACCCACGGTGAATCGCTGGCGGAGATGGCGTGGGTGTTCAACTTCATCGATCAAGGCGAGGGCAAAATCTTCGGTCGAGATCGCGCTGTTGCCTTGTGCATCGGTCAAAAGTTGATCGCCGCCAAGTCGGAATTTGCCCGTTCGTTCACCCGGTTCAATCGACATCGATGGGCTGATATACGTCCAATCGAGGTCATTCTCGGCGCGATAAATCGCCAATACTTCTGCCATTGCCGCTGCTTCGGGCTTATACGGCGCGGGGAATTCTGGGTTATCGAGTAAGCGCACACCGGGCGCGACTTCGAGGCTGGCAGCACCGCCAACGATGACGACGCGCTTGAGTCCGGCACGTTTGAGTCCAGCGATTACGGCGTGCGCCGCGCGGGGTGGCGTTTCTGGATCGCTGCGGTCAATCACCGAGACGACGACTGCATCATGCCCTGCGACGAGCTGGGCTACATGGTCGGCGTCATGTGCATCGCCCTTAACGACCGTCAAATTTGGGTGTGTGATCGCAATTTTGGCGAGGTCGCGCACAACCGCCGTGACCTGATGCTCACGCGCTAGCGCCTCGTTCACGATACGGTTGCCGATCATGCCGCTTGCGCCGAAAACAATGAGTTTCATGAAAAATCTCCCCGATGGATACCATCGTTCAAAACGGACTGAAGTCCGCTTGTGATATCCTACAGGAATTTATGCTCCATGTAAAGCGAAAGTCGGATGCTGCCCCTACTTGGCGCGCATTCGATTACCCTTTGCGTTGTGTTCCAATTCGACCAAGCCCAACGCCTCCATCAGCGGCGGCATATACATGCCAAAACGTCCGCGCAGCCCCTTCTTCAGCCCGTACCAGCCGCCATACGGGTTGTCCGCCGACCGTCCCCACGCTTCGACCGTCCCATCTTTGGCGTCTTTCTGTTCGTCGGCGCTGCCCAGTTCCATCCAATCGCCGTGCTGCTTGAGCATGGCGTGCAAATCTTCGATGGCGCGCAGATCGTAATGCAGCACGGTCTTGCCGACGGTGCAGACCAAGATCGGCGGATCATGCGCCTCATCTTTGTGCATCGTATATTCGGATGAGCCGGACGGCGTTTTCAGCACCCATGGATTGTCTTTCGTCCCCAATGTTTCGGTCATATTCATCCCCATCAAATCGACTATTCGTTATCGATAGCATACACCCGAATAGAATTTCGCATCAATTAGCGCCGCTTACGCGCGATCCATGCCGCCAACGCGACGCTCAGCGCACCGACGCCCACGCCCGGCGCGTACTGTCTGATGGCGTGTTCGATATCGGCGCGCGGATCATCGACGCCCAACATCCAGCGTCCCGCCTTGAACAACACCCGTGCGGGCAGCAGATGCGCCAGCGGCGGCGCGAACACTGCTTCCATGCCGACGGCGTAGCGGACGCGCGGACGCTTCATGCCGATGATCGCGCCGATCATGCGCGCGACGGGCGCGGGATCGGATGCGTCATCCGCCCAGTCTTTGCCGACTTGGATCGCACGTTCGCGCGCCGGATCGTAGTCCGCGATTTGCTGCGTGGCGCTGCGCTGCGTGTTGATCATATTCGAGCGATAAAATCCGGGCTGTACGCTGCTCACACGGATGTTGAACAGGTTCAGTTCGTAGCGCAGCGTCTCGGTGTAGCCTTCGAGCGCGAATTTGCTGGCACAGTACGCGCCCTCGAAGGGCCACGACGCCCGCCCCAGCGCCGAACTGACGTTGATGATCAGCCCGTCGCGGCGGGCGCGCATGTCCGGCAAGACCGCGCACACCATCCGATGCGCGCCAAAAAAGTTGGTGTCGAACACCCAATGGATATCTTCGAGCGTCGTTTCCTCCAGTCCGCCGACCAGATCGACGCCCGCATTGTTGACCAGCACATCAATCCGTCCGGCGCGCGCCAAAACATCCGCCACACACGCTGATACGGATGCCGCGTCAGTCACGTCAAGCTGCACCAGCGTGAAGCCCGCCGCTTGTGCGATGGCGATTCGTTCCGGCGTGGGCTGACGGCTCGTGCCGAACACCCGACAGCCGATGCGCGCCAGATGTGCCGCCGTCGCCGCGCCAATGCCCATCGATGCGCCCGTGATCAAGACGACGGGTTCGTGCGTTGTGGTTGTCAACCGCCATGCTCCTATCTGATTTCAGCCCCCTGTCCGATTCGGACAGGGGGACGGGGTGAAGTTGGTTGGATCGTACCCCGAACCGCCGTCACTCGACAATCGTTATTATGATATTGACACACGAGGGACGCCCACATCCACCGCGCCCGCCGCACTTTTGCCCAGTCGAAAACGCACCCACAGCGCGCCGAAATCATCGAACAAATGTTGTCAAAATCTTAGTTCGGGCGTAGAATCAGAGTCAATGCGACCAAGGTAAACGATGCACACAACCATTATGCAAGCCACCACGACCGAACGAAACGCGAGCGTCAATCGCGTATTGATCCTCACACTAGTACTCAATGTGATCGTGGCGGCAGGCAAAATCGTCATTGGGGCGTTGACGGGCGCGCTGGCAATCAGCGCGGACGGCGTGCATTCGCTCATTGATGGCGCGTCGAATGTGATCGCGCTGGTCGCTGTCCGCGTCGCGGGTAAACCGCCGGACGCCGATCATCCGTATGGACACCGCCGTTTCGAGACCATCGCGGCGCTCGCAATCGGCATCCTCCTATTGATCGCGGGCTGGGAGATCGGCTCGCAAGCGGTCGGGAGCCTGTTGGCGGGCGGCGCGCGCGCGCCGGAAATCGATGGTTTGGCGTTCGCCGTCATGATCGCTACGTTGATCGTGAATATCGGCGTCAACCGCTACGAGCGGCGCGCGGGCGAACAACTCAAGAGCGAAGTGCTGTTGGCGGACGCGGCGCATACAGGCGCCGATATCCTCGTCACAATTTCCGTGTTGGTGAGCATGGCGCTGACGCTGGCGGGCTTCGCGTGGGCGGACGCCATCGCGGCGCTGGCGGTCGTATTGTTCATCGTGCGCGCGGCATGGCAAGTCCTAAACGGCGCAGGCGGCGTCTTGGTGGATCGCGCGCCCATCTCGGCAGAAACGATCACAGCGGCAGCGCGCGTCACGGGCGTTGAGCGGGTGGTGCGCGTGCGCAGTCGCGGCACGGCGGACGCGGCAACCGTCGATGTCGATGTTGAAGTTGCGCCGACGCTGACGGCAGATCGCGCTGCCGTGATCGCGGATGCCATCCGCACGCGCCTCGAAGATCGGCTGACCGGCATCGCGGAGGTCGAAGTGCATTTCGCGCCGCGTACTTCATCGCCAATACTGGACGCCCATGCGTCCATCGCCTTGGATGAGGTGGTGTTTGTGGCGCGGATGCGCGCCGATGCGTTGGGCTTGTCAGCGCACGAAGTTCGCCTGTTTGAGGACGCGGAAAGCGACGTAGACGGCGTGAGCCTCGAACTGCACGTCGAAGTCATGCCGGGACAAACGCTTGCGGCGGCGCATGAGCGGGTCACGCGACTGGAACAAGATATCGCCGCCCAACTGCCGAATGTCGCGCGCATCGTCACGCATATTGAACCCGCTTTGAGCGATGTGCCGCTGTCACCGCATGGCGTGGACGATGGTGGTGCGTTAATCGACGCCGCGCTATCGCTGTTACGCGCCGCCGATCCGGATGCGGGTTGGCACGACGCGCACTTATCCGCGCTCGATGGGGGCAGCGCGCTGACGATTCATGCCGCGCTGCCCGCTGATCTCTCGGTCGAGGACGCGCACACCCGCGCCGAAGCCGCCGAGACGCTGCTGCGTGTGCGACTGCCGCAGTTGCGCCGCGTCACGATCCATACCGAACCGCGCGAGTAGGAAAGGGTGGGGTTCTGGAAAAAGCGCCCTCCCCTCAGCTCCACATGGAGAGGCGTCGGGGGATGAAATTCGTATTCTGTTCGATCTGCCGACAAAAAAGCGATCCGTCGGACGCCATGCCGACGGATCGCTGCAATACCATCCATTAATGGAATGAACGGTTATTTCGTTGCTGACCGCGTGCGGCTGATGATGTTGCTGTAAACGAGATACAGCACGACCGCCACAACGGCGGTGATCACGGTGACGATCAATGCCGTCCCCAGACTATCCGTGATCGAGACGATTCGTTCTTCAATGCCCTGCGCGCGCGCCAACTGATTGAATTCGGTTGCCCACGGTGACGCGACGACGAACGGAACCAACAACGCGACTAAGAACGCGACCACGACGACGACGATGAGTCCGTAGCGCAGCAACCGCAAACGCCCCTGAATATCCGATTGGTTGATCATTCGACTTAATCCTTACCCAAGGAACCCGCAAAGGTGATGCTGTCTTACAAAAGAATTTTATATCTTCATTGTTCTCACTTTTCGTTAACCTGTCAAGAAATTGCTGTGATCGCTTAACCAAATGGCGACCGCTGGTGGCACATCCTGATACACACGGTAACCACCAATCGACGTGATGCGATAGTCCGTCACGCCGCGCGCTGTCAAAAGCGCCGCGATGCGCGCGTCTACTGCCGCGATCTGTGCCGTGACGATGGCGACGAGTTCGCCCGCGCGGGCAGCAGCATTGACGGCATCGCGGTAGAACGGATACCGTTGATCGAGCGGCGTGTACGTCAAATCCGGCTTATACGGCAGCGCCGCGCTGTAAATCAGCCGTTCGCCGCTTAAGAACGCCAATCGGAACGCGATCCAATAGTTGGTATAGCCGCGCGTCAGCCCCTCCGCCTCCAAATAGGCGATCAGCGCCGCGTCGTCATCGTTGGGGATGTGCGTATCGAGATTGAACTGGGTCGTCAGTCCGGGCGGGAGGGTCGTCGCTGCGCTGATCTGTCCGGCGGCGAAGTAGCCGACGATCAGCGCGACCACAGCGATTTGCAGCGCGCGCGCCTTCAACGCGACCACACCGACGCTAAACGCCACCAACAATGGCAGCGCCAGCGGCAAAAAGTAGCGTCCTGTCGGGTCGAAGCTGAAACGTGAGGCGAAATAAATCAGACAGAAAATCAGGATGGTCACCAGCACATAGCCGCGCGCATCGGGGTTCATCAACGGTTCGATGCGGTTGTCGCGCCGCGCCAGCCGCACGACCGCGATCACGAACGACGCCAAGACGATCACGCCGACGATGGGCGCGAAAAACGCGGGTGACCACGGGAAGCGCAGTCCGATCAGCGTTGGCAAGCCGAGCAGGAACAAGCCGATTAATCGCTGTTCCAGCGGCAGCGTGAACACGTCCGCTCCAGCGAACGCGCTCCCCGTCGATCCGGTCAAGAAGGACAAGCCCGCGAAATTATTCTCGACATTGAACACCCACCACGGTGCTGAGCCGACCAAAAATGCCAGCGCCGCCGCGCCGATGCCGATCAACGTCTGCCGGATCGCCGCCGAGTCACGCTGGCGGATGCTTCGCGCTAAATCGAGCAGGATCAGCAGTCCGGCGGGGAGCGCATACGCCACGATCAGCGCGTTCGACCACCAGCCGACGCCCGCACACACGCCGAGCAGCAGCCAGCGTGGGAGTGACGCACGGGCGTTGTGTGTGACGCTGAAGCCCATCCACCAGACGACGCCACCAAACAACAAGACTTCGTTGTAGCCGCCAAGTGTCGCGGTGGTATACAGCGCCAGCAGCACGGGCGGGATCGCCAGCAGCAGCCCCGCAATGAACGCCGCATCCGTGCGTCCCGTCAGCCGCCGCGTTACCCCATACGTGACCGCAACCGTGAGCAAATACAACGCCGACTGCGCGATCCGAATGCTGAGGACGGACTCCCCGAAGATTTGGAACGCGCTAGCGACGATCCACGCATCGAGGCTGCCCATGTACGCTTGCCCATAGAAGAACACCGGGCGCGCGCCCGCGAGGATGTGCCGCGCCATCAGTGCGACGACCGCTTCATCCGAGTGGAACGACACCGCGCCCGACGCCAACAGCGCGATCCGCGCCAACAACGCGCTGAACAACACTGCGACGAGGGGTGCGGCACGCCACGCCCACGCACCGTTGCCCTTGTTCAAAGCCCCACCGTCCATACGGGCAGATCGTAGCCGTTGCGCCGGAAACCCACGCGCTCGTACAGGCGCTGTGAGCGCGTGTTACTCGCTTGGGTATTGACCGTCATGATGCCGATGCCACGCCGCGCGAAATGCCGAATCCCGCCGCTGACCAACGCCGCACCGACGCCGAGTCGCTGGACAGCGGGATCGACCGCCAACCGTGCCAGATGCGCGCCATCGAAATAGACCGTGCAAATTTGATAGCCGACGACACGCCGATCCCGCTCTGCAACGGTCGAATACGCCGAGATGCGCTGTGCTTGGCGGATTTCGCGCGGCGTCATCTGCCACGGCGGCGCGAACGCCCGATGATCGATAGCGATGATCGCGTCAATGTCTTCTGGCACAACCGAGCGCAGGGTGATCCCGTCAGGTGTCATGTCAGGCAGGACGGGCGGCGCATCCCCTTCGGAGTAGCCGGTTCCCGCATGTGCCGCAGCACGGCGCAGCGTGATGATATCCTCGCGCGGCGCGAAGCCCAACGGCGCAACCAGCGTCCCGATCCAATCGCGCAGCAGCAGCAGCGCCACCAAGGTCACGCCCGTCGCGCGCAGTGCCGCCGCCGCGTCCAACCACAATGCAGCCAACAATGGCACAGGATCATGCGTGTCATGAAACGACGCAATCCGAATCCAGCAGGTTCCACCGAGCGGTTCGCTGAATGCCAGCACGCCGATCAAATGCGCGCCCATAAACGCCAAGCGGGTGACGCCTTCTTCGCCGTCAAGCCATGTATCGGTCTCTTGCCAGTCGAGATGGACATGCGTATTTTCGTGTCGAAAGAGCAAATCCCGAATCGCCTGTCGATGCCGACGGTGATACGGGAGGATTGAGAGCGCACTGGACGGCGGTTCGCGCCGGGAAAATCTCACCATCGGCTAGGAAGATGCCCTTTCGCCTCGCGCATCCGCAGGCTGTACGGAGTGACAGGAATCTCGATCCACGTCGTCGTTTCCTCATCCAACAGACGAACGTACAAGCGCGGATCGTCCAGATGGGTGAGCTTTTTGGAACTGGTCATGAAGGTCGCCTTACGCGCGACGTAGCGATAATCGAGGATTTGGAACAGCTTCTCACGCGCCCACGGGGTTGAGTTGTCGGTGCCGACATCTTCGAGGAACAGCACATCGATTTCGCAGATGAAGCGAAATAAGACATCGAACGAGATGATCGAGCTGGACGAGAACGACGCGCGCAATCGATCCAACAAGTCCGACGCCGACAGCATACACACCATCAAGCCGCTCGCTTGGATCACCTTTGCCGCCGCCGCCGCCAAGTGCGTCTTGCCGACGCCCGCTTCGCCCTGCAAAAACATCCACATGGCGGGTTCGTGGGCAAACGACCAGGTGGCATCGAGCGCCCTTTTCAAGATTTCGCGCTCTTCGGCTTTTGTATAGAGCGCGGGATCGAAATTGTCGAACGTCATCCGAGTATAGCGCGTCAAGTCGGTGATCTGGTACATCCATTGTTGATGCCGCCCCGTCCGATAATCGGCAACATCAAGGCTGAGATGGTGGACGACGCTTTGATCCAACATCCGGCTGGAAAGGCGCGGCGGAAAATGTTCGGGGATGATGTTGCTGGTGATGATCGTGGGCAAGCGATGGATATAACGATGATTTAAGAGTTGGAACAGCTTTTCCGTGACCCACGTACTCTGATTTTCCACGCCCAAATCGTCCAAGACCAAGAAGGGGATGTTACGCACGCGCTCGAAGACTTCATCGTAGCCCTCGTCGCTGTCCTCTTGATAGGTTCGGCGCAGATGATCGAACAAGTCGGGCGCGGTCACGAACATCAGGGCATGATGCTTGGCGACCACGACGTTGGCAACGCCCGCAGCCAGATGCGTCTTGCCCGTGCCGTTGAAGCCGGTGATCAACAGCCACCCTTCGGGCTTGGCGGCATAGGTGCGCGCGCGCTCGACGGCACTAGCGAGGGTGTTTTTATGTTTTGCGGGCAAGCCCTCGCGTTCGGTCACAAAATTATCCAACGTCTTATCCGCATATGCGGACAAGTTGGCGATGTCGCGCATCTCCGTGATGCGCGTCTGTTCGGCTTGCAACTGGCGCGGACAGCGCAGCATCTTGCCGAAGTTGGGATGCCCATAGGGGACATTGTATTGAATGTAGCCCAACCCGCCGCACATCGTTTGGGCTGCGCCGCACAACGCACACCCACTGACGGGCGTCGCGGCATCGCCGGGCATCACACCCGTATCCAAGAAGCGCCGATATGCCGCTTGACGTTCGCCGTCGTTGCTAGGAATCGAAGATGCTGACGTAGAAGTCGGAGGCGCGCGCCGCGCGCCCGTTGACGGCAGCAGTTTTTTGATTGGTTTCATCGTAGCGATGCCCTTCTTTAGACCGACGCGCCAATACCGCCTCGATAAACCGCCAATGGCGGGCGTTTTTCTCCGCCGCCACGCGGATCGCATCCTCGATCCAGCCGGGCGGATAGTCGCGTTCCGCGTCCTTCAACGCCTCGACGATCAGCGGGGTTAGCGCGCCGATATTCTCTTCATACAATTGAAACACATTTGGGCGTTCTGGCAAGATTTCGACGGGCAATGCGTCGCCGGGATACCACGCGCCCGCCGCGATCTGAGCCAGCGCACGGCGTCCGGGTTCAGCGTTGATGAAATACAACGTCGCCTCTGGGCGATAATCGGCGCGCACGACCGCGCGCAACAGCGCGCCACGCACGCACGCCGCCGCCAGCGCGGTATCGAGCGTGATTTCAATGTCGGCGTTCGGCGCGACGGCGCGCAAGCCCGCGATCAGCCCCACATCGCCCCCGAAGTCGGCGCGCGTCAAATAGCGAAACTGCCCCTCGCGCTGCTGCACCGCATAGAAAGCGAACAGCGTCACCTTCAGTTCCGCCAGATCGTCAATCAGCGGCAGCAAATCGGTGATGAAAGCGGCGGGCAGTTTGATCGTGCGTGGGACGCCCGGCGCGAATCCGGCGAACGTGGTCATAGATCACCCAAATCGTAGCTATTGCGTTCAGCATTTTTGAATTTGGTCAGCCGCTTGTCGAAGAACAACGAGACGACGCCCGTGGGCCCGTTGCGATGTTTCTGGATCAGGATATCGGCGCGATTGGGTTCTTCGCTGGCTTCATTGTAGACGGCATCGCGGTAGAGGAACATCACGACGTCGGCGTCCTGCTCAAGACTGTTACTGATCGTGATGTCGTTGCAAACAAAATTGGCGTGCGGCGGAACGGTCAGATCGTACACATCGGTTTCGCCGTCGGGTTCGATGGACACAATCCCATCCCAGTAGACATCGCTGGTCAGATTTTGTGCATTGAGGCGCGCGCGCGGGACACCAATCTGATCGTCTGTCGTCAGCGTATCGAGCCGTTTCCAGCCCGCTATCGTATAGAATTTGTGGTTCGCCGTCGCCCGAATCGACCGACCTAATTGCGTCGTGAGCTTGTAGACGGGCTTCGTCCCCGTACAAAAAGCGTTCGTGATCGGCATGGATTCGAGCTTCCATGTGTCAAAATTCAACATGAGAACGTTCGTCCCGACCTTGCCGATCAAGTCCCGAATCGGAACGGCATAGCCATCGTCGGGCAAGAACACTTCCGAATCGCCCGCGACACAGCCGGACTCACGTAAATCGCTCAACTGCGGACGCTTATCCTGCCGCTGTTCAACCGCGCGCGAAAGCTGTGCCGCCGTGAACACGGGGACGTTGAGTTCGCGCGCCATCTCTTTCATGGCACGGCTGATATAGCTGATTTCTTGCACACGGTTGTTCTGGAACAAGCCGCCCGCATTCATCAACTGGATGTAATCCACGATGACCAGTTCCAAGCCGAATTCGTGCTGCAAGCGGCGGCATTTGGCGCGCAGTTGCAGCGGCGTCATTGCGGGCGTGTCGTCGATGAAGATGCGCAGTTCGCTCAGGTTGCCAATCGCGGTGACGAACGTCTGCCATTCGTCGTCGGTCAGCTTGCCCAAACGCAGGCGCTGCATATCGATGCCCGTCTCCATCGAGACAAGGCGCTGCACGATCTGTTCCGCGCCCATCTCCATCGAAAAGATGCCGATGCGCGAGCCAAACTTGGCAGCGTTCATGGCGACGGAGAGCAGGAACGAGGTGTTGTGATTGACAATGCCGTTGCCGATGAAGGCATGTCCATCGGGAATCGTCAGATCGTAGCAGGGCTGCATCCCGCTGTCCTCGAGGGTTGCCACACCGTCCCACGCCATGCGATCATCGGACTGCACCGCCACGAAATCGCCCGCGCACAGTTCCCCTAACGGCGTCCAGCAGTTTTCACCAGATGGCGACAGCGTAAGCACCGGATGATTCAACGTCCCCGTCAGGGTAAATCCGGCGCGCGTCGTCAAGCGGCGCGTCAGACGCACGCCGCTGGCATAGAAATAGGCAGTTTGTCGCAGCCCAATCGGTGTTTGAACGCCGATTTGCAGCGGATAATAGACACCGCCTTCGTCGTCTGGGATGCCAGCGGTATGGGTCGGCTTCAGCGACACAATCGGGAGCAAGCCGCGTTCCGTCGGGATCAGCGTGTCGCCGGTCACACATTTTCCCATGCCCGGACGCCCTGCAAAGATCAGCAAGTCCGAATTTTGCAGCCCACCCAACAGCCCATCGAGCGCGATGAAGCTGGTCGGCACGCCCGTCGGCGCATCCGGGTTCTGCATCCGCAGTTCCATTTGCTCGTAGTAGTCGCCCGCCACCAAGCGCAGCGGTTGCAGTTCGCGGCGCAGACTGCGTTCGGTCACGGCGAAAATCGCGCGTTCGGCGCGCGTCGTCACGTCCTCGGTCTCGATCATCTCGTCCAACGCCAGCGCCTTGATCGTGTCCGCCGCTTCCATCAGGCGACGGCGCACGGCGGCGCGCTCGACCAAACGCGCGTAGACCTCCGCGTTGACCGAGGTCGGCGCGTCCGTGATCAACTGCATTAGATAGCCCAAGCCGCCGATATCGTTCAACACGCCCGCCGCGCGCAGTTGTTCTTGCACCGTCACCACATCAATCGGATCGCGGCGCGCGTTGATGCGCTCAATCGCTGCCCAGATATCGCGGTTGCGCGCGATGAAGAAGTCCTCCGCCTTCAAGAACGAGGCGATGCTCACGAAAGCGTCGGCATTGAGCAAGACCGCACCCAAAACCGCTTGTTCGGCTTCTTGGCTGAAAGGGACATTCGTCAACGAACTATTCGTCATGGATGTTTCGCTTTGTAGAGACACAAAACGGCGCGCATGACGCTTGCACGCGCGGTTGGCGTGTCAAAACATCGGGCTGCGCCGTCTAAAAAATTTGGCTCGGTTCGGTTGGGGGCGGCGGCAGCGCTGCCGCCGCCGCGGTTACTTGTCTGAGTCTTCCATGTTGTCCAGATCGAGGGTATCGACAAAATCGGTGAAGGCGCTCAATTTCTCGGTGCCTTCAACCGGGCGCGCAGCTGCTTCGCGCTCGACATCCTCTTCCGGTTGGATCGCGGCACGCTCCATCACCAATTCCGAGACGAAGATCGGCGCTTTCACACGCACGGCGAGGGCAATCGCATCGCTGGGACGCGAGTCGACTTCGACCTGACGCCCATTGATTTCGACAACCACGCGGGCGTAATATACATCGTTGCGTAAATCGCTGATCAAAATTTGGGTGACACGCCCGCCCAATTCGCGGATCGTCGATTTCAGCAAGTCGTGCGTCAGCGGACGCTGTGGCGGCACTTCCTGAAGTTCAATCGTAATCGCGTCCGCTTCGCAGGGTCCGATCCAGATTGGCAGGTAGCGGTCGCTGTTCACGTCTTTCAAGATGACGATCCGGTGCTGCGACATCAAGCTGACGCGAATGCTGTCGATGATCACTTCTATCATGAGTTTGCTCGTACAATCCTAAACCCGCGGCGGTCACGCCTGTTCATATATCCGTCATTATAGCGTCAAAAAGCACATCGGCAACACGAAAGGCACAAACATGCGCCGAATCACCCGATCTATTTTAGCAGTGTGGACTATTTTCGCGCTCCTGCTGCTGTCGGCGTGCGCGTCCGAAACGTTGTTCGCGCCGCAGCCATCGGCACGTTACGCGCGTGGCGAGGTGCTGGCGGAGGTTGATTTCAGCCAACCTACGGACTGGGAAAACTACGCTGATCCGGCGCTCGGCGTCGATTTTCGCGTCGAGGACGACGCCTATCGCGCGCAAATCGACGCCCGCCGACTGCCGCGCGGGGATGCGGATGCCTATGCGACGGGCGTCAACGCCGCCAGCGCGCGAGCGGGCGGCTTCATGTGGACGCTCCATCCCGCGCAGCACAGCAACAGCTTGATTCAGGTCGATACGCTGCCGTATTCGATCTATCGAGACAACGCCTACGGCGTGATGTGCCGGGCGTCGCCGGACGACAACGGCGATGGCTACTACTTCCTGATCAGCGCCGACGGACAGTACACAATCCGACGCGGCTTCAACCGCGAAATCCAGCCCTTGATCGAGTGGACGGCATCGAGCGCAATTCGGCAAGATACCGCGCCCAATCGGCTGCGCGCGCTGTGTTTGGGCGACCGACTGGCGCTGTACATCAACGGACAATTCGTCGCCGAGACGCGCGACTCGCTCTACCGACAAGGCAGCGCGGGGATTGTCGCCGCTGTGCCAGCGGGCGGCGAGCTGGATGTGCAGTTCGATCAGGTGATCATCTGGGCGGCGTCGGATTAGGCGCGTGCCGTTTGTGCGAGGGCGGTGATAGGCTTGAGTGCCTCATCATAGTTGGTGAAGTAGCTCATTTTTTGTTTGATGCGCAAAACCTTCGCTGTCGCGCCAGCGACGTTTTTCAGCAGTTCCGATTTCAAAACCACCGCCACATGCACGCAGTTAGGATGGGCGAGCGGTGTTTGCCGAACCACATTCAGAAAATCTTCTGGCACGGCGAGTTGGAGTTTGGTGCCATCGATAAGCAGGTACTTTTGTCCTTGATCCAAGCCAAGCGACTCGCTTGATAGGCTAATGTCGGCTTTTGTCAGTTCACTATAGCCAATGACAATTACGATGTTGGGCAGGGGGCCCGGTTGAATAGTGTGTGCCAAATCAGCGTCCTCATTGTGACGAGTGAAATTTTCAGGATATTTTCATCATATAGCCAATTGCCTAGAGCAAGATTGAGGCTTTGGCAACATTGGCGTTTAGAATAGAACGCATCGAACGAAAGGATTTGGGCATGACGATTCAACGGCATGATCTGAGCAATGACGATTGGCGCGTCGGCATTCTGCCCGCTACAGGTGCATCCATCGCGTTCGGGCGCGTCCAAAAGAGCGGGGCGTGGGTGGATGTGCTGCGCCCCACTGCTGAAGCCGATTATGGCAATTCGAGCAACAGTGCCAGCTTCATCATGCTGCCGTGGGCGAATCGCATCCGCGACGGCGTGCTGCGTTTGGGCGATCAGTCGTGGCAGTTGGCGACCACCAAAGACGACGGCACGGCGCGACACGGTGCTAGTCGCCACTTCGCATGGAACGTCGTTTCAGCCGACGATCTCCATATCCACATGTCGTTCGACTCGGCAGATTACCCAAACGTCAATTTTCCGCTCCATTTCACCGCATCCGCCGAATACCGCCTCGAAGGTCTCGATTTCATCTGGCGCTTGTCGATCACCAACGCGGATGCACAAGCGTTCCCATGCGGCTTCGGGCATCATCCGTATTTCGTGCGGAATCGCGCGCACGAGCCGGAAATCCTGATCCCATGCGACCTCGAATACCGGATGGAAAAGGCGATGCCATCCGATCCGCCCGTTCCCGTCTCGCCGCGCTTGGATTTCCGCCAGTGGCGCGCGCTCGATAACAACATCTTGGACGATCTGCTGACCGGACGACAGCGAAACACCGCTGTGGGGCTGCGCTTCCCGGATACGGGCGTCGAACTCTCGATGCACGCCGACGACATTTTCAAGCACGTTATCGCCTTCGCGCCAGATCACCCTGATTTGCCAGCGTACTTCGCGCTCGAACCGCAGACGAACGCCAATGACGGCTTCAATCTCCATGCGCGCGGGATCGACACCGCTGGCGTGATCGTGTTGCAGCCGGGCGCGACGGCGGCGGGGGATGTGGTGTTACGGATCGAAACGAGTAGTGTGGAGAAAAAAGAGTAGCGCAAAGGCGCAACGACGCGAAGGCGCAAAGGCGCAAAGGAAAAAATGTTCTCTGCGCCTCTAGGCTGAAACTCTTTCGGTTTCTCTCCTACCTTGAAAAGGATCAACCGATGTGCGGTATCTGTGGGGTATTGAATCTGGACGGGTCGCCCGTCGATCCTGATGTGGTGTTGCGCATGAACAATATGCTGATCCATCGGGGACCCGATCAGGGCGCGGTCTTTGTGGACGGCAATATCGGCTTAGGCAATCGGCGCTTGGCGATCCTCGACACGTCGGACGCTGGATCGCTGCCGATGACCGACGGTGAACTGACGATTGCGTTCAACGGCGAAATCTACAACCATCAGGACATTCGCCGCGAATTAGAGGGGCGCGGCGTCCGTGACTGGCACACGACGGGCGACACCGAGACGATCCTCAAGGGCTACCGCGAATACGACGGCGATATCGACCGCGTGCTGAACCGTTTACGCGGCATGTTCGCGTTCGCGCTGTGGGACGGCGCGCGGCGGCGGCTGGTGCTGGCGCGGGATCGCATGGGGGAGAAGCCGCTGTATTTCTATCGAGATAACGAAAAGATCGTGTTTGCCAGCGAAATCAAAGCGATTTTGGCGCACCCGACCATGCGACGGTCGTCTGCGCTCGATGCCAATTCGTTGATGAGCAAAATCCTCGCCCATTATCTATGCGACGGTTATCTGATGAGCTACACGCCATTGCTCGGCATTTTTGCGCTGCAACCGGGTATGTATATCGATGTGCCGCTCGACTCGTTCACGTTCGATCCGCTGACCTTCAACAAGTTATATTACACCCCGCCGAAACCAATAGCCGACGCGCCTATCACGCCTGCGCAAGAAGCCGACTGGCGCGCTCAAGTCCTCGACACCCTGTCGGACGGTGTACGCGGCTGTTTGCTGTCCGATGTGCCGTTGGGCGCGTTCCTCTCCGGCGGATTGGACAGCAGTTTGATCGTCGCGCTGATGCGCAAGCACTCCAATTCCACCATCAAGACGTTCAGCATCGGTTTTTCGGGCGATGCGAGCTTCGATGAGACGGCACACGCCAAGCGCGTCGCGGAGCATCTCGGTACCGAACACACAGCATTCACCGTCGAACCTCAAGCCCTCGATTTACTGCCCAAATTAGTTTGGCATTACGATCAGCCGTTCGCAGACAGCAGCGCGATTCCAACGTATCTGGTGAGCAAGCTGACGCGCGAACACGTCACCGTCGCGCTGACGGGCGATGGCGGCGACGAATTGTTTGTCGGTTACGAACGTTTCTACGCGGCGGCGCTGGCGCTCAAGATGCAAAAGCTCGTCCCACGCGCGGCGTGGAAGATCGCCCATGCGGCGCTGTCCGCTGTGCCGGAGGGAACAGGCTATTACAACGCGATCAAGCGCGCGCGGCGCTTTGTGGCAGGCGCGGCACAGCCCATCGGCGCAGCGTACCAAGACTGGATCAGCGTATTCAGCCGCGATCTGTGCGCCGAATTGACCGATCAACGCGCCGCGATCCGCCCGCTAGAATTGCGCGATCTAGCGGATATCGTCGCGTATAATATACAGACGTATTTGCCCGGCGATCTGCTCGTCAAGACGGATCGATCCAGCATGGCGGCGTCGCTCGAAGCGCGCGCGCCGTTCCTGGATCATCGGCTGGTCGAACTGGCGGCGCGGATTCCCATGAATCTCAAGCTGAAGGGCAGCACAACCAAATACATCCTGAAACAAGCGGCGCGCGGACTTTTGCCCGACGATATCATCGACCGCCCAAAGCATGGCTTCGGCGTGCCGATGGGGACGTGGCTGCGCAAGGATATTCGTCCGGCGCGCGATATCCTGCTCAGTCCCGAAGCGCGCGCGCGGAACCTGCTCAACATGACTGTTGTCAAGCGGCTGATCAACGAACATGCCGCCGGAACGCGCGATCACGGCGGGCGGCTGTGGTCGCTGCTGACGCTAGAATGGTGGCATCGGCTGTTCATCGATCCGGCGACGATTGCGCCGCCGTCGTAACCATCGTGTCCGCGTTAGAATGGGCGTCCGCGTTGAAACGGGCAACCGAGCGGGTCGTCGCTACGAACGGCGCACGGTAGGGGCATGGCGTGCCATGTCCGATAGGAGAATCTCATGCAACCCACGCGCCCGATCCGCGTCATGCGCATCATCGCCCGACTCAACATCGGTGGACCCGCGATCCATGTGGCGCTGTTGACGCACAAGCTCGCGCCCCCCCTGTATGACTATGAATCGCGCCTCGTGACCGGACAGATCAGCGCGGACGAAGGCGACATGAGCTATTACGCCGAGTCGCGCGGCGTGCAGCCGATCATCGTGCCGGAACTGGGGCGCTCGCTCAATCCGTTCCGCGATATCGTCACGATTCGCGCGCTCGTGCGGCTAATGCGCGATTTTCAGCCCGATGTCGTCCACACGCACACTGCGAAAGCCGGCTTTACAGGGCGGATCGCGGCGCGGATCGCGGGTGTTCCCGTCGTCGTACATACCTTTCATGGGCATGTGTTTCAGGGCTATTTCAGCCCGCCGCTGACATGGGTGTTCATCCAAATCGAACGCTTGGCGGCGCGCTTGTCCGATACGCTGATCGTGCTGACGGAGGGCTTGCGGCGCGAATTGTCGGAACAGTACCGCATCGCGCGCAAACGCAAATTCACAGTGCTGCCGCTCGGACTTGACCTCGAACCGTTCGCCGCACAGCCGCGCAAAACGGGGATTTTCCGGTTGAAATATCGGATTCCAGCGGACGCGCCGCTGATCGGACTCGTCGGGCGGCTGACGGCGGTCAAGAACCATGCGCTGTTCTTAGAAGCGGCGGCGCGCGTCCGCCACGCGATCCCCGATGCGCAGTTTGTGATCGTCGGGGACGGCGAACTGCGCGCGGACATCGAACGGCAGATCGCGCGGCTCGATTTGGGCGACCGCGTGACGCTGACGGGCTGGATCACAGAGACCGCGTCCGTTTACGCCGACTTGGATGTCTTGGCGATCAGCAGCGTCAACGAGGGGACGCCCGTCACCGTGATCGAGAGCCTGACGGCGGGAGTCCCGGTCGTGGCGACGGCGGTGGGCGGCTTGCCCGACTTGTTGGAGGGCGGCGCGTTGGGCGCGCTCGTGCCGTCGGGGGACGCCGCGGCGCTGGCAGACGCGCTGATCCGCTCGATTCAGACGCCGCCGACGCCGGAGCAGATCGCGCGGGCGCAGCGCACCATGATCGACCAGTACAGCATCGAACGCTTGGCGCGTGACCTCGACAGCTTGTATCGGGGACTGCTGGCAAAGAAGGGGCGTTACTAACCAATGATCATCAATCAAGGCGATATCTACTGGCTCCAGTTCGACGATCCGAGCGGCATTGAGTCGAGCATTCCCCATCCGCATGTCGTCATTCAAGCGAACGTCTTGAATCACAGCCGCATTGATACGGTCGTTGTGTGCGCCTTGACATCGAATCTAAAGCGCGTCAACCTGCCGGGAAACATTTTACTCGATGTGGGTGAAGCTAATTTAGCCAAACAAAGTGTTGTCGAGGTGTCAAAAGTCTCGACCGTCGAGAAAACGAAGTTCGGTGAATACATCGGGTCGATCTCCGAGCCGCGGATCGAGCAGATTTTGGCGGGAATGCGCTTTTTGCAACGCTCATTTTTTGAGCGGTAAAGCGGGTCAACCACCCATCGGCAAACAATGTTTTGTGACGTACAGCGAAATTTTCTCTATAATAGATTAAACGCGGTTGTCCGCGAATGATTGAAGGGGACACGGCATGTTTGAAAGTTTTTCGCGCAGTTGGTCGCTCGTCCAAGCCAGTCTGAACGTGCTGCGCTCGGATAAAGAGCTGCTCATCTATCCGCTGGTATCGATGTTGGCGATGATCGTGGTGACGCTGGTGTTCATCATCCCCATCGCGGCGACGGGCATGTTCCGCATGTTCACCGACGGCGACAGCTTGACGGTCGCGGGCGTGATCGTGCTGTTCATCTTCTACGTGGTTTCGTATACCGTTATTTTCTTCTGCAATTCGGCGCTCGTGGCGGGCGCGCTGCTCCGGTTGAGCGGTGGCGATCCGACGTTGGGCTATGGCTTTCAGGAAGCATCGAAGCGGCTGCCCAACATTCTTGGCTACGCGGTGATCGCCGCTACAGTCGGCATGATTTTGCAAGCGATCCGCGAACGCTCGAATCTCATCGGGCGGATCGTCGTCAGTATCATCGGCGGCGCGTGGAACTTGGTCACATTCTTGGTCGTTCCCGTGCTGATCATGGAAAATGTCAGCCCACTGGACGCGATCAAGCGCAGCTTTGAACTGCTCAAAAAGACGTGGGGCGAACAGATCGTCGGCAACTTCAGCATCGGCGGCGTGTTCGGCTTGCTGACGCTCGGCGTGGCATTGCTCGGTGGGCTGTTGATCGGTGTGACGGCAGATGCCGCGCCCGGCTTGGCGATTTTATTCTCGATCCTGTTGGTGTTGGCGCTGGTCGCCATTGGCTTGCTGTCGTCGGCGCTGAGCGGCATCTATACAGCGGCGCTGTACCGTTACGCGACGGATGGTTCAGTCGATTTCTTCGACGAATCGCTGATTCAGGGCGCGTTCAAGCGGAAATAGCGGATCATCCCATGCTACGGGCGAGGCATCGTCTCGCCCGTTTTTTTCCTACTCGTCGAACAATTCCCCGACGCTGCGCCCCTCGTGCGCCCGCGTAATCACCTCGCCCAACATCGGCGCAACGCTCAAAATCGTCATATTCGGCAGCCGCAGGTCGGCGAGCAATGGCAGCGTGTCGGTCGTAATGATTTCTTTGAAGCCCGCCTCCGCCAGCCGCTCGACCGCCGCCGCAGCAAGTCCCGCGTGCGTGAACGCCAAGTAGAGGTCGCGCGCGCCCTCCGACCGCAGCAGATTCACGGCGTTCAAGACCGATCCGCCCGTCAGCACTTCATCATCGACCAATAAGACGTTGCGATCCTTCACGTCCCCGATGATCGCCAGCGCCTCCGCCTTCGAGTCGTTGCCGCTGCGCCGCTTCTCGATGATTGCCAGCGGCGCATCCAGCCGCAATGCCCAGTTGCGCGCCTTCTTGGCGAAGCCCAAATCCGTCGAACACACGACGAGATTTTCGATGGCTTTGTCCGCCATATAATCGCTCAACAAATGGAACGCCGTCAGCGCGTCGCCCGGAATGTTGAAGAAACCTTGAATCTGTCCCGCGTGCAAATCGATGGTGATGTAGCGATCCGCGCCCGCGACTTCGATCATGTTGGCGAGCAAACGCGCTGCGATGCCGACGCGCGGCTGATCTTTCTTGTCCGAACGCGCGTAGGGCATGTAGGGAATGACGAGATTGATCCGCCCCGCCGAATCGCGCTTGAGCGTGTCGATCATGACCAGCATCTCGAAGATATGATCGTGGATCGGTGAACACATCGACTGGACGAGATACACATCTTGCCCACGCACGCTTTGATTCAGCCGGATGAAAATGTTCTCGTTCGGAAAGACGGTGCGCGTGTAGCGCCCCGTCTCGATTCTGAGATGGTCGGCAATCGCCGCGCCCAACCCGGTAGAGCCGCTGCCGCAAAACAGCAGCACGCGCCCGAACTGTCCGTTCGCATGATTGGGCGCTTGCGGTTCGGGCTTGTGAATTTTCGTTCCCGGTACTTTCAAGACTTGCGTCATGATGTGCTTCGTCCTCTGCGAAAAGGCGCACGCTCGCGCGCCCGCAATCGGTCATGATGATGTTTGAAGGTCGAGTCGAGCGACTGCCAACAGCGCATCGACCGCGCCGCGCGGGTCGATCTTGCCTGCGCACACGTCCGCGATCAGCACGTCGATGGACGCCGCCCCACCACGCAGCAAGAATTGTTCCAATAAACGTTCGCGCAGCCGATCCAGTAGTTCGATCTCGATCTGCCGCCGTTCGATGCTCGTCCCGTGCTTGTGTGTCCGTAAATGCTGCCGATGCGCATCCAACGCAGCGATTACGGCGTCGATGCCGGTGTCGGTGTTGGCGACCGTTTGCAGTACAGGCGGTAGCCAGATCACAGCATCGCCGTTCGGCGCGGCGGGGGTGTGGTGTCCATTCGCCGCGCGATGATGCGCGAATGCGCCAGCGCCCGTCATGGTGTCGCGCGCCGATGGGTGTCCAAGTTCGAGCGCCGCCCGCAGCGCGCGCACGGTGTTATCCGCGCCGGGACGATCCGCCTTGTTGACGACCAAAATATCCGCGATCTCCAAGATGCCCGCCTTGATCGCTTGGATATCGTCGCCCATGCCCGGCGCGTCCACGACGATCACGGATTGCGCCATGCGCGCGACATCGACTTCGCTCTGTCCCGCGCCGACCGTCTCGATGAAGATCACGTCGAAGCCGACAGCATCCAATGCGCGCGTCGCATCGCGGGTTGTGCGCGCCAATCCGCCGAGACTGCCGCGCGTCGCCATGCTGCGGATGAAGACACCCGCATCGCCCGCCAAGTCGCGCATCCGCACGCGGTCGCCCAAGATCGCGCCGCCTGTGAACGGGCTGGTCGGATCGACGGCAATAATGCCGACGGTCTGCCCGCGCGCGCGGATCGCCTTCGCCAGCGCCGTCACCAACGTGCTTTTGCCCGTTCCCGGCGCGCCTGTCACGCCGACGCGGTGTGCGCGTCCCGTGCGTGGAAACAACGCCGCCAACAACTGAACCGCCGCCGGATCATCGTTCTCGATCCACGTCAGCAGCCGTGCCAGCGCGCGACGGTCGCCCGCCAACAGTCGTTCCAGCATCAGGCGTCCGCCGTCACTTGGGCAGCAGCGTCCGCGCGCGCCGCGATCAGCGCGCGGATGAACACGGCGATATCCTCGGTGTTCGCGCCGGGTCCGAAGATGCCCGCCACGCCCATCGCCTGAAGCGCAGCGTGATCGACATTGGGGATGATCCCGCCGACGATCAGTGGCACATCGTCAAGGTGATTCTGTACCATCACCTCATGGATGCGCGGCACCAGCGCCATGTGCGCGCCGCTGAGGATGCTCAAGCCGACGACATCGACATCTTCTTGCAGCGCCGCCTCCGCGATCATCTCTGGCGTTTGGCGCAGCCCGGTATAAATGACTTCCATCCCCGCATCACGCAGCGCGCGGGCGATGATCTTGGCACCGCGATCATGTCCATCCAAGCCCGGTTTGGCGATCAATACCCGTATCGCTCGTCCCATGCGCGTGCTTCCTTGTGCATTTGATACAGTGATTATAGCGTAAAACGCGCTCACATTAAGACATAATGAAACCAAACCCGAACCATTTTCCCGCGCATTTCGCCGCCGCTGTGCTACAATCGAAGAACGTGAAACGGACAATTTGGGGCGAGTCGATGAGTGCGACGACGAGCGGGATGCCGATCCCGTCGAAAAAACGGGCGGATGCGTCCGAATTCCAAAATGAAGGCGCGAATCGCGTCGGCACGGTCTTGTTGATCATCGCAGTCGCCGCCACGCTGTTTGCGCTGTTGGCATATCTGTTTTTGGCGCTCAATTGGCGCGGCACGACCTTTTTTGGCGCGCTGCTGTCACGCGGGATGACCATCGATGGCAGCATCCCCGTCGATAGCGAGACGTGGACGGCGCTCGAAGCCGGAATGCAGCGCGGCGATCAAGTGCTGACGATTGACGGCGAGTCGCTGGCAGAGTCACCCGATGATCTCGATTCACGCTTAAAACTCGCCACGATCCTGCGCACGCGGCTACCGCGCGAGGTGATCGACGTGACGTTCACGCGCGCCGCGCGCGCTGGCATCATACCAACTTTTGGGCGCGAGGTCTGCGGCGTGGTCAATGGGAACAGAGCGGTTTGCCAAGTGCGCTTTCCGCTTTCATCGTTCTCCAATGCCGATTTTGTCGCCTTCTTCGTCATTCCCTTCGTGTGCGGGCTGTTCTCCGCAGGCGTCGCCACGTTGATCTTGGCGCTCCGTCCGCGCTCCACGATTGGGCGGACGGTCGCCGCGACCGGCTTCACACTGGCGCTGTTCATGTTGGGCTTGTTCGATATCAATACGACCTATCAACTGACGGGCTTCTGGATCTTCGGAGGCGTATTTACAGGCGGCACGCTGTTCGCCACCGCGCTCCTGTTCCCGTCGCCGCTGTCGGTCGTGTATCGACAGCCCTATCTGCGCTTTCTACCGTATGTTCCCTTGCTCCCCTTAGCGATCATCCTCACGTATTTGCATGTCGGTCAGTCGAATCAGTCGTTGATCGCCTCGTCGCTGTGGATTTCGACCCTCACTGCGATGATCGGCTTGATTACCGTGCTGCTGGTCATGCTGCGCCGCCGTGCGCGGGCGGCGACGCTGATTGTGCGCGATCAAACGAACGCCGTGATCATCGGCGTGGGACTATCCCTAGTGGTCAGCGTCGTCTGGTTGATCAACCTTGTCCTGTTGAACACCATCGGCGTGAACATCCTCCCGCTGAACACCTCTGCGACGATGCCGTTCTTCTTGATGCCGATTTTGAGCCTCGCCTATGCGGTGCTGCAATATCGCCTCGTGGATACGGATCGCGTCCTCAGCCAATCGATCACGTATACGCTGCTGCTGATCGGCTTGATCGGGGGCTATTTCCTGCTCGTGTTCAGCGCCAGTTTGATCACCCAGCGCATACTTGGTGTGTCTGACCCGCTGCTTGTCGCGCTCTTGGTGTTCGCCATCGCCATCTTGTTCGTGCCGATCCGCGCCCGTCTGCAAGCGCGCATCGACCAGATTTACTATCGGCGGCAGTTGAATTATCAGGCGAAGTCCGAAGCCTTTGCCCAAAAACTGGGATCGCTGGTCGAATTTTCCGATGTCGTCCACGCCTATCAGCACGAAATTGCGGCGACGCTGCAACCGACGGGTGTCTATGTGTTCTTGCCTAATCGACTGACGGGCGAATACACCGCCTTCAGCGCCGCCGACAAAGAACGCCCGATGACGGACGTGCGCTTCGCTGGCGACAGCACGCTCGTCCAGTGGTTCAAGGCAAATGACGATCTGATCTATCTCGAACCCGGCATCCCGTGGCGCACCGAACTGCTGGCAGAGCGCGCGCGGCTGATGATCCTCGATGCGGTCGTACTGGTCGAACTGCGCGGCGCGAAGCAGGCAAACGGGTTCGTCGTCATCGGCGCGCCGACCATCGGTACGGCGGGGCGCGGCGGACGCCAATATACGCATGAGGAACTGCGCTTCGTGCAGAGCTTGACCAATCAGATCAGCGTTGCCGTCGAACGCGCGCAGGTCATCGACTCGTTGGAGCGGCGCGTGCGCGAACTCGATGTATTGAGCCAAGTCAGCCAAGCGGCAAACTTCACCATCGAGTTTGACGATCTGTTGGAACTGATCAACGCGCAGACCTTCCGATTGATCGACGGGACGCACTTCTATATCGCGCTGTACGACGATGACCGCGATGAATTGTTCTTCGCCTTCTTCCTAGAGGACGATACGCGCTACGCCGACAAAGAAAATGTCCGTTGGAAAGTCGGGCGCGATTTCTACAGCGATATCGTCCGCCGCGGGCAACCAACGCGCGTCAGTTCGTTTGCGGCGGCGATGGCAGAGCGTGGGGCATCGATTCTGTTTGAGGATGCCGAATTGAAAGCGTGGATTGGTGTGCCGCTCTTGGCGGGATCGCGCGTGTTGGGTGCGCTGGCAGTTGGCACCCACTCCGACCGCCCGTTCGCGGACGACCAGTTGAAGATTTTGCAGGATATCGCGGCGCTGGCGGCGACGTCGCTGGACAAGGCGCGTTTGTTCCAACAGACGAATGTGCGCGCCCGCCAACTGGGGGCGCTCAACGACATCAGCCGCCGTTTGGTCGCATCCGAGTCGGATATTGACGTACTGCTGCAACTGATCACCGCCAGCGCCACCGACATTCTCGACGCCGAAGCCGGATCGCTGTTGTTGACCGCCGATGATGGCACGGGCGATTTGGAATTCAAAGTCGCCATTGGTGGCAGCGGCGGGGACATTCTGGGCGTGCGCGTCCCGGCGGGGCGCGGCTTGGTCGGTGAGGTGGCGGCAACGGGGCGCTCGATCATCGTCAGCAACGCCACAACGGATCCACGCTGGAGCGGCGAATTGGCGAAAGGCGTGTTCCATACGACCAGCGTCCTCGCCGCGCCGCTGGTGGCGCAGGGGCGCGTGATCGGCGTGCTGGAAGTGCTGAACAAGCTGGCGGGCGGCGGCTTCACGAACGAGGATACCGAACTGCTCTCGACCTTCGCGGGGCAAGCCGCCGTCGCCATCGAGAACGCGCGCCTGTTCCGCCTGACGGATGAACAGTTAACCGCGCGCTTGACCGAGTTGGAAACGTTGGAACGCATCGACGTGGAGTTGAATCGGTCGCTCGACTTGCGCAAAGTGGCGGAAATCACGGTGCAGTACGCGATTTCCAACAGCCCGGCGACGGCGGGCGCGCTCGGATTGGTCGCGGGCGAGCCGCCACAGCTTGAAATTGTGTATTTGCAGGGTTACGAAAACAGCAATTTGCCGAGCAATGCGGTCTGGGAAGTCAATCGCGGGATCATGCGCCGCGTGATGCGCACGCGCCAAGCCGATCTCGTACCCGACGTGACGATTGACCCGGATTACGCCCCGTTGTTGGCGAACGGCATCAGCCAAGTGACGCTGCCGATGCTCTCTGGGCGGCAGGTGGTGGCGATGCTGATTTTGGAGACGGATCAAGACCCGCGTTTGCGCATCGCGGACATGCCATTCTTGCAGCGGTTGGCGGAACACGCCGCGATTGCGATTGCCAACGCCAAACTGTACGCCGATTTGCGCCGCGCCAACGACGCGCGCAACGAATTTGTCGGTTTCATCGCGCACGAGCTGAAAAATCCGCTCACATCGGTCAAAGGCTTCGTCACGATGGTCAATATGGGCGGCGTCACGGATCAACAGAAGATGTTCTTGGAGACGATCACGCGCAATGCCGACCGGATGCGCACCATCGTGGACGACCTGAACGATGTGACCAAGCTCGAAACCAACAACATGCGCATCGATGCCAAGCCGTGCGATTTCCGCGCGATCCTCGATGAAACGCTGACGACATTCGAGAAACGGATCGCGGATAAGGCGCAGACCATCGCGCTCGATGTTCCCGACAACCTGCCGGCGATCATGGGCGATCAAGAGCGGCTGATTCAAGTGCTGACGAATTTGATCAGCAACGCGCACAAATATACGCCGGATGGCGGACGTATTGGTGTCCAAGTGGAACTGCTCGCCAACTGGCGCGATAGTCGTGGCACGCAGCGCGGTGCGATGCTGCGGATCGCGGTGACGGATACGGGCATCGGCATGAGTAAAGAGGACTTGGGCAAGCTGTTTCAGGCTTATTTCCGCACCGAACGTTCCAAAGACATGGACGAAGGCACGGGTTTGGGCATGACGCTGACCAAGGGCTTGATCGAGCAGCACAGCGGCGAAATCTGGGTTGAGAGCGAAGTCAACGTCGGCACGACGTTCTATTTCACGCTGCCGCTCGCGCCCGCATTGGAGGCAGCGAAGTAGAAAAACAGGGATGCGCGATCAGAAAAAGCCAGAACGGGGTTGCCACTGCTCATTGCTTCATCTAGAACATATTCAGAGACCATTTGAGAAGTTTTTTCACCTCACCCCCCGACCCCCGCTCCACTGCGTAGAGAGGGGGAGCAGGACGGCTCACGATGGATATGAAAGTCCCCGCTCCACTGCGTGGAGAGGGGATTTAGGGGTGAGGTGAAGCTATCCGAAACTCAGGTTACCTAGCACATATTCAGAATTAGGGCGACCCATCGAGTCGCCCCTTTGCGTTCTGTTTTTTTACTCGGTCATCAGCACGCAGCACGGCTTCTAGCTCAGGTGCGGCTGCAACTGCGCCAGAATCTTGGCTTTCGGCAGGTAGCCCGTGATGCGCGCGACGGGTTCGCCACCCTTGAACAGAATCAGCGTCGGGATGCTCATCACGCCGTAGCGCATCATCACATCGACGTTGGCATCGGCATCGATCTTGCCGACCTTCAGCTTGCCCGTGAATTCATCCGCCAGTTGATCGACAATCGGCGCGATCATCTTGCAGGGACCACACCATGTCGCCCAGAAATCGATCAACACGGGCGTCTCGGAGTTCAACACATCGTTCTCGAAGCTAGATTCGGTCACTTCGACGATTTTGTGGTTCATGGTTCACCTTTTCCTCATCGGACAACAATATGTCCTCATCATAGCAGCATTCTCGGTAGCGCGGCATTCGCAGCGGCGGAATGTTATAATCAGTGCAATGGTTGCGATAGAAAGTGTCGCTATGAATCTAGACGAAACCCAATTGCCAGAACTTACCCGCCGTCAGGAAGAAATCCTGTCGCTGATCGTGCGCAGCTATACGCAGCGCCCCGAACCGATCAGTTCCAAGCATCTGTTGGAGGCATACAATCTCTCGTTCAGCTCCGCGACGATCCGCAACGAGATGGCAGTCCTCGAAGAACTGGGCTACATCGGCGCGCCGCATACGTCCGCCGGACGCATCCCGACGCAAGACGGCTACCGTTACTTCGTCAAGCGGCTGATTGGGGATGACAAGCTGACAACCGCTGAACAGACGCACATCACCGAACGGCTGCAAAGTCAGCCCTTGGCGACCGAGAATTGGATGCGCTTGGTGGCGACGATGCTGGCGCGCACGGCACAGACCGCCGCGCTGGTCACGCCGCCGATTTCGCAGACCAGCAAATTCAAGCATCTGGAATTGATCGCCATTCAGGGGCGGCTCGTCCTGATGGTGCTGGTGCTGCACGAGGGCGCGCTCCATCAGCAGATGTTGACGTTGGCAGAACCCGTGCCACAGCCGCGCCTGTCGGACACCGCCGAGCGCATCAACGGCATCGCCGCCGATGTCAGCGCCAACGAACTGCGCTTCAAAGGCGTCTCGCTCGGCTTGCTGGAGCGCGAGATCGCGGAACTCGCCGCCGATCTGATGGAGCGCGCCGACTCGAAGGATGTGCGCTTGGTCTACCGCGAGGGCTTGAGCGACATGATCGGCGTGTTCGACCACGCGGGCAATGGCGCGGGCGCACAGCAGGCGGTGCGCGTGTTCGAGGAACGCGCGGTCTTGAACATGATCCTGTCGGACGTGCTAACGCCGATGGTCAATCAGGTGCAAGTCCTGATCGGCGGCGAGGGACGTTGGGAGGAACTGAAGCACTTGAGCATGGTACTCAGCCGCTATGGGGTGGGGCAGATCAGCGGGGCGGTGGGGGTATTGGGGCCCACACATCTCAACTATGGGCGGGCGATCAGCGCGGTCGGCTACGTGTCGAGCGTAATGACCAATATGCTGACGGCGGCGTATGAGACGGAGGATAAAAAAGCCAATGGCGATGAAACGTAACGAGATGAAAATCATCTTCATTTGGAATCAATACATCACCAATATATCATACTGATGATGAGGACTCCGACACATGCGTCGTATAATTAAACCTAAAATCATTCCCGCTCGTAAACTGGCTGAAACCCTTGCCGATGAAGGCTGGGCGCTAAATCAGGAATTAACGCAACAAAAAAACGAGGTGATGTCGCGGAGAACACCTGACCCGGTTTATCTTCACACGGATGGTCGTGTTTTGTGGATTCCATCCCTCAGCGATAATCATGGTCGTCTTTTTCCTTCACGAGAAGAATTTGATTATCTCATCCGCCAAAGTCTATCCATGCGCTCACTGCCATATGGAATGCACCTGCTCACCTACCCCGATTTCGACGGCGAAAAAGCCTTCCTCATCAGCCTGCTCCCGCAAGGTGCAGACTTCATCGCGCACATCCCCGCGCTGATCGAACAGCTCCCCGACGTGCTGCCCGTGCCGAAAGACGCGCTCGATTTCTCGCTCGACAGCTTGAAGCACTTCGACCACGCGATTCGCAAAGTGGGCATCACCAACTGCTACAGCCCAATCATCATCCCGCCGATGATCGCGTATGGCGGCGAAGTGCTGCGCCGCGCGACCCACAGCGAATGGGAGATGCGCCAGCCGCGCGATTTTCCCAACGTGTGGGAGCCATGGCTGCGCGACAAACGGGGCATTTACCGCGCGCCATGGTATGCAGTGGTGTCAGCCCTTGATAAGCCGCCCATTTCCATCGCGGGCGATCTCCAATTTGAGCTTCGCTCCCCGCGCATTCCCACGGGGAACAGTTCGCCCGACTCAACCCCTTACGATACGATTTATCTCACTTCCGCCAGCGCAGCCACTCCAGCACCTGATTCTTCACCCGCTCCAGCTCCGAAGCCGGCTGATTGATCGCCAGCGCGCCCTCGAAACTCGCGCGCAAGCCGTCGGCATCGACGCCGCCGTGCGTGCCAATCACCACGACTTGCGAGAACGGCTTATCAGCGCCCCATTCCGCCCCGAACGTCAGGCTCACGCGCTTGCCGACGACGTGCAAGATGCCGCGATTGTCCGGCATCTCCGCGAGGAACACGAAGCCCTTGGCGCGATAGATCGTCAGCGGCAGATTCTCGATCACCTTGCGCAGCGCCTTGAGCGAGAGCGGCTGATCGGTCGTCCAGTTCCACGTCTCGAAGACCAGCGAATGATCATGCTCGTGAGCGTCGTGGTCATGGTCGTGATCCGTCGCTTCCCCCGCTTCATGCACATGGATATCATGCGGCTGACGTTCCGCCAAGCGTGCCGGATCATACGCACCGACGCCCAACAGCAGCGCGGGCGGCACATTGCCATAGGTCGTCTCGTAGATGCGCGATTTCTCGCTGATGCTGCGAATCCATGTATGCAGTTCCGCGCGCTGTGCCTCGTCGATCAGATCGACCTTGTTCAGCACGACCACATCCGCCACGCCGACCTGTTCCATCGCCAAAAAGTACAGTTCGTCTTCCAACGAGCGCGCTTGTTCGGCGTCGATCACGGTCAGGATGCCATCGACGCGCACGAGCGAACGAAGCTCTGGCAGCATGAACGTCGATGCGACCTGCGCTGGATCGCTCACGCCGCTGGTCTCGATGATGATGTATTCCGGCGGCTCAGGGCGGCGCATCAGATCGACGGCAGTCTTGAGCAAGTCGGTGCGGATGGTGCAGCAGATGCAGCCGTTGGCGAGGCTGATCATGTCGCCGTCGCCCTCGACGCCGACGACCAACTGCGAGTCGATATTGATCGCGCCGAAATCGTTGACCAAGACGGCGACGCGCAAGCCGTGATCGGCGTGCAGCAGATGATTGAGCAGCGTCGTCTTGCCTGCGCCCAAAAATCCAGTCAGGATCGTGACGGGGACGGGCGGTTTCGTTTGGACAGCCATAATTCACCCTCTAGCCGACAGTGGTGGGACACGCTTGGATTGTATGTGGGGACGGGGCGCAAAATCAACAGCAGGGACAGCCCGCGCGATGATTGCGTTTGGCATTCACGCCGCTCGGCGCAGACTCGACGGGCGCGGACGCACGTCCGGCAAGCGTGGGTGCGGTGAAGACACGCGCTGTCAGCAAGCTGCCGCACGCGGGATACGGCGCGAGATCGTCGGCGTGCGCCATCGGGCGGCGCGCATCAAAAGTCGAGGTATATTCCGAGCAGTGATAGACGTAGCGTGCCATTTGCTCCAACCATGATCTGATATAGGCTCTAAACTGTTCACCTCACCCCCCAACCCCCTCTCCACGCTGTGGCTGAGGGGATTTAGGGGTGAGGTGAAGCTATCCAAAACTCAGGTTACTTAGACTGTCCGCAAACCGCCAAACGTGGCATACTCTCCGCGTGAAGCACATCAAAACGAGGGTTTTATCATGCGAAAACTCGCCTTGTCTCTCGCGCTCGCCTTCGTCGGCGTCGCTTTCCTCAGCTTGATCGCGGTTGCGCCGATGGCACCGACCTTTGCGCAAGTCCGTCAGACCGCGACACCGCTGCCATCTGGTTCAAACACGACCACGACTGGGACGCTGACACCCAGCAGCAGCGTCGATTCGTTCTTCGTCGCCTGTTCCGATGCCGCGATTGTGAACCTGAGCGGCTCATTGTTGACCAATTTCTCGGTCTACTTCCAGATTTTCGCCAGCGATGGCAGCGCCATCACCAGCTTGCGCCGGATCGAAGCGACGGGCGATTTCACATTCAGCCAGCGCGTCGTGTATCCAGCGGGGACGGCGCTCGGCGGCGGTGCGGCGCTGACGATGCAGGTCAAGGTCGCGCGCACGTCCAATTCGGACACGGTTGATTTCGATTTCGTCGTCAGCGATGTTCAGGATGGCTGCCAAACGCCGCGCTTTACGACCACCGCCAGCGTGGATACGGGCATTGGCGCTACCACGACTGACACCACCACCAACGATGGCATTACGGGCGTCGGCTTCACCACGTCGCTGCTCGCGCCCAATGGCGTGCTGAACCCGAATTTACAGCCCGAAGCGGAGGTTGTCGTCGGTGTGCGCCCCAGTGAACGCTATCGTTCCGAGACGCCGGGCGTGATCTTCGCGGAGTGCAACGATTTTCCGCTTGCCAATCCGGGCGTCGTCTATGACAGCGACCGCATTACGGTCTATTGGTCGTGGTTCACCAAGACACAGGAACAGATGCAGCAGCATCTCGCCAACGCGCAGTATTCCGTCCGCCTGAACCGCGCGACCTTCCCGCGCGTGCAAGTCAGCGAACCGACGGTACGCGGCAACAATGTCTGGGTGTTCTACAGCGCCGACGCGGGCAATCTGCGTCCAGGACACTACGAGGTCGAATATCGGCTGACGTGGGCGACGGTGGTCAACGATGGCTACGCGGATTTCGGGCCCGGCACGTCAAACGTGCAAGAGGCGGGGAATTGCAATTACAACGTGCTGCAAAATCCCAACGGGACGTCGGTGTTTTACAACGACGAGTTCTTCCCGACGACGTTCCCGACGCATAACCTGTTCCCGGACACGTAAAAGTGAACCGCACCCAATCCGCGCAATGCTCGTCACCCCTCTCCAGATGGCTGAGGAGAGGACAGGTTTGAGTTTCTGCCGCATTGACCTCACCCCCCAACCCCCTCTCTGTATCGGCTGAGGGGAGGACAGGTTTGGTTTTCTCCCTGATTCACCTCACCCCCCAGCCCCCTCTCCACGCAGTGGAGAGGGGGAGTTTCCGCCTTGTGTTCCCCCTCTCCACGCAGTGGCTGAGGGGGTCAGTGGGTGGGGTGCTTGAAAAGGTGTCCTCTCAGCTCCCGATGGAGAGGGGGGCGGTTGGTTAGCTCGATACGGGTTTGTCGGCGTCGTGCGTCGCTTGAACAGCGCGCATCTCGGTCGTTTCGGTGACTTCGGTATCGTCGTCGTCTTCCCAACTGACGATCCAAATACACGCGCCCGCCACCAAGACGCACGCGATCATCAGTGCCACCAACTGCGGCGGGGTTACGGCGTCGTCCACCTCGATCACCAGCAGGACGATCATCCCAACGGACAGCACAGTCCACGCGGCGACGCGCGGATGGCGCATTGCCCAGCGCACGAGCGGAAATTCAGCGAGACGGTTTAGCATACCACTCCAAATACTGCGGGCTGCGGGCTGCGGGCTGCGGACTGAGAAAAGACCAATGCAGCCAGCGTATGGAAGTCCGAAAGCAAAGTCAAATCATGTCGGGGCGTCCCACTAGGACACCCGCGCGAACGGGAATGGCACGTTATACCCCGACATGGTTTGGGTTTTATTTCGGACTTCCATTCGGCGCGGTTTCACTGCGGTTTTTCACTCAGTCCGCAGCACGCAGCCCTCAGCACTCGCCCCCTAAATCGGCTTCATCACCAAATCAGCGCGAAGCTGCTTCATCATGGCGCGTAACGTGCCGCCGCTGACCATGACCTCGCGCACGGCTTCGCGCCATGCCAAGACTTTGATTTCTTCCAAGACGAGCGGTTTGTAGCCCGTGTTGAGAATCGCTTGCAAGATATCGGTCGGCGTGTTGCCCGGCAGGAAGATGAAACTGACCTCGCTCTGCAACTGCGAGGCGGCGTTCTCCATCGCTTTCAACAGCGGCGGAATGACCGAATCGCGCGGCGAGTCTGCGCCGATGTACAGCTCGTCGGTGCGTGTGATCAGATTCTCGACTTGCCAGCCGATCACGGCGACGATGTTTTTCTGTTTGTCTTCACCAATCAAATAGCTTTTGGGTCCGAACACCGCCATGACATCCGCGCGCGTGACGTTCTTTCCGGTCACGCTGCCGATGAAGCGCGCGATCCCGTCGGCATTGCTCGGCATCCCGCGCCGCACCAGCACCTCGATGGGCGGGGCGGACGGGCGCGGCGGCTGGGCACCAAGCGGTTGAATGACGGGCGATGGACTCGCTGCTGTACCCGGCAGTGTGCCGGTCGGTTTGGGCGGCGGCTGGCGCAGTTGTCCCGTCGTCCCGGTCGCGCGCGGCGACGGTGGACGCTGCTGCGGGGACGGCGCGGCGGGCTTGTTGGCGGCTTGCTGTGCCTGCCCGCTGATCTGCTTGATCATGTCGTTCCACGCCGTTTGGACTTGTTTCCATGTATCTTCGACGCTGCCATCGTTCTTGATGACGACGGTGGCGCGCGCGATCTTCTGCGCTTGCGACGGTTGCGACGCCATGCGTTTGCGCGCTTCTTCGACGGTCATTTTACGCTTCTCGACGAGGCGGCGCATCTGATTTTCGGGCGCGGCGTCCACGACCCAAATTGCGTCGATAACATCCGCCATACCGCCTTCAATCAGCTTGATCGCCTCGACCACGACGACGCGCTGTTTGGCGCGCGTGATCAGCACGCCCGTGAACTGATTCACGATGGGATGGATGATTTGTTCCTGCTTGACCAACGCTTCGGGGACGCTAAAGACAATCGCGCCGAGCAAGGTTCGATTGATTTTGCCCGTCTCGTCGAGGATGAACTTGCCGAACATCTCGACGACAGGTTGATACGCGGGCGCGGTTGGCGCCATGACCTGATGCGTCAGCTCGTCGGCATCGATGGTGTACGCGCCCAAATGTTGCAGCATTTGTCGGACGACGCTTTTGCCCACCCCAATGTTGCCGGTGAGTCCGATGACATATTTGCCTTCCCAACGGCTCACGGCTCGCCCCCTCTCGCTCATGATCGTGTCTGTGCGCTATATGATCGTATTCTACCCACAAACTGGCGCGCAAGGCAACGTCGATGTATTGAGACTGAGGGATGGTCGTCCACCAGAATGATAAACGACGCTGTTTTCACCTCACCCCCGCGCTGCGAAGTGGAGAGGGGATCGGGGGGGGGCGTCCGCCGCTACGACGAACGCAGATTCACCCGGTGCATCGTGATCGGCGCGTCGCTCAACGGCATCCGTACCTCGCGGCGTGTGATCGTCACGACTTCGGTATCCGCTGGATCGCCGTCAGTGGTGATATGCCGCTGCAAATCGTCGCCAATCGGGCGCGCGACGAACAGGGCGAGCATCGACAAGCTCATCACCATCGGCAAGCGCGATAACTTGTCCTTTTTCACGCCGAGCAACCCGACATATGCCGCCGCGCTGACCAAAAACGCCGCCGTGACCAAGTTCGTGCCACAGTTCGGATGGACTGCCAGCGCCCGTTCGCCATTCCCCAAGCGATTCAGCGCATCATCGACGGCGCGTTCGACGGTGGGCGTGTCCAGTTCTGCCAGCAAAACGAAGCCGCCTTGATCGCTGCGCCCCGCCATGGGGACGCGGCTGCGCTTGCTGAGAAGATGGATGGTGGCGTGTTCCAGCGCGTGATTACGCCGCGTTTGGCGCACGAACGGAAGGGTGAGCAGCGGACGAATCGCATCCGCAAAGGTGGCGATCAGATTCATACGAATAGCCTCTTCTAAACCTCACCCTCCAGATGCAGAGAGGATGACGGACACAGCTCGACGTCGTGACGGCGCGATAGACGGGCGCCCCGATAGAACGCCCGCCTCCATGCCGATGTTTCGGGCGTCCCACCGCGTACATGCCCTCATGCTGAACTGCGCACGAAATCTGCGTTACGGTGAGGTTGCATTTACTCCGCGACGGGCGCAGCGACGAATTCAATCTCTAATCGTACCGTATCTTCGACGCTGGCGACAATCGGCGGCAGCATCGGAATGGTGATGCCGAAATCCTCCGCGTAATCGATGATCAGCGTCGCCAAGCCTTCGATGCGCTCGGCGGAAATCGGGGTGATGGTCGCCGTAAATGTGACCGGTCGCGTCGTGTTCTTCAGCGTCAGATCGCCATCGATGGTGAGATCGAACGGCGTGCCAAACGCAATCGTATCCGGCAGCCCATTGAGCGCCGTCGGCAAGAAGCGCGCGAACTCGTTGGCGGGGTCGTCCGTCCCCAAGATCATCCCACGCAAGGCGCGGTCGCGCGTCGCGGCATCAGTCGCCAGCGTGCGCACGTTGACGACGATTTCGCCAATCTGCGACGCGCTCGGATTCTCGAAGTCGATCAACATCTCCCCGCCGACTTGTTTGGTCGTGCCGACGACTTCTTTCGGCTGTCCGCTCAAGATTTCGTCGATGATGAAGCGCGCTTCGGAGTCGTCCGGCACAATCGCAAAGACCAATGCGCCCACTGCCGCGATATCGTCGGCTGCCACGCCGGACGCGCTGCCCGCCGCTACGGCGTCGGCTGTGGCTTCGGGCGTGGACTCGCGCGCGAGTGTCGAGACGGCTTGGCTGATATCTTGGCTGGCTTCGCCGCCGCCTTGCGTGAAGAACCAAACTAATCCGACCACTGCGGCAATCACGCCGACCGCGACCACACCCAGAATGATTCGCCCTGTCCGATTCATACGCTTTCTCCCCTATATGATGCGCGCACAAGCGGACGCGCGTCCTCTTATTGATTGCGTTCATGATAAACGAAATGTTGAACGCGGGGGCGGAAGTCTCACATTGTTCTCAGGGTGATTTTACACTTCGATTACAAAGCAGCCGATTTTGAGGCACAGGTTGCACGTTGGGGGGTGAAGTGAAGTTTTGCCCCTCTCTGAGTCTCTGCGGTGAATATTGCTTCTTTTCAAACGGATCGCGCTATTCGTCGCCGCGCAGCATTTCTGCCGTTTGTTTTTCCAGTTCCCACAAGTCCATCGCTGTACGCTGTTTGAGCAGCACCCGTAAGCGCGGATAGCCCGCCGCATATTCTTTCGCCCACTCTTGCACAAACTTGCCGCCGCGAATGTCGTCCAGCGCCAGTTCCATCAGCCGTTCCAACTTCGCATCCTTAAAACGTTCATAACGGCTCAAAATGCCATACTGCGCCGTCAGCGACTGTTGTTGCAGCGCCTCCATCAAGCCGTACTGCGCCGCGTGCTTGAGATAATCCGCCGTTTCGCCAGAGAGATACAATTCCGTGAACACCGCTTCGGGCGGGTAGCCGCGCGCCATCAGCAGTTCGGCGGACGCGATGATCGCTTGATGGAAGATGGGCAAAATCGTCTGCTGCATGTACAAATCGAGTTCTGCCTCTTGCTCGAAGCGAATCTCGACTGCGCCGCCGCGCAGCGCCCCCATCGCACGCGCCAGCGCGAGGACAAACCCCCAGGCGTGGCGGCTGGCATCTTGGGCGACGGCGACGAAACTGGCGAAGCCTTCGCCCGTCAGATAGCGTTCGCGCACCGCCGTGCCGAGTGTGCGCGCCGATACCAAGCCGACATCCACGAACGGCGGCGCTTCGATGAAGCCGAACGCGATGTTATAGGCACTGCTGAAGATCAGCGCGTGATCGCGGCGTAAATGCGGCGACACGTCTTCGAGGTAGACTTTTGGCATGTCCTCGTCGCGCAGCAGTGGCATGATCACATCCGACGACGCGACGACTTCACTGACAGGCAGTAGGGCGAACCCATCTTCGACGGCTTGCGCTTGTTTTTCGGCGCGCGGTTCGCTGACGGTGACAGCGATGCCGCTGTCGCGTAAGTTGAGCGCAACGGGGCGTCCCATATTGCCGTAACCGATGATTGCCACACGCTTACCCGACAACGCCGCTAAATCGCCATCGTCCTCATGAAAAATGACCGTCATGTTGTGCCTATACGCTATAATGAACGATGTTAACGAAGGAAGGGTATCTCATGTTACGGACATTAACGGCGTTCGTCATACTGGCGCTCGCATTGGTGGGGTGTGACGCGCTGCCCGGCTCTGCGCCGCAGCCGACCGCACTGCCCTACAATCTATATACACCCCAAGACGCGATCAACGCCTTCACCGCCGCTGGGTTGGATGCGCTCGTCCCTACGCGCGAGATGAACCTCAGTCGCGGCGCGCCGCTCACCTTCAACGACCGGATGATCTTCCAAATCGCGCCCGTCGCGCCCAGCGGCGGACAAATCCTCGCCTTCGATACGCCCGAAGCGATGGCGGAATGGAACACCTATATCGAGCAACTGCGCGCCGACTCTGCCACGCGCCGCGATGTGTCGTATGTCTATACCTACGGCAACATCCTGCTGCAAGTCAACGCCGATCTGCCGCCGCGCACGGCACAAGCGTACCGGGATGCGCTGGCGCAGATGGTCTACTGAGTTCACAGTATATCGGATGATGTTCAATGAATGAAAGTTATCCACTGGCATCATGACCCGTGACATGATTGTGCATTGCTCCCGCTCGCGTTGTTTGTGCGGGAGGGATGATTTCTAAGTGCGTCAAGAAAGTTCTTAAAGCAACCTCACCCCCCGACCCGCTCTCTGAGGGGAGGACAGGTTTGGTTTTCTCCCTGATTCACCTCACCCCCCAGCCCCCTCTCCACGCAGTGGAGAGGGGATTTAGGGGTGAGGTGAAGCTATCCGAAACTCAGGTTATCCTAAACTTCCTTCTTGCTTGTACTTAGCCCTAAAACAAGAACGACAGGTCGCCTGACAGCAGCGCCTCCGCCTGAAGCGCGCGCCAGAAATCGGGCGGAACGGTCGTGTGCAGCGCGGCGATGGCATCGTCCACTTCGCCCATCGAGCGCAGCCCGACGATCACCGCTGTGACGGCGGGGTGCGCCGCTGCAAAGTGCAAGGCTGCCGCCCGCAGCGGAATCTGATGGCGCTGGCAGACCTGCTCGATCTGGCGCACGCGCGCCATGATATCGGGCGGCGCGTCACGATAGTTGTGTTTCGCGCCCGGAACGGCACCCGTAGCAAGGATGCCCCCGTTATAAATGCCGCCCAAAAACAGCCCGATCCCGCGCCGCTGGCACGTTTCGAGCAGCGGCAGCGCGTCCTGTTCCAGCAGCGTGTACCGTCCTGCCAGCAAGAAACAATCGAAGTCGGCATGATCCGTAAAAGCGTGCAGCATTTCCCACTGGTTCATCCCCGCGCCGATGGCACCGATCACGCCTTGCTCTCGAAGGCGATGCAGCGCCGGATATGCGGTATCGAGCGCCGCGCGAAAATGCTGGTCGGGATCGTGCAGGTGGACGATATCGATCTGATCCACGCGCAGCCGTTTCAAACTCGCTTCGACGCTGCGCAGAATGCCATCCGTGCTGAAATCAAAGCTGGACTCGTCCATCTCACTTCGATTCACGCCCGCTTTGGTGGCAAGCGTGAAGGTGGTGCGCGGAAAGGCGCTTAACGCCGCCCCGACGCGCGTTTCGCTGAGGGTGCCACCATAGGCGGGCGCGGTATCGAAGAACGTGATGCCGTGTGCCAGCGCATAGCGCATCGTTTCTAACGCTTGGGCTTCGGCAACCGGCGTGTATAAGCCGCCAATCGGCGCTGCCCCAAAACCGAGCCGCGACACCGTGATCGCGGTGCGCCCGACGGGTCGCGGTGAAATGTCGAAATTATCCACTATGATCATGCCTTCTCATCATTGCCCTGATCTACAAGTCAATGTGCATACCAGACACAAGCTCACTCTTGCGTGAACACATTGTAACAACCGATTGCTTTTTTAGGGCAATTGCGGATACGATAGCAAGTATTGAAAACGTTACCATGATTTTCTAAAAATAAATGCCTTACTCAAACGATTTAACAATTATCGATATTGCCAAGCTGTCGGGCGTTTCGATTTCCACTGTTTCGCGCATCTTGAACGGGCGGGAGGAAGTCGCGCCCGCCACGCGCGCGCGCGTACAGCGCATCATCGATGAAGTGGGCTATCAGCCGCACGCCCAAGCGCAGCATTTGCGCGCGCGCCGCGCCATGATGATCGCGCTTCTATACCCGCCGCCCACCCAAACGGACTATGTGATGACGCAGTTCGTGTTGGATTTCATGATCGGCGCTTCACAGCGCGCTGGGCAAAACCGTTACCTGTTTAGCTTTATCACCCAACCGCTTGACCCCTCAAGTTTGCTCAATCTGTACCGCAGCGGACAAATCGACGGCGCGATCTTGATGCAGGTACGGCTGCAAGATTGGCGCGTTGACCTGCTGCGGCACGAAGATTATCCATTTGTCCTGATCGGACGCTGTGCGGACAACGACGGCATCAGCTATATCGACCTCGATTTTGAAGCAGCCGTCCTGAGCGCCTATGACAAGTTGGTCGAGCTTGGGCATCAGCAGATCGGGCTGATCACGTTTCCGCGCCGCACCCACGATGAAGAATATGGTCCGGCAGTCCGTTCGATCCAGGGCTTTGAAGCCGCGTGCGCCAAACACGGGCTGACGCCGATCTTGTACGAAGCCGAATTCGGCATGGAGCCGATGTTTGCTGCGCTTGAATGTCTGGCGCGGCAATATCCCGACTTGACTGCAATTGTGACCTCCCATTCCGAATCGATCAGCGCGATTCTACAAGCCGCCGATGCGTTGGGGTTGCAAATTCCGCACGATCTTTCGGTGATCGCGCCGTTGGAAGATACGCTGGCGGAACGCTCGACACCGCCGTTGACGACCATCGATTTCCCATCGTATGACATGGGGCAGCAGGGCGTCGATATGCTGCTTCACAAACTGGAGCATCCACAGGCTGCGCCCCAACAAATCTTGATTGCGCCGCGATTAGTGATGCGCGAGAGTGTGCGCGCACACAAACCGCTTTCCTGATTGACCGAAGCGAAGTTTGCAAAAAAGGGGAGATGACAGGCAAAAAAAGCAAGCGAAATTACGTTCTCGAATGGCATACAAGTTTTCATGAACATATTCAGATGGAGAAACAGCATGGTTTCCAAAAAAAGTCTGCTCGTGGTTGTCGTGATGGTGATGCTCGCCGCCATCGTCTTACCGGTCGTTGCTCAAGATGGGGAATTGGATGGGGCAGGCTGGTGCAGCGGCGTGAATCTGCGCTTCTTCGCGGGCGGCACAGAAGGCGACGCCTTCGCCACGATTGTGTATCGCGGCGCACTAGCGGCAGCGCGTGACACAGGCGCAAATGTTGAATACGTGTTCAGCGGTTGGGATTCGCCCATGATGGTGCAGCAGCTCCGCGAAGCGATTGCGGTTCAACCGGATGGCATTGCGATGATGGGACATCCCGGCGACGATGCGATCCTGCCGTTGGCAGCCGATGCTGCCGCCGATGGCATCAAGATGATGTACCAAAACGTCGATGTGCCGCTCGTTCGTGCGGCATACGGTGGTGGCTATGTCGGCGCACAGTTGGGCCCGCAGGGGCGCGCGCTCGGTGAAGAAGCCATCCGCCAATTCGACCTGCTCGAAGGCTCGACCGTCTTGGTGCTGGCGAACGTGACCGATACCAATCGCGCCCAGCGTGAACTGGGAACGGCAGCCGCCTTTGAAGAGGCGGGTTTCAACGTCGTCTTGGTTGACAGCCCGCCGGATTGGGCGGCGGACCCGAACTTGGGCATTCCGTCGATTTCCGCCGCGCTGTTGAACAATCCTGAAACGTCGGTGATCGTGTTCTCTGGCGGGCAGCTTTTGGGCAACACCCCCGCCTTCTTGGAAGCGGCTGGTAAGCAACCGGGCGAAGTGATTGCGATTGGCTTCGACACCAGCGAACTGATCATCCAGAACTTCCGCGAGGGTTGGGTGCAGTTGACCTCTGACCAACAACCGTGGCTGCAAGGCTACATGCCCGTGATCAGCCTGTGCCAGCAAATCAAGTTTGGCTTGGGCGCGCTCAATGTTGATACGGGCGCGGGCTTCATCGACGCCAACAACTTCGAGCAAGTTGCCGACCTAGCGATTGCAGGTCTGCGCTAACGCAACGGGCATCGTGCGATGGGTGTCCCGACGACGGACATCTCATCACGCGCGTTCTGCACCGGGCGTCCCACCGGGGACGCCCCTACAACAGCGTATCAATCGTGATTCTTTTCCTCCATGGGTTCGTGTGGGGGGTATTCGCAAGGATAGCCCCCTCATTTCAAGCGATGTTTTTTATGCCAGAATGGAGAAATCGTTGTGAGCCAGCAAGCCCCCATTGTTGAACTGCGCAATGTGACCAAAGCCTATGGCAACGTCAATGCGGTCGATGATATTACGTTCAAAGTCTACGGCGGCGAAGTTGTCGGCTTGATCGGTGACAACGGCGCTGGTAAATCCACGCTCATTAAACTGCTGTCCGGCGTTCATGCGCCGAGTTCGGGCGAAATTTTCATTCGGGGCGAAAAAGTCACCCACTGGGACTCTGCCAAAGCGCGTTCATCGGGCATCGAGACTGTGTATCAAGATCGGGCGCTGGCGGTGCAGCAGACCATCGTCCGCAACATCTTCATGGGGCGCGAAATTCATAATCCGCTCGGCTTCATCGATACGAAAAAGCAGCGCGACGAAGCCCACCGCTTGATGCGCGAAATTGGCTTCACCTCCAAAGTTTTCGACCCTGACTCGGTGATCGCCACGCTGTCGGGCGGCGAACGTCAGGGGGTGGCGATTGCGCGGGCGCTCTATTTTGACGCCGAGCTGATTATTCTCGATGAACCCACGACCGCGTTATCGCTGACCGAAACGCAAAAAGTATTCCGGTTTGTCGAAACGGTTCGGCAAAAAGGCTGCTCGATTGTTTTTATCGATCACAACATTTATCACGTTTTCGATATTGCTGACCGCTTCGTGATTGTGGATCGCGGCAGAATCGTCGTCGAGGCAACCAAAGCCGAGATTGGCTCGGCGGACAAGCTGATTGAAGACATGCGCTCGATTGCGCGTACCGGACACGCCGTGGACTAGCATCAAGAAACCTCCCCCCAACCTAAGGCAGGGTAGGGTGAATCAGGGGGAAAACCAAATATGTCCTCCCATCAAATATGGGGGGAGGACACCTTTTCAAGCACCTCACCCCCTGACCCCCTCTCCACGAAGTGGGGAAGGGGAAAGCTCGACGGTGACTCCCCCTCTCCGGTACGGAGAGGGGGTTGGGGGGTGAGGTTAATGAGGGAGAAAACCAAACATCTCCTCCCTCAGCATCAAACATGGAGGGGGATTAAGGCAGCGCCATTTTTCTCCCCACTTGGAGAGGGTGCGGAGGGCTGAGGTTAGGGTTGTGTTAATGAAAAAAGTCATTTGGAGGCGATCAATAGAATGGCGACAAATGTAGGCGCGATTGACCAGCGGCGCGGGCGCAATGAACGATCCCCCCTCGTAAAGTGGGCATATAATAATCGGCGGGCGCTGTCGTCTGCCGGATTTCTCATGGTTATGGTGATGTTTTTCACCATTCCCAATCCTGAGGTGTTCTTACAAGGGCGCATCTACACGTCGGTGATGGTATCGCTGCCGCTGCTGATGTTTTTGGCGGTGCCGTTGGTTTTCGTCGTCACAGCGGGCGAAATTGACCTCTCCTTTCCCGCCGTCGCGGGCTTGTCATCGCTGGCATTCGCGTCAACGGTGCAAGCAGGACTGTCGCCGTGGCTTGGGTTGGCGCTTGCCATCGGTTTTGGGATGGTGTTGGGGACGATCAACGGGATTATGGTGGTCTATGGCAACCTATCCTCGCTGGTCGCTACACTCGGCGTAAACTTCCTGCTGCGCGGGCTGATCAACATGATCGTGCAGGGGAAATCGATTGCGATGCCGGAACTGCGCGGCGAACCGATCCAGCAGATCATGGCGGGACGGGTGGGCGAAATCCCCTCGCAAATGTTCATCGCCATTGGCTTCGTCTTGATCGGATGGGTGATCTTCAACTTCCATCGGTTTGGCTCGCATGTGCAGTGTGTGGGCGATAATCCCGAAAGCGCCACCGAAATGGGGATCAACGTGCGGCGGACGCGCGTGTCGGTGTTCGTCTTCGTCGGCATTGGCGCGGCGCTGGCGGGCGTGACCTCGACCTTGATCAATACGGTCTGGTGGCCCTCAACGGGTGACGGTCTGCTGCTGCCCGTGCTGGCGTCGGTTTTCGTCGGCGGCACGCCCAGTTGGGGCGGGGTCGGTACCGTCGTTGGCAGCGCGATTGGCGCAGCCATCGTCTCATTCATCGAAACGGGTGTGATCGCCAACGGCTTGACCGGCTATTTCACGCAGTTCTTCAACGGCTTAATCATCATCCTGTCGCTGATCGGACATCGCTTCGCGGGCAAGCGCCATCGATGAACAAAGGTGACAGCGCGTGAAACGATTTACAGGCAAAACCGCGCTAATCACGGGCGCGGCGGGTGGGATGGGCGCGGCAACCGCTCGCTTATTCGCGGGCGAAGGCGCACAAGTCGTGCTGTTGGACTTGCCCACCTCCAGCGGTCAATTGGCAGCGGAGGGGATTCAGCGCGACGGCGGACGCGCGCTGTTCGTCCCGGTTGATCTGCTGTATGAAGATCAAATCAGCGCGGCGGTGCGGCGCGCTGTCGAGGCGTTCGGGGCGCTCGATTACCTCGTCAATATCGCGGGCATCAACCATCACAGCCGCGTCGAAGACATGCGCGTTTCGGCGTGGGATCGCATGATGAACATCAATGTGCGCGCGATGGTCATCACGATGAAATATGCCGCCCCCGTGATCGCACAGCGCGGCGGCGCGGTCGTCAATATGGCGAGCGTGTCGGCGTTTGTCGGTTCGGATGGCTACGCCGCGTATGTGACGACGAAAGGGGCAGTCATCAGCCTGACGCGCTCCGCCGCCGTCGAACTCGCGCCGCTGGGCATCCGCGTGAACGCCGTCGCGCCCGGTTGGGTCGATACGCCCTTCACCGATGCGGGGATTGCACTCGCCCCCGACCCCGAAAAAGCGCGCGCGGGCGCGACCACCGAGCATGTCCTCGGACGGATGGCGCAGCCGGAAGAAGTCGCGGAAGGGATCGCCTTCCTGTGTTCGGATGCGGCGGCGTTCATCACGGGCGAAACGCTGTTCGTCGATGGCGGATTTATGGTGAAGAGGTAGCGCGATGGGCATGTTTGAAAACAGTTTCGCGGGCAAGGTGATCGCCGTTACAGGCGCAGCCAGCGGCATGGGCGCGGCAACCGCCCGCCTTGCCGCCGCTGATGGCGCTTCGGTTGTGATCCTCGATTTGCCAGCGACGGCGGGCGAAGCCGTCGCGGCGCAAATTCGGGATGCGGGCGGCACGGCGCTGTTCATCGCCTGCGATGTCAAAGAAGAAAATCAAGTGAGCGCCGCGTTCGACCACATCCGATCCGCCTTTGGCACGCTGCACGGCTTGGTCAACGTCGCGGGCGCGAATCGCAAGGGGCAGATCACGACGCTCGATCTGGACGATTGGGACTTGGTGATGGCGGTCAATGTGCGTGGCACGATGCTCACTATCAAGTACGCCGTTCCGTTGTTGCGACACGCGGGCGGCGGCGTCATCGTGAATATGGCGAGCGTGTCCGGCATGATTGGCTCGGACGGCTATGCGGCGTATCATACGTCGAAGGGCGCGATCATCAGCCTCACGCGGTCGCTGGCAGAAGAACTCGCACCTGATCACATCCGCGTGACCGCTGTCGCGCCCGGATGGGTCGATACGCCCTTCACCAATAACGCGGTTGATGCCTCACCCGATCCGGCGGGGCTGCGCGCTCAAGCCAATCGTATGCACGCGCTGGGGCGCATGGCACAACCGGACGAGGTGGCGCAAGCGATCTTGTGGTTGCTCACTGACAAGGCATCATTCGTCACCGCGTCTACCTTGTTGGTGGACGGCGGTTTCATGGTCAAACGCTGAAAAGGAACGGAATTTGATGAAAGTGATTCAATGTGGTTTGGGTGGGATGGGGCGGCAGTGGATCAATACCGTGCTGGCGTCGCCGGAAGTCGAATTCGCCGCGCTGGTCGAACCGGACGCGGCAACCGCCCAAAAACGCGCCAGTGAATATGAACTCGATCCGGCGCTGATCTTCCCGTCGCTGGCAGCGGCGCTGGCGGCGGTCAAAGCCGACGGCGTGATCGATGTGACGCCGCCCGCCGCGCATAAAGCCGTCTCGTTCGCCGCGATGGAGGCGGGGCTGCCCGTGCTGTCCGAAAAGCCGCTGGCTGGCACGCGCGAAGATGCGCGGGCAATCGTCGCCAAGAGCGATCAAACGGGCGTGCTGCACATGATCACGCAGAATTATCGTTATTCGCCGCTGGCACAGACGGTCAAAGCGGCGTTGGACGCGGGCGATTTGGGCGCGGTGGGCGCGGTCGGCGTCAGCTTCTTCAAGGGACCCCACTTTGGCGGCTTCCGCGAGGAAATGCCCTATCCGTTGATCATTGACATGTCGATCCATCACTTCGACATGCTGCGCTTTTTCTTGGATGCCAACCCCGTGAGCATCTACGGAAAAAGCTGGAATCCGGCGTGGAGTTGGTATCAAGGCGACGCATCCGCCGCCATCAGCGCCACCTTTGATAACGGCGCGCAGATCAATTACACCGGCTCGTGGTGTTCGCAAGGGCAGGAAACGACTTGGAATGCCGATTGGCGGTTTGAATGCGCCAACGGCGTGCTGACGGTGGAGGATGATCAAGTCTACGTTCAGCACATGCTCGGCATCGAAGATCGCGGCGGGTATCGTCATGTCCAGAATGATGTCAAGACGAACGTCCCGCTGGTCACGATGGAACGTCAGGCGCAAGCCTATCTGCTGTATGAGTTTTACCAAGCCGTGACGACGGGCAAAGCGCCCGGCACGCCGTGCCAAGACAATATCAAGACGGTGGAATTTGTATTCGATGTGGTGCAGTCGTTTGAAACGGGCGCGCCTGTCACGCGCTAACGCGGCGTCCAATCGAGAAAAATCAGGATTGACTCATAAGGATGAGAATCGATGAAACTCGGTGTCTTTATCGCAGCTTTTGCCCAAATGGAGTTTGAACCGCTGTTGGATTACGTCGCGTCGGTGGGCGTGACCGCGATTGAAATCCCCGTCGGCGGCTATGTCGGGGACGCGCATCTGAAACCCGCCCAGATGCTGCACGACGACCCCGCGTGCGCCGACCTGAAAGCGAAAATCGCGGCGCGCGGCTTGAGCATCAGCGCCCTGAGCGCGCACGCCAATCCGCTGCACCCCAACCCCGTCATTGGCGAACCGCACCGCGAGGCGGTCAAAAACGGTATTTTGATGGCGGAAAAATTGGGCGTCGAGACGTTCATCACGTTTTCGGGCTGTCCCGGCGGCGCTCCGGGCGATATGACGCCCAATTGGGTGACCTGTCCGTGGCCGCCCGATTTCAGCGATACCGTCAAATACCAGTGGGAACAGGTCATGATCCCGTACTGGCGCGAGATCAACGCCTTTGCCGAAGCGCGCGGCGTGCGCATCGCCATCGAAATGCACCCCGGTTTCTGTGTGTACAGCGCCGAACACATTTTGGCGCTGCGCGACGCGCTGGGCAGCAAGAACATCGGCGCGAACTTCGACCCCAGTCATTTATTCTGGCAGGGCGTCGATCCGGTCTTTGCGATTCGCAAATTGGGCGCTGCGATCTTCCATTTCCACGCCAAGGACACCGTGATCGACCCGATTAATTCGACGGTCAACGGCGTGCTGGATACCAAGAGTTACAGCGACCTGGCGAACCGCAGTTGGGTTTTCCGCACGGTCGGCTATGGTCATGGCGAAAGCACATGGCGCGATATGGTCAGCAATTTACGCTTGGTCGGCTATGACGGCACGCTGTCGATTGAACACGAAGACGGCTTGATGTCGCAGCAAGAGGGCTTTGAAAAAGCGGCGCAATTCCTGAACCCGATTTTGATCAAGCAGGCGGCGGGTTACGCTTTTTGGGCGTAGGGGTTTGTAGTTTGTCAAGGAAGCACATTAAAGCAACCGCATCCCAACCCGTTTCCGCACTGGAAAGGGACGATGCAGCATGTTTTTCTCCGTACTGGAGCGGGGGTCGGGGGGTGAGGTTGTATCTTGAGATGCTTTCTTGACAGACTGTTATCATCGAAAATGATCCGTGTTGAGGAAACGAACCCATGACGAACCCACGCACTGCGCGCTTTACGCCCCTCCCGTTGGGCGCGGTTCAACCTGCGGGCTGGCTGCGCGCCCAGCTTCAGCGCGATCTGGAACACGGCTTCGCCAGTCGGCTCGACCAATTGACTACGCACGCCGCCAACGATCTGTTCACCCACCGGATCGGCAGCATCGGGGACGAAATCGCATGGTGGGACAGCGAAACGCGCGGCAATTGGCTGTGGGGCTATCTGATGATGGCGTATCTTGCGGGGGACGCACAGCACATCGCGCGCGTGAATCAACACGTCGCCGACTTGAAAGCGACCCAAGACGCGGATGGGTACATCGGCATTTATGTCCCCGCGGCGCGCTACCAGCATACGGGTGAAAACGGCGAGTTGTGGGGACAAAGCCGCGCCTTGCTCACGTTACTGACGCATTATGAACTCACGGGCGACGCCGCTTCGCTGCAAGCCGTCGAAGCCGCCGCCCAATTGACGATGCGCCATTATGGAAGGCACAATCCGTATTTCAATCGCCCCGGCGCGGATTACGTCTACGGCTACGCCACGGGCGTGACGCACGGCTTGAATTACGTCGATGTGGTCGAATGGCTGTACCGGCTGACGGGCAACAGCGCCTATCGTGATTTTGGCGTGTGGCTGTATCAAGATTTCAGCAGCATCGTCGGGCGCTTCACGAATGACGACATGGCGCTGCGCAGCTTGAACCACGCGCATATCCCGTTTGCGGGACACGCCGTCCATACCGCCGAACATCTGCGCGTGCTGTTCTTCGCGGCGCAGATGAGCGACGACCCAGACATCCAAGCGGCTGTCCCCAACGCCATGCGCAAACTCGGCTTTTACACCGTGCCGAGCGGCGCGCTGATCGGGGATGAGAGCATTCACGGCACAGCACACCCCGAAATGGGCTACGAATACTGCACGCTGACCGAATTGGCGCACAGCCTGATCAGCGGGCTGCAAAAGTGGGGCAGCAGCAGCTTTGGGGATTGGGTCGAAAATCTGACCTTCAACGCCGCGCAAGGGGCGCGCTTCGCGGATGGAACGGCGCTGTGCTACTTGTCGATGGAGAATCGACTCGCCGCCGACACGATCCGCCCGGATGCGTATCAAGTCAATCGCTTCAGCGGATCGCGCTACAAATATTCGCCCACGCATGAAGATATCGCTGTGTGCTGCAATCCCAACGCTGTCCGACTGCTGCCGTATTATGTTGCGCATCTCTGGATGAAAACAGCGGATGGCATCGTCGCGGCGCTGTACGGGGCTTCGACGCTCACAACGGATGTGAACGGCGTACAAGTCACCATCGAGGAACAAACCGAATATCCGTTTTCCGACACGATCACCTTCACGATCACGCCCGCCGCGCCCGTCGAATTCGCGCTGTATTTGCGCAAACCCGCGTGGACGAGTCCGGCGCAGATCACGGCATCTGGCGTGACCATCAGCGAAGAAGGCGGTTTCTATGTGCTGCGCAAACGCTGGACGAACCCCGATCAGGTGACGCTCACGTTCACGCCCAGCATCCAAGCCGTTTTGAACGTCAACAGCGAATATGCGATTCGGCGCGGCGCGCTGCAATATGTGATGCCGATTGCGTATCGGGCGCACGCCATCAAAGATTATGCCGTCGCGGATTTCCACGATTACACGGTGCTGCCAGTCGATCTGGTACAAGCGTATCAAACGCCGATTCTCGACCTCGATCAGCCGAATTTGGGGTTACAAGTGCAGGCACATGAGGATACGAACATCGATCAACCGTGGGACAGTGCGCCGCTGGTTCTCAAGGGTGCGGCGGGGACATTCGTGCCGATGGGCTGCACCGTCCTGCGACGGTCAACGTTTCCCGCCGCGTTGTCAGCGACCGGTTGAAAAGTACCAACCTCACGCCCCGACCCCGCTCTGTACCGGAGAGGTGAGGTTGCTTTAAGAACTTTCTTGACGAACTCATAGGTCATGTGGATATGTTTGATCGTCAACAGCATGAATACAGCCTATATTCCCGATAACGTTAGCGCGGGGCTGGTCGTGTATCCGCTCGGCGGTACGCTGGGGCCCCGCTGGCAACCGAGCATTCAATTTGTTTTTCTGCATCGTGGGACGATGACCATTTGGGTCGATCATCAACCGCTGGTCGCCAAGCAGGGCAGCGTCACGCTGCTGCTGCCCAATCACCAAGAACGCTTCGCCTTTTCGACCACATCCGAGACGGAACACAGTTGGTTTCATCTCAGTTATGGGTCGCACCCCGCCTCTTTGATCGCGCAGTTGGAGCCGCTGGTGCGCACGCAATCGACCTCGCCAGCCATGCTCGAACTCGTCAAAGCGGCGCTGAACATTCGCCGTTCCGAACTGCCGTCGGCGGGGATGCTGCTGCGTACCTTAGCGTTCGCTATACTGTGGCGCTATCAATTCGACTGCGATCAACAGCGCGCGGAGACCACTACGTCCCACATGCACATCTCGGTCGAACAGGCGCTGCGCTATATCGACAGCCACCTTGACGAGTCAATCACGCTGCAAGCCCTAGCGACAGCGGCGTCGGTGAGTCCCACCCACTTGATTCGCTTGTTTCGGGCGCAGTTCGGCATGACCCCAATGACCTACCTGTGGGAACAGCGCGTTTATCGCGGGCTTGAACTGCTGCGCTATACCGGGCTGCCCATCGGCGTGATTGCCGAAAAGTGTGGCTTCAAGACCAGTTATCATTTTTCGCGGCGCATTCGGGCAGCCGTTCAACTGAGTCCGCAAGAAGTGCGGCAGCAGTTCTTCGCGCGTTCGCTGTGGGAATAAGCTGAACGTCCAACATAATTAACCTGAGTTTCGGATAGCTTCACCTCACCCCTAAAGTCACGCAAAACACCTATCCGAAACTCGGGTTAATTATGTTCATTCTAGACACAAATCTGCGCATTGGGTCGAACCCGTTTCAGTCGATTTGCGTGCATACTGTAATGATCAGGAAGTGGGCTTAATTCTAGGAAAGGTTATGTGCGATGGTTGTCATGGAGCAAGCACCCCCCCAAACGCAGCGCGTCCGCCCGTATGCCCCGTATCCGGTCAGCGTCGATGAGTATGTGCGCTTCAAGCAGGATGGCTATCTGGTCGTCAAGGGACTGGTCGCGCGCGCTGAAGTGCAGGCGTTCAACGAGCATACCGATGCGGTCATGAACGGCGAGATTCGGATTCCCGGCTTGACGGTCAACGATCAATCGCTGTCGCTGGCAGAACGACGCAAGGCGTGGGATCGGGTGCATATGGCGCACCGTGTCATGGAGATTCATGAACGGTTTTTGCTCCATCCGCGCATTATTGATGTCCTCGAAGCCTTGATCGGGCCCGATGTGCTGGCGCTGCAAACGATGTTGTTCTTTAAGCAGCCGGGACAAGCCGGGCAGGGCTATCACCAAGATTCGTATTACATCCCGACCCAACCCGATTCGCTGTGTGGGGCGTGGCTGGCACTCGACCCGGCAACGGAAGAAAATGGCTGCTTGTGGTTTACGGTGGGTTCGCAGAACGAGCCGATTTATCCTGATGGCGACGGCGTGACCAAAAATGGGGATCGCCTGCTGGATAACATCGACATTATTTGTAACGCCAGCAACCCCGATACCGACGTGAACACGGTAGCGCGCATCGCCGCGAAATATCCGGGCGCGGAAGTCAAAGTCGAAGCGGAACCGGGCGATGTGGTCTTCTTCGGCGGGCATGTGCTGCATCGCTCGCACACGAACCACGCCACCTATTCGCGCCGCGCGTTTGTCGGGCATTACTGCAATGCTCGTTCGCGCGTGCCGTGGAATCACGGGATTCCGTATGTGGGAACGGAAGCGAATCACGAGCATATCTTGGCGCGTGGAACGACCCATCTGCCGTATGCGCAGCCGAAATTTGGGACGCTGTGCGCCGCCAATGCGCCGGAACTGTATGGTCAGCGCATTTTCGACAACAAGCCGCATTCGATGATGAGCGATGGCAATAACGGCTATATGATCGCCGTTCCGCACGGCGACTCGGATCACGACGATTAGTAGTGCGTCAAGCATGTCGTTCAGGATAGAGACCTCACCCCCCAGCCCCCTCTGCATGCAATGGAGAGGGGGTTGGAAATGAGGTGAAGCTATCCAAAACTCAGGTTATGTAGAGAAGGGGTCGAGGGGGTGAGGTGTTACCTTTGCAAAGGGCGGCTTACAGCCCCGTCGCTGTGCTGCCGTACTCGCCCGAACTCCACACATAGACCGGATTGGTGATGTCCCCGTCCGTGTTGGTCGGATCGGCGCTGAACCAGTCGAACAGCCATTTGGCATCGCTGACCGTCAGATTGACGCAGCCGTGACTCTGGCGGTAGCCGAACAAGTCATGCCAATATGTGCCATGTAAGCTGATCGAGTCGTCGAAATACATCACCCACGGCACGCTTTGCAGCGCATAGGCTGCCGGCGCGCCCGTCGCCCCCGCCATGCCATCCGCTGGCATCGCCGCCCAGACGTTGAACAAGCCCTCGTTGGTCTCGAAGCCGTCCAAGCCCGTGCTAACCAGCGTGGCGTAGACGGGCGTATCGTCTTCATAGGCGACGAGCGTCTGCTCATACAGATCGACGGCGACCCAGCGTCCGCTCACGCCTTCGGGGCGCTCCGTGCGCTGCACTTTGGCGACGAACCGCTGTTCAACCCAGTGATTGGGCCCGATCATGTACCAGCGCCAGCCTTCGTCGTCATAGGCGACGGAGAAGATGTTGACGCGCTCGTAGCGTTCCAAAAAGCGCCCCGTTTCGGCTTCCCATTCGCCGCCCGGCTCAACCGAAACGGCGATCCGGCTCAAATCCAGCACCCACGCGAAGGGATATTCCAGCCCATTGGTGATCTGAACGCCGGTGAAGAACGACGGCTGGGCATAGCGCGCGCTGCCGCGCTGCACCCACGCGCCGCCTTCGATTTGCAGCCAGTCCGGGACGTTGAGATCAACCGCGCGGATGAAGTTGAAGCCCGCCGGAATTTCGCCCGTGACGCCGCCGCCCGGCGCGTCAAACGTGGGCGTCACATCGGGTCCGACGCGCCAAAAGCTGTAGGTGTCGAGGGTATAGCCGTCTTGCCGCACGGGAATCACCGTCGGGCGCGGGAACGCTTCGATCATCTGTTGGCACGCCGCGCTGAGCGCGCTCCCGTCGATGTGCGCGGCGCAGACCGCCGGATCGTAGTTCAGCGTGGGCGACTGTGCCGCCGCGACGCCCACGCCGCCGCTGACGGCGACCGCGCAGATCAACGCCGCGCTGGACATGAATGAGCCAAGTCGGTTTAACATGGCAAGCCTTTGCAACTGTATTGTTCGAGTTTTAACCGCCACCAATCGTATCGGGCGCGGCGGCATCTGTCGAGGCGGAGTCCGGGCGGCTGGCTGACGTTCTCCCTCCGCGCGGGTCAGGACGGGGCGGATAGGCGGCGACACTGCGCCGTTGTGCCTTGACAGGGTGCGCGCGCGGACATACAATGTTCTTCATTGTGGGCGTGTAGCTCAGCTGGGAGAGCGCTACAATCGCACTGTAGAGGTCAAGGGTTCGAATCCCTTCATGTCCAAGTTTCCAAAACTAAATATACAGCTCATCAATGAACGGGAACGTGTAGTACAGCGTTCCCGTTTGTTGTTTAATCACAATTTTCGCCACGAACTGCTGAATCGTCCGCCGCGCAACGAACGGCTGTTGAAGCTGAGCTGCATAGCCCATGCGCTCAATCGCATCCAGCACGTTCTCCATAGTCGGACTCATCCATTGCTTCAAAAGCCGAACTGCACCAGTTGATCGAGCAGTTGATCGGGGCGATGCCAGGGAATGTCATGCACCGTGTCCTGCATCCAAACAATGGACGCTTGTGATGCTTCCTGTTTTAATCGCTGGGCGTCCTGCATCACCTCAGGGGAAATCGGTTCGCCGGGCGGGATTGCCTTTACCATGAGCAGGGGGCAACCGATCTGCGGGTAATAGTGGCGAGGCTGAAACTCCCAGAGCGCCTTTGCAATTTGCAGATGGTTGTCCCGTGAGAGATGTGCCTTGACCTGGTTCGGATTGCGCGTGTCGAAAATCGACAGGGCAAGCGGTTCAAGTTCAGGGCGGTATATCGGCAGCAACCACTGTTCGCGGATCATCCGCTCAATATCGTGCAGAGTCGTATTGGCATAATCCGGCGGAGACATCTTCTCACGCGCGATCTCCCAGGTTGGGTACATATCGCTGATGGTGTGGATGCCGCCGTCGAGCAGAACCGCGCGCTCGACGCGCTTGGGACGTGTTGCGGCATAATACAGCGTGGTATACGCGCCCCACGAATGCCCATACAGCCGAAACGGTCTTTCGCCATGACCAAGCGCCGCGACTACCCCATCCAGATCGCTGGCAATCGTCTCGAAATCGTAACCGCTGTCCGGTTTGTCGCTCAGTCCATGCCCGCGCTGATCGAACGCTAGTAGATGGAAGCGTTCCGCCAGCGCAGGTATAATAAGGTGAAACATACGGTGTGTGGAAGCGAGGCCGTGCAGCAGCACCAGCGGCGGCTGTTCACGGCTGCCCCATTCTGCTACATGAAAATGCAGCCCATTCGCAAGCACATGGCTTGTAGGCATTCCCTATCCCTCCAAAATTTGCCAACGACAAAAGGGTAAGCTATAGTCTTGCTATGATAACGTCCGTTTTCTCCCCCACCTGTCGATGTCTGGCAAAGACATATCCGCCACTGCATTGAGTTCGTTGGTGTGGGTCTTCGTTGTGATCTTTCTCATGATGACCGACACGTCGAAATGATCCAACTCTGCGGTTGGCTCATTTTTATTTTAGGAAGGATCATGAAATGCTGCAACTACACGTCTTGAACTGCTGATTATAAAAGGAGTTTTAGTTGATGCGCCGCACACTTGCAATTCTGTTCATCTTCTTGACCAGTTTGTTTACGCTCTCCGCTGCTGCCCAAGATACGACGACCCTTCGCTGGTCGATCGAGGGCATCAGTGATGTCGTCTCGCTTGACCCAGCCCGCGCCACCGATGCCCAAGGGTTCATGGTTATTGGCCTGCTTCATGCCGGGTTGGTGCGTCTGAACGCCGACCTGCTGGTTGAGCCTGATCTGGCGGAAAGCTGGACGATCAGCGAGGATGGTCTGACTTATACCTTCACCCTGCGCGAGGGTGCAGCCTTCTCTGATGGAACGCCGATTACGTCGGCGGATGTCGTCTGGTCGCTCACCCATGCGCTCGATCCGAATACCGGTGCGTGGACAGGTCCCTATCTGCTGTCCAACATCGCTGGCTCTGCCGAACTGGTCGGCGGAGAAACGACGGAGCTTTCTGGCGTGACAGCGGTCGATGAGCGCACTGTGCAAATCACGGTTAAGCAGCCGTCCGCGTACTTTCTCAGCCAGCTTACCTTTGGCCCGTCCAAAATTATTTCGAGCGCCGCTGTCGAAGCCAATCCCGATAGCTGGGATCAGGCATCGGTGACGAGTGGCGCGTTCTCGGTGCAAGCGTGGAATCGCGGTCAGGGGTTAGTCTTAATCCCGAACCCGAATTACTGGCAGCCCGCCTCGCAAATCTCGCAGTTGGACATTGTGTTCAACCAGGACAGCGAAACTGCCTACCAGCTTTATCGCACGGGTGAACTGGATATCATGGGCGGCGCGCAGAACCCCATTCCGTCGGCGCGCGTCCCCGAGGTGCAAGATTCGCCGGATTTCCGCAGCACCAATGCCTTCAATGTGCGCTATGTCGCCTTCAACAATGAACTGGCGCCGTTCGATGATGTGCGCGTCCGCCAGGCGTTTGCGCACGCGACCGATCGTGAAACGCTGGCGAATATTGTGCTGGCGGGCACGGTTGTTCCCACCGACCGGATTCTGCCGCCGGGGATACCGGGTTCAGAAGTGGATGTAGAGGGGTTGGCATTTGACCCCGAACAGGCGCAGGCGCTGCTGGCGGAAGCAGGTGTTGACCCCGTTAGCCTTGAGATCACTCTGACTTACGGCGTTGAAGGTGATAACGAGCGCATTGTCACCGTGTTGCAGTCAATGTGGCAGGAAAACCTCGGCGTCACGGTCAATCTTGAACCGCTGGAACTCTCGACATTCAGCTCGCGCCTGAATGACACCTTCAACGACCCAGCCAACGGCTTGCAAGCCTATTTCAGCGTGTGGGGGACGATTTATCCCGATCCGCAATATTTTCTCTCGCAAATCCTCCAGACCGGCGTCGGCAACAACAACGGGCATTACTCCAACGCGGAATTTGACGCGCTGACCCAGGAAGCGGATGTGATCACCGACGCTGTTGACCAGCGGCTTGAACTCTATAACCAGGCGGAACAGATTGCGGTGACTGAAGTCGGCTGGCTGACGCTGTTCAACGGCCAGGTCAACGTGCTGGTACGCGACTGCGTGGAAGGCGTAGACGTAACCGGGCTGTTCTCAGCCTACGTCGTGCCAGATTTCTCGGCGCTGCGTGGCTGCCCCGCCGCTTAAGTGGCTCAGGGGAGGGCGCACAGTCCTCCCTACCCGCTGATGTTTGCCCTCATTCTGAAACGGCTAATTAGCCTTCCGTTTGTCATTCTGGCGGTCACCTTCCTGACCTTCATCGTCGGCTATTTTGCGCCCGGCGATCCGATCCTGAATCTGATGGGAAATCAACGCGATCAAGCGATCTACGAACGGCTGCGAACGCTCTATGGGCTGGATTTACCCTGGCATGAACAATATCTGCGCTATGTGGTTGGGCTGCTCCAGGGCGACTTTGGCTTGTCATACCGCTTCGCGCAGCGCCCGGTTATCGACCTGATCCGCGATGGGCTGCCCGTGTCACTCCTGCTAGGGCTAAATGCCCTGCTGTTTAGCCTTGCCCTCGGCGTGCCGCTGGGGGTTCTGGCAGCCCTGCGTCATAACACCGTCATCGAGCGGGTGATTATGGCGCTGATTCTCGCCTTATACGCCGTGCCTAGCTTTGTCCTCATCCCTCTCCTGCAATGGCTGAACTATCAGGTCTATCTCGCGCGCGGATCAGCGCTCCCGGCGGCAGGTTGGGGGCGTCCCGAACACTGGATTATGCCGACGATTGTGCTGGCGGCAGCCAGCCTGGGGTACATTGCGCGGATCACCCGCGCGAGTATGCTCGAAACGCTTGGGCAGGACTACATCCGCACGGCGCAATCAAAAGGTTTACGGTGGTCGCGCATCCAGTGGGTGCATCTTTTCCGCAACGCTATCCTGCCGATCCTGACGGTGGTCGGCCCTGCGATTGCCTTTTTGGTCACGGGGGCATTCGTGATCGAAACGCTCTTTTCGATTCCGGGCATCGGTTTCCTCTCCGTTGAGGCTATCAGTCAGCGTGATTACCCGGTCATTCAGGGGACGACCGTGATTCTCGCGCTCGCCGTCGTGGTGATGAGCCTGATTACCGACTTGCTCTATGTTGTCTTCGATCCGCGTATCCGTGTAAACGCCTGACATGAACAGCGCTCACCTCGATGCTGGATTAACAGGGCAGCTAGACAAACAGTCGAAACCCCGAGGACTTCTCGTGCGGCTGCACCGCCACCGCGTGGCGCTGGTCTGTCTGCTGGGGCTGCTGGTCGTTATCGGTGCAGCCGCCTTTGGTCCCATTTTTTACCCTCAAAGCGCCATCCGCCTCGATTATGCAGCGATTAACGCGCTCCCCTCCGCTGCTCATCCCCTGGGCACAGACAATCTCGGACGGGATACCCTCGCCCGGCTGCTGCTGGGCTTGCGAGTATCGCTGCTGGTGGCTTTGTATGTCGAGACGCTCAATGTGCTGTTCGGGGTCACGCTGGGGCTGCTGGCGGGCTATTTCGGCGGCTGGATCGATGTGATTGTCACCCGGTTGGCGGATATGCTATTCGCCTTTCCGGGGCTGCTGCTGGCGATTTTGATTGCGGCGGTCTTCGGTGAAGCGGTCACAGATCAGTTAGGCGGTGTGGGCAGGCTGCTGCTCGTTGCAGGCGCGCTCAGCGTCGTGTCCTGGCCGCTGATGGCGCGCTTTGTGCGCGCACAAACGCTGGTGATCCGGGAGCAGGAATACGTTACGGCGGCTGTTGCGGTGGGCGCAGGCACGGGACATGTTCTTCGGCTGCACATTCTGCCGCAGCTCTTGGGGCTGGTGATTACGAGCAGCACGCTGAATATCGCCAGTGTCGTCGTCAATGAGGCGGTCCTGAGCCTGCTTGGACTTGGTATCCAGCCGCCAGACCCCAGCATTGGCAAAATGATCACGGACGCAATTCCCTATCTTGAGTCGAACCCACTGCAGGTGTTCTTTCCCAGCTTCATGCTCGTGCTGATTGTGCTCCTCGTTTCGTTTCTCGGTGATGCGCTCCGAGATGTCTTTGACCCGACGAGTCGTTGACGGCTGATGGCTTCAGTCGTTTCCTCTTGATACTATGGCTCTTGCTGCGCTTTTTTCTGAGCAGTACACGCCTTACAAACCAAAGACGACCAGACGATCACTGTCTGCTACGAAACCATATTGTTGGAGCAGTTGCTCGAACATGGGCTGCATAACCGCATGGTCAGTCTCCCATTCCGTGCTGCACTGTCGGCACACCAGATGATGATGATGGTGTGGTTTTGGTCTACCCCCGACGTATCGACGTGACTCAACATGGCTTGAAAGCCGTCATGGTTGGAATGGCGTATCAAGCCCGTCAGATGGATGAAAAACTCTGTCTCCGTTTGCGCGTTTAAGAGCAAGTCCATCATTCCCATCACTTACCCCCAAATAACGTCCATCAATCGGGACTTCCGATTATAAGCCTGTTTCTCGTGGGTGGGTGGTCGTATCAACTATTGCTCAGGTTTATCAATCCCTTTCACGATCTGCCCGACGCGCGTCCAGTGCAGCCCAAGCAACTCACCGATTTCTCGGTAGCTCATGCCGCGATCACGCAGCAGCATGATTTGGTCGCGCAACACAGCTTTATTGGGATGACGATCATCCGTTGAAGTGGAGGACGCTACGGGAAGATCGAGCAGGTGCAGATGTCTAGTATTTGAAACGCTGTCCCTCATGTCCACCACACACGACGCTGATCACCCGATCAGCGTTTTTGATTGCCTGTGTCTTGCTCACCCGCCGCCCGCGCCTGATTCAACGCCAGCAGCCGCCCCAACAGGGCATCGTCGGACGGCACGTCGTCCCACCCATACGCCGCCAGCACCGCGCGATCCAAGTTGTCATGCAGCGCCGCCAAGCGCGGGGCAAATTCGACGGCGGATGCTTTCAATCCCTTCGCTTGCGCGCCCGCCCGCTGTGCGACCAGCGCGTTATACAGGTTGGTCAGCGTCCGATCTTTGATCTCACGCGGATTCACCTCACCCCCCGACCCCCTCTCCACTGCGTGGAGAGGGGGAACACAAGGCGAAGACTCCCCCTCTCCACGCAGTGGAGAGGGGGCTAGGGGGTGAGGTTGCTCTGGATTCAGCCACGTATTCCGTTCTTCATGCAGCATCTTGGCGGCAGCGCTGATCGCCTTGACGCGCGGATCGGCGGCATCCTCTTTGCCCGGCGCGAACGGGAACGGGAACGTCTCGAAGGTCGTGTCCTTGTTATAAACCGGATCATTGCCGACACCATGTGATCCACTTTGGCGTAACGTCCACATCTCATGAACGCGCGAATGCAAAACACCGAAGAAGTAATCGTCCGCGCGCGCGAAAACAATGAGGCGCGCGTCGGGACTGGCTTTCGCGTCTAACCACGTAAAGATACGATGTTTTGAAACCAATGGGGTGACGATGAAGCGCTGAAGCTCGGCGAGTTGCCGACGCATTCCCGGACGCGCTTCGACATGAATCCACCAGCGATTCTTGTAAGCAGCTCTACGGTTTTTCTGTCGTTCGGGGTAGACATGCTCTTTAAGATATTGGAAAGGGCGCTCATACGTTTGCGCTTTTTCAAGTGGCATATCGATTCCAAAATCGATGACCCATTGATTTCGCGGTCGTGCAACGATATCAGTTGCGTTAAAAGCCGGACGAACCACATCAGCGTTATCATTCCCATTCACATTGACAGCACTGAGCATGTGTTGTGCTAACGCGGCTGAAATATCGAACTTTCCGCCGCGAATCGTTCCCATAAAAGCGAGATTCCGATTTTCGATTTGCAGTTTGGATCGGGTGATATCGATGGTATTACGGAGATCAGCGTTGATATAGGTGACAGGCAGATCATCAAGCATATAATCCTTACGACTTCCGTCATCAAACCCGATGATAGCGACTCTGACATTGGCGCCATCTAAAACCCATTCCCGATCCGACCAGACATGGAAGATGCCACCACTTTGTTTGATGCGTTCTAAAACGGGACGGTTAGTCACTTGGCGAATAGAATTAGTCGCGAGTAACATCGCGGCTTTTGCTTTGCCCAATTCAATCTGCGCGCGCGCGCGTTCAAACCAATACGTGACTAAATCCGCGCCGCCCGGAACACGTCCATCATATACACGGCGCAAATCGGCTGTGTATTGATCGCCCAGTTCCGCGCGCACCTGATTCCCGCCTAAAAACGGCGGATTGCCGACGATCACATCAACGGGCTGCCAGTCCGGTTCGCGCGGCGTCCCGTCCGCGTCGTAGCTCAGGATCGCGTCCATCCGCCGGATGTTGGCGCTCAAATCGCTCAGGATCGGCTGTTGCGGGACGAAAAAGCCGTTGTCCTGCTGCCATTGCAGATAGCCGATCCAGACGACCACGCTGGCGAGCGCCTGGGCGATCTCGTTGACCTCCATGCCGTACAGTTGGCGCGGATGCACTTGGATCGTCTCTGCCGGTTTCAGCCCCGCCCACAGCGGCGACGTGATGATCTCTTTTTCGAGATCGAGCAAGCGCTGCAAGCTGATATACAAAAAGTTGCCGCTGCCGCACGCCGGATCGAGGACGGTGATCGTCCGCACCTGCCCCAAAATGCGGTCACGGATGGCGATCAGTTCGGCTTGGGCGGTATGTTTGGCGGCGGCGTGCGGCGCGGTCTGCCAGCGATCACGGATCGGGGCGGCTTCAGCTTGGGCGGCGTCCCACGCGCGGCGCAGCGGTTGCATCAGCACGGGTTCGACGATCAGCAGGATATCGGCGGGGCTGGTGTAGTGCGCGCCGAGCTGCGCACGCTTCTGCACGTCGAGCGTGCGCTCGAAGATCGTGCCGAAGATCGTGGGTTCGACGTGCGCCCAATTGCGATCCGTGGCGCGGTTGAGCGCGCCGAGCGCGCTGCTGCCCAACCGGAACACATCGTCGTCCGTCCCCGTGAACATCGAACCGTTGAAGTAGGGGATATCGAGCAAATGGAAATTGCCGCCCGTCGCCATCTGTTTGAACAACGCGCGCACATACTGCGGGAACAACGCGCGCCCGTCGGAATGTGCCACCATGCCGCGCACGATTTCGGTCAGGATGCCATAGCTGGAGGCGGGGCGCTTGGGCAGCAACCCGATATCCTCGACGAACATGCCAAAGACCAACTGCGTCATGAAGCGGGCGACGCGCCCCGGTTCGCGCCGCCATTCGAGCGTATCATCGACCACATATTTGAACTCGGCGGCGACCGCCTCGGTGATTTGCAGCTTGTTCTGTTCCGGGTGAAAGCTGTGCGGATCAGCGAACATGCGGCGCAGCAGATCGCGCTTGGCGGGCTGATCGAGGTCGGTGTGCCGGAATTTGTGCGTGACGACGGGCGCATTGGTGAAATTGGTATGAATTTCCCAGTGTTCGATATCGCAGACGATCAACAGCGGCGGGTTGTTGAGGTTCTCGCGGTACTGCTGCAACTGCTGATAGGCTTCGCTCAGGTCTTTGTATTTGCCCTGCTGTTTGTATTCGATGGCGAAATGCCCGCGCAAGAACACATCTGCGAAGCCCTGTGCGCCGTTGGTCTTTTTCATGCCATACTCGAAGGCGTAATCGTCGCCCGCTGTGTCCACTTCCGCTGGCGTGGGCGCGCCGAATAGATGGCAGACATCGGCGAAATGTTGGGTATAGCTGGCGCGTTCGGACAGGATGGCGTTTTGCCAGCGGGCGATAAAGGCGTCGCTGGCGAGCGTCGGGGCATTCAGATTCATGATAAAAATCGAGACCTAAGCCGACATGTGAGCGGATAGTATAGCGCAGACGGTGGCACGCACGCGAACGACTGGCTCAGCGCAGGGCAAACGCACCAAGATACAATGGAGCATTCACCCCACCCCCCGACCCCCACTTCATGGCGAGCGGGAAGGGGTGAAGTCTGCCCCTCGCCATGAGGGGGCTGGGGGGTGAGGTGAGCTGGTCAATTGAGACCTCGTAGCTTGATGCGTTTGTCCTGGGGCAGGGGGCTGTGACCCACTACAGCGGCTTATGGAGGACATGGATCAAGCTGATGCGCGCGTTGGGTGATCGTTCCCGACCCAAGGCGTCGGTTTTTCCACATGACAACCACAAATTGGCACAGATTGTTTATAGATTGCTATAATGCGCGGCTGTTCTGGAGCGTATCACCGTTGCGATATTCCACGAAGGTCAACCCGGCGCGTTTGCTGCAACGCAATGTGCCGCCATAGGGGGCGGTGAAACTGCCAGACGTGGGCGAGACATCCTGATAATCGCGTCCAACCGCCACCGTCACATAGCCCAAATGCGGCTGTCTTTTATGCGTTGGATCAAAAGCAACGGCGCTTAATCCGCCTTGGGTCGGAATAAAAACTTCGACCCAAGCGTGCGATCCGCCCTCACCGAGCAGGTGACCAGAGACATAGCGCGCTGGTAAACTCGCCGCCCGGCAAATGGCAAGCATGAGGTGAGCATAGTCCTGACACAACCCTTGCCGACGTGCCAAAACGTCGGCGGCGCTGGTTTTCACAGTCGTGACGCCACTGGTATAGCGCATGGCTTCATACACCCAGTTGTTGATCTGCTGGGCAAGATCGTGTTCTGTAGTCGCTGTGGAGCGCGCTTGACGCGCGATCAAAGCGATGTGATCATCCGGCATCGTCAACGGCGTAGGGTGTAAAAAATACGCCGCCTCGGCGGGCGAAATTGCCGGTCGATGGACATCATGCGCCGCGCACTCGACGTTCATGTGCGCTTCAAACGAAACCACGCGATCCGCCTCCGACACTTCCAATTCCAGAACACGATTGCCGAAGCGGTCGACCGCTTGGCGCATCGACACTGGCGCTGGATTGATGGTCAATTGGTGATCGAGCAGGTGCTGGGTGCCATAATGGTCGGCGGGAATGATCACAAGGCGCTGTTTCAAATTATAGATGGGACCAGGATAGACATATTCAAAACGCTGATAAAATTGGCAGCGTGTCCGCCGAACGTTGTGCCAATCGACCATGCGATAATCGATAAATTCCGGCTGCCGCGACGGTGGACGCTGCGCGTTATGCATTGGGTTGGCTCGCTTCTATCGACAGCGGTTCGAGCTGCTGCTCCTCACCGACCTCAGCCGCCCAGACTTGGATGGTCTGCATCTGTGCGCTGCCATAAACCGTCGCCAGCGCGACATCGACGGCATCACGCCCGACGGCGATCACCACCCGTCCCGTGCGTGGGCGGTTGTGGCGCGCATCGAACGTGCGCCATGCCCCATCCATATAGACCTCAAACCAAGCGTGAAAATCCATGGGCGCCGGATCATAAGGCACGTTAATGTCGGGCAAATATCCAGAGACATAGCGGGCAGGGTAGTTCAACGCCCGACAGAACGAGATGCCCAGATGCGCAAAATCGCGGCACACCCCCCGCCGCTGTTGATAGGCGTCCCATCCGGTTGTGCTGGACGTGCTGCCCGCGCCGTAGGTGATATTGCTGTGCAGCCAATCGCAAATTGCCTGGACTTGGAGCCACCCCTCGTCGATCTGCCCAAAAAGCTGCCAGGCGTCGTCGATGAACAAATCGGCTGGGCAGTGGCGGCTGGGCAGCGTGTAAACCAACACCTCGTCGGGCAGGTTTTCGACTGGCGTTTTCAAGAGCGTGGGCAGGATGGGGTCAGCCGTGGGCGACACTGCGGCGATGGCATCGTAGACGATGGTCAGGCTGCCCACTGGGGCGATCAGCCGCCAGATGTGGTTGCCAAAGCCGTCGATATACTCATGCAGCGGCAGATGAGGAGAAACTGCCTTCTGTTCTTCAAGCACGCGATGGTGATACTCATGCTGTGGACGCAGCACGAGCATGATCGGGGTCGGGAAGCTGCTTTCGTACACGATTCTGCAACCGACATGAACGCGCATCGAGATTATGACCTTAATCGACCCATTACCCTGCATTCTATGTGCTTTAGTACACTTTCGCAATCGAGATTCATAAAGATGTCCGCTTGTTGACGATATCGCCGCAGTGCCGCCGCCCCATTCGGATTGTAGGTGGCATGACTGCTTCGTCACGGGGTCGTTTCAATCGGTCTATCCCCGGTTCAACTGCCAACCAGTTCTTGGTCTCGTTCTTCGAGCGGCGTTTCAACGAGATATTCAGGCGCTTCTTCCTCCATGTCCGCATGGGGTTGGATATCGCGCAGCATCAAGGCGACCAGCGCGGCGAGGCACAAAAACCCAATCACACCAAGCGTCGCGTTTAACTGAATGCCTTGAACGAACGCCTGTCGCGCCGCTTCGGTCAACGGCGTGCCGATTTCTGGCGGCAGGGCGGCGGCAACCGTCAATGCGCCAGCCAGGGTTTCCCGAATCGTATGCGCTGCTTCAGCCGACAAACTCGCTGGTATGGCAGCGATGATTAGGCTGCGATACACTGCAATCCCTAAACTACCCAGTACCGCCAATCCCAGCGCGCCGCCCAATTCCGCGCCTGTCTCTGCGAGTGCGGAGGCTGCGCCCGCACGTTCGGGCGGCGCGGCAGCAACAACCAGATCAACCGTCAACGCAAACGTAAAACCGAAGCCCAGTGACATCAACGTATTGCCAATGACGACGGACGCGAGCGAATTCATGCTAAGCTGTGTGAGCAGCGCAAGACCAACCGCCGCGACGATCAAGCCACCCGCAACGACGAAGGCAGGGCGCAAGCGACGGACAACCTTTGGCGCAAGATTCGACCCGATCACGAAGGCAACCGCACCCGGCACCGACCACATTCCTGCTTCCAACGGCGACAATCCAAGCACCAATTGCAAATACTGCGCGATGAAGAGAAACATGCCGAAGGCGAAGAAAATACCGAACGTATAGGTCGCCAACGAGGCAGCGAACGCCGTGATGCCGAACAGCCGCAGATCGATCAGCGGATCGGTGAGGGTGCGCTGGCGCTGGATAAAGAGGATGCCGATCACAATTCCCGAAACGGACGATATCAATGCCAGCGCCGTCAAGCCGTTCTCAGCCACTTGTTTCAAGCCGAAGATGACCAGCAGCACCGCCGCCAGTGACATGCCCGCACTAAGCAGATCGAAGCGTCCGGGATGGGGATCGCGGTATTCGGGCAGCAGCAGGGGAGCGGCGACCAACAGCACGCCCATCACTGGCACGCCGAGCAGGAACACCACGCCCCACGAAAAATTTTGCAACAAAAACCCGCCCACGACGGGTCCAATCGTGCTTCCAAGCGAGAAACCAGACACCCACACCCCGATTGCGACCGTGCGCTGTCTTGGATCGAGGAACATATTGCGGATCAAGGACATGGTAGAGGGCATCAACGTCGCGCCAGCCACACCCAGCAGCGCGCGGGCAGCGATCAGCATTCCGGCGCTGGTCGAGAATGCCGCCAGTATTGACGCGAAGCCAAAGGCAGCCGCGCCAGCCATCAGCAGTTTACGCCGACCAATTCGATCACCCAGCGTTCCCATGGTGACGAGCGAACCCGCGATCATGAAGCCGTAAATGTCGGTGATCCACAGCAGTTGTGAGCCGCTGGGTTGAAGGTCGGCGCTGAGCGCCGGAACGGCAAGGTGCAGAACCGATCCATCAATTGCGATCAGCAGTGTCGGCAGCATGAGGACGGCAAGTCCAATCCAGTCGCGCCGCCCTGCACGAGGCGCGGTTGTTGCATTCATAGCGGTTTTCTCTTTTCAATGGTGATCGACGGGGAAAGTTGTATGGTTATTTGAGATCGTTCAGGCTTCAGGATGCACACACGTTCTATAAAATATGCCTTCCCCGTTAAAATGTCAAGCGTCATGGTCTTAAGGCTAAGACGCGGTGTGAGGGTGATGTATTTCAAAGTTGGTCTCTCATGAAACCATCGATGTTTTCGACTATCGCCGCCTTGATCAAATTGCGGCGGTGAGATAATTCTGCGAATGGCAAAGAGCGGGACGAATGGTAACTGCTCAGGGGTTATAGGCAAAGGGGAAGAAATGCGCTGTAAAGTTGGAGTATGAATGATAAACGCGAACCAGCATCCGCTGAAACGGGCAATCTCACCGTTGTCGAGAAAGCGAACATACACGGCATGGATGCCGATGCTGTAGCGATAGTCGGCGCTGTCACACAGTGGATAATGGCTGACGATGCCCTTGCGATGTGATTAACCGTATCCAATCCGATAATGTGACCGAGCGTAGCGCGCTTGGATAACTTAACGTGATGAAAATTCTGACGATTGCAGTTCAACAACATTGACTCTCCTGTATATAGGGCAACAGTTCTTCCCGACAAATCGGCAAACTCCGAATGCTCATCCCGTCCAGGCTGATGAAGCTGGCGAAGGTGCGAATCGGCTGGCGGCGGGACGAGCGCGACCTTGTGGGCGATTACGGGCGCGGGACACGGCGGCGATGTGCAGTGAGCAGCGGAGAATACGCGCGGCGCGTAGTGGCATTCATGGATGCCGCGCTGCGCTGAAAGACCGAAAAAGATTCAACGCACAGATAGACAGAGCGAAGGAGAGAACGCAGAGAGAAGTCTAATCGCTTTTTGTAGTCCGCTTTGAAAGTCGCAGATTGCTCACGCTGGCTCTTGGGGGCGGGCTTTTTCAGCCCATCGCTGCTCGGCGGCTTGCTTGCTGTTGCCGCTGTGCTTGGCAAGCTGCGCTTCTAGGTACTCGATGCGTGCTGTCAGCCGCTCGATGAGTCCCTGCTGCTCTCGGATTAGGGCTAGGCATTGTACTTCGCGTGCGCTATTCATGCCCCAACTTTATAGCTCATTTCTTCCCCTTTGCCTATACCCCCTGAGCAGTTACAAAGTACCGCTCTATGCGGGCTTGTTATGGGTCACTGTGATGGTGATGTTTCCCTTTTTGTGTCCGGTTTCGACATATTCATGCGCCTCGACCATCTGTTCCAATGAATAGCGTCGATCAATGACCGCTTTTATCTTCCCCGCTTCAATCAGCTCTTTGAGGAACGTCAAATCTTCACTCTTTTCGCTGGTTGCGCTAATGACGATTTTCTTGCGGCTCGACTTTGAAATCCATGCCCCGCGAACCATGTGCAACAGACCTGGGTTCGCTAAAAGATAACGTCCGTTTTGATTTAACCGGCTCAAGCTGCGTGAAAACGAACTCTTGCCCGGTATATCAAAAATAACATCGTAGGTCACACCGTTTTGGGTGAAATCCGCTTGCGTGTAATCAATCACGTGGTCGGCACCAATCGAGCGCAGCATGTCCAGTTTCTGCGTGCTGTCCACGCATGTCACGTCAGCGCCGAACAGCTTGGCAAGCTGTACGGCATAGGTACCGATAGTTCCGCCCGCCCCAATAATCAGCACTTTTTCGCCGTGCTGAATCTTTGCGCTGCGCATGAAATGCAAGGCAATCATTCCCCCCACTGGAACGGCGGCAGCTTCCTCATAGGTCATATTGGACGGTTTGACTGCCAACAGCCCATCTTCAGAGTCTTGAGCGGTTTCGGGCAGGCAGGTGTATTGTGCGTAAGCGCCGAAACTCATCCCGGTCGATGCAAAAATTTGGTCGCCTTTGCTAAATCGGTTGACATCTTTCCCGACTGCTTCCACTTCTCCGGCGAGTTCTTGCCCCAGTATGGTTTTTCTTGGCTTTCTGACGCCCATATAAAGGCGCATCGGCAGCCAAATGAACCACAACATTTTGAAACTCCGAATTTCACAGTCCCCGGCGGTGACGGTTGCGGCATGGATGCGGATCAGGACTTCGTTGTCCTTGGGGGTCGGCTTGGCGACCTCTTGGAGTTGAAGCACGTCCGGCGATCCGTATTGGGTGCAGATAATGGCTTTCATGCAGTTCCTCTAAAGTGGCTGTGACGAGGTGAAGGGTAGTCGTCCATCAAGAAAGTCAGCAAGATGATCTCACCCCCCAACCCCCTCTCTCAGGGGAGGACATGTTTGGTTTTCTCCCTCATTAACCTCACCCCCCAGCCCCCTCTCCACGCAGTGGAGAGGGGGTCAGGGGGTGAGGTTCTTGAAAAGGTGTCCTCTCCTCAGCCGTACCAGAGAGGGGGAGCAGGACGGCTCATGACGGACGCGAGCGTCATGTCTCCACAACGCGGAGAGGGAATTTGGGGGAGGTGAATAACTTTCGTGATTCACTGAATTTGAGGTGGCTCATGGCGACCGATTTTGTTATTGCCCCACAGTGACGACGACTTTTCCTTGAGCGTTTCCCGCTTCAAGATACCGGAACGCCTCAGCCATCTCGCTTAAGGGATAACATCTATCGATCACAGGGATTACTTTTCCAGCTTCGACAAGCGTTTTTATGAACGTCAAATCCTCGACGTTTGGTTTCGCCATCAAGCTGCCGAATTTCTCACTTCCGGTCATTGAAACCAATGGGCCTTGAAGCATCGCTTGGAATATGCGCGCGGTCGAACCGCCCGCCAAGACATAAACGCCCTTGGGACTCAAGATGCGCTTATAGTCGAAAAACGAGCGATAGGACGCCACATCGAGGATGAGGTCATACCGCTGTCCATTTCGGGTGACATCTTGCTGCTTGTAATCAATGACATGATCCGCGCCAATCGAGCGCACCCGGTCCACTTTCTTCGTGCTGCATACCGCCGTCACTTCAGCCCCGAAGGCTTTGGCAATCTGCACTGCAAACGTGCCGACGCCACCAGAGGCACCATTGATCAGCACCTTTTGTCCAGATTGAATGTTTCCTTTATCACGCAGACCTTGCAAGGCGGTGTTTCCCGCGAGGGGGATGGCGGCGGCTGACTCGAATGTCAGATTGGTCGGTTTCAGCACCAACGCCGTTTCAGGGACAGCGACGTACTCTGCATAAGCGCCCCAACCACATTCGCTTAAATCCCCGAATACTTCATCACCGGGCTTAAACTGCTTGACGCTGCTGCCGACGGCTTCAATCCGTCCCGCGAAATCAGCACCGGGGATCGTCTTTTTTGGCTTTGTCAGCCCCCCGATCATCAGACGGACTAAGAACGGGTTACCGCTCACGATATGTAGTTCGGCTGCATTTAAGGATGTTGCCCGAACCTTGACCAGCACTTCATTGTCTTTAGGGATCGGTTTTGCGACCTCTGTGAGATGAAGAACATCCGCTGATCCGTATTCTGTGTAAACGATTGCTTTCATGATCTTGTCTCCAAGACTGCTTTGATCCGGTCACCTTCACGATCATCGATGCTCAAAGGTCGCCAAATGAGCGTAACAACTGATTTCAATTTATGGCTTGTCATCCGAGTCATCTGCCTGTCTGGGTGTAACGCAAATGACCGACACCAATGACATTCCTAAATCACGCACTTTTCTGAGCAATCCATGCAACGCAGACTGATCGACCACTTGTCCGGTCAAAAGCGTATTGCCGCCGTCTTCAAGCGTGATGGTTAGTCCCTCAAACCAGTCAGTCCATTGAGAACCCAAATGACCCTTGATCCTGATTTGATAAACCTTTGCTTCACTAGCATCTGTTTCTGGCTTGCGTTTGTTTGACATTATCCTGTGCTTGCGGTGAATGATGACAACCGTCTGCGCCACTTGCTCGATGTACAAGTAGCATAGCGACAAGCGGGGATTGAGGGATAGCTACTAAAGTAGGGTTTAGGGGATGGTTGCGAGGGTCGGCGCTGGTGTGTGGGCTGGTCGGGGGTAGGTTGAAGGTGGGGTAAAATAGGAGATGTTGAGGGAAGAATTATGAGCCAACAAGCGAACGCTCTCCTAAACAATGCCCCACCTAAACCCTTGTGCGCTTCCAAAAGCGGGCGATCACTGCTTTTTTTCAGCAGGATTTGCTGCGCCCTGCATGGTCGTTTCCCTCATTCTACGGCTGTCTTCGCGCGAAAAACACTTCATTTCCCCCTCATCCCCACTTCCAAAAAGATGTGGGTAATGCATAGCCGTACCGGAGAGGGGGTCAGGGGGTGAGGTGAATTCTTCAATTGAGACCTCGTATCTTGATGCAATAGCCCTGAATAGGGTATCGACCTATAGCGACTAAAATATCGTTTTGGGGTATTGTTTTGTAGTTTCTGAGAGGGAATGAAATCGTTGGGTTTTTATACCGATTGGCGTTTCGGCTTCAACAGACCCATCTCGCGGGCGCGTGCCACCGCTTCGGTGCGCCGTTGGACGTGGAGTTTGTCGAAAATCATGCGATTATGCCCTTTGACCGTACTCAGGGCGAGGAAAAGCCGCTCGCTAATCTGATGATTCGAGAGTCCTTGCGCGACAAGTTCAAGAACTTCCAACTCGCGTTGGCTCAATGGGTCGATAAGGGATTGGGCAGGGGGTAAATCAGATTTTTCTTCGCTCGTCCGCCGTTCCGCTTCAAAGACAGCCAGCAGCTTGCCGATATACTCCGGCATGATTCCACGAGCAACCGCTTCGGACAGGAGCTGCGCCATCGGCACGCCTTCGTCGATAAACATACGGATGAAGTCGCTCGGTTCTGCCAGCGTCAGCGCGTCGCCCAAAAGGTACGCCGCCTTGTGCTTTTCGCCCTGCGCCGCGTAAGCGAGCGCCTGTACAACCATCACATTGAGGCGTTCATCCGCCCAACCTTTTGCCTCCACCTGTTGGCGCAGTGGCTCCAACACGGCGAGGGCTGCGGATGCGTCTCCCTGCGCGAGGTATACGCGGGCTTGGCTGATCGGGAGGTCGTGCGTCTGAGCCAGATGAGCCGCTGCCGCCAGATTACCCTGCCGAAGCAGCGTCAGCACTTGCAAGGCAGCAACTTCAGGCATCCGATATACGAAATGATGCTGGCGCACGAACTGACTCGTCTCCGCTAAAATAGCGGCGGCGTCAGCCATATCCCCCTGAGCAAGTTTGAGTTGAGCGAGAAAAATCTGGCTGGCGACGAATCTGTCCGTATTTTCGAGCTGCCGCGCCAGTTGGAGGCTCTGCTGGGCGTGTTGTTGGGCGGCGTCCATGTCGTTCCATTGGTAGAAGATACGTGCCAAGCCAAGATGCGCCTCGCAGGCAACGGGCAGCGGCGGATCACCCGTCAGTTGTAGGACACGCCAATAGCTCTGGGCGGCGAGATGAAGCTGGTTCTCTAGTCCTTGGATTTTGCCCAAGCCGATTGTCGCCATAATCGTGATGATGGAATGCCCAATCATCTGGCTGGTCGAGATGGCTTCGGTATAGGTGCGGCTGGCTGCGGCGCGGTCTCCCTGAAGGTGATAGGCGTACCCCAGCGTCCAGATCGTCGCCGTGCGGACAGGCAAGTTATGGGGATGCAGATACGCCAACGCGCGATGTGACTGGGTGATGATGGTGTCTAATTCGTGCTGAATGACCGCCAAAGTCGCCCGTATGGATGCAATGTGTCCAACCAAGTCGCGGGTCTTGTCGTCCAGATCGACGCCTTGTAGGGCTGTTTCCGCAGCTTGTAATTTTGGCTCGACGTTGGTCACTTGGCTGGCGAACAATAATGCCGAGGCATACATCACCCACAACGCGGGTCTTGCATCAAGTTCCGTCGTTGGCAGCGATTCCAACCACTTCAGTACCGGAGCCACCACGCCGCGAAAGAAAAGGGGCATCCCCTTGCCTTCAACCAGGCGCGCCGCGCGATCAACATCATTGGCAGCAACCGCGTGGTGAAACGCTTCCATCTCCAATCCATTGTCTTCGTACCATTGGCTGGCACGTCGGTGTAATTCGCCCTTCTCGCTCCCTTTATCCCCCGACGAGGACGTGATCTGATGCAAGCGCTGGCGCAGCAAATCTGCAAAGAGATGATGATAGCGATACCAACGCCGTTCGTTGTCAAGGGGGACGATAAACAGGTTGGCGTGTTCGAGATCGGCGAGGGTTGCTTCGCCCGTTGCCGAAGGATTCAGCAGAACGGCATCACAAAGCGACCCACATAGACGGTCGAGGATCGACGTGCGCAGCAGAAACGTCTGGACGCTTTCTGGCTGCCGTTGTAGCACTTCTTCTACCAGATAATCCAGCACGAAATGATGGTTACCCGTGAACGTTTTAATGAAGCTGGTAGCGTCTTGATTGCCTTGCAATGAAATTGCGGCGAGTTGCAGTCCGGCAATCCAACCTTCGGTGCGGGTTTCCAGCGCAGCGATGTCGTCGGCTGATAGGTTGAGACCCATCACGTGGTTGAGAAATTCGGCGGCTTCGGAGGGCGTAAAGCGCAAGTCTGTGACGCGCAGTTCGGTCAATTGGTTTCGTGCGCGCAGCCGGGCAAAGGGGAGACGGGGATCCTCGCGCGTGGCAATGACGATGTGCAACTGAGGCGGCAGGTGTTCGATGAGAAAGGTAAGGGCATCGTCAACGGGTTTGGCATCAATCACATGGTAGTCATCAAGCACGAGGACGAACGGGTTTGGGATGGTGATGATTTCATTGAGCAGGGACGTCAAAATCGCTTCTGCTGGCGGGGGCTGAGGCGAATGGAGCGCAGCCAACACCCCCGCGCCAATATTCGGCGCAATCGTCTGTAACGCAGCGACGAGATAAGTTAGAAAGCGGGTGGGGTTGTTGTCCGCTTCTTCGAGCGAGAGCCACGCGCCCGGTCGCTCGCAAACGGCGACCCATTCGCTGATCAACGTGGTTTTGCCAAAGCCCGCAGGGGCAGAGATGAGTGTTAGTTTGTGGTGCAGACCCTCGTTCAGCCGCTCGCTCAGGCGTGAGCGGCGGACAACTTGCGGTCGAGCAGCAGGAATAAAAAGTTTAGTGGCTAAAATTGGCGTAAACATGAGTTTAATTGTAACAACTTCAGCACGCTTTCGTCAACGGCAACGCATCAGCGCGTCAGGCAATCGCGTTCTAGCAATTCGTGACAAAAATGAACGCTTCTAGCCCATTGTGACACATAAAATACTGTCAGTAACGGTCATGATGAATTTTTAGAGCCGCATGGTTTTAGGGTCTGTCTGCAAACGCTGAAACCTCACCCCCCAACCCGCTCTCCGGTATGCAGCGGGGTTGAGGTCGAACAAAACAAGCGAAAATCGAGTTTGCAGACACGCTCTAGAACGCGATTGCCCTGATCAGCGCATCGGGGTAATCGCTTCAAATTTCGTTAGAGGCTCAAGCATGTGATTTTAGGTTTTGTAGGGGCGGTTCGTGAACCCCCTGTGACGACGGACGCATCCCGATGCGCCCCTACGATAGGGTTCGCACCCTCATGAACCTGTTGTCAATTTTGATGCGATAGCCCTGAACAGCCCGCTATTCGTCGTTGAAGTTTTCGTAGAGCGAGGCAACGCGCACCGACTGACCATCTTGACTGGCAGAGCGGTACGCTGCATCGAGCAATTCGACCGAATATAAACCGACGGTTCGACCCGGCGCTGAATTTGTGCCGACTCCCAACAGCAAATCGACGAAATGCTGTGACGATTTCTGACCAAGATTCAGAACCCCGTCCAACTGAAGGAATTCTTCTTTCCCCGTGTGCTGGCGGACGTACAACTGCCCCGCGGACAGGTCAACGCGCAAACGACCTTTACTCCCGTGCAGGTGAACTTCGAGGACGCCGCGATCTCCAGCACCAATATTGCCGGTACTGCCAATCGTGGCGACAGCGCCGTTTTCCATACGCACCGCAAACGCATCGGCGATATCAACGCGCGTATCAAGCTTGTTCATGAAGGCGGATACGCTTTCAGCCCGCAGGTCGTCCGCCAGCGCGAACATCATCCCGGTCGAGTGGGTCACCTGCAAGTGTCCCTGTCCGCCACCCGCCACTGATGGATCGCTGTAGGTATTTTTGCCGGGTAGGACGACCGGGTACGGCAAAACTTGCCGATACGCATCGGGATTGCCGCGCAACAGCTCGACGGTCATGGATGACATACTGCAGGTGATGTATTCGATATCCCCCACCAAGCCGTCTTCAATGCGTTTGCGCGCTTCTTGGAACAGCGGCACGTAGGGATAGAAGTAACCGACGACGAGTTGAAGCCCACGCTTGTCCGCCAATTCGATGAGATGGCGCGCATGAGGCGCAACCAGCGTCATCGGCTTTTCGATCAGCAGGTGCAGACCGCTTTCTAGCACCGCACGCCCAACATCGTAATGATACCGATGCGGGACGGCAACAATCGCCCCCATCAAATCGGGACAGGCAGCCAGCGCGTCGGATAAGCTGCTAAATGCGTTGGCAATGCCATAGGCGCTGGCGGCAACGTGCAGCGCGGTCGAGTCGGAGTCGATCAGCACCACTTCGACCTTATCTTGCTCCTTCAAGCCGGGGATGTGTGCGGTTGTCGCCCACCAACCCGTGCCGATGACGGCAATTTTCGCTTGTGCTGCCATGGGTGTCGCCTTTCTGGTCGAGTAGTCCAGTCCATCAAGCCGGTAAACCAAGATAGAGACCGCACCGCCCCCTCGACTCCCTCAGCCGTGCCAGCGGGAGAAAAACGCGCTGCATCGTCCCTCTCTAGGTGGCTGAGGGGTGAGGTGAATCAGGGAGAAAACCAAACATGTCCTCCCCTCAGCTCTAGGTGGAGAGGGGTTGGGGTGCGGTTGCTTTTAAGAACTTTCCTGTCGGACGGTTAGCCCGTACCGCCCTTGACGCTCCATACCGAGCCAGTTGTGTAGGTGTTGCGCTCCGATGTGAGCAGCTCAACCACCTCAGCGACTTCTTCAGCATCGGAATAACGCCCGATGGGTGTGCCGGGATTGGCTAGATGCTCGGCAGAGAAGCGCGGCACCACCATCTGCGTGAGCGCGCGTCCCGGCTCGACGCCATTCACAAACACACCCTGTTTGGGATAGGCATTGCCGAGCGAATTGATGAATGAAAAGACCGCGCCTTTCGAGACGCCATACGGCACGACGTGGGGCGCGCCGTGACGCGCGCCCGATGTAATCGTGACACAGCGCCCCCAACCGCGCGCCAGCATATGCGGAATGACCGCGTGATGGGCATAGAACACGCCGTAGACATTGATCCGCATCACCCGGTCGAAATCAGCGGCGGACTGTTCCAGAAACGAGACTTCTTTGCCGAGAATGCCGGCGCAGCACACCAAGATATCCAAGCGTCCAAACGCCTCCATCGTGATCGCTGCCAAGGCGTTCACGGCGGTTTCATCCGCGACATCGGTTGGCACAAACAGCGCCCGCTGACCGAGGGCTTCGATCTGCTTGACGACCTCCGCGCCATCGCCCACATCCGCGATCACAATGTCACGACCTTCTTCAGCAATCCGGAGCGCGCTCGCCGCGCCAATGCCGCGCGCGCCACCCGTGATCACGGCGACACGACGTTCTTTTGGGGCAGCAAATTGTAGGGTAGCCATCATCGTATCAATTTTTCCTTTTGAGCGATTACACGTATAAAATAGTAGCATATGGAACGCGCACGTTTTTGCTGGCTGATCGCGCCGCAATCTGAACGGAGTTTACTGTGATTATCGACAGTCATTGTCACGCTTGGACACAATGGCCCTACCAGCCCGCTGTCCCCGATCCTGAATCCCGTGCGTCGGTCGAGCAATTACTCCATGAAATGGATGTCAACGGTGTTGACCAAGCGCTGATCGTCTGCGCTGAAATCGACAACAACCCCGACAACAACCAATTCATCACCGAAGCCGTGCGGCGTTATCCGGCGCGATTGGCTCACGTTGTCGATATCGACAGTATGTGGAAGCCCACCTACCACCAGCCGGGCGCAGCTGCCCGACTGCACCGCGCCATCGAACGGTGGCAGCCAAACGGCTTCACCCATTATCTGAACGCCGCCGATGATGGCGCGTGGTGCAGCAGCCCGGACGGGCTGGCATTTTTCGCCGCCGCCGCCGATGCGCATCTGATCGCCAGCATTCATTGTCACCCGCATCAGCAACATGCCATTCGCACGGTGGCACAGCACTTTCCAGAACTGCCCATCCTCATCCACCATCTTGGACACCCGCGCGCGGGGGATTCTGCGCATCTGGACGCGATCCTTGCCTCAGCGCCATACGAGAACATCTTCATCAAAATCTCCGGCTTTTATTATGCAACCCAGTCGCCAGCCTGGGATTATCCGTATGCCGATGTGTTCCCGATTGTGCGCGCCATTTATGCGCAGTTTGGCGCGCGGCGCCTGTGTTGGGGATCAGATTATCCAGTGGCGCGCGGATTCATGACCTATCGACAGGCGCTCGAAGCATTCCGTACGCACTGTGATTTCATCCCGCCGGCTGAACGCGATGAAATCCTCGGCGGCACCATGCAGCGGCTGCTGCGCCCCGCTGATTAACCGAGCCGCAGCGGCAGGTCAAGCCAAGCCAGACCAATATCGCGCTGCATATGCCATGACAAGCCAACATCCTGCCGTTGATCGCCGACTCGTGCGTCGTCGCGTCCATCGTAGAACAGCGCCAACCGCGCGCCAATCTTGATCACCGATGGCAGTCCCACGATGCGCGGCGACCAATGGCAGTTATTGCGATCCAGCACCACCGCTTTGTCCTGCGCGTTCCAATGATTGAGATCGGACGACCAGTACACCCACACCGCGTCTGTGTATTCGACCACTGCGGGCGCTGCCGATGAACTGGATGCGAGCGGTTCAATGCCCACGTGATTGGTAAACAAAAACCACTGTTGGCTTTCTGGCTCAAAATACAGCGAAGAATTCTCGATCTGTTCGTCCAAGCTCAGGATCGGTTCGGGATCAGGCGTCCACGTTGCATTAAGATCGCGCGTGCGGGCGATAGCGAGTGTCCGCTTGATACTGCCGCCTTCGGTGGTCGAGGCGCTGAAGAATTGCAGATATTCGTCGCCTTGTTTGATGATATGTCCGGGACTGGCGGTGTCTTGAAAATAACTGCCGGGCTTGAGCCGAAAAGGGACGACATCGTATTGTTTGTGCCACGGTCCCGCCGCCGAGTCGCCGCGCGCTTTCATCGTTAAATAGGGGAATGCGGGAATGCGATCTGGCGCTGGTGAGGTGTTGGGCGTCCCCAGATAAAACATGTGCCACTGGCTGCCGTCATAATAGGTTGATCCGTAACTGGAGGAACGAGCATCGTCCGTGCCGGGCGCGCCCATCTGAAGCCTTGCCCCCTGTTTCGTCCAGTTCACACCGTCTGGGCTGGTCGCCAATACACACAGCCATCCCTGTTCCCCACCACCATCATAGTGCAGATAGTACATGCCGTCGGCTTCGAATACCCATGGATCACGCGCGCCATATAGATCGCTGCCATCGGGCGCATCGCCGTACTTGAGGACGATGCCGTGATCGTGGGCGGGCAGTCTGCGCGTCGCCATGGGGCGTCCATCGGGGTAATCAGGTGTCCAAGTCATCGCTTCGCTCTTTCTCGGTATTCATCGAATCAATCGCGTTCGCAGCGCGGGCTAGGCTTTCACCGCGCCCGCCGTGATGCCGCGCACGTAGTAGCGCATCCCAAACATGAACAGGATGAGCAGCGGGATGGTGGCGACGACATATGCCGCCATGCGGGGACCCCAGTCGGTGATCCCAAACTGCGAGGTGAACTGCGTCAGCCCGACCGAGACGACCTGTAAATTTGGGCTGCTGATGGTCAGCAGGGGCCAGATAAAATCGTTATAGGTGGCGACGAGGTGCATAATCGCCAAGGTCGTGAGAATTGGAAAGGACAGCGGCACGGCAATCCGCGAGTAAAGCTGAAATTCGGACGCGCCATCGATTTTGCCAGAGTCGAAGATCTCTTGCGGCAAGGTGGCGAAAAAAGTGCGGCATAACAGCGTGCCAATGACCTGCCCGCCGGATGTCCACGGCAGAATCAACGCCCACGGCGTGTTGAGGATGCCCAGTTCCTTCACCAGCACAAACGATGGAATCAACGTCAGCACGCCGGGGATCATCAGCAGCGCCAGTACCCCAAGATACAGCGGTTCTTTGAACGGAAACTGATGGCGGGCAAAGGCATAACCCGTGAGCGACGACAGGATGACGACTGCCACCACCGAGATGGCAGAATAGGCGAGCGTATTGCGAATGTAGCCACTCATCACGCTGATGCCGCTCTCGTAATTCAGCCAGCGCACGGGGTTGGGCAGGCTCCAGAAGCGACCATAGATTTGCCCGTTATCCTTAAACGACATGACCAGCATCAACACGATAGGCACCAGGGTCACTAGCAGCAGTCCGATCAATACACCGATGATCAGGGTCTGGTCAAACTGCCGTCGCGCCTTCGCTCGTGTGGATGAGCTTGACGCCGCCGCGTCAAGGTTTTCATAAAGTCGTGTTGCCACCATCACCTCCACTTAACCGGGTATATATTCAGCCCGCGAGCGCAGCGCACGCAAGTTGAGCAGCGTTCCGCCGAGGATGGCGAAAAACAGCACCGCCCCCATCGCGGATGACAGCCCGAAATTGTTGAAGCGCGTTGCTTGATAATATAATTCTAAAGCGGGCGTATAGGTCGCATTGCCAGGTCCGCCTCCGGTTGTCAGGAAGATGCTCTGAAATTCCTGCAAACTGCCGATGAATGCCAAGATGGTGAGCAGCCGAATCTGTCCCATGATGAGCGGAATATCAATGCGCCAGAAGCGCATCCATGGGGTTGCACCATCGACCTTCGCGGCGTCCAATAGTTCGTCCGGGATAGCAACCAGACCCCCATAGAAAATGAGCAGCGCGAACGGGCTGACCCAAGGAAAGCCAATGGTGATGATAGCGGGCAGCGCCGTATTGCGGTCGCCCAACCAAGAGCGCGCAAGGTCGGTCAGTCCAAGCGCATTGAGGGTCTGATTGAGCAAACCAATATTGGGATCATAGATATTCACCCACAAAAGAATGGTGACGACACTTGGCAGTACCAAGGGGATGATGAACAACGTGCGCATGGTGTAGCTCACGATCCCGTTGCGAATGTGAAAGATCAATTCGGCAACCAACAGCGGGACTGCCAGTTTGATGAAGGCGGCAAACGCCAGAATGACCGCGTTGCGGATGCCGACAAAGAAATAGGGGCTGTTGGCGATATCTCGAAAGTTATCCAGCCCGACCCACTCTGTTTCAATGCCGGGAATCCACTTGGTGAAGGCGTGGTAAATGCCCGATGCTGCCGGATAGTAGTTGAACACCAACAGCAAGATGAGCGTGGGCAAGATCAGAAAATAGGCGACGCGGCTGCGCCACATGACCTGCAGGCGCTGTTTACTGGGACGACTGAGAACCTGCCAGAATTGGCGTCCACGGGTCGTTCGGCGCGTCCAAAGGGTGAAAACACCCAGCGCAACCACAACCGTACCCATGATGGTCATGAGTTCGAGTCGCTGTGAGTCTTGTTGGGCGGCAAAGTTCGCCGCGCTCGCTTCCATTTGGAGGATACGGACATTGCCATTGCGGTCGCCGTAGAGGAGAACGCTGCCATCGACCGCAATCGAAACGGAGGTGACCGACCGTTCAAGCACCTGCTGCTGCACGATATCCCCGTTCAGCGCGTCGAGGATGTAGATATTGCTATCGAGCGTGCCGATCAGAAGCTGCTGCCCGTCCCCAGAAATGTCTACGCGCAAACAGAAGTTGCGATCTCGCGCCGTACAGTTTGGAGCCTGTGGCGGTGTGTCTTGCCAGATCGTCGCGCCGTCTGCGCCATTGATGAGGGTAATCAACCCGTCAAGCGTCGCAATAATGCCGCGGGTCCCGTCTGGCGTCATCGCCACATCGATCACGTCGGCTGCATAGCGTACCTGCCAGTCAATATCACCCGACTCGGTGTAAGCGGTCAAGTATGCGTCCCGTGAACCGACCAGAATCCGCATGGACTCGTCACCGTAGATGTCTACCGTATCGGCAGTATCGAGGAGACGCTTCTGCCACAGAACCGTCCCGGTGACGCCATCCAACAAAATCAGATCACGATTTTCATCCGAGGCGATGACGCGGCTGCCATCTGCGGACATTGCCACATCAACAAAAATGCGCGATGAGCGATAACTCCACAGGGGTAAGCCCTGCGCGTCGAGCAGATAGACATGACGATCTTCGCTGGCGACTGCCGTCCGCGACCCATCGGCACTGGTGGCGACGCTCCAAACGGTGCTGTCTGGCTCAAATGTCCAGAGGACATTGCCGGCGTCGTCATAGGCATTCACGATGGCGTCGCGCGTGCCAACGACCCAGAGCGCCCCATCAGCAGAGAGCGCGGTGCCATAAACTGCGCCGCCCGGAACGACCTCTAGGCTGCCCTCTTGCGCGAACAGGCTTGCAGAACTCATGGCAAAAATGGATGATATGACCAGCACCACGAGGATAATACGAAGTGGATACCGCATGATTTTATTACACTCCTTATCGGGTGAACGCACAACGCGCCGGAGTCAAGCTGTCTTGGCTTAACCCCCAGGTCTATTGCATCAAGATACGAGGTCTCAATTGAAGAAATTCACCTCACCCCCTGACCCCCTCTCCACTGCGTAGAGAGGGGGAACGTTCGGCGCAGACTCCCCCCTCTCCGGTACGGAGAGAGGGTCAGTCGGTGAGGTGAATGAGACGTTGTATCTTCGTGCGATAGCCCTGGCTTAACCCCAGCGCCTCGATGTGCCGCCAATGACCTTTAAGCTGCCAGGTCGCCTACGTATTTTCCGGGCGACGAGACGGATCTTCGAGGTCTTCAGGAGTCAGGTTCTGATGTTCGAGAATGCCATCGAAATTGTCCATGAGGGACTGTTGATAGCTATCCAAGAATTCGTCAACGGTAATGTCACCGAGGAAATAGCTCTGCGCCAGATCGACCCACGCCCGTACCGACGGCTGATAGTCTGCGACACCGCGTGAGCGGTAAGTTCCAGCTGTATCTTTTTCGGTGTTGCCGATCAGACGGAGCGCATCGAAGCGGGCTTCGAGTTCAGGCGGAAGCGAGATGCCCTGAATGGTCGGCGGTCCATTGATCCCAACGCTGTCCGCGTTATTGGGGTCGAGGACGTTTTGCAGGTAGATGCCGTAGCCCTCTGGGCTGGTGACGAACATCATAAAGTCCACTTCGAGGTCGTTCTGCTGCTGCGATTTCGCCGGAATTGACCAGAAGCCGATATTGACTTCAATCGTTCGCGCTGGCGCATCGACGAATTCACCTTCCATCGATGGGTTGTTGAAGCTGCCAATTTCGAACACACTGGCGGCGAGGTCGCCTGCCGACGGCGTGGGGGTCGCGCCGCTGGCTTCGGCGCCGGTGTAGTTGTAAGTTCCTTCTGCCAAGTTGCGAATGTCGCGCTCAAAGCTGCTGATCAGCCATGCGCCGTCCAAACGGATCGCTGCCTGACCCGTCAGGAACAGCGGGTAAGCATCCGATGTGCCAATCCAACCCGGTGGCGCGCAGCGGGTGGCGAACTCGCCGAAGTTTTCGTACATCGCGCGCCATTCGGGCCCATTGACCGTCTGCAAACCGTCACGCAGCGCGATCATCTTGCGTACCGAATTGAACGTCACATTGATGTTGTCATCGTTGTGGTTGTCGGTCGGGTCATATGCCCAAACATCGTCGATGCCGTCGCGGAAGTTCCAGTCACCGGGTTGTGAGCGGACAAGCTCGGCTTCATCGCGGGTGAACTGGTCAGCATACATACGCGCCATCCAGCCGAAGCGGAATTCCCAGAATGAGCGGAAATCGCCTTCGATAGCGACTGGGATATAGCCAGCGGAGGTCAGCGAATCACACCAGCCCAAGAATTGATCCCACGTCGGCTGATTGTTGGGGGTCGCCGCAATCGCGTCAGCGTCAGCGAGGATGCCCGCCTGCTCAAATGCGGCACGGTTGTAGAACCACAGCACTTGGACGGTTTCCAAGTTGAGCAGGTACAGCTCGCCAGAGAGCGGATCGGACATATTTGCCAGCGCGCCCGCTTCAATCGAAGCGCGCCACGCTTCACCCGTATAGGGATTGGTCAAATCCAAATAGGAGCTGAGATCGAGGAAGGCTTTCTGATTGACCAGATCAGCGACCACGTTGCCGTTGACCAGTGACGGACGAACGTCGCCGCCTGCAAACTGCGTCCGAATCCAATCCTGATAACCCTCAGCCGGTCGCAGTTCCACGAGGCAATCGACATTGGGGTGGAGGGCTTCGTAGGCTTCGCACACTGCCGTCCAGGTTTGGGTATCGCGGCTCTGGAAGCTGACGACAATCTCACCGGAAAGATCATCCTGGGCGACGACCACAGAACTGACAAGTACGAGGGCAAGTAGGGTAATTAGCGTGAATCTAATTCGACCATGAAGCAAGCTTTTCATTTCTGTCTCCTTAATAGCGTTTTGCTGCTTAAATCTTTATACTTCGGTTTACATAGGCTGAGAATTGGAGCTGCGTCCGCCTTTCCAGATTTACATGGTTGCTTAGGTTACTCGTGTAAATTATAATGGATATCAATCGGAGGAGTCAACTTTTTGCCCTGAGCGGCTCTTGAGTCCATGCGGAGCGCCACGCTAAAATGGTGTTCATCCGCAATCGTGTCATCGTCACAACCGATTTCGAGCCTTGTCTTCGAGCGAATGTATCAGCAGCATTTCATGGTTGAAATTGATGATCAAACGTCCAACTCAAACCGATGTTGCCCGACTCGCCGGTGTTTCCAGAGCGACGGTTTCTTATGTCGTCAATGGACTGGCAGAAGCCACCCTTCCCATTACCAACGAAACGCGCAATCGTGTCCTCGAAGCGGTTAAAGAGCTTGGTTATCAGCCCGATGCGCGGGCGCAGTCGCTGCGCTCTGGGACGACCAATACCATTGGCTTGCTCATTCCCGACATGCAAAATCCGCATTACTGGGAGATTGCCAACGGCGTTGAACAGCAGTTGCAAACGGATTTGATGGATTTGCTGCTCGCCACGACCTCGCTCGATCCAGATCGGGAAGCGCATTTTATCGAGGCGCTCTCTCGTCGGCGCATCGATGGGTTGATCCTGCTGCTGACCTATCCTGAACGGGTGATGGCGCAGGTTGAAAAGCTGGCACGCAGTCGGATGCCACTGGTGATTGTTGGCTCACTGCCGCAGGACGCACAGGCAGCGAAGGCGCATGAATTATTTGACATGACCGCGCCGAACTACTACGACGGCGCGATCCAAGTGATGCGTCACCTGATCGGACTAGGACATCAACGCATCGGTCTCGTTTACGGCGTCGCCAATCCCTTTCTGGGTGCCGAGCGCCTCAAAGCGTATGCCGATGCGCTGGAGAGTGCCGGGTTGCAAGGCGATGAAACGTTGATTGCCCGCTGTGGCACGACCATCGAAGCCGGTTATCAAGCCGCGCACCGACTATTGGAACTCAACCCACGCCCGACAGCCATTGTGGTGATCAATGACATTTTGGCGATTGGCGCGCTGCATACGGCGACTTCACGCGGGCTGCGCGTTCCCGATGATGTATCGATTGCCAGCTTTGACGATATTGAAATTGCCGCTTACATCAACCCATCGCTGACGACTTCGCGCGTCAATGCTGAAGAGGTCGGGCGCACGGCGGCACGGCTGCTGCTGATGCGCATCCAAAATCCCTCGCTGCCACCGCAAAGTATTCGCATTCCCGTTCGCCTCATGGTTCGCGCTTCGACGGGGCGCGCGCCGTCGCCTTAATTCGTCCGTCCTGCCTGAGCATCCGGTGCAGCGCAATCACCCAATTGGCAGCCGTTTTCGGGTATCGGCTGTCATTTTACACGTGTAAGTAACCTGAGTTTTGGATCGGCTCTCAACCGTTCACCTCACCCCTCGACCCCCTCTCCGTACTAGCGCGTGTCTGCAAACTCGATTTTCGCGGGTTTTGTTCGACCTCACCCCCGCTCCGTACCGGATAAGGGGTCGGGGGGTGAGGTTGCTTTAAGAACTTTCTTGACGCGCTTAGTGCTGCGTGCTGCTCACGTTGACGAAACGCCACTTTATGCGGTATCGTTTTCATATTATCAAGCAAAGCCGTTTCATCGGAGACGCCGCCCATGTCCGACCGTCCGCACGATGCCCTGATCGCCCTGATCGCGCCATTGTTGATCACCCTAGAGGTGCGAAAAACCTTCGTCGCCAGCGCCTTTAGCTGGAACCCGTCGCTGATCACCCGCTTGAACTACGATCTCGATGCGCAGACGTTCAGCCTGCATCTGTGCCAGCGAATCGCGCCCGACAATGACGGCAAGCTGCTCGATGCGCTCCTTGTGGAGGTCGCGCGGCGCAAGGGTCATGACGCGCTCGCCACGCTCACGCCAGACTTGCCCCGACTCCGACAGTGGCTGAAAGGCGGCGCGCCCGATGCCATCGCGCCCAAACTGCGCGTGTTCCTGTCGTATGCGCGCGCCGACGATGCGGGCAGCGACCGCGCCGCCTATGCCGACCCCGCGCGCTCGTTCATGCGGCGGCTGTACGACGCGCTCACGGCGGATTACGATGTGTGGTGGGATTGGGAGTCGCTGCCATCGCGCGGCGAAACGTTCACCGCCGAGATCGAAGCCGCGATCCGCGCCCATGACCGTTTCATCTTGGTCGCCGCGCCGGGCGCGTGGGCGTCCGACTATGTGCGCGCCGAATGGGAGTGCGCGCTGCGCCTGTGCAAGCCGATCACGCTGATCCTGCGCGCGGGCGATCACGCCGCGCTGCCGTCGAAACTGCGCGATATCAACGCGCTCGATTTTCGGGCGCGTGACGACGTTGACGGGCTGCGCGCGCGGCTGCGCGACGAGACGCCGCTCGGTACGCCCATCGGCGTCCTCAAGGTGCTGCCCGACGCCTACATCGTCCGCGAACAGCCGTTCAATGCCGCGCGCGCTGCCCTGCTGACCGACGCGATTCAGGCGACGGTCGTCAGCACGACCGCCCAGAGCGCCACCGCCGTCTTTGGGCAGGGCGGCATCGGCAAAAGCACGCTGGCGGCGGCGCTGGCGTATGACTGTGCCATCCGGCGGCGCTTCCATGACGGCGTGATCTGGCTGCCGATTGGACAAACGCCCAGCATCCAGACGCGCTTGGGCGATATCGGCGCGGCATTGGGCGACGCGCGCGAGTTGTATGTTGGCGCGGGGACGGACGTGAACAGCGCGGCGGCGCGCCTGAGCCAGTTCTTGCAGACCGGGCAAAAATGCGCCTTGTTCATCCTCGATGATGTGTGGGATTACCGCGTGGTCGATCAGTTCCTCGTCGCTGGGACGGCGTGCCGCCTGTTGATCACCACCCGCAGCAGCGCGCTGGCACAGACGGTCAGCGGCGCGGACATCCAACTGAACACGCTGACGCCCGCCGAGGGCGCGCGCCTGATCGCGGCGACCGTCAACGGCGATCCCGCCGACCCGATCTACGCCCAGATCAGCGGCGCGCTCGGCGGGCATACGCTGGCGGTCACGCTGGCAGCCGCGCGCGTGCGCAAGCGCGGCGCGGGCTATGCCCAGACGATCCTCGCCGGGCTGAACGATCCGCGCGATCCGTTCGCCAATTTGAACGTCGATCCGAATGATAAAGATTTGAACCTGTCGAAATCGCTAGAATTGAGCTATTACGACCTGAACGACGACACCCGGCGGCGCTTCCGCGCGTTGGGCGTGCTGGCGCTGGAAAGCAGCTTCGATCTCGATCTGTTGGCGGCGCTGTGGGGCGATCCGAACGCGGCTGCCGCTGACCGCCCGCTGGAGAAACTGTTGGACGCCAGCCTGTTGGACGCGGCGGATGAGGGTCGCTATACGCAGCACCGCGTGCTGCGGGCGTATGCGCGCGCGCTGGCGCGGGGGGAGGGCGAGCTGGACGATATGTTCGCGCGCTATGCCGACTGGGTGATCGCGCAAGCTGGGGCGTTCGATGAACTGCCGTTGGAACAGTGGGGCGAACTCGATCCGCTCGTGCCGCATGTCTTGGAAGTGGGCGATACGTTGGTGGATGAAGCACAGCCGGGCGAACGGTTGGGCAGATTGGCGCTGACAATGCGCAATTATTTCTTCTATCGGGGCGATCAACTGCATTATATCAAAGAGGGCACAACAAGGTCGCGCTTGATCTGGTTGGAAGCAGCGATTAAGCTGCTGCGTCATGACGGCGATATGAATCGATGCGCAAATCTGCTGTTTTCGATCAGCAGTTTGTATGCAAACAGCGGCATGATCGAAAAAGCGATTCAATCAGTAGAGGAAAGCCTAACCTATTATACAAGCGTGAACGACCCGCTTTCCATCGCCGTGACGCAAAGCAAGATTGCCGATTTGTACGTGCAGTTGGGGCGCTGGGACGAGGCGCTGGCGCTCTACGAGGCGGCGCTGACCACCCAAAAGCAGTTGAACGACCCGCGTGAAATCGCCGTGACGCAAAGCTCGATTGCCGATTTGTACGTGCAGTTGGGGCGCTGGGACGAGGCGCTGGCGCTCTACGAGGCGGCGCTGACCACCAAAAAGCAGTTGAACGACCCGCGTGAAATCGCCGTGACGCAAAGCTCGATTGCCGCTTTGTACGTGCAGTTGGGGCGCTTGGACGAGGCGCTGGCGCTCTACGAGGCGGCGCTGACCACCCTTCAGCAGTTGAACGACCCGCGTTCCATCGCCGTGATGCAAAGCTCGATTGCCGATTTGTACGTGAAGTTGGGGCGCTGGGACGAGGCGCTGGCGCTCTACGAGGCGGTGCTGACCACCCTTCAGCAGTTGAACGACCCGCGTTCCATCGCCGTGACGCAAAGCTCGATTGCCGATTTGTACGTGCAGTTGGGGCGCTGGGACGAGGCGCTGGCGCTCTACGAGGCGGCGCTGACCACCCTTCAGCAGTTGAACGACCCGCGTTCCATCGCCGCGACGCAAAGCAAGATTGCCGATTTGTACGTGCAGTTGGGGCGCTAGGACGAGGCGCTGGCGCTCTACGAGGCGGCGCTGACCACCCTTCAGCAGTTGAACGACCCGCGTGAAATCGCCGTGACGCAAATCAACCTCGCACGGCACTTCATTCAGCGCGGGGAAAATCCCAACAGAACGTTAGATTTACTGTGGGATGGCTATGTAACCGTTGAACGCTTGAAAAACCCCCGTGAAATCCAAACAGTGCAAAGTATTCTGCTCAACTTCAAAACTAAACTCGGCGCGGATACGTTCCACACACTGTGGTCGTCGCATCGCTCCACACCGCAGCCTGATTGGTTGGATACACCCGCCACGCTCCCCGCCGCGATGATCCAATGGTTGGCGGGCAACACCGTCGCCGTCAAGACCGCCGTCCCCGACAAAATGGGCGAATGGCGCGCCGAATTAGCGCGCCTCCGCGCGGATTTTGCCGGGCGCGGCGCGGATTATGCCATCGAAGTGGCGTTCGCGGACGCGCTGTTGGCGATCCTGGACGATCAGCCCGTGTCCATCGCGGACGACAATCCGTATGCCGACGCCGTGCGCGCGGCAGTGGGCGCAGGTGGCGTCGGTGATAAATAGTCGTGTAGGTTTTGCGACCGCCCAGTCATGACTGGGCGGTTGGTGCTGCAAAAGGACTGCCCACCTTCGTCCTCATGCAAGGGGTGAGCATTCATCTTACCGAGCCGCGACCCCCTACTCGCTGCTTGTGCCTTCATCGGCTGCGTTCGGCAGCAGCGGGCTGGGCGTCACGAACATGGGAATCTCAGCCGGCATTCCATCGCTGGACAGCAGCGGCATGGGGGTGGCGGTCGGCAGCAGGGTGGGGGCGGTCAGCGGTGACCAACTGCCCGCTTGGTCTTCGGCGGGGGTCGATCCCGGCTCGTAGCAGCCTGTCCCCGTCAAGGTGAGTCCCGGTCGCTGGCGATAGACGACGTTATCGATGTTGAAATAGCCCGCGGTTGCCACCGTTGACGGATAGATCGACACGGATGCGACGCTCCACGCTTGCGTTGTGTACGCTTGAATGGTGTAGGTTTGCGGCGCGCTGTTGGGCGGAATCCAGAACGTACACGCTTGCAAATCGGCAAAGGTGTTGGCGTGCAGCAGCAGGGTGATGCGTCGTCGTTCGGCGCTCAAACTGCCGATTTGCAGCGCCACTTCCAGCGGCATGTTCGCCGCTGCGCTGGTGCTGGTGTTTTGCAGCACCGCCCCCGCGGGCGATCCGGCGGTACGATAAAGCTGGAGGATGCCGCCAGCGATCTGCGCATTCAGGTTGCCGAACGTCCCCCATGAACTGGTGCCGTTGCCGAATGGGGCATCGAATGTGCCATTCGTGACCATGTTGGCGCCATTGGCACCGCCGGGCGCGGCGGGCGCATTCGGGTCGATGCAGCGCGTCTCGTTCAACGTCAAGGTCGGCTCGTACTGTACAACCACATTATCCAGCCGATATGCAGCCAGATTGTCCGCCGTCGCTGCATAGATCGAGATATACGCCTGTGACCACGCTTTGGTCGTGTGCGTGAGCATCTGATAGGTCTTGAGCGGCGAACTCGCCGGAATCCAGAAGGTACAGAAGGTGATATCGCTGAAATCGATGTCGTGCATCAGCACCGAGACGCGCTTACGCGCATTGCTGCTGTTGCCGATCTGGAAGGTGGCGCGCAGGGCAGCATCGTTGGGCAGCGGCTGTCCGGTATTTTGCAGCACGACCGCCTGATTCGAGCCGGGGGTGCGGTAGAACTCCATGACACCGCCGACCACCTGCGACTGGATCGCGTTTGCAGGGTCGCCAAACGCCGACCAGTTGAGATTGACCGAGCCAATCGGGTCAGCGAAATCGCCATTGTTGACCAGATTGAGCAGCGGCAGCGACCAGAAGCCGGATGTTTGCCGAAACGCGCCGCCCGTGAGCGCCGCGCTCGCCTGTCCGACGCTGCCGCCGATTTCGAACCCACCGCCGAGGGCGCTCCCCGCGCCATTGGTGACCATGCCTTCAAGGACGTAGCCGCCGCCAGATTGCGCGAACACGGGCGCAGCCGTCAATGCGACCAGCAGCCCCGCCAAGAGGCTGAATAACCGAACTTTCATCATTGATGTCCTTTACGTTGGAGGACGACCACGCCAGCGAACCCGCCGCCGACGATGAAGATCAGGAACGCCCACGGTGACACACCCGCGCTCGTTCCGCCCATGATCACCGCTTCCAACCGCTCGATCCGCGTCGTTAAATCGGCATTTTCCGCTTGGAGCGCATCGATTTGTGTCTGTAAGTCGGCATTGTCTGCCTGTACTGTCTCGTACA